>CAYLYP010000053.1:0-22181 GCA_964387795.1 uncultured Bacteroidales bacterium
CCCAATTTATTGATAAAAACCTTATTTCCTAGATGTATTTAATGGGGAGCATACGATGTTACGTTTATTTTCTCTGGAAGGAGCGGTCGGCTTGTGTTCAGAAAAGTGTGCGGGAGTATCAGGGATAATGGATTTGACTTGGATGCCCTTTAGGATAAGGTGTTTATCATCTCGCTGATTTTCATGCTATCTGATTCAAACCAGTTGTAGTCATCAACTTCCCCATTGGAGCAAAGATTAACCTTGGGATGGGGTCTCATGGGGCTTGTAAGCAATGACTTACCGGAGAAATGAATTTCTTTGGCCCCCGTTTTCAGGATGAGTTCTTTTACATTGGAAGGATTAATGCCTCCTCCCGGAAGGATAATCAGATCATCGCCTGCCTGCTTGATAAGTTCAGCGATTAAGGGAATAGCAGCTGGGGCAGTGGCTTGCCCTCCGGAGGTTAGTATTCGGTGGACGCCGCAGTCTTTTAGGATTTCAAGTGCTTCAAAGATGTTGGGGCACAGGTCGAAAGCCCTGTGGAATGTGACTTTCATTGGATATGCCATCTCTACGATTTTTTGGGTAAAGCTTTTATCTGGCATGCCGTTCTTTGTCAGGACTCCTACTACGATGCCATCGATGTGGTTCTCTTTACAGAACAAAACATCCTTGATGATGATTTCTTTTTCAATATCATTATAAACAAAATCCCCAATTCTGGGCCTTACCATCACATGGACAGGA
Organism: uncultured Bacteroidales bacterium; assembly: GCA_964387795.1. Classification (GTDB taxonomy): domain Bacteria; phylum Bacteroidota; class Bacteroidia; order Bacteroidales; family UBA7960; genus CAYLYP01. Next base: position 730 of record CAYLYP010000053.1, read on the forward strand.
ATATTGGTTTTTTTCCTTACATATTGGATAGAAGCGGCAGAAGGGGCCAGGCCGCCTTCGGAATAGCCCGAGCATAATTCAATACGATGTGCTCCGGCAGAGGCAGCTTTTAAGGCCGAACAGGGGGTGAAAGCAGCAACTTCAATCAGGATTTCTGCGAACTTATTCATGCTTAAGTAATTTTTTGTTTAAAGCAATTACGAAAAAAAGCAGGATCCCGTTTCCAGGACCCTGCATAAGGAATATCAGCAAAAACAATCTGGCCGATATTTTGGTTTATTTTAAAGAACAAGCTTAAAGCAATGTAAAATTAAATAAACCATGGATAATACAAAAACAAAAAGAGGAATCAATCAATAAGTTTAAGGTTGCCTATTATCATTGCTTTAATGAAAGCTATTGATGTGAATATCAGAGATATGATGGTATGAGAACAATGCAATACCTGATGCCTCAGCTTCTTTTGAAATTTAAATAGCTTTATGGCATCAAAGCCATAATTTTTTATAACTTCAAGTTTTTTCTTCCAGTCCTCATCACTTAATCCTTTCTCAGGTCCCATCCATAACCAGTTCTTCCATTGGGCCTTCCCGGAGTGAAATAGCCCTGAACCGAATAGTTGATATTTCATTGTAGCCAAGGCAAGCCCAATCAATCCAAGGTTTTTTATAAATTCTCTACGTTCCATAAAGCATTTAAATAAAGTGGTTACTTAATTTGGGTGTGATAAGGCATATCAGGATTACCTGACAAACAGTTTTACAAAAACAGGAAGGTGGTCAGAATGGAACCTGCCATCACGGGCATCATCGAGATGGGCATGTTTAAGGACTTCAAGGTGCTTGCTTGCAAAACAATAGTCTATCCTTGTGTCAAGAGGACTTTGGTAATCAAATGCATTCCATGTCCCTTCCGGGCCATAGTGTTTTTGCAGGGAAGAGCTATAGGTATCGTTAAATGTTTCAGTGATTGTTTTTATGGGTTCTGTTTCAGGAGTTGTGTTAAAATCCCCAGTTATAATTACCGGGCTGTTTTTAGCAATGCCTGTTACTTTCTTTACAATGAGTTTAGCAGATTCAAGCCTTGCAATTTCACCCACATGGTCGAAATGGGTATTAAAAACAAAAAAGCTTTTGCTTCCGTCAATAGGTTTAAATTCAGCCCAGGAGCAAATCCTTATACATGTGGCATCCCAACCCAATGAGGGTGTCTCAGGATTTTCTGAAAGCCAGAAGTTCCCCGAGTTTACCAATTGAAATCTTTTTTTGTTAAAAAGGATTGCAGCATATTCCCCTTTAGTATTGCCATCTTCACGGCCAACGCCAACAAATGATAAATCAGGGGCTTCTTTTAACAGGTCGTTCAATTGATTGTGAAGGGCTTCCTGGACGCAGAGTAAATCAATATCATAAAATTTTATCATATCACTGATGAAATGTTTTCTGTTATTCCAGGTATTGATGCCATCCTTTGGATTGTCGTATCTAAGATTGTAACAAAGCAGGTTGAAAGGTTTTTCTGCTTTTACCAGGTTCCACGAGGGTAATACCATGAGGCATGATGCCAAAACAATAGTAATGGAAACCCATTTGATCATTCTGCTTTTTAATTGTTTTGAAGTCTTCATTGTCGTGTTTTTTTATTTTGTAAAATCAATTCATGACTTTAATCTGCCAGAAGTGGTTTTTCCTGTTTTCAGGAGCTATAACTTTTATCAACTTGTTAATCGTCTGCCTTTTGCCAGAAATGATTTATTAAGGATTATTGAAGGATCAGTTTTATCTGGCAGTCCCTATTTTACAACAATTTCCCCGGCAAACAACCATGCTTTTTGCCCTTTTCCATAATGCCATCCGGGACATGTTTTAATGCTTTTGGCATTAACCCTGATGTACCTGATTTGTTGGTTTTCTAATTTCTGGCTGGCCTCAATCCGTTTTACAATATTAATATTTTCAGGCTTATTGTTTTTGTAATGTATTTCACCAATATATGAATAATTGGTTCCATTGGTTGAGGTGAAGAACGATACTTTTTCGGGAAGGAAGATCCAGTCGTTTGGTGAATAAAGAAAATCAATTGAAATTTCATTAACTGGAATACTGTTTCCAAGATCAATGACAGCTTCAAGGTCAGTTCCTTCAAATCCCTGCCATGAGCCATCGCTGTAATTATAGGAGCCAATCCGTCCATCCGTAAGGGCATTCTTGCCGGAGGAAGGGTATTTAAAACTAAAAGGGTTTTTAAGACTGACCAATTTACCTTTTGCCAGATGGTTGTTATCGTGGCTCCCATAAGTTTTTAGCTTATTAAATGCTTTGATCTTTTCAGATGCATTAATGTTATAATCCTTAATAGGTTTTACTTCCTCAGCGATTTCGTTTACAGCCTTGAAATGCACTGCTATGCCCCCTGCCTTTGAGAGGGCAGCTTCAATGGTGTCGATGCCAGTGGTGCTATATGTTTGAATATCAATGACTGTTGGTGATTTTTCCCAATCAGTTTGTAATGCATCGCTATATATTTGAGCTTCCCATTTGGTGCTGTCTGGTAGAAAAGACAAAGGAATTTTGAGCTGAAAGCAGTTTTCATCCGCTACCCCTCCCAGAAACCAGTCATTGCCTTTTCTTCTGGCAATCACTACATAATCACCAGGTTTCGCATTCAAAACTTTTGTTTCGTCCCAGGAAGCAGGCACATCTTTCAGGAACTGAAAAGCAGGATGGTTTTCATAGTTTTCAATCATATCCGAAACCATCATCATCGGGCTATACATCACAACAAACAATGCCATCTGGTTTGAAAGGGTGCAGTAGAGCCTCCTGTTGGATTCAGGGCTGTGGATGATATTAAAGATTCCGGGGGTGAAGTCAGCAGGGCCGGCAATAAAGCGAGTGAAAGGTAATATTGTATGGTGATAGGGCGGGGTAGCTTTATAGCCCCCATTGGTTTCATTGCCCCTAATGGCCTCGGTGGACATCAGGTTGGGCCATGTCCGCTCAAGGCCTGTTGGTTTAATACCCTCGTGGACGTCCAGCATTACATGATACTTAGCGGCAGTTTCAACAACTTTTTGAAAATGCCTTACCATATATTGCCCATGATGATGATAGCCCTCGGGGCTTACAATGCCTGCATAGCCTGTTTTTACTGCCTGTATTCCCAATTCTTTGCACAATGCAAAAGCTTCTTCCATTTGCTTTTCATATTCAGGGATATTACAGCCTGTTTCGTGGTGCGAGATAAACTGAACATTTTTTTCTTTTGCATATCTTACAACTTCTTTTAAATCAAAGTCCGGATAAGCTTTTGTGAAGTTCTGTATGTTTTGTTTATCCGTAGCCCATGTTTCCCAACCAAGGTTCCAGCCTTCAGCAAGCACCCCTTCAATGCCATGTCGGGCTGCGAAATCAATATATTCTTTTGTCCTTTGGGTTGTAGCTCCATGCTTTTCGCCATAAGTCCAGGTATATTTTCCAATATGCATGCCCCACCAGATACCCACAAATTTCATGGGTTTAATCCATGATACATCTTCAAGGGCGCAGGGTTCATTAAGATTTAATATCAGGTTGGATTCAATTAACCCTCCTGCATCTTTGCTTATAATAATACTTCTCCAGGGACTTTTAAACGGTAAGGCAATCCTTGCACAAACACCATCAGGTTCCGGCCAGAGTGCTGCTGCAAAGCCAACAGCTACAGATGTATCTTTAATAAGCGTTATCTCAGAATAGTCAAGCAGGGCTGCTTCATGGATACAGATATACAGGCTGTCATTGGTTTCAATTGTGATTGGAGTATTGGCAGCAGGTATTTCAGATAACAGGGTGTATTGATGTAAGGATTCATAAGCAAATTCATCCTGCGGGATCCACCATGCCTTATGGTCTGAAGCAAACCTAAATCCTGTTTTTTCTTTGGTGATTAAAAGGCTGTCAGTGTTTGGCCATTCAGGTAGGATATATCTGAAAGCCACTCCGTCATTATAGGAACGTGCAATGATTTTTATATTCCTTTTAAGCCCTTCTTTTTCCCTGAGCTCCCAAACTGCTTCGTTATAATGATTTCTTATTTCTGATGATTGCCCAACAACTGTTTTCCACGTATCATCAAAACTTTGTTCGCTCGAAGCAATCAGTTCCAATCCTGATGCAAGGGGTTCCTGTCCTTTAAACTCAAAGCCCAGTGGGGATTTATCAATGATGTTTTTATTAAAAGCTTCAACTTTATAATAAGGGCTGCCATTTTCAATGATAAGGGAAAAGCTGATGTTGTTGTCAGGTGAACTGATTGTTTGAATGCTTTCTTTGGGCTTACAACCAATGAAACTTATCAGGCAGGCAATTCCTGTTATGAACAATCTGATTCCCATTTTTAAGCTTTTATCTTTTTTTTGTTGTTAGTGTATAGAGCTTTTTTAGTTTTTGTGTTTTTTGATTGCTTACTTATTCTTTATATTCAGGGTTGACGATATGGTATTAGTAGTGTGCCATGGGTAATATTTTTTATGACCAATTGGTTCCCCAATTAATAAAAAAATACTACCTTGTGACCTAATTCGATTTAGATGCAAATATAGAAAACAATTTCAATAATGATTTTCATTATGAAAAAAACATCTTTTTTTAAGGGAAAAAACATCAGGAACTCATACCTGATAAGCTTAGCAGTAATTTGTTCAGGGATGGCAATGGTATTGATGTCCTGCCAGTCGAACAAAGTTCCTGAAGCTGATAAATTACCCGTTGAATGGGAGGTCATAAGTAGTGTATATGATTCCAATCCGGCAGTACAGGCAGTATTTAAAATATCCAACAATAGTTCCATCACCTTAGGTGATGATAACTGGTCTTTTTATTTCAATCAATCCCCACGTGATTTATTGTCCTATGATACATTGTCGGGCTTAAGGATTGAACGCTTAAGCGGAGACTTTTACAAAATAAGCCCCCTTCCCGGTTTTTCTTTAGCTCCCGGCCAGCAAATAAGCCTTTGGTATGAAAGTTCACATTGGTGGATAAAAGATACTGATACCCCAAAAGGTTGTTATTGGGTGTTCCTGGATAATAGCGGGGAACAACATATTGCTGAGGCAAGTGCTTTCAAAAACCTTCCCTTAAACAGACCTGAGCAGGTTCAACGTCACCTGGCAGATCAGGAGGCTGAATATACACCCGAAAGAGCTTATCAGGAAAACCAAAACCTGTACTCACTACCTGCCAGGCAAATACGGAAAATAATACCTGCCCCATTATCTTATGTTGAGAATGAGAATGTTGTTGATTTTAGATTTCCTTTAACCATTCAATACCAAAAGGATTTGATTTCTGAGGCCAATTATCTTAAGAATCAAATAGAGGCCATATTTGATAAAGAAGTATTATTGAAAGAAGGTGAGAGCAATCAAGCCAATAGTCTGATATTAAAAACAGGGTTTATAAAAAGAGGCTTTGAAAGCAATGAAGCATACAGGCTTTCTGTTCATACTAATAAGACAATAATTATTGAAGGAGCAGCTTCAGGGGGCGTATTTTATGGAATTCAAAGTTTTATTGCTTTGCTCCCAGTTGAATCAATGATTTCTAAAGCGGGATCTTTTACATTAAATGAGCTTGTTATCGAAGATGCGCCTCGTTTTGCCTACAGGGGAGTCCATGTTGATGTGGCAAGGAATTTCCAGGAGAAAGAGCAGATTTTTAAGATTCTTGATATTCTTGCTTTTTATAAAATTAATACCTTTCATTTTCATCTCACCGATGATGAGGGTTGGAGATTAGAAATCCCTGCACTCCCTGAACTGACATCTGTTTCATCAAGCAGGGGCCATACAGAAGTAAATGACAATATGCTTCATCCATCCTATGGTTCAGGTCCCTTTAATGATAATGAAGGAAATCACGGTAATGGATATTATAGTGTCAATGATTTTGTTGAGATTTTAAGCTACGCCAACCAAAGGCATATCAAAGTGGTTCCTGAGATAAATATGCCAGGGCATTCAAGGGCAGCAATTAAGGCGATGGAAGCCAGGTATGAGAATTTTATGAAACAGGGAATGGCAGAAGAGGCTGAAAAGTATAGGCTCATTGATCCGGAAGATAAATCAGTTTACAAATCTGCCCAATATTATTCTGACAATGTGGTTTGTGTGGCAAGGGAATCTACCTATACATTTTTTGAAACTGTTTTGGATGCTGTGCTTCAAATGTATGATAAGGCAGGATTGAAGCCTGATATTTTTAATGTGGGGGGCGATGAGGTTGCCCCGGGTGCATGGACGCAATCACCCATGATTGAAAAACTGAAGCAATCAATAGATGATCCCTTGCTTCGCGAAAATATGCATGCATATTATCTAAAGAGGGTAATAGAAATACTTCGTAAAAAAGGGCTAAGAATGGGAGGCTGGGAAGAAATTGGGCTTGTAAGGAGCCCGGAAGGTTCACTGATCCCAAACAAAATGCTTGCAGGACCAGATGTAATTCCTTATGTATGGAACAACCTGTGGGGGATGCAAGATCTGGCATACCGCCTTGCTAATGCAGGCTATCCGGTGGTATTATGCCATGTGACAAACTTTTATTTAGATCTTGCTTACAATAAGGCACCCTATGAACCGGGTTTGTATTGGGGAGGTTTTGTTGATACAAAAAGTGCATGGCATTACAATCCTTATGATGTCTTTAAGTCAACGATAAAAGATAATATGGGAAGGCTTGTTGATACAGAAGTTGAATATGCAAAAATGGAAAGGATTAATAAAAATTCGAGGGATAAAATTTTAGGGATACAGGCACAACTATGGGGTGAAACCATACTGGGGCCAGAGATGCTTGAGTATTCCCTTTTGCCAAAGTTAGCAGGTTTTGCTGAGTCGGCATGGGCAAAGGAACGGATATGGGAAACCACCCCGGATAAGCAACTGAGAGAGAAACAGATTGCCGAAGATTGGAATGCCTTTGCCAATGCCCTTGCAGTTCATGAGCTACCCCGATTGTCGGTACTCTTTGGTGGATATAATTATCGGATTCCGCCTCCGGGAGCTTTACTGAAGAACAACAAATTATTTGCTAATACAGAATATCCCGGATTGATTATCCGTTATACAACTGATGGGACTGAGCCGGATGAGAAATCCCCTGTTTATAGCGAAGCAGTTGATGTTTCAGTGAACCAGGTAACTTTGAAGTCGTTTGACCTCTCTGGTCAGAGTAGCAGAACGATAACAGTAAGCAATGAGAACAATTAAATTAAATTGAGATGGAGCCAAAGATAAATCGTTTTCTCGTTATACTTCTGATTTGCTTTGCGATGTGTTATACAAATGGAAGCAAGGCATTTGGTCAGCAAAAATCATATCCTGACTCATGGGAGTATCTGCGTTCACGGCCTTATCCCCAATGGTTTAAAGATGCTAAACTGGGGATATTTATCCATTGGGGGGTATATTCTGTCCCATCATATTGTGGTCCTGAGTCATATAGTGAATGGTTTCTGAGAGGCATTCAATCCGGTGCCCGGAACAGGATTGAGTTTATGAAGAAATACTATGGGGCTGATTTTAAATATGAAGATTTTGCCCCATTGTTTAAAGCTGAACTCTTTGATGCTGATGAATGGGCAGGGATTTTTGAACGCTCCGGTGCAAAATATATCATATTTGTATCAAAGCACCACGATGGATATTGTATGTGGCCAAGCAAATATGCTCCGGGATGGAACAGTGCTGAGGTAGGGCCTATGAGGGATGTAGTTGGCGAAGTCGCAGAAGCTGTTAAAAAAAGGAACATTCGTCTGGGGCTTTATTATTCACTCCCGGAATGGAATAACCCTTTGCACCGTTGGTATATCGATCCACATGATTCTATTGGAACTTATGTTGAGAAACATATGATTCCACAGTATAAAGAGCTTATAAGCACCTATAAGCCTGATTTATTGTTCACTGATGGTGAATGGTTTAATACTGCCGAACAATGGCATGCCCGTGAACTTATTGCATGGTATTATAATGAGGTAGGGGCTGATGCCATAGTGAATGACAGATGGGGCAGTGGGAGCGATATCGGCTATATCACTCCTGAATATAGCTCCGGGGGTGTGAAAACAAACAGGCCATGGGCAGAAGTTAGGGGATTAGGGCGCTCTTTTGCCCTTAACAGGAATGAGAACCTGGATGCTTATCTTACATCAAAAGAGCTTATTCATCTCTTTGCAAGAACTGTTGGATATGGGGGAGGGCTTACTATTAATGTTGGTCCGGCTGCTGATGGAAAAATACCTTTGCTCCAACAGGAACGCCTTGAAGACCTTGGCGCCTGGATAAAAATCAACGAAGAAGCCATCTATGCTTCTACTACATGGAAGAAGCCTGGAGAAGAAAAAGAGGTAGAACTGAAACGAATAGATCCTCAAATCCATTTTGACTGGGTGCGCAATTCACCGGGAGATCCCATAGAAGTAGATCATTTCAAAGCACAATGGGATGGTTTTATTCAGGCTGATTTTACTGAAGAATATACCTTCTCTGCTTTGGCTGATGATGGTATCAGGTTATATATTGACAATAAGCTTGTAATTGATCGTTGGGAGAAAAATACAGGCGGCACGGATTCTGAAGCAATGAATGAAAACAGGCCTGATGGCCTTTCAGGGAAAATACTTCTTGAAAAGGGAAAGAAATATCCAATCAAAGTTGAATATCATGAATCTTTGCTTGAAGCCTCTATCTCTCTTTATTGGAAATCAGCTTCTCAGTCCGAAGCCCTTATTCCTCAGAAAAATCTCTTTTCAGCCATAGATATTGCTCATGGAGATGGACTGAATGCTACCTATTCTTCGATGAGACAATATGTGGCTTACACCCATAACCATGGAAACCTATATGCCATTGTTTTTGAGTGGCCTGATAATAATATGCTTTCCCTCCCTGTTGAAAAACCTGTTGACGGGACTAAAATCTCCCTCTTAGGGCGGAAGGGCTTTCTGCCCTGGTCTTATTCTGATGGGAAGCTAATCATCGACCTTAATGGCATTGGGTATAATGAATTACCCGGTCATGAAGCATGGACTTTTAAAATTGAAAACTACCGGTAAAAAAGCTTTTGTACTATGAATATAATTTTCAAATCAATCCTGACAGCCTGTATTGTTTTTATCCTTCCTGGTGCTGCATTGGCAGAAGGGATATCAATAATACCCCAACCAAACAAGATAACTTATCATAAAGGTGTTTATAAGGTTCCGGATACATTGAGTTTTTATTATAACAATCAGGAAATTGATAAGGTAGGGGAGCTGATTACACAAGTCTTTTCATTAAGCAGAAAAGATTTTTGCATTCAAAGGTTCTGCCCCATTTCAGAAAAAAATGATAAAGCCATCGAACTTCGATTGGAGCAGCCATTTAATCCTATTCTGGGGATGGAAGGTTATAATCTTGATATCAAACAAGATGGTATCTTTATTAATGCCAACACTATTGCCGGATTATTCTATGGGATGCAGACGCTTAATCAGATACTGAGTTCTGATTGCAAAAATGAAATCCCGGCTTCCACAATAACAGACTTTCCCCGTTTTTCATACAGGGGTGTCCACCTTGATGTTTCAAGGCATTTCATGCCAGTGAACTTTATTTTAAATCTGTTGGATAATATGGCTTTTCATAAGCTTAATGTATTTCATTGGCACTTAGTGGATGACCAGGGTTGGCGGATTGAGATTAAGAAATATCCTAAACTTACTGAGGTAGGGGCATGGAGGGAGGATAAAAATGATATCCATTGGGATAACAGAGGCTTAGGGAATCCAAATGCTGTAAACATTTATGGAGGTTATTATACCCAGGAAGAGGTAAGGGCTGTTGTTGCTTATGCAGCAAAGCTTAACATCACAGTGATTCCTGAAATAGAAATGCCTGCCCATGTGATGTCTGCTTTGGCAGCTTATCCCGAATATTCCTGTACGGGAGAAAACCTTGGTGTTGCCCCGGGTGGTATTTGGCCTATTACCCATATCTATTGCGCTGGAAAAGAGGAAACCTTTCATTTTCTTGAAGATGTCCTGCTTGAAGTTATGGATCTCTTTCCTTCGAGATATATTCATATTGGAGGAGATGAAGCCACCAAAACAGAATGGGAGAAATGCCCCCTTTGTCAAAAAAGGATACAGGAGGAAGGACTTTCAGATGTAAAGGCTTTACAGAGTTATTTTATAAGAAGGATTGAAACATTCCTCAATAGCCATGGCCGTAATATTATTGGTTGGGACGAAATCCTTGAAGGAGGTCTTGCACCTAATTCTACAGTGATGTCATGGCGTGGTGAGCAGGGTGGGATAGATGCTGCCAGGTCGGGGCATTATGTTATTATGACGCCGGGCAGCCATTGTTACTTTAACCAATATCAGGGAAATCCTCAAATGGAGCCTTATGCAGGGGGCGGGAAAACAACCCTGGCAGATGTATATCATTATGAACCTGTGCCAGATGAACTAACTCCACAACAAGCAACCCTTATTCTTGGAGCCCAGGCAAACCTGTGGACAGAGTTTATTGCTACCCCTTCGCATGCTGAGTATATGTATTTCCCAAGGCTGGCTGCCATGGCCGAAACACTTTGGTCGCCTGCTGAAAAAAAGTCATGGGAGGATTTTTCAAGACGTATGGAATTTCAATATAGGAGATATGATTCATTAGGGATTAATTATGCCAAAAGTGTCTGGCAGGTGAATGCCAGGACTTCCGTTAATGAACAAAGCAGGACAATGAAGGTGGAGTTATTGACAGATGTGTTTGATCCTGAAATCAGATATACCCTTAATGGCGAAAACCCTAATGTCAATTCAAATTTATATGAGGGGCCATTTGAGGTTAAAAAGAGCACTACCCTTAAAGCTGCTGTTATTAAAGATGGTAAAGCAACTGATCAGGTGCTTGCTTTTGATTTTAACATCCATAAGGCTTTTGCCCGTGAAGTTAATCTTCTTAATTCAAACAGCCCTATTTATGACGGGCAGGGGAAATATGGCCTTGTTGATGGGGTAAGAGGAAGTGTTGATTATGGGGATGATTTATGGAAAGGCTTTCTGACAAATGATTTTATTGCTGTTGTTGATCTTGGGAAATCAATGAATATTAATAAAATTGAACTGGATGCCCTACAGGATGCCGGTTCCTGGATTTTTCTGCCTACACAGGTAATCTTTGAAGGCTCAAAGGATGGGATTGAATATAAGACGATAAAGGTTCTGGATAATCAAATATCCCCAACAATAAAAGAGAAGTTTCCTAAAGTGTTTAGCTCTGAAGAAAAAGCTAAAGATATAAGGTTTGTTCGCATTACTGCAAAGAATCTGGGTGTCTGTCCTAAAGGCCATACTGGTGAAGGACAGGCTGCTTGGCTTTTTATAAGTGAAATAGTAATCGAATAAATGCTAAATTTGCAGGTTTAGAAAAAAAATAAAATATTTTAACTTTTCTCTAAATCGTTTTAGTTTGTTTATATCTTTGCATTAATAATTTCATTTATGACTAAAAAAATCTCTCTTGCAGAAATTGCATCAAGCCTTGGTGTTTCAAAGACCTTAGTCTCCCTTGTTATAAATAATAAAGGGGACGAATATGGGATAAGTCCTGATACCCAACAAAGGGTCAGGGAAAAGATAAAAGAGCTAAATTATCAACCCAATGTGTTGGCCAGAGGATTCAGGATGGGAAAGACGAATACCATTGGTCTGATAGTATCCGATATTTCAAACCGTTTTTATTCAAAGATTGCGCGTAATATTGAAGATGCAGCCTGGGAAAGAGGCTATAGCGTAGTGATATGTAGTACTGATGAAAATATTGATAAAGAAAAAGAGCAAATCAGATTGCTCAGGGAAAGAAAAGTTGACGGATTAATAATTTCTTCGTCACAGGACAATGCTGAATATTTTAATAAGCTTTATGATCAGGGGCTTCCTCATGTTTTGATTGATAGGACATTTGCAAATATGAAATCGCCAAATGTCTCGGTTGACAATTTTGGTGGTGCCCGTATGGCTGCCAGACACCTGCTTACCCAGGGGATAAAAAAGATTGCCCTGATAGCTGTTTCACCTGAGCATATCTCAACAATTAACGATAGGATAAAGGGTTTTGAATCTGCCCTTCAGGATGCAGGAATCTCCATCCCCGATGATTGGTTTATAAGAGCACCTTTTAATGAAATAGAATATGCAATCAAAGACCGGCTTCAGAAATTTTATCAAAATGGCGATTTTCCTGAAGCAATATTTACATTGAACAACAACCTCACCTCAACCTGCCTGATGCACCTGCGCAAGCTTTCGGTGAAAATCCCTGAGCAGGTGGCTTTAATAGGTTTTGACGATGTTCAGTATTTTGGTTTTACACAACCTTCAATTTCTGCCATTGAGCAACCTATTGAAAGGGTTAGCGCAAAAGCATTTGACTTGCTTATCAAACAAATTGAGAAAAAAGGCATTGCCCTTCATGAGCGTTCTGTCTTTCTTCCTGTTGATATCATTATTAGAGAATCATCCGTAAAAACTGCTTAATTATGAACAAAAACAAAACACTTCCGATTTTTCTGGCTTTCCTGGCTATGGGATTTGGCGATGTGGTTGGACCACTGGTTTCCCTTGTAAAGGACACTTTTCAGGTTACAAACTTTGTTGCATCTTTGATGACAACTAGTGGATTCATTATGTTTGGGATTCTATCAATCCCCCTTGGCGTATTTCAGGATAAAAAAGGGAAAAAGTTTATCCTTACAATGGGTTTGCTTATTGCCCTTTTCGGATTGTTAATTCCTATCCTGTTTGGGATGTATGGCCCGCAAGTAGAGTTAGAACCTGGTTCAAATGTTAAGCTTTATGCCTTGTTTGTTTCTGTTTTGCTTTTGGGTGCCGGGGCAACAACACTTCAGGTTGCAGGGAACCCAATCATGCGTGATGTGTCGGATGAAGGCAAATACTCAAGTAACCTTTCTTTAGGCCAATCTATCAAAGCCATTGGTTCTTCATTGGGATTTTTAATTCCTCCTGCTGTGGCTACATGGTTTGGAATGGATTGGACTATCCTGTTCCCCTTATATGCTATTATCCTTTTGGTTACTTTTTTATGGGTGCGTTCAATACGTATTGTTGAAAAGAAAAATATTGATGCAAGCCCGGCTTCATTTAGTTCATGTATCAGGTTATTGGGAAACCCATTTGTGTTTATGATGGTTTTGGGCATATTCCTTTACGTGGGAGCTGAAGTATCAATGAGCGCTCAAATACCTATTCTAATGGAAAAGGTTTATGGCATTTCTGATTTTGGATTATGGTTAGCCTGGGCTTTGTTCTTCCTGCCTATTTTTATTGGACGTCTGATAGGGGCCTTTATCCTTCGTTCTATGAAAGCCGGTAAGTTTCTTATGCTAACGGTAATCCTCTCTCTTGCAGGTATGGTGATGCTATTCTTTGGAAGCCAATATGTTGCTTTTGCAGGGATTTTTATGGTGGGATTAGGTTTTGCAAATATTTTCCCTTTAATATTTTCAATTACTGTAGATACATTACCCGATAGGGCTAATGAATTATCAGGTTTGATGGTCACTGCCATAGTGGGTGGGGCTATTATACCTCCAATTACCGGTTATGTAGCTGATATAAATGTACTCCTGGGATTTTTAGTTCCTGCTACATGTATCATCTATATAATGTTCCTGGCTTTAAAATCAGTAAGAAAATAATTTTTATTTGTTTACCGGGCAGGATTTTAGGTCTGTATGGATACTGCCCGGTACCCTATTTTTGCAGGTAGATTTAAACAAAAAGTCCTGTGCATTTTTCTTGATAAAAACCTGATATGCACAGGACTGTTTAAAAACTATTTCTCTTTTCTTTTCTTCAAAAAGGTTTATAAATTCATTTGAGATGAATATCATTAATGATCAAAGGGTGGTTATGACACTCGATGCAGGGGGCACAAATTTTGTTTTCAGTGCTGTTAAAGGGGCTAAAGAAATCATTGAACCTGTGAGGTTAGCTTCCAATGCCAATGACCTTAAGCTTTGCCTGGAGACAATCATTATGGGCTTTGAATCTGTAAAGAATAAACTTAATGAGGTGCCGGTTGCCATAAGTTTTGCTTTTCCTGGCCCTGCAGATTATGTTAATGGGATTATTGGCGACCTGGGTAACCTTCCTGCTTTTAGGGGTGGTGTAGCTTTAGGTCCTATGCTGAAACAGCATTTCAATATGCCTGTTTTTATCAATAATGATGGAGACCTCTTTGCCTATGGTGAAGCAATCTTTGGGATGTTGCCTGCTCTTAACCATCAACTTGCCCATTTGGGGATAAAAAAATGCTTCCATAACCTCATTGGTGTTACCTTAGGAACAGGCTTTGGTGGAGGCCTTGTAAGGAACCAAAACCTGATTATTGGTGACAATGGGGCTGCCGGTGAGGTATGGCTTCTCAGGAATCCATTATTAAACAATAGTTTTGCTGAAGAAAGCATTAGTGCAAGGGCTGTTACAATCGAATACCAAAATCAAACAGGGCTCATTGTTGATAATATTACACCCCTTGATGTATATCAAATTGCAAAAGGCTTAAATCCTGGAAATAAAAATGCTGCACTAAAGGCTTTCGACTCTCTGGGTTTCGCTCTTGGGACAATACTCTCCGACCTGATTACTGTCTTCGATGCACCTGTTGTTATCGGGGGAGGCTTGGCTGATGCCTATGATTTGTTTGCCCCTAAGATGATGGAACAGCTTAAGCGTTCTTTCAACGATCGGAAAAATAATCCTGTAGCCTGTCTTGAAGTTCAGGCCCTCAATATGGAAGATCCTGGTTTTGTCAAAACCCTTGAAGCTTATTCTTCTAAACAAGTAAAAGTTCCTTTTTCCGATAAGCTTGTTAATTACAACCCCACTAAATGGGTAGCTGTCGGGAATTCTAAACTGGGTACTTCAAATGCTGTAGCATTAGGTGCTTATGCTTTTGCACTGAATGCTATTGCCTAACAATAAACATGACTTTATTGCAAGTCTTGTATTCGATTGTAATCTAAACCTTTAAATACTTGAAACGACCATGTTCGTGTATAATTGTACATTAACATCAGTGTAAAATGCAAACATGGAGTTCCATCTGACCCCAAACAAAAAATCATTTACAGATGAAAAGGCTTATAATACTATCCCTGCTCCTGGCTTTCATTGCTTCTTGCAATAAACCCAAAGAAAATGCTATTATCGAGAAGGTCCTGTCTGAAAAATGGGAGTTCTCCCGTACGGGAGCCAATGAGTGGTATCCTGCTAAGGTGCCTGGAACCATACATGCCGACTTATTAAACAATAAGCTTATCCCTCATCCTTTTGATTCATGTAATGAAAAGGAATTGCAATGGATTGGCAGGGAAGACTGGACGTATCGTTGTACCTTTGATGTGGATGACAAAATTTATAATTGCCGAAATATCACTTTGTTCTTTGAAGGATTAGATACTTATGCCAATGTTTCACTTAACGGGGAGGAAATACTGGTTGCCAACAATATGCATATCGGTTGGGAACTTGACATCAAGGATCTTTTAAAAAAACAGGGAAACCAGCTTGAGGTGTATTTTAAATCGGCTGAAAACCGTTTTATTGAAGATTCTACTGCGTATAGAACTATTGTCCCAGGTGGGAGATGGGTGTTTGCACGTAAAGCAGCTTATCATTTTGGTTGGGATTGGGGTCCCAAATATATCACAGCAGGTATATGGCAAAAGGTTTCGATTAAAGCCAGTAATGATTTTATCCCAGAGGATGTGTTTCTTTACACAAAAGAGATCACTGAAGACAAAGCTGTAATCCAGTCCCTTCTTAAGGTGAAAAGCGAAAAGGAACAAACACTCTCTATTGTTATTAGTGACAACAAAACCGGTAAGGAATTCTTTAAAAAAGAAATCAAGCTTCAGGAGGGTACCAATACTTTTCAGAGTGCCTTTGACATTGAAGAACCAAAGCTATGGTGGTCTAACGGCCTGGGTGAGCCATATATTTATGATATCCTTATAGAGTTGACATCTGAATCAGGTTATTATTATAAAGAAGTTGTCCCTTTTGGGATTAGGATCATTGAAGCTGTATTTGATAAGGATGAGCAAGGCCAATCGTTTTATTTTAAGCTAAACGGCCATCCTGTTTTTGCTAAAGGTGCCAATTATATTCCCCAGCAAAGCTTTTTATCGGAGGTTACTGATGCTGATTATGAAAAGCTTATTGATATGGCTGCCAAATCGAATATGAACATGCTACGTATCTGGGGTGGGGGTATTTATGAGAAAGATATCTTCTATGAGCTCTGTGCCCGAAAAGGGATTATGGTATGGCAGGATTTTATGTTTGCCTGTGCTATGTATCCGGGTGATTCAGCTTTTTTAAATAATGTAAAATCAGAAGCCGCTTATCAGGTTAAAAGGCTTAGGAAACATACAAATATTGCATTATGGTGTGGAAACAATGAGGTTGATGAAGCCTGGCATAACTGGGGCTGGCAAAAAGCCCTTAATATGAGCCTCGCTGATTCAGCTTTCATCTGGGGATCCTATCTTGAAATCTTTCATAACATCCTTCCTAAAGCTGTTGAATTATATGATAATGGAAGGGCTTATGTAACTACTTCACCCCTTTATGGCTGGGGTCGCGAACAAAGCATGTATCAGGCTGACTCTCATTATTGGGGCGTGTGGTGGGGCTTACAGCCTTTTGAAAAATATTTGGAAAAGGTGCCTCGTTTCATGAGTGAATTTGGATTTCAGGCTTTGCCTTCCCTTTCCACAATTCGCTATTTTCAAAGTGAATATGCTGATTCACTCTATTCCCCAAGTCTAAGGTGCCATCAAAAACATCCAACAGGTTTTGAAACTATTGCTACCTATATCGAAAGAGAAAACCTTAAACCTTCTGACTTAAAACAACTGATTTACTTCAGTCAAATTGTTCAGGCTCATGGAATAGGGATGGGTATTGAAGCACAAAGAAGGGATAAACCCCGTTGTATGGGTTCCTTGTATTGGCAGCTAAACGATTGCTGGCCTGTTGTTTCATGGTCTGGCACTGATGTCTTTGGCAATTGGAAAGCCTTGCAATATAAAGTAAGGGAGCTTTTCAGGGATGTCATGGTATCTGTAATCCTGAACAATGGAAATGCTGAGATATTTGTGGTATCTGATAAATTACAGGATGTTAAAGGGGAGCTCACTATCCAATTGAGAAATTTTGCTGGTGATACTATTATCCTTAAAAAACAATCGCTTCTGTTACCTGCAAACGCATCCCTTGATGTGCTCAATGTTCCGGTTAAGGAAATACTTAAAGAAAAGAACCCTTCACAATGGTGCCTTGAAGCATCCTTTGTTACAGAAGATAATGCCTATTTTAATTCAAGCTTCCTTGATTTGTATGGAAACCTTCAACTTCCCGAAACAAAGATTATCAGGGACGTGAAGAAAGTTGATGATGGCTTTATGATTAGCCTTCAAAGTGATGCCTTTGCTGCATTTGTATTTTTGTTCTTAAATAATGACCATGCATGGTTTGAAGATAATTTCTTCAACCTTTTGCCTGGTGAGAAACGTGAAGTGTTTTGCAAATCATCCCTTACATTGGATGAGTTTGTTAAACAATTGGAAGTGACCCATCTGAAAGATAACATTTGATGTTTGTATTATGTAATCCTGGTCTTTTTGCCTGCCTTTAGGCTTTCCTTTGAAATGATAATTGAAAACTAATTTCTGACCTGACATGAATAGAATTAAAAATTTATTGATTGCCGGAGCCACAGGTCTTGCTTTGCTTAGTTCCTGTAAGGATGAGGCTAAAGTGACTGAACCTGCAGCCTTTGTAGATCCGTTTATTGGGACTGATGCCCATGGACATACCTATCCGGGAGCTACATTGCCTTTCGGGATGGTGCAACTGAACCCTAATACCCGCCTTGGTGGTTGGGATGGTGCTTCCGGTTATCATTTCTCCGATTCAATCATATATGGCTTTGCCCATACTGCCCTTAATGGAACCGGTGTTGGCGACTATGGCGATATCCTGCTGATGCCTGTGGTGGGTGATATAAGTTTTATTAATGAAGATTATAAATCTCCGTTTAAAAAATCAAGCGAACATGCACAGCCTGGTTATTATAGTGTTTTTCTTGATAAACCGGGTGTGCTTGCTGAATTAACCGCCACTACCCGTGTTGGGTACCACAGATACACCTTCCCTGAAAGCAAACTGGCCAATATTATCATTGACCTTGAGCATAGGGACAAGGTAACCGACTCCTGGATTGAAATTGTTAGCGATACCGAGATCCGTGGCCTTCGTCGTTCAACCAACTGGGCCAATGACATGGTATGGTATTTCTCAATGAAATTTTCTAAACCTTTTGCCCGTCAGGGTATTGCTTTGGATAATAAACTTCAGGAAGGTATTGCCAAAGCTCAGGGCACAAATATCAAAGCTTTTGTTGGATTTGAAACAACGAAAGATGAGGTTATTGAAGTTAAAGTAGCCCTTTCTGCTGTGGATATTGATGGCGCCCTTAAAAACCTTAATGCAGAACTCCCTGGCTGGGGCTTTGAGGACACCCGTAAAAAAGCTTTTGAAACATGGAACAAAGAATTATCCAGAATCATTGTTAAAGGCGGATCTGAAGATCAGAAGAAAGTATATTACACAGCCCTTTATCATACATTTGTCCAGCCAAATACTTTTAATGATGTTGATGGACGTTATCGTGGTATTGATAAAAATATCCATACCACAGATTGCTTTACCAACTATACTGTCTTCTCTTTATGGGATACATACAGGGCATGGCATCCTTTGATGACAATACTGGACACTGCAAGATCAAATGATTTTGTTAAGGTGATGCTGAATATGTACGACAAGGGTGGATTACTTCCTATCTGGGAACTGGCTGCCAATGAGACATATTGTATGATTGGGAACCATGCCATCTCAGTAATTGCTGATGCTTACATGAAAGGCATCCGCAACTATGATGCTGAAAAAGCCCTTGAAGCGATGATTCATAGTGCTACCCAAAACCATCATGGTCTTGATGTATATCAGAAGTATGGCCATATACCCGGGGACATGGAGCATGAATCAATTTCAAAAACCCTTGAATATGCATATAATGACTGGTGTATTGCACAGGTAGCTAAAGCAATGGGCAAAGATAGTATCTACAATGTTTTTATTCAAAGGGCACAGTATTACAAAAATATCTTTGATCCTTCAACAGGTTTTATGAGGCCTAAACTTAATGGTTCATGGCTGGATCCTTTTAATCCTACGGTTATTGATTGGCATTTCACTGAGGCCAATTCATGGCAGTATTCATTTTACGTTCCACAGGATATAACTGGCCTGTACCAGCTTCATGGTGGCAAAGAAAATATGCTGCACAAACTGGATGAACTATTTGAAACTACTGCACCTGTCTCAGGACGAGATGTTAAAGATATTACAGGGCTTATTGGCCAGTATGTGCATGGGAATGAACCCAGCCATCATGCTGCTTATCTCTTTAACTTTGTTAACCAGCCTTGGAAAACACAACAATGGGTTCGCAAGATTATGGATGAACTCTATACTTCTAAACCTGATGGGCTTTGTGGAAATGAAGACTGTGGGCAGATGTCAGCATGGCTGGTTATAAGCGCTATGGGATTCTATCCTGTTGCTCCTGGTTCTTCCCAATATGTGATTGGAACCCCCTGGTTTCCCGAAATGGAAATTAACCTCCAGAATGGGAAAGTGTTTAAAATCACTGCCGATAAGGTTTCTGCAAAAAACAAATACATTCAAAGCATTCAGCTTAATGCTGCCGACTATCCATACTCATATATCAGGCATGAAGACATCATGAAAGGGGGGCACCTTCATTTTGTAATGGGAAGCCAACCCAACACCTCATGGGGAAGCGATGATGCACATATTCCTGTTACTAAGATTGATGAAACGCTCATCCTGTCCGTTCCGGTTATTATTGCTGCTGAAAAGCATATCAAGGATAGCCTTATGGTTGAGATAGCTTCTGTTTCAAAAGACGCTGAACTGTTCTATACCCTTGATGGCAGTATCCCAAGCCATGAATCTTTAAAATACCAAAGCCCTATTTCTTTAACAAAAACTACTACCTTAAACGCTGTAGCCTTTAAAGAAGGGGTAGGATACAGCTTCCCTGTGAAATCTGAATTTATTAAAATAGATGTGAACCGTAAGGTTGACATTAAAAATCCTTATTCTCAAAGCTATCATGGTGGAGGCCCCGAAGCCCTCATTGATGGTATCAGGGGCGCTAAGAACTGGAGATTGGGTGGATGGCAGGGATATCAGGGAACTGACTTTGAAGCTACTATCGACCTGGGTAAAGTGCAAAGCATTTCTTATGTGGCAGCAGGCTTCACCCAGGACATCCGTTCCTGGATTTGGATGCCAAAAGATGTTACATTTTGGATTTCAAATGATAATATAGATTTTAAGCAAATCGCATTTATTAAAAACCCCATCTCAGCCGATGACTACGAGATGTATATTAAAGACCTTTCGGCCAAGGTGAAAGCAAAAGGAAGGTATGTCAGGATCAAAGCTACAAATTTTGGCACTATACCACAGTGGCACCTTGGAGCAGGAGGTCAGGCTTACATCTTTGTTGATGAGGTTGTTATAGAATAATACGCTGGCTGGCGTATTTGTTGATTCCCCTTAATGTTAACCGCCCTTGCAGGATTCATGGTTTCCTCGCAGGGCGGTTTTGCTTTTAATGAGCAGGGTGCCTGTTATTTTGGGTTCGTTCAATCACCCGTATAATCTTCCATTTCCAGTTGTAATCTGATATAATCCTCATAGCTTTTTCTTCTGAAATCAAACCATTTTTGTCTTTGACTGGATGATTCAACTTCAGCTTTGAAATTAGCAAAAGGACTTTTACGGTTTAATATTTTAATCAAATCATTCTTAACATCTGGATCATCAACTTCGTCAATAAAATTCACCATTACCCTAAAGGCTTCGTGTGAATCCATTTTAGTAAGAACTATATAATCTTTCCATTCACGTTCTATCTTTCTTTGTTCTTCATTCCAAAATCTTTGTTCAGTTATTTCATCCCAGTCAAGAATAGAATTAAATTCAAGTGTTTCTTTATTGAGATATACTTTCATCCCGGCTTCAAGTTCCTGGGCAATCTGATTTATTAATTCTGCACTAAGTTCCATCCGTAAATGTTTTTTTTGATTAAGGTCGGATGGAACTCAATGTTTGCTATTTGCATTGGCGTTTGTGTATCATCTGCAAACATGTCCGTTTCATCCTACACTATTTGTTTAGCTTGTCAACAACAATAATAGAATTATTTCTTTCCTCTTACAAAAATATCAAAAAAG
>CAYLYP010000054.1:0-21536 GCA_964387795.1 uncultured Bacteroidales bacterium
ATATAACAGAATGGATATTGTGGTTTTTGCAATGTTTAATAAATGCTATTGACTCTACGGACGGGACTTTATCGAAAATACTTCATAAAGCAGAATTTTGGAAAATACATTCCACCACAATTCTCAATGATAGGCAACAAAAAATAATAAATAAGCTACTTGATGGATTTGACGGAAAGTTAACAAGCTCGAAATGGGCGAAAATCAACAAGTGTTCACAAGATACAGCTCTTCGTGATATTCAGGATTTAATGAAGAAGAATATTTTACAAAAAGAAGCTGGCGGTGGACGCAGCACAAATTATGAATTGAAATAAATGCCAGGCGGTAGTAAATAGGGCTTATTATGGTCTACACGCCCCAGCATGTTGAGCCAGCTAATGAGCTATAGTGGATAAGGCCAGGTTGGACAAATCCCGCAATATGGGTTATAAATCAAGTGGGATATGAAGTATAATTTTTGATGATAGAAGGGAAACTCCTACGGAGTTATATATGCCCACATAGCTTTGTGCCCCCAGATAAATCTGGGGGTTATGCACAGGCTACTCCTAACGGAGTAATAAGAGCCTTGAATAGTCCGGGAGCTTGCAATAAAAGGCACCTTACTTTATCCGGGAAAGGTATTGAAAAATGCATAAAAAATCAGGTAAAAGCCTATTATTCTTATCAGTAAATAGCCTTTAGATTTATCGGGGAAAGGTATTAATAATCGCATTATAAATCCAATTAAAGCCTGTAGGGCTTTCCTGTAAATAACCCCCGGATAAATCCGGGGGCTGGGTATGTATATAGCTAACACAAAACCCTGTAAGGGGTTTCCCAATATGAAGGGAAAGAATTGATAAACTGGAGCTAGAAAATAAAACCATCACAAAAATCACCTATAAAGAGCGAATAGACACAAGACTTTGGAATGCCGTTGCATTGCGTGAAGCGATTATTAATGCCATCATCCACAATGATTTCACCCGAGATATTCCACCAAAGTTTGAAATATTTTCCAACAGACTTGAAATAACCAGTTATGGTGGGTTGTTTGAAGGAATGACTCAGGAAGATTTTTTTGATGGTTTATCATTACCACGCAATAAAGAACTTATGCGCGTTTATAAAGACTTGGGAATGGTTGAGCAACTAGGTTCAGGTGTGCCACGTATTCTACAAGCATATAACAAAGATTGTTTCAAGTTTTCAGAGAACTTTCTACGAATGATTTTCCCTGCGACAGAGAAGCTTCCCATGCAAGTCAACATGCAAGTAACCATGCAAGTCAGCACGCAAGTTGAAGAATTGATAAAAGTATTTACTGGTGAACACACACGGCAAGACTTGCAAGACAAATTGAAACTAGCAAACAGAGAGAATTTCAGGAAAAACTATCTTCAATCAGCTTTAGATGAAGAATTAATAGAATTGACCATCCCTGAAAAACCAAATAGTAGTAAACAAAAATACAGATTAACAGAAAAGGGAATTTTAATGAAAGAAAAGCTCATATAAACCACCACTCGTTAGACAAGCACATAAACTGGAAGCACAATACCTACACACTTCCAAACCAACCAAAGGGCATACTCAAACACATGAGTGATAGAAATTATTGACAAGTTGAAAGAAGCTATTCAAGAGATTAATTCAAGAGATTAATTCAAGAGATTAAATCATGGGAACAAATCATGGGATCCATCACAAAGGCAATTCGTATCTATGAATAGGAATGGGCTTCAGCCCATTCCTAAAATGCAACACCAAAAAATCATTGGCTTTAGCCAAATTATTACAAATTGAAATGCTGAAGAATGAAGCAAATTGCCGAATGAGCGAATTGAAGACCAAATGCTTTTGAAAAATGAAGGTAATGTTTTAATCCCTTAGAAACATGCATTTATAATTTGCTTATTTGCTCATTTGCTTATTTGCTCATTTGCTCATTTGCAAACAGTCATTCAATCATGAGGGTTTGTTCAGGATGGGGTTTTGTGCATTAGCCCACCTGAAAAAACCCTCAATGATTAAAAGTGATTTTTTATTGCCAGTTTATTTCAATAAATCAAAACGGTCTGAATTCATTACTTTTACCCAGGCATTCACAAAATCTTTGACGAACTTTTCTTTATTATCGTCCTGCGCATATACCTCGGCATAGGAACGCAAAACAGAATTAGACCCAAATACAAGGTCAACCCTTGTAGCTGTCCATTTAATCTTTCCGCTTTTTCGTTCAACGATGTTGTAAAGATTATCGGATACAGCTTGCCAGGTATAATTCATGTCAGTAAGGTTAACAAAAAAGTCATTTGTTAATGCCCCTGTATTTTCAGTAAATACACCATGCCTTGTGCCACCATGATTGGTTCCCAGGACACGCATGCCCCCAATTAAAACTGTCATTTCAGGTGCTGTCAGGCCCATTAACTGCGTCCTGTCGAGAAGCATTTCTTCAGGTTTTGCTGCATATTCTTTTTTCTGCCAGTTCCTATACCCATCATGTATGGGTTCAAGCACCTCAAAAGATCCTGCATCAGTCATTTCAGCCAATGCATCTCCCCTGCCTGCTGCAAAAGGGACTTTAATTTTAAAGCCAGCTTTTTCAGCGGCTTTTTCCACTGCTGCACTGCCACCAAGAACAATCAAATCGGCAATACTAACCTTTTTATTTAATGTGGCCTGTATTTCGGTAAGCTTGTTTAATACCTTTTCAAGCCGCTTTGGCTCATTGCCCTCCCAGTCTTTTTGAGGAGCGAGACGTATCCTTGCGCCATTGGCCCCTCCCCTGTAATCGGAGCACCTGAAAGTCCTGGCACTGTCCCATGCAGTATTAATAAGTTCAACAGGGCTCAGGCCACAGCTTAAAAGCTTTGATTTAAGTTCATCTATTTCCTGTTCTGATAATGTGTAATCTACTTTAGGTATTGGATCTTGCCAGATCAAATCTTCTTTTGGGATATCGGCACCAAGATAGCGGCTTTTAGGACCTAGATCACGATGGGTTAGCTTAAACCATGCCCTTGAAAACATTTGTTCAAAGTATTCAGGATCTTTATAGTAACGTTCAGCTATTTTACGATATCCGGGATCCATTTTTAAAGCCATATCAGCATCTGTCATCATGGGATTTCTCCGAACACCCGGGACATGGGCATCAAAAGGTTTGTCCTCTTCTTTTATGTTTATTGGTTCCCATTGCCAGGCACCGGCAGGACTTTTTTTCAACTCCCATTCATAAGTAAACAGCAGGTAAAAATAGGTATGGTTCCATTTATCGGGGTGGGTAGACCAGGCACCTTCAATGCCACTTGTAACGGTATGTTCGGCATTACCCTTTCCTTTTGGGTTCTTCCAGCCCAATCCCTGTTCATGGAGGTCGGCAGCTTCAGGATTAGGCCCCAATTGTGAAGCATCCCCATTCCCATGTGCTTTGCCAACGGTATGGCCACCGGCAGTTAATGCAACAGTCTCTTCATCGTTCATTGCCATACGTTTGAAGGTAACCCGCATGGCCTGGGCAGTTTTTAAGGGGTCAGGTTTCCCATCAACACCTTCCGGGTTCACGTATATTAAGCCCATCTGAACAGCAGCCAAAGGATTTTCGAGGCTTTCTTCTTTTGATTTATCGGAATAGCGGCTTTTCCCCAGCCATTCTTTCTCTGCGCCCCAGTAAATATCCTTTTCAGGATGCCAGATATCTTCGCGTCCGCCCCCAAAGCCAAATGTTTTAAAACCCATTGACTCATAGGCCATATTTCCGGCAAGGATCATTAAATCAGCCCAGGAAATATTGTTGCCATATTTTTTCTTTAAAGGCCATAACAGACGGCGTGCTTTATCGAGGTTCACATTATCCGGCCAACTGTTTAGAGGGGCAAAACGCTGGTTGCCTGTATTGCCGCCTCCCCTGCCATCAGCCATACGATAGGTGCCGGCGCTATGCCATGCCATACGTATCATCAAACCACCATAATGGCCCCAGTCGGCAGGCCACCATTCCTGGCTTTCTGTCAACAGCTTTTTAAGGTCGTTTTTAAGCTGTTCTAAATCGAGCTTTTTAAAAGCTTCCCTATAATTAAAATCCTTTCCAAAAGGATTTGTTTTTACATCATGCTGATGCAAAATATCCAGGTTTAATGCTTCAGGCCACCAACTCATTACAGAGCTGTTAATGTCCGTATTTGCCCCATGCATAACTGGGCATTTACCTTTCATTGGATTGTCCATAGTGTTTTTTTATTAAGTTTACCCCAAATATAAATTCAGCCTTTCGTATTTAACTTGCGCTAAAATTAAGTATCAGATTGAATTTATTTCATTTCATACAAATATATCAAATAAAACGACAAATAATAATTATTTATTAATTCCAATAATTGGCCCTATCAGGCAAATTGAGCATAATAATAAAAAACAGCATTCCTGCTTCCCTTAAGGGGAATTGAAATCCCAGGGTTATAAGTTCAAAATTTAAGGCATAAAAACCTATCTGGAAAAAATGCAATAAGCATTCATCCAAATATGGTAAGTGCCACCAGAACCTTATCCTCTTTATTATATTCTGAAATTATTGGGGGGTTATAATTTGATAAATTTATATGAACCCATTTTGCCTCCACGCTCTACATTGATAAAGTATATCCCTTGTGATAAATCATTAACGGGTATTTGAAATTTACGGCTATTCTCAACTCTTGTTGATAATACCTGACCATGCAGGTTCATTATTGAAACCTTTACAAAATCAGAACCGGGAAGACTTATTGTAATGAAATCGCTGGCTGGGTTTGGGAAACAGGTAAATTCAATTTCATTGTTTTCTTTACTGTAGTAAGTATATGTGCCTCTTTCGAAATTGATCCATGAACCAGAGGATTTGTCCCATTTTTGATCAGTGTATTGTTGTAGAACCCCATCGCTATTATTGGAATTAAGCCTCTGGTAGCTGTTCACCCATGTATTCGTACTGATCCCCTTAGATTGTGTAAGGATTTTTGAAACAAATCCACTTGCATCATAGCTGTATAATCTTTTCACATTTGAGAACCAGTCATTACCATATATATAATCAATTAATATTTCTTGGACATTATTCGACTCATTATAGGAATATGATACACGCTGATCATTTAGCCATATACAAGAGAATTGGTCAAAGTTTTGCCATATATATTGCTGAACCAATCCATTATTATATATGTAGTTTTTATTATAACTATTTATCCATTTATTTGATGAGGTTTGAAAAAATTGAGTAAGGACATTAGTGGTATCACCATCGTCATCATAAGAGTATGTATTCTTTATTTCGTAATTCCAACAATCGTTATACCACAAATCAACAATTTCAATTTCCTTTTTATTAAAACTATTATAAGTACTACTTACACGGCAATTATTCACCCATCTGTCCAACTGTATATCCCAGATTTGCACAATGTATTGGATAACATTCCCGTCACTATTGTTGGTATAAATGTACTGAATGCTGTTTTTCCATGTATTCGAGGAAGTATCACATAATTGTGTATAGGTTTTTATTAGATACCCGTTTTCATCATAAGCGTAATTTTGTTTGCTATAGCTTACCCATAAACCGTTTGTCCATGATTCAATAAGATAGCTCTGGACATTTTGGCCAAGAATTGCTGTTGTTGTCAGCACACAAAAGATTAAAACAAAATACTTTTTCATCTGTAAATAAATTTTATGTTTAAGGTCGGATGGAACTCCATGTTTACTAATTTCATTAGTATTTGTATATCATTAGTAAACAAGTTCGGTTCAATAGTCTTTAAGGCATTTTCTGCTTCGTTGCCATCAACTCATTGTATTATTAAATGTCGTCTTGTTACCTCGCATCTGAAACCAAAAGGCTTTTTCACAAGACTCAAAAATAGGAAGACTATGACTATAATACTAACAAGCAAAGGCTTTTTTTCTTAAATCAAATGTGTGTCAAAGTGTCATTTTATTAAAAACTGCAATGATTTGCATATTTGCAATGAGCTGATTTTTCATTATAAGTAAACACAAGAAGAACTGAACCATTAGCTTGCACAAAAATGTTTCGTTTTATGAAATTTCACCCACTGCAAATATGCTTAAAAAACAAATTATTCAGTCTTTACAATAAAAATGAAATTTTTCAAGGTTGAAATTTTGTCTGTAAAAGGCAATTCACCTAAAGAATTTTTATTGTCTTCGATTTTAATATTTTCAATAATCTTTAAAAAGGTTATTACATATTGCGATTTAATTGCATAACCAGCACTTTCAGCACCTTGTAATTTTGCATTTACAACACCAATAATCTCACCTTTGTCATTAAATAGTGGACTTCCACTATTTCCTGGCTGAACCGCTGCAGAAAACTGATACTGAGAAATCGTTCCTTTAAAACCACTCTTGGCACTAATAAGCCCTTCTGTAACTTTAATCTCTTCACCCATTGCTGACGTAAGAGGATAACCCAATGTAAAGGCATTAGCACCCTGAGGACTTGTTTCAAGACAAAGGTTGTATGGAAGTTTAGGGAAAGTGATGTTTTGATTCTTGAGTTTAAGTAACGCCAGGTCTAAATCAACATCATAAGCAATAACTTCAACACCATAAAGTGTAGAAAAATCATTCCCAATACCCTTAACCTGAACATTTTTAGCTCCGCTAATTACATGATAATTCGTCAAAAAATATCCTTGTTGGCTAATAAGGAAACACGTTCCTTGCTTTGGACCATTGTCCTCTTTGCTCCTCGACAACTTACAAATAGGGTCGTCTATATCCTCCTCAGCTAAAATTGTATTAGTAGATTTTGCTAGAATAATTTTACCTCTTTCTTCATCTACCTCCTTAAATGCACCAAATTGCATCTGAAAGTAATAAGTATTACCATTTTTCACATCCATTGATCTTGTTATTCTCTCTTTATTTAAAATTAACACAACTGTAATTCTTCCTTCTGAATACATTTTGAATTCTAAATTTTCTCCACCGAAAATACTACCAACTAAATGTTGATTAAGATATATTTCAAAATTGGTATTTTTTGAATAGCAGTTTACGAAATTAATTGTGCTATAATCTTGAGCCGAAACTTGTAAGGTCAAGAAAGTTAGAAGTGTAAAAAAAAGTTTTTTCATATTTATTGCGTTTTATATGATTTAAGTGTAACTGTTAATTCATTATTTTTTATGATTATTTCATTCAATACCTCTCTAATTAATATGAGATGCATATAAAACATCATAAAGTTTATTGAGCAAAATTATATTTTTTTTACTACTGACCGACATAACTATAAAAAAAGATAAGACTTTAACCCATGCATGCACTGGTGGCAAATTAATTCACTAAACTTGAACTTACAGGAAAGGAGGCATATAGCATAATTAAGTAATTGATTATCACCTACTTTTCAACGAAAACCTTGCATGCTGGCATAAGAAGGGTTCATTACTATTTATCAAATGAACAACTTCCTTTCATTATTTTTTCTTTAATTTTTCAAAAGTAATAAAAAACCATTTAAATCTTTTTACCAAATGCAGAATTAGATAAACAGTAAGGATTATTGAAAGTTTGTCATGCACTTCAATAAGAGTTTTTCTTGTCAATTCATTTCCATTTAGCAAATCAATAAACCATGGTATCAAGCCTGTTATTGCCACCAATGAAAAAAACAAGGAAAGGACCAGGACCTGTTGGTTTTTTGAGATAAGTTTTTTTGAAATCACATTAAGATACCAATTCCAATGCTGGACAACATGGTAAATCATAAACAGCGAAATCAAAACAATAGAAATTTTATGAATGGCAGACCATGTAGCATAATCAAATCCAAAAACAGTGGCATTTTGTGCGATTTCACCATGATTGCCCATGTGATACTTAATCTGAATTAATAAGCCGGAAAAAGCAGTAGCAAATCCAGATACAAGTAATCCCAAATTAATTATAAAGCGTTTCGTTGAATTGTTCATCGACATTTCTCCTTACATTTATTTTACTTATTGCACCGGTATTACAAATGTTTGCACATTTAAAACACCCGGAGCATGAACTTTTATTTACAAAAAGTATATGTTTGTGCCAGGGCAGGTTAATCCTTCCAATCACTCTATGAGTACAAATATTTAGGCAGTTCCAACATCCGATACATTTTTTTTCATCAAGCATGACAAATGCTGTTGCTAAATGCCCTGGCCTTAAGAATCGTTTTTTAATCATGCCATTCTTTTTTTGGCAAAAATCAACAACAATCGTCTCAGCAACAATAACAATTGTTAATAAAAGAGATTTATTTCCTGTTTCTTATACGGCTAAGCGAGATGGGTGTTATCCCCAGATATGATGCTATATAATGCTGTGGTACTCTTTTTATGACCTCCGGGTAGTTTTTTATCAATTCTTCATACCTTTCCCTGGGAGAATCTTTGATACGGGATAGAAACAGTTGGGCATAATTTCTGAACCTTTGAAACAGAAACTCATTAAATTTTTCCTTAAACTCAGGATATGTTTCAATTAAGTTATCAAATGTTTGCTTGCTAATTGAAATGATTTGTGATGGTTCAATGCTTTCTATAGTAAACAAGCTTGGCTTGTTGTTAAGAAAACTATCAATGGAAGCAACAGCCTGATGCTCAAAAAAGAATTGAAATGTTATGTCTTTTCCATCTTTATTGAACCATTGCCTTAAACAACCTTTTTGAATAAAAAAAATATGACCCGATACCTCCCCATCATGCAGTAAAACTGTTTTTAAAGGGATCTCAGATTTTACAAAAGAATCCAGAATTTCAGGCCCGTTTACCGTATCATGTTTAATAATTTCAATCAGTTGGTCAATCATTTCCTGAGAATTATCATTATAGTAATCATTTGTTGATTTATCACGATTAATGGGGGTAAAAATATCTAAAACAAACTAACTATAAGCATTTTATCAAAAATATTTTCAGGGTACCAATAAATTTAAGGAAAAACAATAGATACTCAGCCTACTATATAAAAATACTACCACATAAGCCATGTGAAGAATTTAATGTACAAGTCAATTTTTGTTGGGGAAAAATATCATGAACTCTTTGTTTTACGATTGTTTATTTTGGTAATTTCTATTGCCATAAAACCATATTAACCATTTATACTGCTATTATTCAATACATTAAATTTATATAGGAAAATATTTACCGAAATACTTGTTTTGTATTATAATTATTTACTACATTTGCGTATTCAATTACTTAATTGATTAAACATAAAAAACATGAGCAAACTCTTTAATTTTTCGGAAGCATCAACCATTGCATTACATAGCATGGGACTGATAGCCCAGAGCAAGGAGGCGCTCAATGCATTCCAGATAGCAGAGATGACTGGTTTTTCGAGGCATCATATATCAAAAGTATTGCAGCAATTGGTAAAAAACAATATGTTAACTTCAATACGCGGGCCTAAAGGAGGATTTCTATTAAACCGGAAAGCAGAAGATATAAATCTTTTAGAGGTTTATAGCGTTATAGAAGGTGTTCCGCAAAGTCACCAATGCAGCATAAAATGTAAGAACTGTCCTTTTAGCCAATGCATTTTTGGTGGGTTGACTGAAAGGTTTACAAAAGAATTCAGACAGTATTTAGAACAAAAGAAAATATCAGACCTTAAAAACAAATAAGTAGGATGAAACGGACAATCATTAAAATAGATGAAGAATTGTGCAATGGATGCGGGCTTTGTGTTAGCGGATGTCATGAAGGGGCTTTACAGCTCATAGACAATAAAGCACGTATGATTAGCGACTTGTTTTGCGATGGCCTGGGTGCCTGTATCGGGGACTGCCCTGTTGGTGCTATAACTCTGGAAGAGCGTGAAGCAGAGCCTTATAATGAACTTTTGGTAATGGAAAGGATAGCACCTAAAGGCGAGAACACAATCATTGCACATTTAAACCATTTGATTGAACATCAGCAGGACGAATTTGTTAACCAAGGACTATCCTATTTAAAAGAGCACGACATAAACATAGATTTTTCAAGATTAAAGAATCACAATAAAGGACAAACACAAATGGAAAATCATAAATCAGATGTTCATGCCCATACAGGAGGTGGTTGCCCGGGTTCAAGGGCAATGAGTTTTGACAAGCCGGTATCAGGTGCTGCTTTAGTGAGCGATCAGCCCTCCGAATTGCGCCAGTGGCCTGTTCAGCTTCACCTATTAAATCCGCAGGCACCCTATTTCAAGAATGCAGATGTTTTGCTGGCAGCAGATTGTGTAGCATTTTCAATGGGGAACTTCCATCAGAAATACCTAAAAGGGAAAACCTTAGCAATAGCTTGTCCAAAGCTTGATAGCGGGAAAGAATCCTATATAGAAAAGCTAACAGCCATGGTTGATCTCTCAGAGATAAATACGATAACAGTCATGATAATGGAAGTTCCATGTTGTGGGGGATTGATACAGATGGCACAGATTGCCGTAGAGCGGGCAAAAAGGAAGGTACCAATAAAACTTATCATGGTAAGTTTACAGGGAGAGGTAATAAAAGAAAGCTGGGTATAAACAGCACTTAAATAAACAGGCAAAAAACAATTAATAACTAAAACACAGGAGATAAAAAAATGAGTATGTTTTGTTTTCAATGTCAGGAGACAGCAAAAGGCACAGGTTGCACCATCAAGGGTGTATGTGGGAAAACACCTGAAGTAGCAGGTATTCAGGATGCATTAATGTATCTTATGAAAGGAATGTCGGTTTATGCTGAAAAAGCAAGAGCTAATGGAATTGATGTAAGTGAGGTTGAGCACTACGTGATGAATGGCTTATTTATGACAATCACAAATGCCAATTTTGACCATCAGAGGTTTATTGAATACATCAGTCAGGGTTTTAAAATCCGTATCAAACTTGAAGGCATCCTGCAAGCAAAAGGATTACTTGGTGACAAGGAATCACTTCCCGAAGCAGCAAAATGGTATGCTACCACTGCATCTGAGTATGAAAAGAAAGCGCAACAGGTTGGTGTTTTGCAGATGAGCCCTAATGAAGACGTACGTTCATTAAGAGAATTATTGACTTATGGATTGAAAGGTATGGCAGCTTATGCTGAACATGCACACAATCTGAAGCATCATGACAAAGAAGTTTTTGCATTCATGACAAAAGGCCTTAGCGCAACTCTTAATGATTCCTTATCAGCAGATGAGTTAACAGGCCTGGTGCTTGAGTGTGGTAAATATGGTGTTTCTGTAATGGCCCTTTTGGATAAAGCCAATACAACAACCTATGGCAACCCGGAAATTACAAAAGTAAATATTGGGGTAAGAAACAATCCTGCAATCCTTATCAGTGGCCATGACCTTAGGGATATGGAAGATTTATTGGAACAAACAAAAGGAACGGGGGTTGATATTTATACCCATAGCGAAATGCTACCAGCTAATTATTATCCGGCTTTTAAGAAGTATGATCATTTTGTAGGCAACTATGGTAATGCATGGTGGAAACAAAAAGAAGAATTTGAATCTTTCAATGGCCCTATATTGTTCACTACAAACTGTATTGTCCCTCCGATGTCGAATGCATCTTACACTGATAAGATTTACACAACAGGTGCATCAGGTTTGAACGGAGCAAAACATATCCCGGACAGGACTGAAGGAGGCCGTAAAGATTTTTCTGAAATCATTGCACATGCCAAAAAATGTGCTTCTCCAAAAGAAATTGAAAAGGGGGAAATCATTGGAGGCTTTGCACATAATCAGGTAATACAGTTGGCAGATAAAGTTGTTGAAGCAGTAAAATCAGGGGCAATCCGTAAGTTCTTTGTGATGGCAGGATGTGATGGCAGGATGAAAGACCGTGATTATTATACCCAGTTTGCAGCTGCACTACCAAAAGACACCGTAATCCTGACAGCAGGATGTGCAAAATATCGTTATAACAAACTACCATTAGGCGACATCAATGGAATACCAAGAGTATTGGATGCAGGTCAGTGTAACGACTCTTATTCTCTTGCAGTAATTGCATTAAAACTCAAAGAAGTTTTTGAACTTAATGACATCAATGAACTGCCAATCGCATATAACATTGCATGGTATGAGCAAAAAGCAGTTATCGTATTGCTTGCCCTCCTTTCTCTTGGTGTGAAAAACATACATTTAGGACCTACCCTCCCGGCATTCCTTTCACCCAATGTAGCAAAAGTGTTGGTTGAAAACTTTGGGATTGCAGGTATCACTACTGTTGACGAAGACATGAAAATCTTCCTGAATTAACAAAACAATTCCTCAGGATGGCGCCATCAATGAATGGCGCCATCCTTTACAAAAGCAAAAGGCATAAATTTAAAAAAATATAAATACTATGGAAGAGAACCCAATGATTTGTACTTGTATGGAAGTATATCAGAAGGAAATAGAGGCAGCCATCAAGGATAAGAAGCTCACCACCGTAGAACAGGTACAGGATGCCACAGGAGCAGGAACTGTTTGTGGGGCATGTGTTGATGACATACAAAAGATACTTGAGCAGATAAACAACCGCATCGAATTATAAAACTTATAAACACAAAAAAACATGGGGACCATATCGCATTCTGAAATCATGGATTTCAAAGAAAAAGTAAACTATGCTGAAGGCGGCATCGTAAGTGTAAGGGTGGTTGAACGCACCACAGGCAATGTAAGTCTGTTTGCATTTGACAAAGGACAAAAACTAAGTGAACATTCAGCTCCTTTTGATGCATTGATCCAGCTGCTTGAAGGTGAAGCAGAAATCCATATCAATCACAAACCTTATCAGCTAAAAGAAGGGCAAAGCATAATCATGCCAGCCAATATCCCACATGCAGTTAATGCAACAGCCAGGTTTAAAATGCTCCTTACGATGATAAAAGGATAGCCTGGGTTCAAGATTTAAAACATATCAAAAGCTAAAGCCTGCCATCAGGTAATAAGCATTTGAAACATCAAGGGGTGCATTAAATCCTGCCCCCATTTTTTTATTTAAGGACAAATAACTGGAAATTAAATAATAAGCGTTCAGATGGTAAAAAAGATTTGTTTAAAAGATGCCACAAGGGCAAACACCCAGATAGATGCCCATATCATGTTTAGTGACAAAAGGATAGAGATTGTTCATTTACGTTTACAAGCCCAGGAACAAATAGCTGCGCATAAAAACAACCTTGATGTTTTGTTTTATGTAAAAAAGGGAACAGCAACGATCCAAATAGAAGAAAAAGAACTATCGATAGATAACGATAAAGTAAATATGATTGCGAATGATACACACACACCAATAGTAACAGCAAATATGGAGTTCCATCCGACCTTAAACATAAAATTATTTCCGAATGAATTTCTTTATGTTGAAAAGGATTTGAACCGGATACTCATAAATCAGGGCAATGAAACCTGCGAAATATTAGTAGTAAAGCTAAACAATTAAAAACACTATTTTCATAATTTGAAAATTGTGTTTTATCTAATTTACATATCAGTATAACAAGTATTTATATTATTTCCATCCATAAAAGCAGATAGGTTGAAAACTTGTTCCTTTAATATTTTTCATTACATTTGCTCTAATTTCCTAAGAAGCAGCATGCTTTAACTAAAAAAAACAATATGGAAAGTTTAACTGTATTGGATGGTATTCGCCTCAATTTCTCCCAGGGGAGTTTGTTTGTCCTTAACATTGCACTAGCATTGATCATGTTTGGTGTTGCATTAGAGATTAAGGTTTCGCAATTCAAAAAGATTTTACAAAAGCCAAAGTCAGCGATAGTAGGATTTACGAGCCAGTTTTTTGTATTACCAGCGGTCACCTTTTTACTTACAATCCTGTTAAAGGACTATATTACCCCAACTATCGCGATGGGGATGATTCTTGTAGCTGCATGCCCTGGAGGCAATATCTCAAATTTCATCTCTGCATTGGCCAAAGGAAATACTGCGCTGTCAGTAAGCCTTACAGCCATTGCAACTTTAAGTGCAGTGTTTATGACCCCTTTGAACTTTAGTTTCTGGGGAGGTTTATACAACAGATATATCAGTCGCCATGATGCAAGTGCATTGCTCAGGACACTCGAGATTGATACCGGACAGATATTCCAGACTGTATTTATATTATTGGGAATTCCATTAATAATAGGCATGATTGTAAATCATAAGTTCCCTGATTTTGCAAAAAAACTTATTAAACCAATTCGAATCTTTGGAATTGTATTTTTCTTTGCATTGATAATCATGTCATTTAGCAATAATTTCAGTTATTTTGTTAAATACATCCACCTGATATTCCTTATCGTATTGGTTCATAATGGCCTTGCACTCTTGTCAGGTTATTTAATGGGAACAGCATTTTCGCTTAATGGCCAGGACCGGAGGACAGTTAGTATTGAAACAGGAATTCAAAACTCAGGATTAGGATTGGTATTGATATTTAATCCAAAGATATTTCCACCTGAAATGGCCATAGGAGGCATGGCATTTATTGCTGCCTGGTGGGGTATATGGCATATCCTTTCAGGATTGGGGATTGCATACATTTTGGGAAAGAAACCTTTACCGGAATTAGCATAACACCATGAAACGCGATATATCAAAACTCATTCCCAGTGGCAGGTTTTCTTTGGGCTATTTGTTGGTAAGTCTTCCTGTAAGGCTCGCTTATTTGTTTTTTTATCGCAGGATTACAATCATTGGTTCAGATAAAATTCCCAAAGGGGGGAAAGTAATTTTTACAGCCAACCACCAAAACTCATTGATGGATGCATTGGTATTGGTGTGTACCACTTTTCACCAATCTGTATTTTTAGCGCGCGCTGATATCTTTAAAAAACCTGCAATCGCACGTATCCTTAAGTTTTTTAAGATTTCACCTGTTTACCGAATGAGGGATGGCATGGATACCTTAGATAACAATAGCGGGGTTTTTGATTCTGCATCAGATATTTTAAATTCAGGAGGCTATATTGGAATATTTCCCGAAGGTAACCATGCCGGTTTCAGACGATTAAGACCTCTGGTAAAAGGAGCCTTCAGGATTGCATTCCAATCAGCTATGAAATCTTCATCAAACAAGCCGGTATGGATTCAGCCCCTGGGAATTGATTATTCCTCATATCAATCGCCTGGCAGCCTTCAAACAATTTGTTACGCTGAACCTATTAATGTCAATGATTATCTCGAAGCTTATAAGCTTAATCCTGCAGAAGCAATAAACAAGTTAAAAAACGAGTTATCAGTACGCATAAAACAACAAATCATCCATATTGGAAATGAAACGCATTATGATTTCATTTTGCATATCAGGATGTTACTTTTACAATCACCGTTAAAAAAAATATTGGGAAAAGATCATAAAACCGCTTATAGAAAAACCCAATCCATTATTACTAAATCAGATGCATTGGCAGAAACAGCAGATGCAGGGTTTATTGAAATGAAAGCCAGGTTTGAAGAATATATTCAATGTACTAAGAAATTAAATATTAATTCATTTAGTATTGCTAATAAACAAAACAACTTTCTGATTGCTATTCAACTCCTTTATTCAATATTTATTGGCTTACCGGTCATCATAATTAATGATATTATTCATTTTATCCCCGGAAGAATAGCCATGAGGCTTTCAAAAATACCAAAGGACACTCAGTTTATATCTTCATTTATGTTTGTGGGAGGATTGGTTGCTTACCCTTTGTATTATTTAATCCTAATTGGGATTTTGGTAGCCATTGGGGTACCTGCCCTTTATAGCCTAAGTGTTTTTGTTGGGCTTCCGTTACTTTTCCTGTGGAAAAGGATTTCAAAACCCATAATGAAAAGAATGTTATCGAAAATTAGGGCAATCAAGCTTAAAAGGTCTGACAGACAATTATTCCAAAAGCTTTATGATTTTGAAACAATCTTTGCTGATTATTTGAATGCACTATAATAGCTTTTGGCGAATCATGATGGTTCAACCATTCGATTCCGGTTTTAATTCAATACCTATAGAATGGTTTAAAGAAAACCAGTTAAAGGTCACAAATAATTCAATAGTTTTTTTAAAGGGATAAGTTCTTGCTCTGAAAAAGCCTGATCTTTATAATGTGCTATAAATTCTTTATTAATAAGATATAATGAAGAGTTAAACTTATCCTGGGGATAGGTATTTTCGAAATCAAACAAATCCTCTGGTGCATCTTTAAAGTTTTTTTCACAAAACGACAGTTGCCACTCCTCCCCTTCCTGATCCATAAAAAGTAAAGGAAGTCCATGCGAGCGGCAAATGATTGGGCGATGGTTATAAATCTGGCAGGAATGATTTAAAAGGAAAATACACTTCTGACTTTCATCAAGCACTGATGCAGAATTAAAAGAGCTTTCTTTGATTTCCTGAAGTATCGCAAAAAACTCAACAGGAAAGACATTAAAATCCATACAGCATTCATCACAACCGTTTTTGCATTGGGTAAAGTTCTGATGGGCATGGTGCAACTCATCACATTTGTGGTTCACCTCGTCCCTAAGCTTAAAATAACGCTGTATTTCAAAAAGTGCTTTGTCTTCCATTAAAAAAATGTTTTTATAATTAAAAAAAACACAAAAGCCTTTTGGCTGTCATTAGAGGCATGATAATAAAAAAAAGCAGGGGAAATACCCAAGACATTAAAATCACTCCTATTGACACCCAAAAGGCCTTAAAATTTAAAAAATCGATACACATTATCAGTAAAAAACATTTTATTGCCTGATTTTATTTAAATAACAAGCAAATGCTTTTCAATTGATAATCTCATTACCTGCATTGTTTTTTACTTTTTCACCCCCAATTTAGCAGCAATATCATCAGGTAAAGCATTTTTATGTATCATGATAAAAATGGTTTTATATTGAAAATAAGGCTCAGAAGAGTATAAATAACCATTGTAGATATGACCTTTGGGTTCCCATGAATTTTTAACGATGAAATATGGTTTTCCATTCTGGTCAGTAGCTTTGCCAACGATATGCATCAGGTGATCATCGGTGGTAAGGTAAGAATCAAATGCTTTCTGACGTAATTCCTGGGTGATTTGCTTTTCGCGTCCAGGTTTATCAAATTTATACATCATTTCATTTTTCTCACGTTCAGTAAGGCTTTCCCAACGAGATTGCTCTGTTCCGCTAAGATCCTGAGGGAGGATTTCAGGCACAATGGCTACACCTTTTGACCATGAAAAGCCTTTTTCGCTAACATCAGCAGCCCAGGCAACGGTATATCCTTTATCGATGGCATTGTTTGCAATACGGCTTAAGTCTTCCAATGGAACATTATAAATACTGCCCCAAGCCCAGTTATCAGGGATTTCGATGATAAAACGAGAATAGAAAGGATGGTGGGTATAAGAGCCTATTGAGATATAATCATCAAGATTAATGCCCAGTGAAGCAGCAAAAGATTTTGGATTATAGCTTTTCCCTTTATAGGAAAATTCAGCAGGGATTTCGCCTAAATATGCTTTAAGGATGCCTTCAAGGCCACCTGCCCATGATGTAGTTAGTTCACGGTTAGGATTTTCAATCACTGCATCCATATACGCCTTAATCACTTCATCCATTTCGCCATGGACATGTTTGTCCTGTCCCATATTCTTGCCACTATAAATCTCCTCAGGCAGCATCCCATATTTTGCAAGCACATTAATCACATCATGCCCTTCGCCACCTGAACCAACGCTTGCATTGCCATGGAGACGCGCATATTTGATAGCTTTTTCGTAATAGCTGTAATACACCGAGAACATCTCCGACAGGTCATACTCACCTTTACCCATCCTCAGAAGCTCAGATTCAATAAAACTTGTTGCAGCAAAACTCCAGCATGTACCACTCCTGAATTGGTCTTTAACTGAGGTGGCAGGCAACCTTTTTACTTCTTTAAATACATAGCCTTCTGATTTGGATGCGTCTTGTGAAAACACCGGATTCATTGCTGAAGTTATAAGCAATTGAATCCCCAAAAAGAAAAATACTCTTCTCATTTCCTTTTATATTTAGGGTTTGATAAAACAATTGGGCAAATATATGAAAATGTAGGTTCTATTAACACCACATTCCAATTTATTTCAGGAAAAAAGCTTTTGCATAATAATTCAAATGCCAGATGATATGAATAATGCATATTATTGCCATCCCAATTCCAAATTGAACATGCCAATATAGGATATCCCTAAAGAAAGGGATTGCAAATTGGTAATTTATCTGGACAACAAGGAACAAGCCCAACAAACCTGATACCAGGAAGGTAAACAACAAAAGCACATTCCATATTTGTCTGTGTAGCTGTTTTGAAATAAATTTTCTTTTTGATAAATACCATGTAAGGATATAGAAAAAGAGGATGGTGCCTGAAATAAGAAAAAGAAAATATGGTTTATAGCTGGCATCGCGTGTAAGGGTTTCTTTTGGGTTTTCAGCTTCATTGGTTATTGAATTATTATCTTCATTTTTTAGTGAAGCACTATCAGGTTTTGAAGCCCCATCATTTCTTTCCAGCTTTGAAACACCTGTATTTTTATGTTCATTATTACCAATTGTTTTCGATGCTTTTGTATTTGTATTTTTGTCCTTTTTGCTAGAAATAACCGTATCCGGCCTGGCAATATCTTCAGCCTTTGCAATGGAATCCAGATAAGCTTTAAGTTTTGTTTTAACTGCTTCACTCTGTTCGCTCAAATCACAATAAGAATCATTGTTTTCATCAATGAACCGTCCACAATGACCTTGGCAATCTATCTCACCACGATTGCATTTTGTTTGGGAATAAAGTTCAAACCCTAATAAGAGAATAGCAGAAATTAAAATAAACTTTTTCAAAGCAATATGTTTTTTGATGCAAAAATAAAGCTTTTAATGAATTTGAAATCAGAATTAACAATGCCTTAACAGGAATAAAAACAATAGAAAAAACACATCACTAAAATCATCGAACAAATCATTCGTTATTTTTATAACTTTTGGCAGTTGGCTCCCACTTAAGCATCACCGAAGCTAATTGCTCAATAAACACAGGTTTAGATAAATAATCATCCATTCCTAAAGCAATAAAGCGTTCGGCATCTCCTGCCATAGCATTTGCAGAAAGGGCTATTATGGGAGGAAGGGCTGTGTATTGTTCCCTTAGGTTTTTAACCGCAGTGATACCATCCATCACAGGCATCTGAATATCCATGAAAATCAAATCTATATGAGGAATACTATCTATTGGCAGACCTTGATGAGGTTCTTTGCTTTTATGAAATATTTCTATTGCTTCAAGTCCATTGGCAGCCAAATACACATTACATCCCAACTCATTAAGCATCAAACTTATTACTTTCTGGTTCACATATTTATCTTCAACAAGTAAAACATTTAAACCGGTTAATCTTTTCCTTTCACAATCTGTTGTTTGGTTCACTGATTCCTTTTCCGGGATGGAATCACAACACCCTGCTTTAAATGTAAACCAAAAAGTACTTCCAACATCAGGATTGCTTTCAACTCCAATTTCCCCTCCCATCAGGTGGACAAGGTTCCTTGAAATTGCAAGGCCCAAACCTGTTCCATCAGAAGAGCGGCTAAGAGAAGAATCCACCTGCGAAAAAGATTTAAACAGTCTTGATTGGTCTTCGGCTTTAATCCCAATGCCGGTATCTTTAACAAGTACCTTAACCATGAATTCTTTCTTATTTTCATCTACTGAGTCCAGGCTAAAATTCAGTGAGACTTCTCCTTCAGAAGTAAATTTTATTGCGTTTGAGGTGAGATTTGTAATAACCTGGCTCAACCTATAAGAATCAGAATTCAGGCAGTCAGGCATATTTTTATCAAGATAGATATTGAAAGAAATCCCTTTTTGAATGCATAAGGCAAGAAACAATCCATGAATCTTGGTAATCAAATCAGTGAGCTTAAACGGGGCATTTTTAATTTCCATCCTTCCTGCTTCTATTTTTGACAGATCCAGGATATCATTTAAAATCCCTAAAAGGTTTTCGCTTGAGTTTTTAATTGTCGATAAATATTCACGCTGTTGATCACTAAGTTCCGTTTTCAGTATAAAATCTGTCATCCCGAGTATCCCGGTCATAGGGGTCCTTATTTCATGGCTCATGTGGGCCAGAAAAATTTGTTTTATTTCTGAAGATTTACGTGCCAGTTCATACTCCTGTTTTAGCTTTTCATTGTTTTTCCAATGTGTAATATCCTCATAAAGGACAATATAGCCTTCATTATAATCATCATTTGTTTTGTATGGGTACACACTTGACCTAACAATAAATTCTGTGCCATCCAAACGTTTAAATGACTTCTCGCATTGAGATGCTGTCCCTTTAGTTATTGAATTAAACACATGGCAATCATTGCACATATTATCACTTTTACATAATACATGATAGCACTTTTCACCAATCAACTGATTAAAATCCAGGCTAAACATATTCAACATTGATCCATTTGCCATAGTTACCTTATAATCCCTATCAAGTAGCATGATCCCAACAGAGATATTATCAAATAATGCCCGATATAACTCCTCGCTCTTTTTTAATGCATTTTGTGCGATAATCCTTTGGGTAATGTCTTCAATGACAACTGCAAATTGTCCCTTCTGGGGCGAATAAGCCTGAATGCTGTATGTATTATCTGAATCCCCATACCTGTTTTCCACATACACAGCTTGTTCTGTTAATGCCACTTTACCAAACGTATCAATCCATAATTGTTTAATACCAGGAAAAACTTCTGTAACAGTTTTTCCAATAATATCAGAAGCTTTTAAATTGACAAAGCGTTCAAAGGCAGGGTTCACATCCAGATATTTATAGTTAACAGGCATACCCTCTTTATTCAGTATAATCTCATGAAGCGCAAAGGCATTTGTCATATTCTCAAACAACATCCTGAACCTCTTTTCGCTATCAACAA
The DNA here is from genome assembly GCA_964387795.1 of uncultured Bacteroidales bacterium. Taxonomy (GTDB): domain Bacteria; phylum Bacteroidota; class Bacteroidia; order Bacteroidales; family UBA7960; genus CAYLYP01. Next base: position 20,940 of record CAYLYP010000054.1, read on the forward strand.
TTGCTAACCTGGTATTGATTCTTTCAGTAATATCCCTGAGGGATACCTGGATAAAAAATGATTTCCGGTTTTCATCATAAATCCTTTTCCCATTAACACCTGCCCAGATTATTTCAGCATTTTTCTTCATCAGTCTTATATCAAAGCTCTTTGATGAGAAATCTTCATTACCTGCATTGACCAATAATCCTTCAAACAAATGATAATCTTCTTTCAGGATAAATATTGAGGGATAATTATTTAATAGCTCTTTGGGCTTGTAACCAATGATTTCCAATACAGATGGGGATGCAAAAACAATACGTCCGTCATTCTCCATTAAAAAGACCATATCGCTGGCATTATCAGCCAACAAACGGAAATGTCTTTCACTTATTTCCAATTGTTCTTTTAGCAGTAAAACATGCTCAAGGTTCTGCCTTAATTCTTCTTCGCTGGCTTTTAGCTCCTCACTAAGACCTTGCTCGTTCTCCAATAAAAACCTTATCTGTTTGATGTCTTTTTCCTTCTCCTGGATAAAACGTGTTTGCTGATAATTTTTATAGGCCAGGCGAGATAATGAATCTGCAAATACCTGTAATGTTTTTACAACTGATT
>CAYLYP010000055.1:0-8155 GCA_964387795.1 uncultured Bacteroidales bacterium
TGACTGCAAAAAGCAGGGATCATGTCTTTGCTTCAAAGCTGATTTGGCCAATGCCAGCATTGAAAGGATACCTTCCCGAAATAAAGATGGAGATACGCCCTGTTGTAGTTGGCCAAAACTATGCGATAGAGGATATCTTATTTGATTTTGATAAGTTTGTCATCAAAGCTGAATCCATATATATCCTTGAAAACATGTATGATTTTTTGATGGAGCACCCCACTGTTGAGATTCAGATCCAAGGCCATACAGATATTGTAGGGACTGATGAATATAATAAAGAACTATCAGAACAACGGGCAAAGGCTGTTTATGATTATCTGGTGGGCAAAGGGATAGCTGCCGAAAGGATGTCATCCATTGGCTTTGGCTCATCATTGCCTGTAAGCACAAACGATACTGAAGAAGGACGTGCCCTAAACCGTAGGACTGTAATGCGTATTGTTAAGAAGTAGGATTATTTGCCGGATAGTTTTTGCATAAACTTTTCGCGGTTGACGATAAAGCGGTGATGTATGCCCCGTCCAATCTCCCCCTGTTCATCGGAAGCCATTACAGAGAATATGAGTTCGCGCCCATTGATTTGGGTGAGTTCAGTTTTACAATAAACTTTCATTCCAACAGGGGTGGCTTTGATATGGGTGACATTGACCAAAGTTCCTACCGTCATATCTCCATCTTCAAGATAAGGCTCTACGCTCAGGTGGGCGGTCTGTTCCATGAATGCAACCATGGCAGGGGTGGCGAATACATCAACAAGCCCACTGCCATACGCTAAAGCAGTTTTTTCTTTTGTAACTATGGTTTCCTGCTGTCCTATGATGCCTGTAATAAGTTTGCTGTCCATTTGCTATTCGTAGTTAAAAATGATTGTTTGCTTAATATCCGGATGAATACTTTTTGCCACAGGGCAATGATGGGCTGCATTCTCAAGGATTTTCCTCTGATGGCTGTTGAGGGCAATGCCCCTGAAATTAAAATCAACAATTACTTCACAAATACGACGGGGATCGGAAGCCATAACTTTTGTGATATCAGCAGTAAGCCCATCAATACTAAAGTTGTGGGTATTAGCAGCAAGGCCCATAATTGTTATCATGCAGGAACCCAATGCAGTAGCTACAAGGTCGGTGGGCGAAAAAGCCTCGCCCTTGCCCTGATTGTCTGTGGGGGCATCTGTGATAATAGTGTTTCCGGACTGGTAATGTAATGCCTGTGTCCTGAGATTTCCCGAATATTTGATGTGTGATGTTGCCATAATTTGTTTTTTATACAAAAATACAAGCTTTAATTTATCAAAAAAGAAAAAGCCCTCCATGATGGAGGGCCAAACCAATAAGCAATAAAATAATGCTACTATTTTTTATCGTGTGAACCACAGCAACCTGCTTTTGCTGGTTGTGTTTTTGGATCAGTCTGGGTTGTTTTGTTTTCTTTGTGTTTGTCACAAGATTTTGAAGTGCATTCCTTCTTTTGGTCTTTACATGCAGCCTTGTTTTTATCAGTGCAATTTGTAGAAGTACAGCCAGTCTTGGTTTTTTCTTTTACAGGCTCCTGATCAACGTAAGAAATCTCGTCTAAACTGCTGATAATTGGGAGAGCTGAAACCTGAGCAGTAAAAAATATACCTGCTGTAAACAAGAATGCAGCTAAAATTGTCTTTTTCATGAGATTATGTGTTTAAAGTTTAGGATAAACAAATTTGATGTTTAGAAAAACAGACTCTTTTGTTGAGCTGTTTATTTATACAAAAATAGCTTTAATAAAATGAAGTCTGGTTAATGGCCTGTAAATGTTTGTTAACGAAATGTAAAGATGGATTATTTGTTCTATAATTTGCTGTATTTTTGAATCTTAATTCACATGAATTGAAAAAGAAAACTGCAATTTACATATTAGGACTGACTACCATTGCCTTGTCGGGAGTATTGATCATGCAAATGTTTTGGGTTGACAAAGCATTAAGGATGAAGCAGGAACTGTTCGACCATAGGGTTACTACGGCTTTACGCGCTGTTGTAAATGGCTTAAGCGACCTTAAGTATGATGCCATTTATCCTGAATTGCACAGGCAGGGTGAGTACTGTCGTTTTTCAGATAATAATTTTTTGAGGTTTGTTAACAAGCAACAGTTCGACAGTCTTGTTGGGAAATCATTGGTAGCCCTGGATATAGATCAGGAGTTTGCATACGGGGTGTATCAAAAAGCGAGTGGTGAATTCATACTTGGCGATCCTGGGATTTATTCAGAAAATTTGAAAAGCAGTAAATACTTTGTGTCATTGGATTGCCTGGATAATGAGCATTCCATTGTGCTTATGATATATTTCCCTTATCAGGCCTCGTTTATTTTTCAGCAGATGAGGTTATGGATCTTCCTTTCCGGGATTTTTATGGTGTTGGTGATGGCTGGATTTTCCTTTTCGGTGTATTCATGGTTAAGGCAAAAAAAGCTGGAATCCATGAAGAGTGATTTTGTGAACAATATGACCCATGAGTTTAAAACGCCTATTGCCACAATTTCATTATCAAGTGAGATGTTGCTCAAGCAGGAAGTCTATAAAGATGAGCAGAAACTTAAAAGATACGCCGGTATCATTTATGAAGAGAACTACCGATTAAAGAAAATGGTGGAGCAGGTGCTTCAGACTGCCGTTCTTGAAAAGGGGGATATATGTTTAAAGGCGCGGGAGACAGATATCCATAAATTACTTGATAAAGGGATATTGCTTATTGAAGAACAATTGAAGCACAGTGGTGGAAGGATTGAAAAATCATTTACGGCTTCGCCTTCAACCGTGATGCTCGACAGGTTTCATATTGCCAATGTGATTAGCAACCTCCTTGATAATGCCATTAAATATTCATTAGGGCCTCCTCAAATCATTGTTGGTACACGAAACCATAATGATGGTGTGCTGTTTTGGGTAAAAGACCATGGCATCGGTATTGAGAATCAACATAAAAAGCATATTTTCAAACAGTTTTACAGGGGTGTAAATGGTGATGTACATGATACGGGTGGTTTTGGTATAGGCTTGTTTTATGTAAGGTCAATCGTTGAAGCCCATGGGGGCAGTGTTTGCTTTGAAAGTGAACTGAGAAAGGGGAGCACCTTTGAGGTCTTTTTACCCTATAATGCAAATTTTAATCAAAATTCAACAGATGGAACCACAGAAAGCAACAATTCTTCTTGTTGAAGATGAGCCTAATCTGGCAGAGGTAATGAAAGATTTCCTTGAGATGAGCGGCTTTGCTGTTTCATTGTGCATGGATGGTGAAACAGCCCTTCAAAGGTTTAAGGAAAACACTTTTGATATCTGTATTTTTGATGTGATGCTGCCCCGCAAGGATGGCTTTGAGTTAGCTGAAGATGTAAGAAAACTAAATGAAGATATTCCGATTGTATTTTTAACAGCCCGTTCGCAGAAAGAAGACAGGGTAAGGGGATTTAAGGCCGGCTGCGATGATTATATCACAAAGCCTTTCAGCACCGAAGAGTTTATCCTTCGTATCGAGGCAATCCTAAAGAGGTGCAAAGGGAAAAACTTTGGTATTCAATCTCAACAGAAACCAATCTTCCAATTGGGATCCTATACCTTTGATTATGCCAATTTTCAATTATCCCATGGTGAAAACTCACAGCAGTTAACCCCAAAAGAAGCAGAGCTTTTGATGTTTTTCTGTAAGAACAAGAACCAGGTAATTCAAAGAGAATTGATTTTAAAAGAAGTTTGGGGTGATGACAGCTATTTTAACAGTCGAAGTCTTGATGTATTTATTACCCGATTAAGGAAACTCCTTAAGGATGAGCCGGGAATAGCATTTACAAGTATCCATGGTACAGGCTATCGTTTTGATGTAAAGTAATGAAATATCACTATATATGTTTCATGTGAACCTGATTGGTTTTTTTAACATATTCTTTATCTATAATTTTTTTACGAACTAAAGAATAAATCTATTTTTGCTTACGTTTTAGCTTAATAGAAAAAAACAGCTCTATTTAATTGGTTTTGCCAAACAGGTTTATTAATAATGGAGTAAATTTGGGAGCTTATTCAAGAACAACAAGAAATACAAGCATTATGTTAAAGAAAAAAAGGTTATTGTTTATCCCTGCACTTTTAGTAATAGGCTTGGTTATCTGGCTAAGCACCCGTGGTGGTGAGACAGAAAGCCAGCCAATAAAAGTCCCTGTTAAATCAGGACGTTTTGTCATAAGTGTAAGCACAAGCGGAGAACTTGAAGCCAAGAGTTCCGAGAACATCCTTGGACCGGTAGGCTTAAGGACTGTTGGGATATGGAGCGTTCAGATATCAGAGCTTATCCCGGAGGGGACTGTTGTAAAAGCCGGTGATTGGGTTGCAACGCTTGACAGGACAGAGATAAGTAACAGGATGAAAGACCTTGAGACTGAGCTTGAGAAGTTAACAACACAGTTTACAAGGACAAAACTTGATACCTCGCTTGAACTTCGTAATTCAAGGGATGAGCTTATTAACCTTAAATTTGGGATGGAAGAAGCTCAAATCACGCTTGAACAATCAAAGTTTGAACCACCAGCAGCAATCCGTCAGGCAGAGATAGCCCTTGATAAGTCCTCAAGGGCCTATAATCAGGCAGTAAAGAATTATGAGCTTAAGTTTGAGCAGGCCAAGGCAAAAATGCAGGAGGTAGCGACCTCATTGGCTCAAACCCAAAGGAAATACGATAATATGTTAGGGGTGCTTGGGGAATTTGAAATTAAAGCCCCTAAGGATGGGATGCTAATTTATAAACGTGGTTGGGATGGCACCAAAGTTACTGTTGGCTCACAGATCAGTTCATGGGAGAATATTGTTGCCACACTGCCCGATTTCTCCGTGATGATTTCAAAGACATTTGTCAATGAGATAGATATCAGCAAGGTTAAAATGAACCAGAAAGCTGAAATAGGGGTAGATGCCTTCCCTGAAAAGAAATTTACCGGTGAGGTGATTGAAGTTGCCAATATTGGTGAACAAAGGCCAAATTCGGATTCTAAAGTCTTTGAGGTTAAAATCCGTGTTAATGAGTTTGACTCCATTCTTCGCCCGGCCATGACAACGAAGAACACAATTATCACAAATATTATTGAAGATGCGCTGTTTATCCCTATGGAAGCCCTTCATGGGAATGACAGTATAAACTGGGTTTATAAACAATCAGGCTCCAGGATCCAAAAGCAACAGGTACTCACAGGTGACCGTAATGAGAACGAAATTATTATTGTTGAAGGCTTAAAGGCTGATGACGAGGTTTATCTGCATATTGGCGAAAGCGAAAAAGACCTTCCCCTTGTCCCATTAAAAGAAACACTAAGTGGAAAGTAAAAAACACAAAAGCTCGGCACGTTATATCCATAATTTGAATATTGCGGTTGAAGCAGTCTTTGCAAATAAGTTCAGGTCACTGCTTACGGCACTGGGTATCATTTTTGGGGTTGCTGCTGTAATATCCATGCTTGCCATTGGCAATGGTGCAAGGCAGGAAATCCTTGAACAGATGAAGGTGGTGGGAGTGAACAATATTATCATCAAGCCCTTATTGCCCGAGGGGGATGAAAAGGATCAGATGAATCAAAATTCTGGCTTTTCACCCGGCCTTACATTGGCTGATGCAAATGCCATATCACAGATAGTCCCAACGGCCCAAAAGGTCTGTCCTGAATCTGTTTATCAGACCTTTGTCCTGAAAGACGGGATCAGGAAGCCCACTAAAGTAAGTGGGATTAGCCATGATTATTTCGAGGTGTTCAATCTGCACCTCAGCGAGGGAGGAATGTTTACCAAAGAGCAGGAAGACAATGGAGAAACGGTTTGTATTATCGGCTCAATGGTGAAGAATACCCTTTTTGGGAATAAACAACCTATTGGGCAGGAGATAAAGTGTGGAAATACATGGTTGACCGTTATTGGGGTTATCGAAGACCGTAAGGTAAATGAGAACGCAAGCCAGAACCTTGGTATTACCGAATTCAACAATAGTGTTTATGTCCCTGTACAAACCCTATTGCTACGTTTTCAGGACAGGAGTGTCGTTTCGGGAACAGACATAGAGCGTAACAGAAACAATGAGGGGGACAACAACAAGGATGAAAAACAAAAACCAAACTACCATCAGTTGGATCGCATTGTTGTTCAGGTTATTGATTCCGAACATCTTGTTTCAACAAGCAAGGTGCTTGAAAAAATGATGAAACGCAGGCACAACGAGGTAGAGGATTTTGAAGTAATTGTCCCTGAACTTCTATTAAAACAGGAACAAAGGACTAAGGATATTTTTAATATCGTTTTGGGGGCCATTGCAGGGATTTCCCTTCTTGTAGGGGGTATTGGTATTATGAATATCATGCTGGCATCAGTGATGGAACGTACAAAGGAAATTGGGGTCAGGCTTGCTATTGGTGCAACAAAGAAGGATGTCGTCTTTCAGTTCCTTAGTGAATCCACCTTTATCAGTGTATTTGGAGGTATCATTGGTATCATTTTAGGGGTGGTACTTTCTTCAATCATCAAGCATTTTTTTGACATCCTTACAATTGTATCCATTACTTCTGTTGTGGTTTCCTTTGGGGTGTCAGCCGGTGTTGGGATTTTATTTGGTTATATGCCTGCCCGTAAAGCTGCAGAAAAAGACCCTGTTGAATCCCTGAGATACGAATAGCATCTTTTTATTCATCTTCCTGCCCCTAAGAAGAGGTTCTTAGGGGTAAATGGGTAATGATAGATTGTAAATAGGGGTAGGTGTGTTATTTGTGAGGATGTATCAGAGGTTTTAGCTGCAAAGGATGCGAAGAACAATTCTCTGAAAAACATCACCAATCACATCTTATAAGGGTCTGTACCTGGAAGGTATATAATCAATTTGTTTGTTTAAAGTGCTGTGTTTCCTGAAATTCATGGAATTTATACCTGTCAGGTATTTTAGAAATTTATTCCTGACAGGGATATAGTCAATTTGTATGGAGGAAGCTTTGAGTTACTTGGGATTATTGGAGCTATAACTGTCATGTATTATTATTACGAAAAAGTAACAAATTATTTATTACCAAAACTTTTATGCTTAACTGGTAAATTCTAAGTAGTATAGGTTTGTATTTTCCCTGAAATCAATTTCTATTGTTTTAAAAATTTCCATTTTGAGGCCGTAATAGTCTTTAAAAGTTTATTGTATGATGAAAAAAGGCTAAAATTATTTTAAGGTCTTATTGAACTAATAGTGCTTTAATTGGTTTAAAAAATAAACAACGGAAGGCTTTAAAAAAGCAATAAGTATTTGTTAAAAGGCAAGGGTTTAGTATCTTTGCAGACTGTTTAAATTTAATCTAAATAAAGACTAACAAGCCAGATGGACAAGGAAAACGACAATATACTTGACCAGGTTACCAATTCGGAATATAAGTTTGGTTTTTATACTGACATCGATATGGAAACAGCCCCCAAAGGGCTGACAGAGGAAACGGTGCGTTTTATTTCAAAAAAGAAAAACGAACCGGATTTCATGCTCGAATTCAGGTTAAAAGCATTCCGCCATTGGCAAACATTGGTTGAGCCCACTTGGGCACATGTAAAGTATCCTAAAATCGATTTTCAGGATATTATTTACTATGCTGCTCCCCGGACAAAAGCTAAATATCAGAGCATGGATGAGGTAGATCCCGAATTGCTTGACACATTTGCAAAATTAGGGATCCCGCTCAACGAACAGAAGCATTTGGCAGGAGTTGCCGTGGACGCTGTGATGGATAGTGTTTCGGTAGCCACTACTTTCAGGGATACCTTAATGGAAAAAGGGATTATCTTTTGTTCCTTTAGTGAAGCTTTAAAGGAACACCCTGATTTGGTCAAGCAATATATGGGCTCGGTAGTGCCTTATACGGATAACTTTTATGCTGCTTTAAACTCAGCAGTGTTCAGTGATGGATCATTTTGCTATATTCCAAAAGGAGTTCGCTGTCCGATGGAGCTATCCACTTATTTCAGGATTAATGCTGCCAACACAGGTCAGTTTGAAAGGACATTGATAATAGCAGATGAAGGGAGCTATGTGAGCTATATGGAAGGCTGTACAGCCCCTATCAGGGATGAGAACCAACTTCATGCTGCCATCGTGGAGATTATTGCCCATAAAG
>CAYLYP010000055.1:8255-21349 GCA_964387795.1 uncultured Bacteroidales bacterium
ACTGTGAAACGTGCCACCAATGCAAGGAACTTTTCACAATGTGATTCGCTCCTTCTTGGCGACCAATGCGGCGCACATACATTTCCATATATTGAAGTAGGGAACAAAACTTCGATTGTTGAACATGAAGCCACAACAAGCAAGATCTCCGATGACCAATTGTTTTATTGTCTTCAGAGAGGCATAGGCACAGAAACAGCTATCGGGCTCATCGTAAATGGGTATGCCAAAGAGGTTTTAAACAAGCTCCCGATGGAATTTGCCGTTGAGGCACAAAAACTTCTATCCATAAGCCTTGAAGGCAGTGTGGGTTAATAAAATTGTTACTGAATTAAACAAATGAATACTATGCTTAGCATTAAGAACCTAAAAGTATCCATAAATGGAAAAAATATCCTTAATGGTTTTAACCTTGATGTAAAAGAGGGGGAAGTCCATGCCATAATGGGGCCAAACGGGACAGGGAAAAGCACGCTTGCCAATGTGATTGCAGGTCGTGATATTTATGATATTGAAGGAGGGGAAATCATTTATAAAGGCAAGAATCTTTTTGACATGGATCCTGAAATCAGGGCCAGGGAAGGTATATTCCTGGGATTCCAGTATCCGGTAGAAATTCCTGGTGTAAGTATCAGTAATTTTTTACGTACTGCCATAAACGAAAAGCGCCAGTATCTTGGCAAAGAACCATTAAGCGGGGCAGAATTCCTCAAGCTGATGGAGGAAAAGAAAAAAGTTGTTGAACTTCAAAGCAAATTGACAAACCGTTCGGTCAATGAAGGTTTCTCAGGGGGCGAAAAAAAGAAAAATGAGATTTTCCAGATGGCAATGCTTGAGCCATCTCTTGCTATACTTGATGAAACAGATTCAGGCCTTGATATCGATGCCCTTCGAATTGTAGCCAATGGGGTAAACCTGTTAAAGAAACCTGAAAATGCAACAATAGTGATAACACATTATCAGAGATTGTTAGATTATATCGTACCTGATTTTGTACATGTATTGTTTGATGGCCGGATCGTGAAGTCTGGTGGCAAGGAACTGGCATTGCTCCTGGAGGAAAAAGGCTATGAGTGGATTAAACAGGAAGCTAATGGCCATGCGGGCTGATGCTTATTGATTAAATCAATTATTTAAAATGATGGACAATCAAAACCATGCTGTTTTATTGAAGGAAAGGATGCTGCAGGACTATCAGTCCCAGATGGGCAACCTTACAAAGAACAATACACAATATATTAGGCAGCTAAAGGATCAGGCAATCGGGCTTTTTAAAGAAAAAGGATTCCCATCCCCCAAGGCTGAGGATTGGCGTTTTACTGATCTCTCCAGCCTTCTGTCCCATGATTTTCAATTTAACTTTGAAAACAAAAGCAAGCCTTTTGACATAAGCACCATATTCCGTTGTGAAGTATATGACCTTGATACCTTTAGTGTTGCTTTGTTGAATGGCTGGTATGTGTATAAGCATGCCCCCCTGGCAAAAATGCCCGATGGGACTATCATAGGCAGCCTTGCAAAGGCAATGGAAGTGTATCCTGAATTGGTAGATAAGTATTTTGGGAAGTCTGCTAATATGGAATCCAATCAACTGCTTGCCTTAAATACTGCTTTCAGCCAGGATGGTATTTTTATTTACGTGCCTGATAATGTGAAAGTAGATAAGGCAATACAGGCTATCAGCCTGGTTGATGAACAATACCCTAGCTTTGTTCAGCCGCGTAACCTGATAGTTTTAGGGAAAAATAGTTCGCTGACTTATGTTCATTGCGAACACTCATTAACCCATAGTGTGAACCTGAACAACTGTACTACTGAATTTTACCTTGAAGAAGATGCGCAGCTTGAGCATTATGTGATCCAAAACAAGGGAAAAAACTCAGCACTTATCAATAATACCAGTTTTGCGCTTCAGGCCAGGAGTGTTGTAAAATCAAATACCATTACACTAAATGGTGGTTTTACAAGAAATAATATAAGTGCCCAGATGCTTGGCCCCAATGCAGATTGCGATTTAAAAGGCCTTTATCTGGTTGACCGGGTACAGCATGTTGACAATCATGTTTTTGTTGACCATATCAGTCCACAGTGTTCAAGCAACCAATTGTTTAAAGGGATACTTGATGATGAAGCCAGGGCAGTGTTTAGTGGCAAAATCCTTGTGCGCAAGGATGCACAGCAAACAAATGCTTTTCAAAGCAACAGGAATATCTTGTTAACTGATGATGCAAGGATTAACACCAAGCCATTTCTGGAAATCTATGCCGACGATGTAAAATGTTCGCATGGTGCAACAGTGGGGCAGCTTGACCCTGAGGCAATGTTTTACCTTCGTTCAAGAGGCCTTTGCGAGAGAAGCGCAAGGCAACTGCTTATGTATGCTTTTGCCGCTGAGGTTGTTAACCAAATATCCATCGAGCCCCTGCGCGAACGTATCAATGGCCTTGTTGACAAAAGGCTTAAAGGCGAACTTTCTATTTGTGATCAATGTGTATTGCATTGCAATAGCAAAGAGCCTACTGCCTTTGATATTGACATGAGCAAAATATAAACCCCTAACAGCTTTGGATTATTGAACAATAATACGGGCTTTTTTTAAAAATATGCTTTTTAACCAACAGCAACTAAGGAACGAATTCCCTGCTCTTCACCAATCAGTGAACGGGAAACCCCTTGTGTATTTTGATAATGCAGCAACCAATCAAAAACCAAAAGCAGTAATTGATAGGATTGTGCAATACTATGAAAAGGAAAATGCAAACATCCACAGAGGGGTGCATTATCTGAGCCAGATGGCCACAGAGGCTTATGAGGAAACCCGACAATACCTGCAGATGTTCCTGAACGCTGCCCACTCCCATGAGATTATTTTTACAAGAGGGACTACCGAATCCATTAACCTTGTAGCTTCTTCCTTTGGAAAGAAATTCCTGAAACCCGGGGATGAGGTGCTTATTACAGAGATGGAGCACCATTCAAATATCGTTCCCTGGCAAATGGTTTGTGAAGAGAAAGGTGCAACATTAAAGGCTATTCCCATTAGCCCTGAGGGTGAACTGGAGCTGGGTTCATTGGAAACATTGATTACCGATAAAACTAAAATTTTAGCCCTTACCCATGTGTCCAATGCATTGGGAACCATCAACCCCATTAAGGAAATCATTGATATTGCCCATAAGCACGGTATCCCTGTTTTGATTGACGGGGCTCAGGCGGTATCTCATCTTAAGGTGGATGTTCAGGATTTGGATTGTGATTTTTATTGCTTGTCTGGGCATAAGATATATGGTCCGATGGGCATTGGTGTGCTTTATGGTAAAGAAAAATGGCTTGAACAACTTCCTCCTTACCAGGGTGGGGGCGAAATGATCAAACAGGTGAGTATTCAAAAAACCACTTATGCTGATTTGCCTTTTAAGTTTGAAGCTGGAACGCCCAATGTGGGTGATGCTATGGGCCTTGAAGCTGCAATAAGGTTTGTTTCTTACATGCGCCTCGACAGTATTGAAGCCTCTGAACGCTATCTTCTTGAATATGCAACCCAAAAGCTTCTGGAACTTGGGAATGTGAGAATCATCGGAACGGCAAAAAATAAAGCAAGTGTTTTGTCTTTTCTGCTTAAAGACATCCATCCTTATGATACAGGGGTGCTGCTCGATAAGATGGGCATTGCAGTGAGGACAGGGCATCATTGCGCCCAGCCTGTAATGGATAAGCTGGGGATACCCGGCACGGTAAGGGCTTCTTTTGCCGTATATAACACCACTCAGGAAATTGACCTGATGGTTGAAGCCTTAAAAAAAATAACTCAAATGTTTTCCTGACCTTAACCCTATCAAACAATGGAATCGTCTAAAGTCTTTAATGAATATCTTAAGAAACTTTCAATCATTTTCCTGGCCTTCCTGGGAACACTGGTCTTTTTGGCTGCTGTTGCACTTTATATCAGGCTCTCAGGGAAATATAATCTGATGCTGGATAAGAAAGAGGCCTATATCTTCTATTTAATCCCGGTCGTTTTTAACCTTATCCAATTGCCCCTGGCCTTTTTTATGCACAAGTATTTACTTAAAAGGATTTCGGTGGAGCAGACCCCCTTGCGTAAGTTACAGCAATACTTTTCGATGAGCATGTTACGAATGGCATTAATACAGAGTGCCGGGACTATAAGCCTGATCTTTTTCCTGCTTTCGGGAAACAAAAACCTGCTTCTCATCTTTATGATGGCATTACTGTTTCTTTTGATTGTAAGGCCTACAAAGGCTAAAATGCTTGAAGATATTCCTTTCAAAGATAAGGAACAGGAAGATATTGAAAATAACTAACACTTTTTCTTATGCAAATGGAAAGCATTGAGCAGGAAATCATTTCTGAATTCGAATATTTTGAGGATTGGATGGATAAGTATAACTATATCATCGAAGTAGGGAAATCAGTTCCCCTTATCGATCCCCAGTACAAGAAAAACCAATACCTGATTGATGGTTGTCAGGCGCAGGTATGGGTTCATGCAGAATACAAAGATGGGAAAGTTTTTTTTACAGCCGACAGTGATGCATTGATAACAAAAGGCATCATTGGTATTTTAATACGTGTGTTGTCGGGGCAGGATCCTGATAGCATCATCAATGCCAAACTGGAGTTTATAGACCAGATAGGCTTAAAGGAACATTTGTCCCCTACCCGAAACAACGGGCTTTTAAATATGATTAAGCAAATCAGGCTATATGCCCTTGCTTTTAAAACCAAAAACCAGGACAGTTAAGCTTTGCAAAAATGGCCAATATGAATTATCTTGAAACAGAGTCAAGGATTATCGATGCCTTGCGCAGTATATATGACCCCGAGATCCCTGTTAATATTTACGATTTGGGATTGATATATGAGATTAAGGTTTCTGGCCTGGGTGAAGCATATATTAAAATGACCCTTACCAGCCCCAATTGCCCCATCGCAGAGGATATGCCAATAAATGTCAGGGATGCTGTAGCCTCGGTGGAAGGCATTCAAAAGGTAGATGTGGAACTAACCTTTGAACCTGAATGGACAAAGGAAATGATGAGTGATGCCGCCAAGCTGGAGTTGGGCTTCTTTTAACCTTACAATAAAGAAGCAATAATAAAATGGATAAGCTTTCGACAGATGAAACCATGGCTGTTTTGCCCCTTAATCAATGGTTGCCCGGGGCAGAAAAGCCATTAATCATTGCAGGTCCCTGTAGTGCTGAAAGCCATGACCAGATATTGAACACAGCCCGTCAGCTTGCAGAACAAGGAAAAGCCAGGATATTCAGGGCAGGGGTATGGAAACCGCGCTCAAGGCCTAAAGGTTTTGAAGGCAAAGGTGAAGAAGCTTTAGGCTGGCTCAGGGAAGTAAAAGCTGAAACCGGACTGCTTACTGCCATTGAAGTAGCTACGCCACAACATGTTGAGCTAGCCCTTAAATACCAGATTGATGTATTATGGATTGGTGCAAGGACAAGCGTAAACCCTTTTTCTGTGCAGGAACTTGCCAATGCACTTAAAGATGTTGATGTCCCTGTTTTGGTGAAAAACCCTGTTAACCCGGATCTACAACTCTGGATAGGTGTGATGGAACGCTTTTATAATGCCGGGATCAATAAACTGATAGCTATACATAGGGGTTTTTACACTTTTGAAAAGACCCCTTTTCGCAATGCTCCCGTTTGGGAAATACCTATTGAGCTTAAGAGGCTATTCCCAAATCTTCCTTTGCTTTGTGACCCAAGCCATATTGCGGGCAATACCAATTTGCTCCATTCCATTTCGCAGAGGGCAATGGACTTAAATTATGACGGTTTAATGATTGAAACCCATTGTGACCCTAAGATTGCCCTTACGGATGCCAAACAACAAATCACCCCTGCTGAACTGGATGGGCTTATCAACAGCCTTACCTTTAGGGATTCAAACGCCCTTGATAAATCTTTTACCACCCTTCAATACCTCCGGGACAACATCGATTTGCTGGATGAAGAGCTCCTCAGGATCCTTGCAAAGCGTCTTGATACAGTTGCGGAAATAGGCAAACATAAAAAACAGCAAAATATAACAATCCTACAGATTGAACGTTGGAATGCAATCCTGAAAAACAGGCTTGTCATGGGCGATAAGCTTGGCCTGAGGCCAGATTTCTTAAAAAAGATACTGGCATTGGTTCATCAGGAATCTATCCATATTCAAAACCAAATAATGAATATGGATGAAGATTAAATGTTTTTCATCCATAAATAATTGTTCCTTTATTGGTCGGATAGATTTCCATGTTTGCTATTTTTATTGATGTTTGTATTAATTTCGCAAACATTTTCATTTCATTTGATAAGTAAACTGCAATATGCATAACGATAAAGAACAAAAACCGGCATCGCTCTCACAGTTAGGGGAGTTTGGGCTCATTGACCTTTTAAACAGCAAAATCTCTTTGCAAAACCCAGAAACCATAAAAGGTATTGGTGATGATGCAGCAGTATTGGATTTTGGCCTTCAACAGACTATAATCACCAAAGACCTGCTTATCGAAGGGGTTCATTTTGACATGGTCTATACCCCCCTGAAACATCTGGGCTTTAAGTCAGTGGCCGTTAACCTCTCCGATTTATATGCAATGAATGCAATCCCCAAACAAATACTTGTTGGTATTGCCATTTCGAGTAAATATACCCTTGAAGCTATTGAAGAGCTTTATGATGGGATGATGCTTGCCTGTAAAAAGTTTGGTGTTGATTTGGTGGGTGGTGACACTACAAGCAGTTATGCAGGGATGTGTATATCTATCACTGCCGTGGGGGTAGCCTATCCAAACGAAGTGGTTTACAGGAATACTGCCAATGAAAACGACCTTATCTGTGTATCGGGAGACCTGGGCGCAGCTTATGCAGGACTACTTTTATTAAAGAGGGAAAAAGAGGTGTATAAAGTAAATCCCAATATGCAGCCCCAACTTGAAGAGTACGATTATGTCCTGGAGCGGCAGCTTAAACCGGAGCCACGCAGGGATATTACCCAACTCCTCAAAGATCTGGATATCTTACCAACCTCAATGATTGATATCTCTGATGGCCTTGCTTCCGATATCATGCACATCTGCAAGCAATCCAACAAGGGTTGCAGCCTTTTTGAAGACAAAATCCCCATTGACCATCAGACTTCAGCTACAGCCCTTGAATTTGGCATTGACCCAATTATCTGTGCTTTAAATGGCGGTGAGGATTATGAGTTGCTTTTTACAATTAAACAATCGGATTTTGAAAAGCTAAAAGAAAACCCTTTGATATCCGTAATTGGTTATATCACTGAGCAGAGCGCGGGGAACAACCTGATTACCAAGGATGGGAAAGTTATTCCTCTGAATGCCCAGGGCTGGGATGCATTGAAGGACAAAGAAACGGATTTATAATACCATCCTGCGAATGAACAATGTTTTACCGGTTATTATTTACACCGATGGGGCAGCCAGGGGCAATCCAGGCCCCGGGGGATATGGCATTGTCCTTATGGCGGGCTCGCATTATAAAGAGCTGTCGCAGGGCTATAAGCATACCACCAACAACAGGATGGAATTGCTTAGCGTGATAGTGGCGCTTGAAACCTTAAAGTTTCCCGGCACACAGGTTACCATCTATTCTGATTCTAAATATGTGGTGGACGCTGTTGAGAAGAAATGGGTCTTTGGTTGGGAACGGATAAACTTTGCAAAAAAGAAAAACCCTGACCTCTGGAAGAGGTTCCTGCTCATCTACCGTAAGCACCAGGTACGTTTTGTTTGGGTAAAAGGCCATGCCAACAATCCCCATAATGAGCGTTGCGACCAATTGGCTGTTGCTGCCTCTCTCCAACCCAACCTCCCTGACGATATAGGATATGACCCGGAATAGATTGATGTTTTTATACCTTACTATTTGTTTTCAAAAAAAAGGCTGGCATAAAATACCAGCCTTTTAAATATTGATTAGGGGTATTGTCAGAATTTACTGAACAATCCCATTTTAAAACCTATTGAGTTTTGTGGCACATTTAAAACACCTTCATTGAGTTTTAATTCGTTTTTGAATGTTCCATGAAAACTAACTCCAAGTAATACCCCCAACTTATTTGTGAGCATGGAGTTAAAAACACATTCCCCAGTATAACCGGCTTGTATTCTTTCACCTGGTTTTACCTTTGAGGAATGAAAGGGCGTATTATCGAATACCGAATACCCCTCCTGTTTTATATTAAAAGAAGCCAAAACACCAATACCAAAGCTAAGCCATTGTTTTTCGTTGTTTGCAAACTTTAGGTTTAGTTTAATCATAACAGGTATTAATAGGTTTTCTTCACTAAAACGGTATTCTTGCACCACAGGATTGGGGGTGAAATAGGAAAATCTTTGCTGATAATAGGTGAGCCCTGTTTTTATGCCAAATTGTGATGTGCTTGAAAACGGGATATCGAATACCAGGCCTCCACCCGAAGAAAACGAGTTCGACAAGCCAGACACTTTTGAGTCGGCAATAATTACATTGCTTTTATATAAACCTGTTTCAATGGCAGAACTTTGTGCATTAAGTTCCCCGGTTGAAATAAGCCCATAAGTAACAATTACGAGCAAAATGTAGAAATAATTCTTATTTTTCATCATTTAAAAATTTAAGTTTATGGTCGGTTGAAATTCCATGAAATACATTTTCATTGGTGTTTTTGTTATTTCGAAAACATTTTCATGCTATTAAAATGTTTTTTAAGAATTATTCATTGATCAATACTTCTCCGACTCTATATGATACAGCTGCACCAATAATCCCTCCAGCAATCCAACTACCAAATGAGAGGTATCCTATGCCTACTCCGGTTGCATCTGCAAAAGCAATACTTAGTACAATATTCCACCAAGGCCTTTTTCCAACGTAATTTTCCTTAACATAATCATCCCAGAACACTAAGCTACTTCTGCAAACTGTAGAACATGTAATTATAAATTCTTTTTCTTGAACTGACATGAAATTTTGATTGAAAATTTCTTCTTCTTTTTGCAGAAGTTTTTGAACGGCTAATTCAACATCAAGGCCATTTACATCATCTACAGAAGTCTCTACCAAGGCAACTATTTCAAAAAGTTTTTCTTTCATTAAAATATTTATAACTTCTTCAACATATTGTCTTTCGATAAATTCACTATAGTCAAATTGATTAAATTTGCTAAGGAATAAATAGTATTCTTCTTCAGATAAATCTAATGGGGGGAGATTTTCATCTTTTGTGGTAATCCCTGTTTTTAAATAATCAAAAACGTCTTTTTGGTTAACTGAATTTGTCATAAGATTTTTCAGGACAAGTTCATGTGTTTCTGATGCTTTTGTAATTCCTTCTGTGTTAATAGGTATCTCAATGTTTTTTTCATTTTCTTTATTACATGAAATTAACAATGAAAACGCAAATACTAGAAGAAGTTTTGTTGAAAATAAATAATGTTTCATAATTGTTGTTATTTTAAGTTAAAATGCAAAGAAAAAAAAAAAAAACGAAAATTCAAATATAAATTCAATAAAATTTAAAAATATCTACTTATCAGATAAACGACAAAAATACATTTTGTTGGCTAATATGGTTCATTTGGTGGCTTATAGACCCAAATAATATGGATTAAAGTCGTTTAGATTATGGCTTAACAGTGTGTATTTTGGATTAATAAAATATCTTAATTTAATTGAAACATACCAATCAGGAAATTTGTGAGATACCGCAATACTAACCTAATACTTTAAATTATAAAATAAAACGTAAGTCTATAAATCCCTTCTTAGTATTTTAAGTGGTTAAAGATAATTAAATGAATCAGGTTGGGATAGCTTATAGGTCTATAAAACAAAAATATAAGAGAATACCAATAGTTTATGTTTCATGAATGTTTTTTCTTGTGGTTTTTGTGAACCAGGGTATGTTCCCCGGGAAACCCCTGCCTTTAAACGTTTTGATAAGGTAAGCAGCAGAATTTTTATGATTTGAAAGCAGCTTGCATATTAAACCACATCATTGAACATCAGCATGTTCCATCTCGGTGTGTACTTAGCAAAGATTCCGGGCTTTCACAAAGCCATTTGAAGCAGGATAAATCCATACCATGTTAAGGGTTGAGCCGGGGTTGAGCCGGGTTTAAGGCGGTGTTGAGCCGGGTTTGAGTCGGGTTGAAAGCGGCTCAAGCCCGGTTTAAGTCCGGTTGAAATCCGATTTAAATAATACGATATTATATGGATAATATATAATATATGCATACCGTTTGCGTTATTACAATGATGAATTAAACATAAACATATTTATAGATTGGATTAAAATATGATTGTTTCATTAAAACTACTACATTATGGCAAGGGCAAAAAACGGGCTTTACGGCCCCTTAAACGGAACGGTGGGCAATCTTGTGTTTTATGAATTAAATGGTGAACAGGTAGTAAGAGTTAAAAGGGCTGCACTTTTAAAACCTTCTGAAGGACGAATGAAACAACTTCAGGATGATTTTTCTGAAGTAATGAAGGCGGTACAGGCAGTATCACATTTTGCGCGGGTAGGGTTTTATGATTTGGCGGAAGGAAGGATGGCTTTTCAGAAGGCCTTGTCGGTAAACCTTCTGCGGTACCGGGCGGCAGAATATAAGGAGCTGTTGAGGTGGTTGCTTGTCAGTGAGGGTCAAAGGGCAGGTGCAAAAGACCTGATGGCCTGTTTTACGGATGAGGATAGCCTGGTGATGAACTGGGGCGCTGCAATGCCAAATATGGAATGGTCGGATGATGATTTGGCTATGTTGATGGCAATAAATACAAGGAACCTTGAAACATCAATAAACCTGACTACATTCAGACGGCACAACCATTCGGCCATACTCAAGCTTCCACCGCTCCAGCCAAATGATACCCTTCAGTGCTTTTTAAGCTTTCATTCGCCCCTAAGTCCTGACAATTCGATTAAGCTGGACAACATTTCAGAAAGCCAAAGATTTGAACTTGTGTTCCCTCATTAATAAGCCATTAATGGATACCCAATTTGGAACCTTAGAGGCATGGAGAAGATTGGTGCCCAATCCCAGAGGGATTGTATGTGTATAGAAATAAGCATAACACAAAGGGGGCGACCCCGGCTGGGGTCGTATGTTCTATGAATAAACCTGTTTCTATAAATATTTAAACCCTCCGGGGTCATTTCCTTTGGTAACATATAACATCCGTAAAAAAATTTTTGGTTAAGGTCGGAACCCCATGTTTGCTATTTTCATTGGTGTTTGTTTATTATTTGCAAACATGTTAGGTTCGGTAGTCTTTAAGGCACCATCTGCTTCGTTGTCATCGTCTCATAGTATTATTAAATAATTTTGCCTTGTAGCTTGGCATCTTTTGCCTTAAAGACTTATTCAACAAACCCTATGACTATGAGCAGTAAATCAATAATGAATAAAATCTGATGCAGGTTTGCTGTTATTATTTATGAAATGTACAGGCATATTGTTAAAGTGAAAGCCTTGGTATGCCAATATGTAATGTCTAGGATGTATTTAAGGGCATTTGGTTCAGTTTTCACCTTGTACTTCATCAGGCTTTCAGTGTTTTTTTAGCTTCATCCCAATCTAAAAGGCAATCGGGATTATCCTTTACTTTCTGAAAGCGCTGCATGACAATTTTCTGATGTTCTTCAGGGATATCATAAACATTTGCCTCTTTTTGTATGGCATAATCGAGCATGCTTTTAATGGCTTTAATCAGGTTAATATCGTTCACCTGTTTAAATTGTTCTATTATTATTGCTTTTTGAGCCTGTATGTTCATGATGTTATGGTTTTACTTATACTGCAAGTTTTCTTTGAATAATACAAATGAACTGTAATTCGTCCATAGGAGTTTTAATATTCTTTGCTTTAGTCTCCCCGCTTTTGAATGTTTAGGATACGATTGATGATGCTTTTTACGAATTTACGACATCCTGTCCCTGATCAACAAAAGAGTATTGTTTTGATCATAAAAGCAATGTATAATACAAATATAAAGAACAAATAAAATTTATTCAAATAAATAATTGCTTATAATGAACTGATAGTATTTATTAACTCTTGTATTCTAATATTTTAACACCATAATCAATACCAGATAAAGCTGTTTTGTTTTGGAAAAGTTTACTGGCCTGATGTATTAGAAAAACACTCTTATTATAGCTCGCTTGTCTTTGTTGCCCACATTATCCAAAAGACATATATCACTAAAGTTTCCCGGCAATCCATTGGTAATTGTATCCATAAAAAGAGCCTGATAATCAAATTGATTATCAGGCTTTTTTGAATTATGATGCCGAGTGCAACGATGCTTTCAGCAAGAGAGGTGTTTTATTAATCAACGATGATACGGAATACTTTTGAGCCAAAGGCATTGCTGATTTCAAGCATATAAACGCCTTTTGCATATTCTGAAACATCAATAGAGTGATTTGTCTGGGTCATTGTGCCCCTAAACATTTCACGACCGGAAAGGTCTTTCATTGAAACCTTGAATTCATTGTTTTGGGGCACCTGGATATTCAGGATGTCTTTAACAGGGTTAGGATAGACTTTAATGCTGTTCAGTAACACTACATTAGCAGAGGTAATGATGTTGACAGTTATGCTCATGCTACAGGTAGAAGCATTGCCAGCCCGATCGGTAACAGTCCATTCAATTTCAGTGGTGCCTTCAGCGAATACAGCAGCCTGCAGTGAGGGTGATTCATTAAAGTTATTGCTGATAGTGAAGGAGCAATTATCGGATGCAGTAGCATCAAAAGAATTACCGGTAACAGTATATGTGCCTACTTGTTCAGGGACATCGATTGTAGTATCTGCCACACAAATTATTTGCGGAAGGATATTATCAAGGATAGTAACGCTGGCGGTGTCTGTTGCAGTGTTTCCTGAAAGGTCGGTAATTGTAAGCAATACCTGGTTTTCACCAATGTTTTCGCAGTCAAAAGAATTGATGTCGATGCTGATATCGGCGATGGAGCAGTTGTCAAAGCTTCCGTCATTGATTTCTTCAGCAGTGATTTGGGCAAAGCCTGTTTCATCCAGATTAACATCAA
>CAYLYP010000056.1:0-21126 GCA_964387795.1 uncultured Bacteroidales bacterium
CGAAGCCTGTTATCTGGCTGAACTTTTTATTTACATACTCAATGTCCCCTTTTTTATTTGTTATTACAACAGCCGTTGGACTTTGTGCTATCCCTTTACTTAGTTTTTCGATTTGTTCCTCTGACTGTTTTTTTTCCGTAATGTCAGAAAACATAATAGCAATATGATTTGGTTTTGGGCTGAATATCCAATTATCATAGTGTTTCCGGGTCTCTTTCAGTTGTATGTAATTTCTGATGGGTTTCCCTTCTGATGAAACCTTCTTAAATAATTCTAAATAATCGAGCCCGCTTTCAGGGAGGGTTTCCAGGATACTTTTCCCTATAATATTCTCCTGTTTTATGCCTGTTATGCTTTCAAAAGCCGGATTCACATCTATAAAAATGTAATCCTTGATTAAGCCTGATGAATCTCTGATTTCTTCATGAAGGGAGTATCCCTGTGTCATATTATTAAACAAAAGCCTGTATCTTTCTTCACTGGTCTTTACTGAATCCTCTGCAATTTTTCTTTCTGCAATATCCCATACCAAATCGGCCAATTGATTAACAATTTCAACATCTTCCTTGTTGTAATCAATGGCTTTGTTTCCTAAGCCAAGTATGGCAACAATTTTATTGTTCCTTATTAATGGGGTCACTATTTCCCTAATAATGGCAGCATGTCCATCCGGTAGGCTTTTTTTATTTGGCAATGCAGCAAAGTTATTGTGGATGATAGTCCTTTTTTCGCGGATACAATCAGCCCATACCCCAGCCTTTTCAATTGAATAATGACTATCAAACTGAGAAGTAATTGAACAAAACTTATTAATTGTCCTGTCTGACCAGATTTGTAAATCAATATCGCCTGTATCTTCATTTAAAGAATGAAAGAAACTTATCAGGCTCCCGGTAAGGTTCTCTAACTCATTGAGTGTTTCCTTCAATAACTCGATAGTTTGATGTGAAAGGGCGTAGTCAA
This sequence comes from uncultured Bacteroidales bacterium, assembly GCA_964387795.1. Lineage (GTDB taxonomy): Bacteria > Bacteroidota > Bacteroidia > Bacteroidales > UBA7960 > CAYLYP01. The sequence continues at coordinate 964 of CAYLYP010000056.1, forward strand.
TAAGCCTGATCCTTGCCTGCATGAGTTGTTCATTCTTTTTCCTGTGTGTTTCGTTTCGTGCCAATGATAAGATGTATTCCTTCCTGTTAAGGATAATCTTTTTTGACGAAACGTCCACATGCATGACAGCTCCGTTATCCCTAATAATTTCAGCTTCTGTGTGAACTGCCTCCTGCATTGGTTTCCAGTTCTTCCATTGGTTGATAATCTCTTGTTTGGAATGTTTGGCTGAGATAAGATCGAAAAATGTCAGATTTAACAGTTCATCCTTATTATATCCTGTTTGTTTACATGCCTCATTGTTTACTTCTACAATTTCTCCATTTGGGTGTAACAGAAAATGCATTTCAGTGGATTGTTCAACAAGCATCCTGTATTTGTTCTCATTTTCTTTTAAATCTTCTATTGCTTTTTTTCGTTCTGAAATATTTTCTACAATGCCTTCATAATAAAGAGTGTTCCCTTGCTCATCCTTTACAATCCTGGCGCTTTCAACCACAGGGATCAGGCTCCCGTCCCTTGTTTTCCAATAGGATTCAATGCCTTTTATCTCGTTTTGTTTTTCAATCAGCTCTTTAAACCTGCTTCGGGCAAAACCGGACTCAAAACCTTCCGATTCAAGGTCCCTTTCAGATAATTCTTCAAAGCTTTCATATCCAAGCATTTTGATAAGGGCTGGGTTGGCTATCAGGATTTTTCCATCAGGTCTGGTCCTGTATATCCCTAAAGTTGCGTTTTCAAAGAGGCTCCTAAACCTTTCCTCGCTTTCGTGTAATGCAAATTCCGATGCTTTTTGCTCTGTTATGTCCCGCACTATACATAATGCTTTTTCTTCCCCCAGAATGACCATACGTCCCTCATAATGTCTGAGCTGTTCTTCTGATATTAAGTTATATGAGAAAACCTGAGCTGTTTTTTTTATGAATAGATTTTGAAGATTATCCGAAACCAATTTTGATACATGTTCAGGAAGTACCTGAAAAATATTTTTCCCTAAGAACTGTTGGGGCTCCATAATTAATGAAGCTTGTGTTGGGTTATGATAGTCGAGAAAAATACCTTCTTTGTCAAGAACAAACATAAGGTCTGGTATGGCTTCCAGCATTGCAAGGTTGCGTTGGTTGCTTTCAACTAGTTTTTTTTCTGTTGCTTTTCTTTGGCTTATGTCCCTTGTTACTCCCTGAAATCCTATTATGTTTCCTTTTTCATCCCTTAAAAAGGAGACATTTATTGCAACCCATGTAAGCGCACCATTGGCATGAAATTGCTCGGCTTCAATGAGCCTTGACCTATGTTTGATTGCATATTGTTTGTTTTCCAGATCAAGCTCTTCTCCCAATATATGCCTGAACGTTTCAATTACCCATTGTGGATGTCTTTTTTCCAACGTAAGGCTCATATAAATCTCAGGCTTATAGCCAAATATCCTTTCAACAGAAGGGCTCACATAGCTTGTATTAAAAGCTAAATCGGTTATCCATACCATATCTGAAACATTATCGGCTATCCTTCTGTATTTCTCTTCGCTTTCTTTTATCTTGAGTTCCGACTTCTTTTGATTCGTAATGTCCCTGGTAATGTTTAGGATTGAATTCTCTCCCTGGAAGTTGATAAGAATCGACTTAATGCTTACATCAATGTATTTCCCGCTTTTGTTTTTAATACGGGTTTCAAAATCAACCATCTTGTTTTGATATAGCTTTTCGAGCCTTTCTTCCCATTCTTCTTTTGAGTTTTCTTTTTCAATTTCGCTTGGTTTTGTGTTGAGCAGTTCTTCTTTACTTAAACCTATCATCCTGGCTGCAGCAGTATTTGCTTCTATAAACCGGCTGTCATTTCCTGATTCATCAATCCTGAATATTGAAACCCCGTCTGTAATCGATTCAAAAAGGTTCCGATACTTTTCTTCACCCTCACTTAATTCTTGTTGTGCTTTTTTTTCAGCCAATGCCATTGCAAGATTGCCTGAGATATGCTCCAACTTCAGGATTTTTTCCAGTGTGAATTTATTTGTGCTTTTGTCACTTAAATGAATAAAACCAAATATTGCGTCCCCTTTTTTTAATGGGATAATTGCCAGGGATTCTATTAAAGCTTCATTACTGTTGTTTTTCAAGAGCCTGTTTTTAGGTTTGGGATAAACTTCAACAAGCGAAGTAAATGTATTGGCCCAAAAACTCCCTGAATTGGAAAAAAATGTTGCTGCTTTTTCATAATTTCCCTCATAAACCTTTTTACATAAGGCGTTATAAACATAAGTGTTTTCGTCTTCCCAAAACGATTGCCTTTCAAGCTTTTTGTCTTCTATCAGATTTAGGTTGTCAAAAAATCCTTCCTCAAGGTTTTCCTGTGATATGATGGCCCTGTCTTGTTTGTCTTTTAACCAAACCCCTGCCGATTGGCACCCTGACATTTCCATCATGATGGCTGGGATCCCGTTTATGATATCTTGCATACTATTCTGGCTGTTTATTAAGGCCAGAAGTTTTATTGTTAATTCCCTTTCGATGGTTGAACGCTTTTCAACTGTTATATCAGAAGCTCCCCCATATAAATAGCGTTCTTCTTTATGCTTGCCCGATGTCATTGAGGTTTTTACCTTAAGCCATCTCTCCTCTTTGCTTTTAGTGATGATCCTTAGTTCGAATGATGTATTTTCTGATTGAGGTTTCTTGATGATGTGTTCTCTGTATATACTTTTATCGGCTGGATGGACCAAAAACTCCCAGTCTTTATACGACATAATTTCTTTTATTGAATATCCCGTTAGGGGCTCAACAGGGCCAGCAACCCATTCCAAATCAATATCATTGCCAAGTATCCGGTATGAAAAGGTGAAATCGTTGATACTGTCGGACACTGCTTTGTATCTATTTTCGCTTTTCAATAATTCTTCCTGGGCATTTTTCCTTGCAGTGATGTCAAAATTGCTTATACGAAAGCCTATCTCGATACCTTCTATCTGGTTTATCTTTTGGCATACATGTCCAATCCATTTAATCTCTCCCTTTTTGGTGATAATCCTGAAATCAATTTCCTGCGATGGTGCTTTTGAATCTTTTGTCCTGTAATTATTTTTATATGCCTGGTAATGCTGACGATCATCGGGATGGATAATCTCTTCTATTAAGGCTGGCCAATTCATAAACTCTTCCCTCGAAAATCCTGTTATCCTTTCACTTGAGGGCGACATATAAACAATTGAGCCATCTGGTGATTGCCAATATTCCCAATGATATGCGTATTCTGCAAATGTCATAAACTGAATTCTGGCATCTAAAAATTCTTTTAGTAAGTCATCTCGTGTAATTTCTGTTTGGGAAAGCTCATTATAAATATCATTGACCTGATAAAAAGACAGGCTGTCTTCTGCTTTTAACTCTGAGAAATAAACAATGAAAAGAGATTCTGCATGCTTTACAGATTGAATTTTAAATCTTTTATCCCCAAGTGTGTAATAGTTTGTTTTCTCCTTTTCAATTTCATAAGGCGTGATATATTTAAACAAACCGTCAAATATTGTTTTTTCTTTCTGGATATAACGAAAAGGAATGGATGCTGTTGTCCCGTTTAATGAATTAGATTTTAGTTTTGTCAGATTATACAAGGTGCTGTTTGTATCAAGGACTTTATAAACAAAGATGCTATTCCCCTTATCAAGAACTTTCTCAATGATTGCACAGCCAAAGGGTGCTTTTTCAATAGCTAATGTGATAATCTCGGTCTTCATAACTATTTGGGTATTTTGTTATGTAAAGTTTGATGAAACAAACCAGGCTTGTTTGCCTGATATTAAACGATAACGCTGATCAGATAAATGGCAATTGGCCTTCTCAGTGTTAGCATTGCTTCTTTTTCAGGTCTTCTGTGCGAATAACCTGTTTATTAGAGTTGCAAAATCTTCTGTTTTCACTGGTTTTGTAAGATAATCATCCATTCCACGGGCGATGTATTTCTCTCTATCGCCTTCAAACGCATTAGCGCTTAGCCCTATGATGGGTGGAAGTTCTGAATATCGGGTCCTAAGTTCCTGAGTTGCAGCAATGCCATCCATGAGTGGCATTTGAATATCCATTAATATTAGGTCAAAGCATCCCGGTTTAAACATTTCAAAGACCTTAAGGCCATTTTCAGCAATCTCAACTTCATGTCCCATATTTGTAAGCATGAGCTTGATTACCTGTTGGTTGACCTTTTTATCTTCGGCTAGTAAGATTCTTAAGGGATGAATTTCCTTAGCTTCAATCGCACCGGTATTTGATAGGTTTTGTTTTTCTTCATAAGCTTTTTTACAGACAAAAGTAAACCAGAAGGTGCTTCCCTTACCTGGTTGGCTGATTACACCAATTTTCCCTCCATGCATTTCAACAAGTTGCTTACATATCGATAATCCCAGGCCGGTTCCTTCAAACCGCCGGGCATCATTTTGTTCAATTTGGGAAAATGGAAGAAACAGCTCCTTTTGTTTTTCTTTAGATATGCCCATTCCGGTATCAGAAACCAGGATTTTGATTGCAAAAAGATTGCTACTGTCACCGAATAACTGGTTTTCTGTTTGTATTTCATTTTCACTGCCAGGCCATGCTTCTATTGTAATACTGCCCTTTTCGGTGAATTTTACTGAATTTCCAAGCATATTGTTTATGACCTGGATGATACGGTTCTTGTCGGCAATCACAAAATCCGGGATGTGATCATCAATATATGAATGAAAGGATATGCTTTTAGTACAAATGCTGTTAAAATACTTTTCTGATAATTGGATAATTGTCGAAAACTTAAAGCTTTCAAGTTTCAGGCTTAGCTTTCCTGCTTCAATCTTTGAAAAGTCTAGCACCTGATTTATGATTTCCATCAGGTTTTCACTCGTGTTTTTTAATATCCCAAGATATTCTTTTTGTTGGGGCAGGAGAGGCGTTTTAGACAATATCTCTGCCATGCCCATTATGCCTGTGAGCGGGGTGCGTATTTCATGGCTCATGTTGGCAAGGAAGTTTTGCTTAAATTTTACCGATTCCTCTGCTATTGCAACTTTGGTTTTCAACTCTTCTTTTTCTTTCTGATGGCTCCTGTCTTCTATTAAGCCTATCACTCCTTCTACCCTTGATTTCCTGCCTATTATGGGCGACATTAATAAACGGACCGGAATTGTGAGATTATTTGATGCCATGTCAAGCGGGCCTTCATAGCTTGTATTGGATCCCCTGAGTGCCTCAAGGGTTTTTAATGCAATCCCCGGGTTTGTAAGCTTTAGGAAGTCTATGCCTGAAATCTGGTTTTTGTTTAATCCTGTAATTTCTAAGAATAAGTTATTGAACGCCTTAATAATCCCTTTTTCATCTAATTGAAAAATCCCAACAGGCGCATAGTTAAATATCAGCCTGTATTTTTGTTCATTCTCAACTAATGATTCCTCCGCTAATTTTCTGTCTGTGATGTCTTTTGAAATTCCAATCAGAATAACCGGCACACCCTGCTCATTAGATTTAATAAACTGACCCCGGCTTTCAACCCACCTCCAATTGCCCAATTTGTCGCGCATCCTGAATTCTGCATAAAAATAGGGGAGTATTCCTTTTTGATGTTTTTCCAATGCCTGTAATATAACTTGTTTGTCATCCGGATGGATTAACTTCCCTATCTCGTTGATTATTTTTGGAATTTCATTTTCTGAATAACCAAGATGTTGATACAGCTCAGGAGAACTTTCTACTTTTCCATCTTCATAGTTATTTTCAAATATCGATGCATTGCTCACCTTTAATGAAAGCTTTAATTTTGCTTCACTGTCGCGTAATGCATCTTCTGTTTTTTTTCTGTCAGTGATGTCCATCACGATGCCATCCCATAAGACAAACCCATCATTTGATTTGTGCAATGCTGCATTCACAAGGCTCCATCTTGTTTGTCCCGATGGTGTATGATATTTTATTTCTGTGTTGAAAATTATTGGGTTTTGTTTTGCCTGAATTTCTGCTTCCCTGAATTTCTGCAGCTCGCTTTCATCTATTTGCTGGATTATTAATGATGGGTCTTCAGTTATCTGTTTTATGCTTAACTCGTGTAAAGGCCCTATGCCCTGGCCTGCAAATAAGAGTTTACATTGTTTCTCCGATAGCAGGGTGGAAAGCTGAAATATGTATCCATTGGGAATATGCTGGCTTAGGTTTATAAGGATATCTGCATTTTGCTTTATTGCATCCTCTGCCTTTTTTTGTTCCGAAATATCTTCAATAATCGATTGTATCAGTTCTGCTTTTCCAATAATTACCTTAATCAGGGTAATCCTACACGGGAACAGTTCTCCGTTAAACCTTCGGTGTGTCCATTCAAAGGTAGCCCAGTTGTCTTTCAATGCCTTATTGATGTATTCCAATGCTTTTTCGGAGGATGCTGACCCATCAGGCTGATTAATAGGGGATATCATCCAGGGTGTCAGTCGCTTGCAATCAATCGTGTTTTCGACCTTAAACATTGTCTTAAAAGCCGGGTTATAGGATACAAATTCCCATTTTGGAGGAAAGAGAATAAAAATAGCATCTTTTGAGTTGTTGACTAAACTTTGATATAACAATTTGTTTTGTTCATATACCGGCAATTGGTTGTTTAAATCGCTGATGTCTTCTGCAATGCACATCAGGTTTTTTATCTGCCCTTCCGGGCCTTTCTCAATGAACTTTTTGATCCTTAATAATCGCCTTTCTCCTTTTGAATTGTTTAACCATACATCTTCGCTCAGATCTTTTCCTGTTTTCCAAACCTGCTCATTGGATATTTTCTGGATCATGCCTTCTTCCTGCCCTAAGATGCTGATAAGGCTCTTGTTTAAAACTTCATCATGTTGTTTCCCAAAAAACTCAAGATGGGCATTATTGGCAAAAGCATAGCAATGGTCTTTTGTTAACTTCCAAACCTGCATGGGCATCTGGTTAAAAATCTCATCATGGGTATGTAAAGCAGTGTCCATATCAATTTGGATTGAAAGCACCTGTATGTAACAGTTTGTTTATTGTTTAACAGACTGTTTATTTTTACCAAATTTATTAAATATTATAAAATGACAAAAATTAATTTCATAAAATGTATCATTAGCATTAATATATCATTTTTCTATCTTGATGAGATGGCTCTTAGGAAAGAAATATGCAATGGGCATTTTCTCATCAACCAGTGACCATGTTCAGGGTTAAGTCGGATTTAGGCCGGGCTTGACCCGGTTCAAACCCGGCTCAAACCCGGCTCAACCCCGGCTCAACCCCGGCTCAACCCCGGCTCAACCTTATTCATGGTATAAATCGGGGAATTCTCCGGTAAAGGTCAAAAACCACTTTTAAGATTTTGTTAGTTAGGGCCTGCTGAAAAAGTCTTTAAGGCATCAGATGTGAGGCGACAAGGCGAAATTGTATACTAATACTATGAGCCGATGGCAACGAAACAGATGATGCCTTAAAGACTAACGCAAACAAGATGCAAACATATTAGCACCAAAGGAAATAAATCCATGCACTCATTATGATAAAATGATATTGTAAATGATATGCATCCTGCTTGTTAAGTGTTTTTCAGCAGGCCCTGGTTAGTAATTTGCTGCCAAAATATAATCTATTTAGAAAAACTTTTTTTTGAACTATCAGATAATTAGGAAATTATAAACAGACAATAGAGCTTTATGGGTTTTTTGTTAAACCCTATGGAATGTTAAGGAGCAATAAAAGAACTAAAGCATCAAATTGAGATAAAGAAGTTTCTCAAATGTTAATTTTTTAGTTTATTAAGACGTTAGGTTATATTGTCAAAAATTACCATAAATTAAGTTAAACAACTTGATAATTAGTTTGTTATAAAATATTTACAAGGTGAAAAAATAGTTTGTATGAATGGATAAAAAGTGCTTATCAGTAATTTGAATTAACAATTATTTAAAGAAATGCTTGACAATTCAGTATTAAAAATTATATTTGTGTCGGGAAACCAAAGGAAGCTAACAATTTGGGGACCCATGGTTTGTTTCCAAAAAATTAATCATTAACAAAAACAAAAACAACATGAAGAGGATTCTTTTAATTGGGTATGTACTCCTTGCAGCGATGCTTACGCAATCGTTTGCACAGGACAGGCGCGTAAGCGGTACAGTTACCTCGCACAGTGACGGGAGCACTTTACCGGGTGTTCAGGTTATTGTGAAAGGAACTACCACCGGTACCGTCACCGATATTAACGGGAAATATGAATTGAACGTACCTGCCGGGGCAACCCTGGTATTTCAATTTATAGGTATGACAACTGAAGAAGTTGAAGTTGGCGACAGCAAAGTTGTCAATGTAGCTATGCTTCAGGATATTGCAACACTTCAGGAAGTTGTGGTAACCGGTTTGGGAGCTGCAACTGATAGACGAAAGGTTGCTATTTCTGTTGAAACTGTCAACTCTCAGGAGCTGACAAGAGTTCCAAGCAACTCCCTTGATGGGGCTTTGATTGGAAGGATTCCCGGTGCACAGATCCAACAGACATCTGGTCAGCCAGGACAACAGGCCAACATCATTCTTAGGGGTATCAATACATTAGGAACGACCCAACCTCTTATCCTTGTGGATGGGGTTCAGGTAAACAGTTCCAGCTATGAAATCGGAACAGGTAACAATTCATCACGTTTTGGAGACTTGGATATGTCAAACGTTGAAAGGGTTGAAGTTGTTCAGGGTGCTGCTGCTGCTACCATTTATGGTGCACAGGGTGCCAACGGTGTTATCCAGATTTTCACCAAAAAAGGTAAAAAAGGACAGAAAACCGATATCAGGTTTAACACAAGTTATGGTATTGATAATGCCTTAAGAGGTAATTTAGGTATTGCAAAAAACCATTATTTTGAAACCAATGCTGATGGTTATATTATGGGATCAGACGGCGTTGTAATGGCCGTTAATCCTGAAACAGGTTTCTTCAACCTTCCTAATATGGGTTTTGATGGGACTACTTTAAACAATAAGCCTTTCAAAGAGCAAACCTATAACCACATGGATCAGTATTTTGTTAAGAATGCCGGGACATTTAATAATTCACTGAATATCACAGGTGCAACTGACAAAATTGATTTTGCCTTTGGACTTTCTTCTTTAAATCAGGAAAGTGTTGTATATGGTAATTATGACAGGTATAACCTTACTGCCAATATTGGAACAGAGCTTTTCAAAGGTTTCACTTTAAGGGCAGGGACCCAGTTGGTAAACAGCAAGAACACAACCGGTGGTGTTAACAACAGGAACAATATTTACAGCGGTATATCAAGTGCCTTGATGGTTCCCCAGTTTGTTGATATTACTTATTTAACTTCTTCAGGAGCTCCTGCTGTAACCTATGATGCCAGCAGTAACAGTGTAAACTGTTTCTATTCTTATTATTTCCGTTCCAACATTGTTGATCTTTACAGGATCATGCAAAATGTAACAGCAAATTATAAGATCAATAAGTTTATTGAACTTGATTACAAATACGGGGTTGACCATAGCAGGTATGATTATGAAAGCCTGATTAAAAACCAAACTGCAACCCCTACTTCTGGTATGGGCATTTCTCCGGTTGACGGTCAGCTGATGAGACGTGGAATTCAGGAAACCCAACAAAACTCATTGTTGTCTGCCATTGGGAAACTTGATTTTGAACAGGATTTTGGAATGAGTTTGCCTATCCAGTCAACTACACTATTGGCTTATGACTGGAGGAATATTAAATACCAGAGGATAGATGCCATAGGAACAGGTTTAGGTGTTGATCCTCCTTATAATTTGAATTTCTCTGACAACTATTTTGGAGAAGATTATGCATCAACATTTATCACTTTTGGTTATTTAATCAACCAGAAATTTGATTACGGCAATTATGGTGGTATTTCAGGTGGTTTCAGGTCTGACTTATCTTCAGAATTTGGTGAAGCACAGAAACGTGCTTTTTTCCCAAGATTTGACGGATATGTAAGGATCAACGAATTCGTAAATATTGATTGGTTGTATGAATTAAAACTTAGGGCTGCTTATGGTAAAGCAGGTATCCAGCCTAGTGTTTATACCCGTCAGATTACTCTTTCTCCTGATGCCCTTGGTACCGGTGGTTACTTATATTTGCCTGGTATTTCTCATAACCCAGAACTTGAAGTTGAGATTACTGAAGAAATTGAATTTGGTCTTGACTATGGTTTATATCTTGGCAGCCGTACCTGGTTAAATAAAGCATCAGGATCTTTGGTTTATTGGACAAGAAATAGCTATGGTTCTATATATTCTATTGGTGTTGCTCCTTCAACTGGTGCCTCTGGTATCGTAACAAATGCTGTTGATCTTGAAAGCAATGGTATTCAGCTCTCTTTAAACATGAATGTTATTGAAATGCCTTCATTTGATTGGAAATTTAGTACCAATTTTACAAAAGGATTGTCAAAAGTTAAAGACATTTCCAATGGTAAGCCAATAGTAGTTGGTACAGGTGGTGAAGGCCAGACTTTTGTTATGGCAGGCGAACCTGTTGGTGCATTTTTTGGCTTAGAACCACTTAGCAGTTTTGATCAGACAAACTCCTTAGGTGAAAGGTATATTGCCCCAGAAGATGTTGATGATTATGAAATCGTAATGGGCTATGTTGTTAATAAAGAAAGCAAACAGGTTCAGTTTACAACTGAACAGGTTAGAATTGGAGATGCAACCCCAAAATTTAGCCTTTCATTCTTTAATGATTTTGTAATTGCCAAAAACCTTACCTTAACTGCACAGATTGACTGGGTTTATGGTGCACAGGCATACAACCAGACACGTCAGTGGTTATACAGGGATCGTTTACATGAAGATTTTGACAAAGAAGTTACCATCAATGGTGAAACCGGTGCTTTTGTAGCTTTCTGGTCAAGCTTATATGCAACCAACTCAATTAACAGCCACTTTGTTGAAGATGCTTCTTATATCAGGTTCAGGAACATTGCACTTTCTTATGATTTTGGAAAGCTGATGAACCTCCCTTATATCAAAGGTTTGGTCTTAACAATTTCTGCAAGGAACTTGTTCACAATCTCTGATTATACTGGTATTGACCCTGAAGCAACGGGAACATTCCTGAATGAACCATTGTATCGTGGTATCGACCTTTGGTCATTCCCTAATACAAAAACTTACAATGTTGGTTTAAGTCTTAACTTTTAATTCCAGAAAATCATGAAAAAAATATTAATAGTCGTAATTGGATTAACGTTTTGGCTTTCATCATGCGACAAAGAAAGCTTAAATAACCTTAATCCGAATGAGCCAACCCCTGAAGCCTTAAAGACAGAAGCAGGGATGCGCAAGGGTGCCTATGGGATTTATAATTCTTTAAGGGCAATTGAAGGAACCAATGATTGGTTTTACTATACATGGTTTATTCAGTGGGCCCATAACGTTATGGGCGATGCAACTGTATCATCTGTAGGTAATTTCGGGATTCGTTGGGCTAACCAGACTTCTCAGATTATAAGGCCTGACCAAACTATTATTACCCCTCCCACAGGTGGGTCTCAAATTCAGGAATTGAATACAAGAAATGCCCGTGATTATGGTGCTGACAACGTTCAGGCTTTTGAATGGTATCCTGGTTATTCACTTATACAGCACTGTAATTTAATGCTTTCAGTGTTAAATGAAGAGGTTGAATTTATCGGTACCCCTGAAGTTGTTGAAATGAAAGTTAAGACTTATCAGGCTTGGTTCTATTTCTGGAAGGGCTTTGGTTATTCTCGTTTAGGATCAATTTACTCTCAAGGACTTATTGTTGATGAGTATGGTTATACCAATTCCAATTATCTTCCAAATACTGCTTTAATTGATGAAGCAGCAAGGAATTTTAACCTGGCAATTGATATTTTAAAAACAATTGCAGATAATGATGGAACTTATGCAACTATCTTTGATGCACTTATCCCTGCACATTTTAAAGTTGGAAATGGTGGTGTATTAACCCCATCAATGATGATTCACACTATGAATACTTACATGGCAAGGAATATCCTTGTTAATAAGTATGCTGCCGACCTTACAACTGCTGACCTTAATGCTATTGAGGAATTGGCAAATGAAGGTATCACTGCTTCTGATAAGATTTTTACTATCAGATCAACTGCCGATGATAATAAATGCCTTGTTTATACAACAGCATGGTCAGGTTACAGGTTAAACCTTGCATGGGAGAGAATGTCCGAACGCCTAGTTCAGGATTTCCGTCCTGGTGATGCACGTTTTACCCGCAATATTACCACCTTTGAAACCCCTTATGTCAATGTCAGTGGTCGTGGATATCAGTATGGCACCCGTTATGCTGCTGTTGATGCAGCCGATGGTGGTGAGTATATGAGTGGGGTAGCTGAGGCCGTTGAAGTTCCAATGGCATGTAGCTATGAAGAAAACCAACTGATGCTTGCTGAAGTAAAAATCAGAAGGGATGAAGTTGAAGCTGGCTTAGCCCATATCGACAATGTAAGGGCACATCAGAATGCAGGTCTTGCTGCACTTGTTGGACAAGGTTTGACAAAAGAACAGGCCCTTGAAGAACTCAGAAGTGAGCGCAGGATTGGATTGTTCCTTAAAAATGTTGCTTTCTATGATGCACGTCGTTGGGGAATCCTTAAGCCTCTTGCACAGGGAGGTGGCCGTGAAAATGCCAATGTTGTATTTGAAGGCGGAGTAGTTGAACCTTGTACCATTGAGTATAATTACAAAGAATGGTGGGATGTTCCTGCAAATGAAACTGATTTTAATCCAATGACTGCAGGTAAAGGCCCTGGCCCTAGATACTCAAGTGCAATGTAATTGCAAATTCATTTTTAAATAGCTCATTTGAGTTGTTTAGATCAAAAAAAAAACGCCCCTGATTTGTATCAGGGGCGTTTTTTTTTTGTTTCAATTATTAGGATGCTGTTGAATGAAAATCAATGCTTTGAAAAGAATTATTCTATAGACGAAAACAGCAAATTGTATATATTAATTAAATTTCTTGTTAATTAACTTAAAAAACCTAAATCTGTTTATATTGTTTTTAAGAGAAAAAACAATAGGAAGTATTGATTAAAAAGTCCAAGCTAACAATCATTTACTAACAAAAACAAAACAACATGAAAATGGTGCTTATGCCCAATAACTTTATTAAAAAACAAAGGCCTCAAGATTGAGGCCTTTGTTTTATCCAATAATTTCAAATTGCTGGTTCCTTCTTTTAGGGATGAAACCTGCTTCCGTAATTGCATCCTGCATTTGTGACGAATTCAATTGGTAGTGCGCCCCGGCAGCCGAAACAACATTTTCCTCTATCATAATTGAACCCAGGTCGTTGGCACCTGAATGAAGGCATATCTGTGCTGTTTCTTTTCCAACTGTAAGCCAGGAAGCCTGGATGTTTTCAATATTTGGGAGCATTATCCTGGATATTGCTATCATCCTGATATATTCGTGGGCTTCAACTGCTTTTGTTTGATATTTGCGGGACAGCTGGGTGAATGAACCCTGGAAAGGCCAGGGTATGAATGACAAAAAGCCTTTTGCCCCTGTTGGTTTTTCATTCTGCAGTTCCCTTAGATAAATCATGTGTTGCAAGCGTTCTTCAATTGTTTCAATATGCCCAAACATCATTGTTGCTGATGTGGTTAAACCAAGTTTATGGGCAGAACGCATCACATCAAGCCATTCCTGTGTAGAGCATTTTCCTTTTGAAATTGTAGAACGTACCCGGTCGCTTAATATTTCAGCACCTGCACCCGGAAGCGAATCCAGTCCGGCTTCAATAAGTGCTTTAAGTGTTTGCTCATAGCTAATGCCTTCCATTTTTGAAATATGAACAATTTCCGGAGGCCCTAAAGCATGAAGTTTAAGGGAAGGATAAAGATCTTTAAGTTCTTTGAAAAGCCGGGTATAGAATTCGAGCCCTAAATGAGGATGAAGCCCACCCTGAAGCAAGAGCTGATTGCCCCCTTTTTCAAAGAGTTCATCTATTTTTACCTGATATTCCTCAATGGAGGTAATGTATGCATCTTTGTGTTTTTCAGCTTTATAAAAATTACAAAACATGCAACCTGAGCAACAGACATTTGTAATATTTACATTCCGGTCAATAATCCATGTAACATAAGGATGTGGTGCTGTTTTATTCCTTATCAGATGGGCAGTAAGCATTAAACCGGCAAGTGGGGCATTCTGATAAAGATAGAGTGCTTCCGGGAGGTTTAAAAATTGTCCGTCAAGAGCTTTTTCAAAGAGGATTTGATGTGAAAATTTCTGGGTCATTAGGTTGGGATAGTTTTTTTTGAACTTCAATAAAGTGTTCATCCACACAATTATATTTGGTCCCTTCAACCCCTGTTATCATGTTAGCAAAGAGGGTGTGCAAAGATAAGGATATTTTAAATGAGTAAAATAAGGTAGTATTTTGGTGTTTATGCTTAAAGAATCACAAATAAATGAAGTTGTTATAACCAAGCTTGTATATTAATGATTATTTTTGTCCGTTGTAAATAAAAAAGCCTTATGAACGCCATGATAAATATTAACAAAGTTTATAAAAATGAAGGTTCCAGGGTGTTAATATGTCCCATGACTTCATTTATGCTAAGCCAGGACGGTGTTTTAAGCAAGCCCCAACAAGCGTATCTTGCAAAAGCATTTGAAAAGAAGGAAATGCTTTGCTCAGTTTTTTTTGATGGGGAAAAGGCACTAATTTCAATTATTGTTGATGAAAAGAAGCCTCACAACCAGGTTATTGAGTTGTTTAGAAAGGCGGGGAGCGAAGCATATTTTAAAATAGAAGAAATAGGTTTGCCTGAAGTATTAATAGATGCCCCACAGTTGGATTTTTTATGCGTGGAGGCTGTATTGGAAGGCATGCTGTTAAGTGCCTATAAAGGAGATGTATTTAAATCCAAAGGGAGGACAGCATTGAAGCTTGAAACCATTCAAATCATCAATAATTTTATATCGGAGCAAAGCCTTGAAAGGATAAAACTGATAAGTGAAGTAATAAATGAGTGCCGTGATTTGACAAATGCCCCTCTGTCCCATCTTGATTCTGAACAGTTGGGCGAATGGTTTGTGGCTGAGGGCACAAAAGCAGGCCTTAAAGTTGAAGTTTTTAATAAAGCAAGGATATCAGCCTTGAAAATGGGGGGATTGTTATCCGTTAACAGAGGTAGCGCAAAAGAGCCTTCTTTTTCAATTTTTGAATGGAAACCGTCCAATGCATTGAACGTTAAGCCTGTTGTTCTTATTGGCAAGGGTATTGTTTTTGATACCGGGGGGATAAGTTTAAAACCTTCAGCCAATATGGAGGAGATGAAAGCAGATATGGCAGGTGGAGCATTAGTGTTTTCAGTAATGAAATTATTGTCATTGTTGAAAATCCCTTTGTATGTGGTTGGCCTTGTGCCTGCTACAGATAATCATCCCGGAGAGAATGCAATGGTCCCCGGAGATGTTATTACAATATATGGGGGCAAAACGGTTGAAGTGCTAAATACAGATGCTGAGGGGAGGCTTATTCTGGCTGATGCCCTAAGCTATTCAAGTCATTATAATCCTGAACTGGTAATTGATTTTGCAACTTTAACAGGTTCTGCAAGGATGACCATTGGCAAATATGCCATTGGTGCAATGCAAAAAGATGCCAGGCAATGGATGGACCTGTTGTTGCACCTTGGATTTGTTACCCATGAGCGGCTTATCGAATTTCCTTTATGGGACGATATGGCCGAAGTGCTTGATTCTGATATTGCTGATGTGAAAAATATTGGAGGGAAGAATGCCGGGATGATGACTGCAGGGCATTTCCTCTCAAAATTTATTGATACCTCATGGATCCATCTGGATATTGCCCCGGTAGCATATTCTGAAACAAAAGACTATTACCTTCCAAAAGGTGCAACAGGCTTTGGTATCAGGTTAATGCTCCGTTTTTTGGAAGCTTATGCCGATGTGATCCAGGAACAAAAGTGACAATGATGTGCTTTAAAGCACATAGTTATTGATAAAAAAAAGATACAAATGGAAGCTGAATTTGAAAGCGGAAGCGAAAAGATCAGGGTAGGTATTACCCATGGAGATATTAATGGCATTGGCTATGAGATTATTATCAAAGCCTTGTCCGACCCACGTATGCTTGAATTGTTTACACCTGTTGTTTATGGCTCTTCAAAAGTTGCTTCTTATCACAGGAAAACTGTTGAAGCCGGGGAGTTTAACTTTAATGTGATAAAAAGCGGTGAGCCTTTGTCAGATAAAAAAACCAACATTATCAATATTTATAATCAGGAGATTAAGATTGAGTTGGGACAAAGTACAAAGATTGCAGGTGAACTGTCTTACCTTGCCCTTGAAGCAGCTATTGATGACATCAGGAACAACAATATAGATGTCCTTGTTACTGCTCCCATAAACAAAAAAAACATCAAAAGCGATAAGTTTAATTTCCCAGGGCATACAGAATACCTCGCAGATAAGTTTGGGGTTAAGGAACCACTGATGTTGATGGTGAGCCGAAATGTCAGGATAGGTGTTATCACCGGGCATATTCCTATTAAGGATATATCGAAAAGTATCAACACTGAATTAATACTTGGCAAGACCCGTATATTAAACCAAAGCCTGATAAAAGACTTTGGTATCCGGCGCCCTAAAATAGCCATACTTGGTTTGAACCCTCATGCCGGGGATAAAGGGGTGATAGGAATGGAAGAAGAAGAAATTATCATACCTGCAATAAAACAAGCCTTTGATGAAGGTATCCTTTGTTATGGCCCTTATCCTGCTGATGGCTTTTTTGGTGCTGCAAGTTTTAACCAGTTTGATGGGATCCTTGCCATGTACCACGATCAGGGATTAATCCCATTTAAAACCCTTTCGTTTAAAAGCGGTGTTAACTTCACTGCCGGTTTGCCTATTGTAAGGACTTCGCCTGCGCATGGCACTGCTTATGAGCTTGCAGGTAAGAACCAATCCAGCGAT
This sequence comes from uncultured Bacteroidales bacterium, assembly GCA_964387795.1. Lineage (GTDB taxonomy): Bacteria > Bacteroidota > Bacteroidia > Bacteroidales > UBA7960 > CAYLYP01. The sequence continues at coordinate 17,961 of CAYLYP010000056.1, forward strand.
GATGCTTTTCGTGAATCAATTTATCTGGCTTTGGATATTTTTAAAAATCGTAAGATGCATGAGGAGTTGATAAAAAACCCTCTTTACCCTTCTCACCTGGATGATGAAAAATAGCCTATAACCCTTTATTTATCATGGTTGATGATTATCTATACAGGACGTCACAATTAGCGCAGATTTTTGATGGGATTTTATACGGGAACGATTTCGCGCTTGTGGCCCGTAACCTGCTCATTGATAGTAGAAAACTGATATCACCCGTTGATACAGTATTTTTTGCTTTGGTAAGCCAACGCAATGATGGGCATAAATATATTCCCGAATTACTTGATAAAGGGGTCCGCGTTTTTGTTGGTTCCGAATCATTGCCCTCGATTTTTAAATCCTATAGCGATGCTGTTTATATCAGGGTGATGGATGCCACACGTTCCTTACAGATCCTGGCTTCAATACATCGTAGCAGGTTTTCGCTCCCGGTATTAGGAATCACCGGGAGTAATGGAAAGACAATTGTTAAAGAATGGTTGTTTCAACTGCTTAATCCCTTTTATCGCATTGTAAGAAACCCCAGAAGCTATAATTCCCAAATCGGGGTGCCTTTGTCTATCTGGCAGATCCAACGGGAAGATGAGCTTGGCTTTTTTGAAGCAGGGATTAGTAATGTGGGTGAAATGAAATATCTTGAAAAAGTATTACAACCCCAGGCAGGAATCTTAACCAATATAGGACCAGCACATGATGAGTTTTTCAAGAGTAGGGAGGAAAAACTCGCAGAAAAACTTAAATTGTTCGAGAATTCTGAAGTTTTGATATATTGCTCCGATCAGCATTTTGTTAATGAAAGAATACTGGAATGGAAAAAAACAAAGCCTGATTTAAAGCTCTTTCGATGGGGCTTTGATAAGGATGCTGATATGAGGCTTCTGGATACAACAACCCATCTTGGTAAAACGCTTGTATTGCTTGAGCATAATGGAAAGATGCAAAGGTTCCCTATCCCTTTTGCCGATCCTGCTTCTATTGAAAATGCCCTGCACTGTGCAGCCTTTCTTTGCTATCTCGATTATGAGCCTGAAGGTTTTGCTGATACCTTTGCTGCCCTACAGCCTGTTGCAATGCGTCTTGAGCTCAAACAGGGCATCAATCAATGCTCGGTTATCAATGACAGTTATAACTCTGACCTGGCTTCACTTTCTATTGCATTAGACTTCCTGGCAGACCAAAACCAGCATTCAGGAAGGGTTTTGATACTTTCGGATATATTACAAACCGGTGTGGAAGCAAAGAACCTCTATACAAGTGTTGCAGATTTGCTTAAACGAAAAGGGGTTAGCCGTCTTATCGGTATTGGTGAGACTATCTCATCGCAAAAAGATATCTTCCAACTGCCTGCTGTTTTTTTTCCAGACACCCGGGAGTTTATTGCTAATTATGATTTTTCAAAATTCAACAATGAGGCAATCTTACTTAAGGGCGCCAGAAGTTTTGAATTTGAGGAAATTAGCAATATCCTTCAGTTAAAAGACCATGAAACAATTCTTGAAATTGACCTTGATGCTTTAATCCATAACCTGAATGTTTACAGGAGCTTCTTAAAACCTGGTGTTAAGGTGATGGCTATGGTAAAAGCTTTTGGCTATGGATCGGGAAGTAGCGAAATAGCAAATGTCCTTCAGTATTATCATGCTGATTACCTGGCTGTTGCTTATGCTGATGAAGGGAAAGAACTTCGGAAGGGAGGGATTAAACTCCCTATAATGGTAATGAACCCTGAGCTGAAAAGCCTTGAAGTGATATTTAAATACCACCTTGAGCCTGAGATTTATAGCCTTCGTTTACTTGAGAAATTTGTTGCTGCATTAAAATACTATCCGGTATATTCAAACGAAAACCCATTGTATATCCATATAAAAGTGGATACTGGAATGCACAGGTTAGGTTTTACAGTAGAGGAGCTTAATGATGCTTTGGATTATATCCAGGAACAACCTAGTATTAAAGTCAGGAGTATTTTTTCACATCTGGCAGCCAGCGATGAAGAAATACATGATGAATTCACCCTCCAGCAGATTGAGGTTTTTAAACAAACTGCATTAAAAACAGAAACTTTATTGGGCTATGGGATAATAAAACATATCCTCAACTCAGCAGGCATATACAGGTTCCCTGAAGCTCATTTTGATATGGTAAGGCTGGGAATCGGCTTATATGGGGTTGCCCATGATGATAAACTACAAGCTCTGTTGCACCATGTAAGTACCCTGAAATCGGTAGTTTCGCAGGTGAAAAAAATTAAAGCCGGTGAAACAGTAGGTTATAGCCGTAAAGCCTTGTTTAAAAAGGGAGGTGAAGTGGCAATTGTTCCGGTGGGCTATGCTGATGGCCTTAACAGGAAGCTTGGTAATGGGAATGGCCATCTTTTCATTAAAGGGCGGCTTGTACCTATTGTAGGGAATGTTTGTATGGATATGTGCATGGTTGATGTTAGCGGATTAAATGTAAAGGAGGGCGATGAAGTGGAAGTTTTTGGCAAGAACTATCCGGTTTCAAGGCTTGCTAAAGATATAGATACCATTCCTTATGAAGTGCTTACAAGTGTTTCTACAAGAGTAAAACGGATTTATTTCAGGGAATAATAATTGCAATTTTTATATATCGGAGTAATCAAAGAAACAGCCAGTTTGTTAAAATCTGTCTGCCATTGGGAGTAAGAATAGATTCAGGGTGGAATTGAAGCCCTTTGACATCAAGTGTTTTGTGTGATATTCCCATGATGGTGTTACTATCATCAATTGCTGTAATTTTTAAACAATCAGGAAGATGTTCCGCATTTACTGCCCACGAATGATAGCGTGCTGAAGGGAACTCCTGTGGGCAATCAATAAATAATGGTTCTTTCGGATCTGTAACAATTGTATTCAACTGTATGCCATGCATAACGGCATCAAGGTTTATTAAATTTCCCCCAAACACCTCAGCAATTGCCTGATGCCCAAGGCATACACCCAGTATGCTTTTTGATGTTGAAAATGCCTTAATGATTTCACAGCTTATACCCGCATCTTTTGGTAATCCTGGCCCCGGTGAAATAATTATCTTATTGTATTCATTAACCTCATTCAACTGGATTTCCCTGTTCCTTTTAACAACCAAACCTGAACCATCA
>CAYLYP010000057.1:0-20797 GCA_964387795.1 uncultured Bacteroidales bacterium
GGCTACGCCCCTTCAAGCCTTTTCAGTGCTTTTTGATCATAAGGCAAAAGGGAACCATTAATTGCAATTGTCAGAATGGTTAATGTGATTATTGCTAAAGAATCCATATAATTGAAATTGTGTATGAAAAAATCATATTGAAGCAATATTTTTGGTTGTTAATTTTGTTAATAATAAAATACAAAAGTGGCGTTAGCCCTGAAATCATAGTAGAAAATGAACACAATTGGAATTTAAAGGGGCGCTAGCCCTGACATCTTCGTAGAAAATAAACGCAACTGGAATTTTAAGGGGCGTTAGCCCTGACATCTTTATCGAACATAAAGAATGATTTAATATTAACGAAATCCCAGACTCCATAATGAATTACTCATTTATGTATGAGTTCTTGTTTTCTTAAAAAAACCAGATATATTTAAATGAAAACTCTATTTTTGTAATTAACTAACAATGAATGTTCTGAAATACATTGATTATAATAATTAAATTAGTAAACATGGCAAACACATATACTCAACTTTATACCCAATTTGTGTTTTCTGTAAAAGGACGTGAGAGTTTTATTAAAGAACAGTTTAGAGATGAATTGGAAAAAATAATGTGTGGTATCATTTCCAACTACAAATGCAAAACCTTGGCTATATATTGTAATCCAGATCATGCGCACATTTTTGTTGGAATGCATCCGTCAATTTCACCATCAAAACTAATGGAACTTGTTAAATCAGGTTCTTCAAATTGGCTGAATAAAAAGAAATATGTTTCTGGTAAGTTTTCCTGGCAGGATGGTTATGGAGGATTTTCTTATTCAAAATCGCAAATCGATAAGGTTGTAAAATATGTTTTAAACCAACCTAAACACCACAAAAAAGGATCATTTAAAGACGAGTATTTATCTTTTTTAAATAAATTTGAAATAGAATATGACCCTAAATATTTATTTGAATGGTACGACAATGTTTAGATGTCAGGGCTATGCCCCTTATGGCTCACTAACATCCCTTTTACTACGAAGATGTCAGGGCTACGCCCCTTCAAGCCTTTTCAATGCAGTTTGATTGTAAGGCAAAAGGGCAATTTTAATTGCAATTGTCAGAATGGTTAAATTCATTCAATTTTTGTATTAATAATTTGCTCATTTGCTCATTTGCTCATTTCATAATAATTATTGTTAATTAAAATTTGTAATTTTATCTTTGTAATCATGCATCATATCGAAAAATGGAAAAGATACAGAAGCCGATTCAAGATATTTCTGGAGATGGGAGCTATTCCGGCAGAAAGGACTGGTGCAGGCACCTCCAATTGAGATGATTGAAGAAGCTTTTAATGAGGCTTTAAGTGCAGTTCAAACTTAAATCTTTGGTGTTTGATTTTCTCTTATTACCTTTGCCGAAAATCTTTTAGCCCTGATTTAACACTAATCAACCAATTGTTAGATGATTACATTTTTAGAAGGAACGATAGCAGAGAAGAACCCGGCTTATGTGGTGCTTGATTGCAATGGAATAGGATATCTGATACATATCCCGCTTTTTACGTTCTCGCGCATTCCTGATTCAGGGAAATTAAGGCTTCATACCTATCTTCAGATTAGGGAAGATGCCCATTCATTATATGGTTTTTCTACCCGTGAGGAGTTAAATCTTTTTAAACACCTGATATCAGTGTCGGGTGTAGGGGCCAACACTGCTATAATGATTTTATCGAGCATGTCACCTGATGAAATCCGTCAGGCTATTGTTGGAGGAAATACCGGATTATTGCAAAGCATCAAAGGCATAGGGGCTAAATCTGCCCAGAGGATTATCATTGATTTAAAGGATAAATTAGAAAAAGAAGGTGTTATTGCAGAAAATTTACATCATTCAAACAATACAATTAAAGAAGAAGCGTTATCTGCTTTAGTGATGCTTGGATTTGCCCGTAATGTGGCATCCAGGGCATTGGAAAAAATCCTGAAATCAGAAGAAGCACAAGATCTGAAGGTTGAGGATGTAATAAAAATTGCGTTAAAGAATATGTAATCCTATTGTAGGACTGAAAAAATACGATTTGTGAGAATAAAAAAGACTTTTTCGGGAATTGTAATATTGCTTGTTATAGCAGTATTATCAGTGTTTTCTGCTTTTTCGGGTCGGTTTGTATATTCCAGACCCCTGAGCTTTAATCCGGAAACGATACAAAGCATAGCCAGCCCTGGCAACCTTACAGATACCATTGATAAAGGAAGTGGTGTCCCGTTAAAGTTTTCATTTGAGGAAACAGAAGATTTTCAATACGATGATCCTTCCAAGTCACATCCTTTGTATTTAAAAAACCCATCCAACATCAAGACCGAAATCATTTACAATCCTGAAGCCAATGAGTTTATGCAGGTTCAGAAAGTAGGTGACAGGATCATAAAAAGACCTGCTATCCTTTCTTTTGAAGAGTATAAGGATATTGATATGGACAGGATGATGCAATCCTATTGGAGGGAAAAAACAAGGGGTCAGGGAAGCGATAAGCAAGGAGGCATTATTCCACAGATATATGTAGGAGGTGAAGTCTTTGACAGGATATTTGGGGGCAGCACCATTGATATTCGCCCAACAGGTTCTGCTGAACTTTCGTTTGGGGTGCGTTCCATTAAAAGATTAGACCCTGCTTTGGATGAAAAACGTCAAAAACAGACCAACTTTAATTTTGACCAACAGATACAGTTAAGTGTACTGGCAAAGATTGGGGATAAGATAGAGGTGAATGCCAATTATAATACCGAAGCTACCTTTGAGTTTGAAAATAAGATGAAGCTTCAGTATCAGGGGAAGGAAGACGAAATCATTAAATTAATTGAAGCCGGAGATGTAAGCCTGCCACTTCCAGGAACATTGATTACTGGTAGCCAGAGCCTGTTTGGGTTGAAAACACAATTGCAGTTTGGCAACACTACTATTACAGGTGTGTTTTCGAAACAGGAAACCGAATCTTCAACAATAAGGGTTGAAGGTGGTGCCCAGACCAGTCGTTTTGAACTAAAGGCAGATGGCTATGAAGACAACAGGCACTTCCTTTTGGGGCAATATTTTTATGATCATTATGATGAAGGGCTTTCACGCTTGCCAATCATTAATTCTGCTATCAATATTACCAAACTTGAAGTATGGGTTACAAATATTGGGGCTGCAATAACTAACAATAGAAACATCCTGGCAATGAGTGACCTGGGTGAATCGGAAGCCTACAATACTAATTTAGCCGATGGTTTTTTTCAATACCCAAATAACAACTCAAACGAACTTTACAGCCTGATGTCGGGTGCACCAATACGTGAGATATCCAACATCAGTAATTACCTTGGGCAGTCTACCTATGATTTTTCATCGGGTATTGATTACGAGATAGTAGAAAATGCAAAACTGCTGAATCCCAACGAATATACATTTAACCCCAAACTAGGTTTTATTTCACTCAATACAACCTTAAACCCTGACCAGGTACTAGCAGTAGCATATCAATATACCCTAATCGGGGATACTACCACATATCAGGTTGGGGAATTTTCAAATGGGGGTATTGATGCCCCTCAGGTTTTAATTGTTAAACTATTAAAAGGCACCTCTATTAACACCCAGTTGCCAATCTGGAAGTTAATGATGAAAAACGTTTATAATATTGGTGCTTTTCAGGTTAACCAAAGTGATTTCCGTCTTGACATCCTTTATACAAGCGATGAGCTTGGTGTCCCAATGGGTTATTTTAATGAGGGTGATATTAAAGGCGAACCTCTCATCCGAGTTATGGGTCTTGACAGGCTTAATACACAATTGGATCCGGTACCTGATGGGATATTTGACTTTATTGACGGGGCTACTTCCTCAGGAGGAACTATCCAAAGCTCCAATGGCCGTATTTATTTCCCTGTTATTGAGCCATTCGGAAAACATATCAGGAGCAAGTTCACGGATCCAATTTTGGCCGAGAAGTATTCCTTCGATTCATTATATACCACAACCAAATACAGGGCACAACAATTCCCTGAAAAGAATAAATATATCCTTGAAGGGATTTATAAGTCAGCCGGGGGATCAGATATACCCCTTAATGCAATAAATGTACCCCAGGGATCGGTGACTGTTACTTCAGGAGGTATTCCTTTGGTTGAAAATCAGGATTATACAGTTGACTATACACTGGGAAGGGTTAAAATCATCAATGAAGGTATCCTGAATTCAGGTAGCCCTATTGACATTAAACTTGAAAGTAATACTGCATTTAGTGTGTTGAAGAAAACCATCATGGGTGCCCATATCAACCAGAGATTCAGTGATGACCTGAATGTTGGTTTCACAATCATGAATATGAGGGAACGCCCATTGACCCAAAAGGTGAACTATGGTGATGAGCCTATATCCAACACCATTTATGGATTGAACACTACATGGCAGACAGAAGTACCACTAATAACAAGGATGTTGGACAAACTGCCTTTTTATAGCACAAAAACTCCTTCAAAAATTACATTCAACGGGGAGTTTGCTCAGTTGATACCTGGCCACCACAGGCTTATTGGTAAGGAGGGGACTTCTTATATTGATGATTTTGAAGGCAGTAAATCGGCTATTGACCTTAAGAATGTGGGAACATGGTTTATGGCCAGCACCCCTCAATATCAAACCTCAGCAGGGATGTTCCCTGAAGGCGGTATTGCGACAGGACTTGCATTTGGTTACAACAGGGCAAAGTTGTCATGGTATGTTATTGATCCCTTGTTTGTAAGGACCAGTACACTTACCCCTGCACATATCAGGAATGATGAAGATCAGCGTTCAAACCATTTTGTAAGGGAAATTCTTGAAAATGAATTGTTCCCCAACAAGGAAAGTAAAAACAACCTGCCTACTTCCATGTCGGTATTAAACCTGGCATTCTATCCCAGCGAAAAGGGTGCTTATAACTATGATGTTATGCCGTCTTCATACAGCCAGGGTATAGGGGCCGATGGGTCTTTGTTAAGTCCTCAGACCCGTTGGGGCGGTATCATGAGATCATTAAAACAGTATCCTGATTTTGAAGCAATGAATATTGAATACATCGAATTCTGGATGTTAGACCCATTTGTTTACGATGAAACTCATTCGGGTGGTGATTTATACTTCAACCTGGGAGATATTTCAGAAGATGTACTACGTGATGGCAGAAAGCTATTCGAAAATGGCTTGCCCATTACTGAGGTGCCCGAAAATGTAGATACTACTATTTGGGGCAGGGTGCCTACAATACAGCCTGTTGTCAATGCTTTTGATGATAACACATCATCACGCCAATATCAGGATGTGGGTATGGATGGATTAGGAGATATTGATGAGAGGTCTTTCTTTGAGCAGGAATACCTGAACCTGATAAGCACTTCTTTTGGGAATAACTCATTGGCTTACCAAAAAGCTTATGATGACCCCTCTTCGGATAACTTTCATTATTTCAGGGGCTCCGATTTCGACCAGGAAGAAGTTAGCATCCTTGACCGCTATAAAAAATATAACGGCACAGAAAATAATAGCCTGCCTCCCGGACTGGAAAACTATCCTACCGCCGGGACAACAATCCCCAACACGGAAGACATAAACGATGACGGAACACTGAATGAAAGTGAACGTTATTTCCAGTATAAGATTTCATTACGGCCACAGGATATGGTCATTGGTGAGAATTTTATTACTGATATCCGCACAGCAAGGGTAACCCCTGCTAATAGTGAAACTGTTGAGGTGAAATGGTACCAATTCAAAATCCCTTTACGTACACCTGAAAAAACTGTTATCGGGAATATTCAGGATTTCAAAAGCATACGTTTTATCCGTTTGTTCTTAAAGAATTTTGAACAACCCATTATTTGCCGCTTTGCTACCTTTGAACTTGTAAGGGGAAACTGGCGCACCTATGACCTTGATCTTACAGTTCCGGGTGAATACATCCCTAATGACGAAAGCAATACCTCCCTTGAAGTGTTTACCGTAAACTATGAAGAGAACGGGAGCAGAAGCCCGGTGGCTTATGTGATACCTCCTGGTATTGAAAGAGAAACTGACCTTGGAACAACAACGCTTCAAAAGCAAAATGAACAGTCCTTGTCTTTAAGGGTATTCAACCTCGAGGATGGAGATGCACGTGCAGTTTATAAAACATCTGATTTGGATATGCGCCAGTTCAAGCGCCTTAAGATGTTTGCCCATGCTGAAGCATCGCATGAAGAATTGGGCTTAAACGATGGGGATGTTACTGTTTTTATCCGTTTAGGGAATGACTTTACTAACAACTATTACGAATATGAAGTCCCAATGAAAGTTACGCCCTGGGGAACAACAGCATCAAATATATATGGCATCTGGCCAGAATCAAATGAGTTTGATATTGAGTTTGAAAAGCTTCAGCAATTAAAACTTGATAGGAATGAGTTGTCACGTCAGGCTGGTTCAGATGTGTCGCTTACAAGCCCATTTGTCAGGTTTGATGGGGATAATAAGATGACAGTTATGGGAACCCCTACTTTGAGTAGTGTGAAGGTTATTATGATTGGTATCCGGAACCCCAGAAAGAATTTTTCTTCCATGGATGATGATGGTTTATCAAAATCTGTTGAGGTATGGGTAAACGAATTGCGCTTGTATGAATTTGAAGACCAGGGAGGGTGGGCTGCCAGCGGACGCATGAATGCCAACCTTGCCGACCTTGGTAATGTTGCCCTTGCGGGGATGATTAGTACTCCTGGATTTGGTAGTATTGAGAAAAAAGTAAACGACAGGTCAAAAGAAACAATCACATCTTATGATGTTGCTACAAATCTTGAACTTGGAAAACTGTTGCCAGAAAAAGCTGGATTAAGGATTCCTATGCATTTCAGTGTTAGCGAATCTTTTGCTACCCCACAGTATAATCCCCTCAACCCGGATATCCTTCTGAATGATGACCTTGAAACATATAAAACCAAGGCCGAAAGGGACTCTGTAAAGCAAATCTCTCAGGAATACACCCTCAGGAAAAGCCTTAACTTTACCAATGTAACCAAAACTAAAACCAACCCTGGTTCAAAAAGCCATATTTACGACCTTGAGAATTTCAATGTTACTTACGCTTATACAGAACTGTATTCCAGAGATATTAACACTGAATATGATTTAAGGAAAACATATAAAGGAGCGTTTGGCTATAATTATTCTGCCAATCCTAAGAATGTTGCTCCATTCTCTAAAGTGAAATTCCTGAACAGACAGCCCTTTAAAATCATTGGTGATTTTAACTTCTATTACCTGCCTAAACTGATTTCTTTCAGAACAGATATTGACAGGGGTTATGCAGAGAGCCTGCTTAGAAATAAAAGCTCAGGGATTGTGCTTATTGAACCAAACTATGTGAAAACATTTTCATGGTCTAGATTGTACGATTTCAAATATGATATTACCAAAGCGCTGAAGCTTGAGTTTAGTGCTACCGGACTGGCCAGGATTGATGAACCACCCGGAAGTATCGACCGAGATGAAGATGATTACCAGTGGAAACGTGATAGCATCTGGAATAATATTAAAAACATGGGAAGGATGACCAACTACAATCAAAGTGGAAGGATAACATATAATCTTCCTATTAATAAGCTCCCGTTGATGGATTGGCTTTCTGCAAATGCTGAATATGCCACTGACTTCAGATGGACTGCTGCTGCTTTGTCTGCTACTGAACTTGGCAATAGCATTGAAAACTCTAATACAAAGCGTTTAAATGTGAATGGAAACCTTGTTAACCTATACAACAAAGTTGATTTTTTGAAAGAAATTAATCAAAAAGGAAAAGCTAAAACACAGGTAAGGCCAGGTACCCCACCTCCAAAACCAAAAGAGGAAAGCAAAGATTCACTTAAGACTGAGGAAAGAATTAATTACTTTAAAATCATGACAGATGGCTTTTTTAGGATACTGATGAGCGTAAGGAACGTATCATTATCCTATTCAAGCGGGAATGGGACATTTATGCCAGGCGTCACCTATAGTCCAAGATATCTTGGGCAGGATTGGGATATGATGGCACCGGGAACAGGTTTTATCTTTGGCAGCCAGGATGACATCCGCCAAAATGCTGTTAGCGGTGGTTGGATTACTAATGATAATATGTTGAATACCGCATATTCAAAAAAATTCAATGAAAACATTTCTGCCCGCAGCACCATTGAGCCTTTGCCAAACCTTAAAATTGAAGTTACCGCCACCCGTAATGATGCATGGACGTTTAGTGAATACTTTAAAGCTGATTCTCTTGGGATTTTTAATTCTTTTAGCCCTATGCAAAAAGGCTCATACAGTATTTCTTTTATTGCACTGAATTCATTCTTTGAAAAACAAGATGATAAAAATCATACTTCTTCAAATTATAATACTTTCAAAGATTACCTGAATGATATTAGCTTAAGGCTTGCTCAACAAAACCCTAACTGGACCGGAGCTTATAATGATACAACAGGTTTCCCGATTGGCTATGGGAAGACATCGCAGGAAGTTCTTATCCCGGCTTTCCTGGCTGCTTATACAGGTAAATCTGCTTCATCAGTTTCATTAAATGCATTTCCAAAAATACCAATGCCCAACTGGAGGTTAACTTATGATGGTTTGTCGAAAATCGAGTTCTTTCAGAAGTATTTCAAAAGCGTTACCCTGAACCATGGTTATAAATCAACCTATACCGTTAGTAGTTATCAAAGCGATACAAGGTATAAAGAACGTAATGGGTATCCATCTGCAATTGATGAAATCAGTCAAAATTTCATTGCTCAGAATGAGATAAGCCAGGTTTCAATATCTGAACAGTTCAGCCCTTTGATCAATGTTGACTTCGTATGGCATAACAGCTTGACTACAAGGTTGGAATGGAGAAAATCAAGGGATGTGAGTTTGAGTTTTGCAAATAACTGGTTGACAGATGTCAATAGCAATGAGTATGTAATAGGCGCGGGATACCGTATTAAAAATCTTGCATTTAACATTAAGCAGGGGGGCAAATCGAAAAGACTTCAAAGCGACCTTGTGCTAAAAGCTGATTTGTCAATCCGCAAAAACAAAACAGTCCTTCGCAAACTGATTGAACAAGTTGACCAGATTTCTTCCGGCCAGACCATTTATTCGATTAATTTCTCAGCCGATTATCAGGTAAGTCCTAAGTTAAACCTTCGATTGTTCTATGATCAGGTATTAACGGATCCTTTTGTAAGCAATATTTACCCAAATTCTAATACCTTTGCCGGGATAAGTTTAAGGTTTATGTTAATCTAAGCCTAAAGCAAGCAAGTTATGGAAGAGAAAAAAAAGAACTTAAATTGTGGAAATAAAAATGACCAAAATTTAAGAGGTTTAAAAAAAGATTGTAATTTTGAAACTTAAACAATAAAAAACTTAAAAGCATGGCTATTCCTAGTAATTTACGCTACACCAGAGAACATGAATGGATTCTCGTTAATGGAAATACCGGCACTATCGGTGTGACTGATTTTGCTCAAACAGAATTAGGCGATGTTGTTTACATCGAGGTAACTAATATTGATGAACGCGTTTCTGGCGGTGATCCTTTTGGTTCAATTGAAGCAGTAAAAACTGTATCTGATTTATTTGCACCAATCACAGGTGTTGTTACCGATTTCAATGAAGATCTTGAAACACAACCTGAATTGGTTAACCAGGATCCTTATGGAAGAGGTTGGATCATAAAAATGCAAATTGAAAACATTGTTGATGTGGATAGTTTACTTACACCACAGCAATATGACGATTACGTCAAAAGCTTAAAGTAACTAGCTTTATTAATGTTTAATAAATCCCTGTTGCCTTCTATTGTTTGGGCTATTGCAATATTGGTACTGATAATGGTACCTGGTAGTAGCTTTGGAAATACTTCATGGCTTAAATTTCCTCATTTTGATAAATTAGTTCATTTTGTATTGTTTTTTGTCTTTGGAGGATTGCTTTTTTTTGGTCTTGTTTGTCAAAAGAGTATCAACGATAGAGGTTGGGCATTATGGGTTTATTTTTCGATAATTGGTGTTGGTTATGCCATCCTTACTGAATATATTCAATGGGCATTTATTAATAGCCGCAAAGGAAGTATATGGGATGCCCTGGCAAATATATTAGGTTTGTATGTAGGTGTTTGGCTCGCCAATTGGATTATTAAGAAGCAAAAAAATCTGTTTAGCAGGTTCTTTCAGCCGCAAAACGATTAATAATGTTCATTATTTGCTTTTTTTGCTGAAATATCGTATTTTAGCAAAAAAATAAGAACGTTTTAAAGGGCACCTATCCTTAATTCATAAACTTAAGAAAAAATGGAATTAAAGAAATCTCCAAAAGCTGATTTGGAAAATAAAAGAAGAATATTTCTTCAGGTAGGTCTTGTATTGTCACTTGCAATAGTATTACTTGCATTTGAGTGGAAGAACTATGAGAGAAAAGAATCTGGTTTGGAAAATTTGGATGTAGTCTTCGTTGAAGAAGAAGATATTCCTGTTACCCGTCAGGAAACCAATCCAACCCCTCCTCCTCCCGAACCTTCAACAGAGCTTAACATTGTTGAAGATGATGTTGAAGTTGAGGAAGAATTTGTAATTGATGTTGAAGCAACTGCTACTACTGCTGTTAAGGAATATGTTCCTATTGTGGTAGAAAAAGAAGAAGAAATTGCAGAAGAGGTTATTTTTACCGTTGTTGAAGAGAACCCGGGTTATCCTGGCGGGGAAGAAGCCCGTATGAAATATCTTCAGCAAAATTTGAAGTATCCTCAGATGGCTCGCGAAAGTGGCATTCAGGGAACTGTTTATGTTACCTTTGTTGTTGAAAAAGACGGCAGCATTACTGACGTAAGGATATTAAGAGGTATTGGTGGTGGCTGCGATGAAGAAGCTGCCAGAGTTGTTAAAGCAATGCCTCGCTGGAATCCTGGTAAACAAAGAGGACAGGCTGTAAGGGTTCAATTCAACCTTCCTATCAGGTTTGTTTTAACCTAGTTTAAAACACAACAATTAATAAAAAAAGGTTTGCATTTATGCAAACCTTTTTTTATTGAATTAACTTATTCTTTCCCAGTTTTCAGTGTTTTTTATTTGGTCATTTAGTTCTCTTTTGATTCTCATATTATGTACCTCATCCAGGTAGGGATCAGATTCAAGGATGTCTATGGCTTTATTCCTTGCAATCTTTAATATAGCTTCATCCCTTGTAATATCTGCTATCTTTAAATCAAGGATCCCGCTTTGTTGTGTCCCCTGTATGTCACCGGGTCCCCTGAGTTTTAAGTCTGCTTCTGCTATTTCAAAACCATCATTTGTCCTAACCATTGTATCAATCCTTAACCTGCCATCTGCAGTGAGCTTATGGCTTGTCATCAGGATACAATAACTCTGATCAGCACCACGCCCTACGCGCCCCCTAAGCTGATGCAATTGTGATAAACCAAACCTTTCTGCATTTTCAATTACCATTACCGAAGCATTAGGCACATTAACACCTACTTCTATCACTGTTGTCGCTACCATTATTTGTGTTTCCCTTTTTAAAAATCTTTGCATTTCATAATCCTTATCTTTTGATTTCATTTTTCCATGAACGATGCCAGTTGCATAATCAGGGAGGGGGAAAGCTCTTGAAATACTCTCATAACCATCCATTAAATCCTTTAGGTCGAGTGTTTCTGATTCCTGGATAATTGGATAAACAATATAAACCTGCCTGCCGGCTTTAATTTGTTCTTTCATAAAGCCAAATAGCCTTAGCCGGTGTGAGTCGTATTGGTGGATTGTTTTAACAGGCTTACGTCCTGGAGGGAGTTCGTTGATTACTGAAACATCAAGGTCTCCGTAGAGTGTCATTGCAAGTGTCCTGGGAATAGGTGTTGCAGTCATTACCAGGATATGAGGGGGAATAGTGTTTTTTTTCCATAGCCTGGCCCTTTGGGCTACGCCAAATCGATGTTGTTCATCAATAATAACAAGTCCAAGTTTATTAAAAGCCACATAATCTTCAATTAATGCATGGGTTCCGATGATTAACTGAATTGTACCATCGGAAAGGGCTGCACTGATTTTCTTTTTTTCAGAGGATTTTGTAGATCCTGTAAGGAGTTTTATATGGATATCTAAGGGCGCCAGGAGGTGAGAAATTGTTTCGTAATGCTGTTGTGCCAATATTTCAGTGGGAGCCATCAGACAAGCCTGAAAACCATTATCAAGGGCCATAAGGATTGTCATCACGGCAACAATAGTCTTGCCACTTCCAACATCGCCTTGGAGCAACCTGTTCATTTGTTTGGATGTTGCAGTATCCTGTCGGATTTCTTTTATTACTTTTTTCTGGGCATTTGTTAGTTCAAACGGGAGGTGATGGTGATAAAAATCATTGAACAAAGCCCCAATACTTGAAAATGTATGTCCTTGTGATTTTTCAATTCGGATATATTTTAATTTGAGGAGTTTTAACTGGAGGAAAAAGAACTCTTCAAATTTCAGTCTTGACTGTGCTTTTTTAAGGGCAGCCTGATTTGCCGGGAAATGAATATGGAAAAGTGCTTCTTCTTTGGAGATAAGTTTTAGGTCAGTAAGGATTGGCTCAGAAAGGGTTTCGTTTATAGCACCCTTAATGCCCGGGAGCAGGTTTTTAATTAGCTTACTGATGCCTTTACTGTCTAGTCCTTTGGTTTTTAATTTTTCAGATGAAGAATAAACCGGGTATAATTCTGAAGTAAGTGTAAGGTTTTCCGGGGTGGCAATTTCAATTTCAGGATGGACAATATTGAATTTCCCGTTAAAACTATTTGGTTTTCCAAAAACAACATATTCAATCCCGGGCTTATAAGCATCTTTTAAAAACCTAATCCCGTTAAACCAAACAAGTTCTAGCTGACCGCTATGATCTGAAAAAATAGCTGTCATACGTGTAGCCCGTTTCTGTCCATGCAGCATGATATTGGATATTTTGCCTTTAAGTTGGATATATGGCATATCTAACTGAATCTCACTGACAGTATGAAACCGGCTTCTATCAATATATCTAAAAGGGTAAAAATACAGGAGATCTTTAAAAAAGAATATTTTTAATTCTTTTTTAAGCAAATCTGCCCGCTGAGGGCCAACACCTTTAAGGTACTCAATGGGAGTAGATAAATAATCGGTTGGCATAATTATATTTTAACATGCCAAGATAACAATTTTCCATATCATTTAAGTAATGACAGGGAAAAAATAAACGAATAAAAAAAACGGCGAGAAAAAGGTTAATCTGAAACAGATTCTTTTTTAACACTTATCTCGACCTTAAGGATGAAAAGTGAACTATTGTCATCCATAGGAAGGAATTGGTAATCCAGGCGGTTGCGCGTCCTTTTGGCAATTTCGATTAATCCAAGGCCTGCACCCCCTTTTTCAGATAATCTGCCTTCGGTAATTTGTTTTTTGAACATGTTTTTTAGTTCATCACGTGAGGCATTGTTCACCTGGTTTATTGCAGCTTCAAGATCTATCCTTTTGGGATTTGATACTTTATTAGAGGTCAGGACATAATAAATATCATTCTTTTTGCCAATGAGGAACAAACCTTTCCCTACACTAAACTTATCTGTAATTTCATCGGAATGTTTGCTCATATTCTGCAAGGTCTCAACCATAACAGAATAAACTTTGCGAATTGTTGATAATTCCTCATCATTTCGATCCATGTCTTCCTCAGCCATAGAGGTGAACATTTTGGTAATCTGGTGGTTGAATTCTCCCAAATAGACTATTGAAATGCCATTTTCTGTCATTTCATCATACACGTTCAACACAGATTTTATAAAACTTATGTTCAGGTTCATCTGTTAAATGTTTGGTTGTGGAATGTTTTAGCTTACAAATATACCTTTTTCTAAGGAATGTTAGAATTCCAGCAAAGGAATAAGTTTTTATTTTAAGAACGTTTTCCTATTTAACCATTAAGAAAGGTTTTTTTTATTCCAAGCTGGAGTAAGCCCCTTTTTTATTAATCTTGAAAATCAAAAATCCCTCCTTAAGAAAATTAAACGCTAAAATAATTAAAATATATGAATTAGCGTTAAAAATGCTCATTTAACCGTGTTTCGCTTATTAAAAACAGAAAAACACAGTATTTCAATGGCTACTTAGGCTATACTTTTGAGCCCCATTTAATGATTGTTTTTTGTACCTGCGCAATATTAATGGGTTTGTAGATGTAATCATCAAAGCCGTTTTGGATAAAGAAATCTTCTTTTGTTGAAACAATGTTGGCAGTACAGGCGATAATGCGGGGCCTTAACCTGACAGGAAATTGCTCAATTATTGAATGCGTGGTTTCTATGCCATCCATCTCAGGCATTTTTAAATCAAGGAACAAGAGGTTATACTGTCTTTTGCCCATTAAATCTATTACCTGTTTCCCGTTTGCTGCAAGGTCTGGTTTATAACCCATATATTGAAGGATTTTTTTCATCAGCATTTGATTTACCGGGTCATCCTCTGCTATCAGGATTTTTAAGGGTAGTTTTTGAGCAAGCTCACCATCCAGTTTATAATTGAAGCCGGCATTTTCATCATAGAAATTCTTTTTTTGTTCTAAGATGTTTTCAATATCCTTTAACTTTTGAAGGGTTAATGGTTTTGAAATAATCCCTTCAATCATTTTTTCTACAAGTGGGGGCATTGTGGGTTGATTCGATAAAAGAAAAATACGAATCTTGTATTCGTTAACAAGAGAGGTGAATTTCTTAAACAGGTCTTCTGATGCTTTTTTCCCGGAAGGGACATCCCAGATCAGTATTTTTTCAAGAGGGCTGGTCTCCAACAATTGTTTTAACTGGGCTAATGAAGCTGCTCTTGCGCAATGATAACCTGCTAGTTCAAAGATTCTTTTTCCCGATTTGGCAATTGTATGATTTGAAGAATATAATATGATGTTATTTGTCTTGGGCTTGATGATTGAATCTTCAGCTTGTTTTGTGGTTTTTCCGGGATTAAAAAACTGGGTAGTAAAACTAAAAGTGCTTCCTTTGCCGGGAATACTGTTAACAGAGATTTTGCCACCCATAATTTCGACAAGGCTTTTTGTTATTGCAAGGCCAAGGCCTGAACCGGCAAGTTTGTTTTCTGTCTTATCATTAAGTTGCGAAAAGGGCATAAAAAGCTTTTCAATATGAACCCTTGATATGCCAATCCCGGTATCTTTGACCGATACTTCTATTGTTGTCTCAACTGCTTCTTCACTTTTCCGGTAAACTTCAATTTCAACATTCCCTTTTGAAGTAAACTTAACCGCGTTGCCAATGAGGTTAATCATGATTTGTCTGAACCTGTGGGAATCGCCAACAAGGAAATCAGGAAGTTTTGGATCCAGGTAATATGTTAGTTCCAATCCTTTTTCTCTTGCGATATTTGAAAAGAGGTCAAATATCTCATCCAGTACGGTAGCAATTGAAAACTTATGTTTTTGAAGCTGCATTTTACCTGATTCTATCCTGGAATAATCAAGTACATCGTTAATGATTCCCAGAAGGGATTCGCTGCTTGATTTGATGGATTCGGCAAGATGCCTTTGTTCCCTTGAAAGTTTGGTTTCAAGAAGGAGTTCTGTGAGCCCATTCACGCCATTCATCGGTGTCCTGATCTCATGGCTCATAGTTGCAAGCAACCTGGTTTTCTCAGAGAGGTCTTTTTCGATACTTGCCTTTTGGATGTCCAGGTCACTGCGCAGATCTTTAAGATAACTGACATTTTTCATTGAACATGCCACGCCCAGCACCCTGTTTTCAAGCATTATTGGGGATTTCCGTGAAAGAAAGGTAATTTCCTGTTTGTTAATAGTTATTGATTTTTCATTTTCAATTACCTGTCCACTATGAAGTACATTTCTGAATTCCTGTTCATATTTATCGCCCAGCAATGGGTAAAGGTTAATCAATTTTCGTCCGGTAACGGGTAGGTTTAATCCCTGGTCTTTAAAAAAGGTCAAAAGCGCCTTATTAATAAAAGTGATTTTAAGGTCTTCATTAATTGTAAAAACTAAATCAGAAACATTGTCAAGGGCTGCCTGGTAAAACATACCAGAGCTTTCGGTTGATGCAGGCTGGGCAACGGGGGTTTTCTGTATGGTGCCCATTGTTCCTGAAAAATTCCCATCCTCATCAAAGATGTATCCAAAACTTATGTTTACCCATTCAGGAATTCCCTTAACGGTATTGATCCTTACCTGCTCTGTTACTGTTTGGGTGGAAGCCTGGGGCTCATCAAAAGGCAATAAACTCTTTTTTTTATCCTTGTAATTGATAAAGTTATATATCGACTGGCCTATTGTTTCTTCATTGTTAAAACCTGTAATTTTCTTCCAGGCTCTATTCAGATAGGTAATATTTGAAACTGCATCCGTTGCAAAATATACGATTTCGGATGCATCAAGAAAGTTCTGCCTTTCAGTTTTCCTTTTGTTGTCTTTTATCCCTGGTATTTGCTTTATATGTTTTGATTTCTCGAAGCAGGTCCCTATATTAACGAGGAAGAAATGGCAGTTTGAAAATATATCAGGTATCGATACAGTTTCTTTAATGTTGGGATTATTGAAAATTCGGAAATCATTTTCCGGGTCATGGTTGGATATAAAATTACCTTTAATAAAGCCGAAAAAGGATTTTATTATTGGGTCTTCAACAATCAGGACATCACCTGTTTCACAGTTTTCAGCATAGCAAAGAATCCCAAGATTATTTGGGATTAGAGATACTTTTGAATTTTTAATCTGTCCTTTTTCATTAAAAATCAATGAGAAAAAGGAAATGGGTTTCCCATTTGTGGTCTTCTCTGAAAGTTTAAGTTCAACTTCTTTGAATGGCTTAAGTAGTTCGATGGCTGGCAGCTTATCCAGTGAAGATAGGATGTTTTTATCCATTTGGGTAACAATAAATCCTTCAGCGTATGCCAATCCGAATTGTTTCTGTTTTGAGAAAATCTCAATAAGTTGGTTGTCAAAAGCAACAACACCGAAAACGCGTGGGGTATCCCTTTTCGGATTGAATAGATTTTTATTGTAAATCCATTTTTTATCAGGATCATAAATAATAAATACCAGGCCTATGTTGCTAAGACTGGATTGTAAGTCACTTATGACCTGAAAGAATGATGGTTTCAGTTGAGAAGTTACGATGGCAATACTGTAATCGGTAAAAAACTGACCGCACCAATTGATGATATCTGTCTTTAACTGATCAATCCCTTTGTTGTTTAGATAGAAGCATGCTGTTTGAACAAGTGTTTCATCTTTAATGCCATGTTCTGCAATTTGTCCCTTTGCTTCTACATTTTTTTGGTTTTTCACCCCCTTCATATCATTGAATTATTTCCCTTGATTAAACCTTTAAAAATTTCTGCAATTTATAAAAAAATATCTTTAAGTGCTAAAAAAATATTAAATTTAGTTATTAACTGTTTCCTTTGCTCCTGCCATATTATAAAAAACAGTTGTCTGTGTTCTTTCCTTGTGGTGTTTCTTATGATGGTTTTGGATTTTTTATGTTAATTAAATAACAGGTAATCAGTATTATATGATTTTTTTTCAACTATATGGTCTCATTTTTTTAATCAAATGGACTTGCTTTTTGAAAAAACAACCATGATTATTATTAACAATTAGTTTAAAATTAAGGTGTAAATAAAAATAGTTAATAGAAAGAATAATAAATTTGGGCTAAAAATAAATTTCGTCTTTTTTAAAATCTTATTTTGTTTTGATTTGGATCATGCTTCAAAAAGAAAATAGTTTAATATTGATATAAGGCATGGTTTATCCAGGGTCTGCTGAAAAACACTTAACAAGCAGGATGTATATCACTTACAATGGCAAATTATCATATTGCATGCATGGATTTAATTCCTTAGGAGCCAATTTGTTTGCACCTTGTTTGCTTTTGCGTTAGTCTTTAAGGCAGTATCTGCTTTGTTGCCATCAAGCTATTGTACTATTATACTGTTACACCTTGTTGCCCCGGATCTGCTACCATAATGGCTTTTTCGCCAAATCATCAATAAATAACATAAGAAAAAAAAACACCCATAACAGAAATTTCAATTATGGGTGTTTATTGTTATAAGTTGAATCTATTAATAGAATGCGTGTTGGAATTGTTTAAGGAAACGGGTGTCGTTTTCAAAGAAAAGCCTGAGGTCTTTTATCTGATAAAGGTTCAGTACGATTCTTTCGATTCCGATACCAAAAGCGAAACCCGAATATACTTTTGAGTCAATACCACAGTTGTCGAGGACATTAGGGTCAACCATCCCACAGCCAAGAATCTCGACCCAGCCTGAGTATTTACAGATAGGGCAGCCTTTTCCACCGCAAACGTTGCATGAAATATCCATTTCTGCACTTGGTTCAGTGAATGGGAAATAGGATGGGCGCAAACGGATTGTTGTTTTTTCGCCAAACAATTCTTTTGAGAAATGCAATAATGTCTGCCTTAAATCAGCAAAAGAAACACCTTTGTCAACATATAAGCCTTCTACCTGATGGAAGATACAATGAGCCCTTGCAGAAATGGCTTCATTTCGGAAAACCCTTCCCGGAGAAATGGTACGAATAGGGGGCTTGGAAGTTTCCATAACCCTTACCTGAACCGATGATGTATGGGTACGCAAAGCAATGTCAGGGTCTTTTTCGATAAAAAAAGTGTCCTGCATATCGCGTGCCGGGTGTTCAGGGGCAAAGTTCAAGGCTGAAAAATTGTGCCAGTCGTCCTCTATCTCTGGGCCTTCGGAAATAACAAAGCCCATATTTGTAAAGATACTGTTCATCCTGTTCTTTACGATTGCTACAGGATGGCGTGCGCCTGTTTCTTCAAAATATGCAGGAAGGCTTAAATCTATGGCATCGATAATGCCTGATTTTTTTTCGGAAGCTTTGATCTGCTCTTTTAGGCTGTTGATTTTTTCTAAAGCTTCTGTCTTTAAGTTGTTTAATTTCTGTCCTATTTCTTTTCTTTGCTGAGGGTCAACAGTTTTGAATGCGTCAAATAATTCAGTAATTGTGCCTTTTTTGCCCAACATCTTTATCCTGAAATCTTCAATCTGTTCTGAAGAAGAAGATTGGAAGGACTTAACCTCAGCTAATAATTTTTCAATTGAAGAGAGCATATGTGCTATTTTAGTACTTTAACAATCATTTTAACATCTGTTTTGGGCCTGTTGCCTGGTCCGGTTGGGGTTGCAGCAATAAGGTCGATCACTTCGAGGCCTTGCACTACTTCACCAAAAACGGTATAGTCACCATCAAGGTGTGGGGTGCCCCCAATAGTGGTATAAGTGGCTTTTTGTTCGGGTGTAAATGTTTTCCCCATTCTTTGTTCAAACATATTTAGTTCATCCTGGGTAAAAACTTTTCCCTGGACAATGTAAAACTGAGAGCCGCTTGATTCTTTTGCAGGATTCACATTATCACCCATACGGGCTGCTGCAAGTGCCCCTTTTTTATGGATTTTTCCTTGAACAATTTCTGCGGGGATGGTATATCCCGGGCCACCTACACCAAGTTGTTGGCCTGGTTGGGCTGTTTTTGAGTCGGGATCACCGCCTTGGATCATAAAATCTTTTATCACCCTGTGAAACAATGTCCCGTCATAAAAACCCTGTTCTGCAAGCTTTATAAAATTATCCCTGTGCAGGGGTGTCTCATTGTACAACTTAATTTTAATAACACCAAAATCAGTTGTAATCTCAATAAAGACTTCCTTTTTAGCAGGCTCATTATTTACAGCCTGGGCAGATTGGTTTGAATTGGTTTGGGATTTGCAGGATAAAAATCCTGAAAAAATGAAAATCATACAGAATGAAATCAGTTTCGCTTTCATTGTTCTGAATTGTTTAGGGTGGTTAACTATTAACAAATCTTTTTGTTGGCCTTACTTAACTTTTGGTTATGCCAGCTTTACAAAAAGGTATTATAATGTTTGGTTTTTTATGTTTAAAAAACTTTCAAAGGTACAAATTAATCCGTAATTGATTTCAATCAAATGAGTTTTGATTAAATCCTTTTTTTTATTTGCAAGTAGCTGCCCGAAAAGGTATAATGGTAACAATTGATATATTACAAGAAGATAAATACTATATTGAACGGGCAGAAAGCAACAAAACATAAGAGGATATTATAACATTTGCAGAAGGTTCAATAAAGACTTAAGTAGGATTAATGGGTTTGTTTGTTGGTTTTTGGCTTAGGTCAACCTTCCCTATATTCATGATGGTTTTGCAAAAACCATCGTAAAATCATTAAAATCAATATTATAACTGGTATGTTCCGGTAATTTTAGCTGTTCCCTGACACACTTTTCTGAACACTCCCTGAACACTTCCCGAATACTCCCTCTTATTGTCATGGTCATACTTAAAGCGGACTTAAAGCGGTTTTAAAGCGGTTTTAAACCGGGGTTGAGCCGCTTTCAACCCGGCTCAAACCCGGCTCAACCCCGGCTCAACCCCGGCTCAACCCCGGCTCAACCCCGGCTCAACCCTTAAGATGAACCCTGTTTGAACGCTTTTTGGTTTCGAGGTTTTGTATGGGGCATAAAAAATGCCCCTGATAAGCATTTATCCTTATCAGGGGCATTTTTTTATTCAGGAAAGGGGTTTATGTCCCTTTATTGTTTTTTTAAGCGGAGAGGGGTTTAAATCCTTTCTTTTTTTGATATGGTCATACAGCAAATATCAGTATGCACCCCATTAAATACATCTAGGAAATAAGGTTTTTATCAATAAATT
>CAYLYP010000058.1:0-20774 GCA_964387795.1 uncultured Bacteroidales bacterium
AATCCTGTTGAGATTACAATAGGAAAGAAAAATCAGGGAAATGAGAACATCGAACACGTTTATTATGTTGTTAAAGATAGTGACAAATATCTGGCTTTAAAACGGATAACAGATTTCAACCCTGATATTTTTGCAATTGTATTTTGTCGCACAAAGATTGAAACCCAACAGATAGCTGATTCCCTGATTAAAGATGGCTATAATGCTGATTCTTTGCATGGTGACCTCTCACAGGCCCAGCGTGACATGGTTATGAAACGCTATCGCAGCCGTAACCTTCAGATCCTTGTTGCTACTGATGTTGCTGCCAGAGGGATTGATGTTAACGATGTAACACATGTTATCAATTACAACCTGCCCGATGATCTCGAATCCTATACCCATAGGAGCGGAAGGACAGCCCGTGCAGGGAAAAAAGGTATTGCTGTTGCTTTGGTTAATCAAAGAGAAGCAGGAAAGATAAAACAATTGGAGCGTTTATTGAAAATGCCTTTTCAAAAACAATCTGTTCCAACTGGCAGCGAGGTTTGCTCTAAACAAATGCAAGCCTATGCTTCAAAAATCTTAAATACCACAGCAGGAGAGCAGGTTGATTCATTTATCCCTGCGATAATGCAACAAATAGAGCACCTAAGCAAAGAAGAGCTTGTGAAAAAGCTTTTATCAATCGAATTGGACCGCTTTATCAACTATTATAAAAATCAGCCTGAAGTTGATCAGGTTTCCCAGGATTTCAACCGTAAAGACATATCAAGGTTATTTGTCAACCTTGGAAAAATGGATGGATTGGACAGGAATTCTTTGGTGAGCTTTTTAAGCCAAAAGGCTGGCATTCATGAAAGTAATTTCCCATGGTCATCTGTTAAGGATAGCTATTCACTGCTGGAGTTGAATAGTGATAAGCTTGATGTGGTAATGAAAAGCATGAAGAAGCAATTTTTCAAAAACCGCCCTGTTATTGTTGAGCTTAGGGAAGATAAAGAGCAAAGTGGCAGTAAGCCATTCAGAAAATCAAAGAGTTTTTCACAAGGGCCTAAAAGAGATTCATTCTCACGGGCAGGCAAATTTGATAAAGGTCGTCCTAAAAGCTCATCTCGCCGAAAAGAAAGAGAAAGGGCTTATTAATAAGCTTACTCTGTGATTGCGTTTGTAGTCAGAATAAAAAAAAACCTTGCCGGTGAATGAAATCTATCCGGCAAGGTTTTTTTGTTTTATCAAAAGTTTATAGCAAAAAAAAACGCCTTTTTCGAAGGCGTTTTCTTTGGTTGGTAAAGAAATTAGAATTTCTTAAAAGGCTTTTTGTTAAAACCGCCACCACCACGATTACCGAAAGAATTTTCGGTCTTAGGGCGAGCTTCATTAACTACAAGACTTTTTCCCATGAAGTCAGAACCATTGAGGGTCTCAATAGCTTCACGAGCTTCAGAATCATCCAGCATTTCTACAAATCCGAAACCCCTGCTCCTCTGAGTTTCTCTGTCAAAAATAATTTTGGCTGATGATACTTCACCATGTGCCTCGAAAAGTCCCCTAAGCTCATCTTCAGAAGCTTTGAAAGGGATGTTTGCAACGTAAATGTTCATTTAAAAAGACAAATTGATTTAAAAAAATAGACAGTAAACCACAGAGGTTTGTTGTCATTACCTATATACAAAGGTAAATAAAAAAACAAATAAAAAACTTTTTATTTACAATAAGTTAGAGATTTTGTTAAAAAGATTTTTAAAGCATTTTTATTCTTCTGAAAACTCAATTAATTGTTTACGGTAATAGTTGAAAACATTGGCCCTGCTAACAAATCCCAGATATTTCCCCTCTTTTAATACAGGGAGGTTCCAATACCCTGATTGTTTAAATTTGCGCATTACAATGTCCATTGTATCGCCTGCTTCAACTGATACACTTGGTTGAACCATAAGCTGAACTACTTTTATTTCATTATATTTTGACCTGTCAAACATGATTTCCCTGACATCATCCAGGGGCACTAAGCCTAAAAATACTCCATCATCATCAAGCACCGGGAAGATGTTCCTTTTACTATCTGCAATAGCCTTTACAATGTCTCCCAGATTTTGGTTTGCATTAAGTGCAATAAAGTTTGTTTCCAGAACTTCTTTTACGCTTAACATAGTAAGTACTGCTTTGTCTTTATGGTGTGTAATCAAATCACCATGATCAGCAAGAACTTTTGTGTAGATTGAATGTGGTTCAAAATACTTTATTGTAATAAACGAAATTGAAGAAGTGATGATTAGAGGAATGAAAAGTTCATAACCTCCTGTAATTTCAGCAATCAGGAATATTGCAGTGAGAGGGGAGTGGATTACTCCTGTCATTAGTCCTGCCATCCCTACCAAAGCAAAGTTCTTTTCAGAAATTGAAAACCATCCCAACATATTTATTGAGCGGGCAAAGATATAGCCTGTGATACCTCCCATGAAAAGACTTGGTGCAAATGCTCCCCCAATACCCCCACTGCCTGTGGTTATTGATGTTGCTATTACTTTAAACATTAATACACCAAACAAAAAGAGGATAAACCACCATGATTGGTCATCAAACAAATTGAAGAAGATACTGCTGTCAAGCATTTGTCCCGGATTCCCTGATAACAACGATTTCATTGCAATATATCCTTCACCAAATAATGGGGGAAAGAAGAAAATTAATATTCCCAGGATGCCGCCTCCTATAAGAACCCTTGTATATGGATGCCTTATACTTTTTATTCTGTTTTCAACTTTACGGTTAAATACCATGAAATATAATGACACAAGGCCTGTTACCAATCCTAGCAAGATATAGAAAGGGATATTCCCATAGTCAAAAGGGTCTCGGAGTGTGAAATAAAATTCCACCTGTTTGCCCAGAAAAAAAGTCGAAAAAATGGTTGCTGTTACTGCCGAAATGAGCAAAGGTATTAGTGAAGACATCGTTAGGTCGAGCATCAAAACTTCGAGTGAAAATATTACCCCTGCAATCGGTGCTTTAAAAATTGCAGCAACAGCTGCTGCGGCCCCACATGCAACCAAAAGGCTTGTTCTTTTATAACCTAAATGAAATGCCTGTGCCACATTGCTCCCAATGGCTGCCCCTGTATTGACAATGGGAGCTTCCATCCCAACTGAGCCCCCCAAACCGCCTGTAAAAGAACATGCGATGATTGATGAATATACATTATGGAGTTTTAATATTGCCTTGTTCCTTGATATCGAATATAAGATCCTTGAAACACCATGCCCGATATCTTCTTTTACAAATAACCTGATATAGGTCACTGTGATTAATATCCCGATTAGGGGAAAGATTAGAAAAAACCAGTTCGGCAATGAAGTTGACGTGATGTTCCTTACCCATTTTTCAAGACTATGAACTGAGTTTTTTAATATTACCGCCGCTACAGCAGCAAAAAAACCTATGATAATGCTTAATATGAATACAAAACTTTTCTCGCTGAAATATTTATGCTGTAATGCGTTTATTCTTAAAAAAAAACGTTGGTAATTCATTCCATTCTTTTCATTTGATTATTAAGCATCTTGAAAAGCCTTGCTCAATAATGCATTTGACAATTTGTGATTCAATATGCGAAGATACCTTCTTTTTTTGTTTTTTACGATAAATATGAACCTTCAAATGGATATATAAAAAAATTTACTACTATGTATTGCATAGTAGTAATTTTATTTTATATCTTTGTCATGTTAAAAGAGCTTGCGTCATGAGTATTGAAAATATGAAGGTTCAGATGCGAAAAGGGGTATTGGTATTTGTAATCCTTTCCCAGTTATCCGAACACGAAGCGTATGTTTCTGATCTGCTGGATAAACTAAAAGTAAATAAGCTCATTGTGGTGGAAGGGACTTTGTATCCATTGCTCACCCGCTTAAAGAATGATGGTTTATTGAATTATCGATGGGAAGAATCAAAGAGCGGTCCCCCAAGAAAGTATTATTCCTTAACTGAACAGGGCAATGACTACTTAAGGCAGTTGAGGGAGACCTGGGATGAGTTGGTGGATGCAGTAGCACAAGCCACATCCGGATCAGTTTAATAAAATGAGGTTCTGAAGTGATAAAATAAAGAAAACAGGTTTTCATCTTTAACCCATAGAATAAAATGAAGAAGACAGTAAACGCCAATATAAACAAAGTGGTTTTTCATATTGATGAGGATGCGTACGAAAAGCTCTCTGCATATCTACAATCGCTGCACAAAAAGTTTGAGAACAATCCGGGCAGGGATGAAATCATGTCTGATATTGAAGGCAGGATTGCTGAAATGCTTTTAGAGAAGATAAAGGATGCAAATGAAGTGGTTACACTATCCGAAGTGGAGGATTGTATCCGGATTATGGGCGAGCCTGACCAGGTTGAAGACTCGGAATCAGATTCAAGCGCAACAGGCAAAGATGAAACATCTCAGAATCATGATTATAATGATGAAGGACATAGAAGGCTTTACCGTGACCCTGATAACAGGATATTGGGAGGGGTGGCAGCAGGACTGGCTGCATTTTTTAGTTTTAAAATTGTTTGGGTGCGTTTGTTCTTTGCTATCCTGACATTTGCTTATGGTATAGGCCCATTGGTTTATCTTATTCTTTGGATGGTGCTCCCTAAGGCAAATACTACCACTGAAAAGCTTGAGATGAGAGGGCAGAAGGTTAATATTGCAAATATCGAGAAGTCAATCCGCCAGGAGTTTGGACAGGTTAAAGATTCACTTGAGGATATGAGCAACAATGCACGGCACAGTTTTTCAGGAGTGGGCAATGCTCTTGGAATAATGCTCGAAAACCTGGGCTCAGTATTAGCTGTTGTATTTAAATATACTGGCAAGGTACTTGCCTTTTTATTAGGGCTTGTATTTGTCATTGCCGGGGTGTTTTTGTTCACAGGGCTTATTGCTACATTGCTTAATGGAGGGGAATTGCCTGGCTTCTCTGCCGAAAATGTAATGCAATTTTCTTTACTTGGTTTTTTTGAATTTCTTTTTACAACTAAAAGCTATTCTATCCTTGCCATCATTGGTTTGAGCCTTCTTACCGGTATTCCGCTCCTAATGTTGATATATGCAGGTTTCAGGCTTATCTTTGGCCTTGAAAAAAGGCTTAAGTTCCTTGGTATTTCTTTCTTCCTGCTCTGGATAGCTGGTTTTGTTATGGTTTTGATTGTTGGCATTGATTTCTCTCGCCAATTTACTTCTTCAGCGGTGAAAACTTCTCATATCATCCTTCAGCAACCCTCCAACAAATCTCTGTATATCAAGATAGATAATCCTGCTTCCTTTGATTCATTGTATAATAACGAACATGTATGGTTAAGCGGGCTTGCATTTTCAAGCTCTGAAGACAAAAACCTTGTGCATGGAAAACCCAGGGTGTTCTTTAATTTAAGCCCCAATGACAGCCTTTATATGGATATTGACTTCATCTCTCATGGGGCTGGAAATGAAAATGCCTTTTTAAATGCTTCAAGCATCAGGGTTGATTATCATCAAAACGATTCGGTATTTGAAATGCAACCGTTTTTCACAATCCCTGATAATGCAAAATTCAGGAACCAAAGGGTCAGGATAAATCTTTTTATACCTGCAAACACAACTGTCTTTTTTGATCCTTCACTTGAAACACTCATTTCTTCCTGGAGTGTTTTCCCGGAGAACTCCTTGTATTCACTTTCCTCCTCTCCATATAAAATGAATCCAAATGGGGAGTTTGAACCAAAATAAATCAGTGGGGCAAGTGAATATTATCAGTTCCTGACTGTTCCCTGGCCACTTTGAAGAGGAATCATGTCCATGGTTGAGTCGGGTTTGAGCCGGTGTTGAGTCGGGTTTAACCCGGTTCAAACCCGGTTCAAACCCGCCTCAACACCGCCTCAACACCGCCTCAACCTATACCCTGATTAATAGTTGATGATGGGATGGATGCTCAATTGTTAGTGAACAAATTGTAATTTTTCAGTTGTTTTAGGGAATACGTTCGGCTTGTGTTGAAAAATAGTTCTTTAAGAAATTACGGATTATGGATGTTTTGGATGAAAAAATATTTTTTAAAATCAAACAATTCAAAAGCTTCCCCTATCTTTGTTTTGAAAATCTTACCAAATTAAAGCGCTGAATATGAGTTCTTTTATTGTGAATGACAAGCCATTTTCCAGGAAATGGCTTAAATCATACAGCTTTATTGTTCTCGGTACATTTATCCTCTCAATAGGATATGTATATTTTATTACCCCATATAAAATTGTTCCGGGAGGGGTTTATGGGGTATCCATTGTTATCCATCATTTATTTAACCTCCCTGTAGGGATGGTTGCCCTGGCATTTAATATCCCTTTAACAATCATCGGTACGCGCCTTCTTGGCCCAAGGTTTGGTGCTAAAACCATTACCGGTTTTGTACTTACCTCAGTTTTTGTTGATACCCTCGGGTATTTAAGCAACTATGAGCCATTGGTTCAGGATGATCCATTGCTAAGCGCTGTCTTTGGGGGGGTAATGATGGGCATCGGTGTTGGGTTTATATTTAAATCAAAAGCTACAAGTGGGGGAACAGATGTGGTTGCCATGATTACTGCTAAATACACAAGGATGCCCCTTGGCCAATTGATGATTGTTATTGATTCAGCCATTGTTCTTATTGGTTTGGTGGCTTTTGGCGATTGGAAAATCCCACTTTATTCATGGATAGTAATTTTTATCATGGGTAAAGTCATTGATGTTGTCCTTCAAGGGATTAGCTATGATAAGACGATTTTTATTATCAGTGATAAACATGATGAAATCAGGGATAAAATTATTAAAGACCTTCATAGGGGAGGGACATTTTTTGCAGGGGAGGGGATGTATAACGGTGCTCCCAAAAAGGTAATCTTCACTGTCGTTAACCGACGTGAGATGTCAATACTGCAGGATTATATCCATACCATTGATCCACGGGCGTTTATGACTGTTATTGACGCAAATGAAATACTTGGAGAGGGTTTTAAATCCCTATCAGAAAAAGTGAAAGATTAGCAATACTGATGCATTAGGTTTTTTGATTTGAAGAAATTCTAATGCTTTTCAGACATTTCCATATAAACCGCCTTAATTGCATACCCATAATAGCAAAGGCGGTTTTTTTATTGCAGTGTAATATTGTAATGATTCAGTTTTTTTATTGAATTGCTAATCGATAAAATTATTTTTTCCTTTGCTGTTGAATTGGAGTACGTTTTGATTATGATTTAATCAATGCTTTATTAGGGAAAAATTCAAGTTTTGTAAGAATAATAGAGCGTATAAGGATATTTTCTTTTATTTAAAAAAGATTATATATATATTGGGGGAGAAGTAAATGTTTAAAATCTAATCAAAAGCCTTTTCCTGTTCAATGAATGAAAATATACTGAAAAAGCTTGAGATATTGGGGGCTGCTGCCCGCTATGATGTATCCTGTTCATCAAGCGGCTCACAGCGCGAAAATGAAGCAGGGGGCTTAGGAAATGCCCGTTCCTGTGGAATTTGTCATTCTTTTACTGAGGATGGGAGATGCATCTCTTTGCTGAAAATTCTTTTCACAAATGATTGTATGTACGATTGTGCTTATTGTATCAACAGACGGAGCAATGATATCCCCAGGGCAGCATTTAAGCCATCTGAACTAATTGAATTAACCCTGAGCTTTTATCGAAGGAATTATATTGAAGGTTTGTTCCTGAGTTCGGGAGTGATGGGCAGCCCTGACCATACCATGGAACGCATGGTGAGAGTAGTAAGGGCTTTAAGGGAAGAACACAGGTTTTTTGGTTATATCCACATGAAAGCCATTCCGGGTTGTGATCCAGAGCTTGTAAAACAGGCCGGCCTTTATGCTGACAGGTTAAGCGTTAATATTGAAATCCCTTCGGAACCAAATTTGAAACTGCTTGCTCCTGAAAAAGATTTCGTTAGTGTTTTTAACCCTATGGCACAAATCTCAAGCGGGATTATTGCAAACCATGATGAAAGGAAGCTTATCAAATCGGTTCCACGTTTCGTTCCTGCCGGTCAAAGCACACAGCTGATAGTGGGAGCCACGCCTGATGCTGATGTTGAAATATTACAATTGGCCTCTAAGCTGTATCAGGAGCATCAGTTAAAAAGGGTTTATTATTCAGGTTTTATACCTGTCAATAATTATGATAGCAGGCTCCCTGCCCTCATAAAGCCGCCCCTTGTCAGGGAAAACAGGCTATATCAGGCCGATTGGCTGATGAGGTATTATCAGTTTAAATGTGAAGAAATCATTGATGAAAAGAACCCAAACCTGGATTTGAATATGGATCCAAAGCTGGCTTATGCAATACGCAATCCTCATATTTTCCCTATTGACCTGCAGACTGCCCCCTATGAACTAATCCTTAGGGTCCCGGGCATTGGGGTCAGGTCTGCAAAGTTAATTGTTGCCAACAGAAAATTTGGCACAATAAGCATGTCCCATTTAAAAAGGATGGGTGTTGCCCTAAACAGGGCCAAATACTTTATCTCATGCCGCGAACTGTCTGCTGCATTTCAAAACCTGTATCCAGAGCAGATTAAGAAAAAACTTGTAAAGCCTAAGATGAATTTTCAAAATCAGCTAAGCTTGTTTTAAACGCCCGGTTTTAGAATGGCACCATAATATAAAGATTCTGTTACACTCAATCCACCTGTTATGCTTCTTACAACTCCCCAGGTTCATCTAAAATATGATGGCACTTTTGAAGGCTTGCTTAGCATAATCTTTGCACTGTTTGAGCTTAAACTGGAGCCCATCAGCATAAACCCATTAAATAAATCTGTTCCTACACTTTTTGAAGATTCCCTTTTTGTTGATACAGATCCGGTAAAAGCACAACGTGTGTGGAAGGCATGGGTCAATATCTCTAACAGGAGGTATGCGCGCCTTGCTTATTTGTCATTTTTATCTGATAAGCCCTACAAGGACATGCTTATATGCAGGTATGCAAAAAAGCTTTTTAGTGATAAAAGCCATACTTTTTATAAAAATATGCTTGATGAAGATGCTTATCAATTGTATCAAACTGCCCGAAAGGTAAGCCATGAGAAACACCGCTTCACAGGTTTTATCCGGTTTCAGAAGACCCATGATGGGCTTTATTATGCACCCATAGCCCCCGATAACGATATTTTGCGATTGCTTGCCCCTCATTTTTGTAAAAGGTTTAGTTCGCAAGCCTGGATCATTTATGATGTCAAAAGGGACTTTGGCTTATACTATGATTTGAAAAGCGTTAGTGAGATAAAGCTTAAAAACCCAAAGATGGATATCAAATCAGGTCGTATTACTGATGATGCCCGTCATCTGGAAGAAAAGTTCTATGATGATCTCTGGCAACATT
The DNA here is from genome assembly GCA_964387795.1 of uncultured Bacteroidales bacterium. Taxonomy (GTDB): domain Bacteria; phylum Bacteroidota; class Bacteroidia; order Bacteroidales; family UBA7960; genus CAYLYP01. Next base: position 9,375 of record CAYLYP010000058.1, read on the forward strand.
ATTACAAGGCAATTAATATCCCGGAACGGAAGAATACCAGACAGATGAAGCGCCTGATGCCGGTGAGGTATTGGAAATATCTCAATGAAAAGAAAAATTAACAGGAGGGTGGATAAATTGGGATTTGATAAAAGCATCCAATGAGTTGAAACAAAAAAGAAAAACCGGTTGATACCGGTTTTTCAGGGCAAAGAAAAATAAAGATGTGTCAGAGTTTTTTCCATTAGGAAAAATTAGTTAAATATCCTGGGGGTTTTTGGTGTGACCCTTGTTTTGTTAAATCCTTCGAATGTGGTTGAAATCATGATTTCATGGGAGCCACCGCTATAGCGTTTTGTTGTCCCGATAGAGTAATCATAGCAATAACCAACTTTGATCTCGGGGGTAATATTGTATCCCACCATTGCAACAATAGCATCCTGTAGGCGATATGAAAAGCCTCCCCAGAACATATTGTCATAATATGCAATTACATTGATATCGAAAGAAGTGATGAACCAACTTGATTTAAACAAAAGAAAAGGTTCGATATCAAGGTTGTCGGCAACATCTTCAAAGCGATATTTTCCATAGAGATAATAGTGACGTGGTGTTTGGAAGAGGGTAGAGCCTTTTACGGAGCGGTCAAGATGTGTAGAAGCAAGTCCAACACTAAGGTTTGGTGCATTAAATTCAATACCGAAGTTAAAGTCGGCTTTAAGATGGCTGTCCTTTATGAAGACAGCATTGGGGTCTGTAATATCTTCGTACCTTAGCTTTGAGCCATCAAATGATCTGTTGATAATACCTGCACCTAAGCCAAACGTAAGGCTTGACATCACTCCTATTTGAAGAGGGAAGGCGTAATAAGCCCTGGCTGTAATCGTTTTTTCATGCCCCAACTGGTCATTGATAAGGTTAAGGCCTACAGCGCCAAATAATTCCTGAACATAAGTGCTTGCATTTAAGACCTGTGAGGAGGGCTTATCAGGGAAACCAACCCATTGTTGCCTGGCCACAATGGATGCGTTAATGGTATTTGAAACTTCAACCGAAGCAGGATTGAATGTTGATTCATTAAACATATAATGGCTGAAATGGGTGTCGTTTTGTGCCTGTGCATAAAAAACGACAGCTATCATGGCAAGCAGGAGTAATATTTTTTTCATTTGATTCATGTTTTTTTTATAAGAACCTAAAAAGATCTGGTTTTTATCAAGAACAAATCATTGTTTCTTTGTTTGTCAGGAAAGCATTAATTGCTAAGGATTTTTTGTGCCTGGGCAATCTGTATCTTCTCGCCATTTTGGAATGCAACCACATAAGTCTGGTAACCCATCTCGCGAATAGCTTTTTGTACTTCATACGCAGCTTTAAAGCTTTTAAAACTACCAACCGAATACCGGTGAAACTTATCAACATCATAATAATAGATGATGTTCAAACGAGGGAATGCCTGGATTATTTTTTGATAATACTGAGGGTTTATAGGGGTCTTGGCAGCAATAAACTGCACCATAAACTCAACACCTTCCTCACGATGGGCAGTTTTTTCAAGTGAATTCAGGTACCTGAAACTATGACGGGAAGCCTGATTGAAGAAATCCTGAAAATCTCCCTGAGGAATAGTTTGAAAATGTCCCCTTCTGTTCATCTGGTGTTCATCAACAGTTTTTGCATTTGGGATCAGGAGTTTTTGCTTTCCGTGAGCGAGTGGGTAAAGCCTGTCTTCGCTGATACCTTTTCCGGCAAGGTATTCGATAATGCTCTGTGCCCTTCTCTGGGATAGGTAAAAGTTGAATTCGATACTGCTAACGATGTCGGTATGGGCATGGACAACCAAACACAGGGATGGGTTGTTTTTCATAAAAGCAGCAACAGTATCAAGTTTCATCATTGATGAATTGCGAAGTGACCATTTGCCAAAGTCGAAAAACAACATTGGTAACTGGTATCCTGAAAAATCAGTAAGGTTAAGGTTGTTTGATTCTTTGTAATCAGGGAGGTCTGTTTCTTCATCTTCTTCCCAACGTGTTGGATGGGTAGGGATTTCAGTTTTAACAACCTGGATTTTCACCTCCTGGGTGTTAGTGTCAACAGGCGTAACAGGTTCTGTCTTTTCGGCCAGTTGGTCACCCTGATCAACCGGAGTATCTTTTGTGTCCCCATTTTGTTTTGGTGTAACGGGTTCCATTACAAAGTCAAGGGTGTGATCGCTGGAGACAGTAAACTGGCTTGCAAAAAGCTTGTCTTTTACCGAAAGCAATTGGGTTACCGGATTGTATCCCTCTTTTGATGCTTCAACTGTATAATTCACATCAGATGAGAGTGAAGGGATTACATATTCTCCATTTTCATTTGAAGTGATTAAAGCAAAAGTACCATCTTCACCACTTAGGGTGATTGTGATATCACTAATTCCACTTCCGGTGTAATTATCAGTTATAAGGCCTTTTAATGTAAAGATCTTAGAAGCAATCCTGAATGAGAAAATGTCATCAGAACCTTTTCCCCCGGGACGGTTGGAGCTAAAGTAGCCTCTTGAATAGCTGTCGTTGATTACAAAACTGAAATCATCAGCACTCGAGTTAATAGGAATACCTATGTTGACAGGCTTGCTAAAGCCTGTGTTAGGATCCATGATGGTGTAAAAAACATCGAAGCCCCCCATGCCTGTATGTCCAAAAGAAGAGAAATATAAAACATTTCCCATTACATACGGGTAAGCATCATTATAGCTGGTATTAATTGTATCGCCAAGGTTTTGTGGTGTTCCCCAGCCTTCTTCTGTTTTTTCAATTTTATATAAGTCATAACCTCCTAATCCACCAGGCATATCGGAAGCAAAGAAGAGTGTTTTGCCATCATCGCTAATGGATGGATAGCCAATATCATAAGCATCTGAATTGAAAGGGAATATTTCCGGATCACTCCAGGTATCTGTTTCAGTATTGTGGTAAGAGAAATAAATATCGCAGGAGCTACGAGTGCCCCTGGTGCCTCCACAATTCATAAAATAAGCTATTTTGTTAGCCTTGTCGTATGATAAAAAGCCATCATAATAGTCTGAATTGATCTTGTTACTTAACTCATCTGGCAGCTCCCATTGCTGGGTTTTCTTATCAAGTTTTGACTGATAAATATTTGAATATCCTTCGCCAGTCCTTTTATCAACTTTACCACCATAGCTTTTTGTTGAAGCAAATACAATCCTTTCTTTTAATGTTTTGGATTGAATTGCATAGTAAAACACATAGCTGTTGAATAGTTTTGTTTCTATGTCAAATTGTAGGTTATATCTTTCAACAGCTTTTTTATCGGTGCCAAAAAATTTAGCCACATTTTCCAAATAAGCAATGCCCCACTCCTGAAATTCAGAGTTGAGGGTTGCTTCATCCTGAATGATAAAAAGAGATTCTTTTTTATAGTTTTCGTTTGAGAACTGAGCTGACTGAAGCTTTTTTTGGGCCATGGGGTCATCAGGGTTCCGTTCAAGGTATTTTTGGAAATAGCTGATTGAAGTATTGAATTCTTCCAGTCCAAGCAGCATATCGCCCATGTGAAGGAAAACAATAGGGTCTTCATATCCAAAATTAATAGCGTTGCTATACCATTGTTTGGCCTCTTTGTAGTTGAGTAGGTGCCTGTAGCATTCGCCCATTTGAAATGAGACGTATTTCTTCTTGTCAGGAGATTTTTCTCTTTTAATGATGCTTTGGTATGCTTTTAAAGCCTCAACGTAGTTTTGTTTGCTAAATAAATCATTAGCTATTTCAAGTCGCTTTTGTCCAAAAGCAACACTTTGAATGAGGATAATGAATAGGATTAATAGAGTTCTTTTCATTTCTGACATCTTTTTTCAGCGTAACACCAGATACTTTGCCCTAATCTGGTATTTTCTTTTAATAATTGGTAACAGTTAATTCCAATCATTTAACTGAGACTGTTTATTCATTTTTAACGAAGGCTTTGTCGAAAAGTTCCGTTTTTTATAAATAATCATGTGTTTCAGGTGTTAATTTAATAAGAAACAGGTATAAACCTGTGCCGGCAACCCGTATATTTGGCCCACACGGATTGCCGGCTGGTTTATTTATTTTTCATCAGATACTACAGTTACAGAACCTTTCATTGTGGTTTTTGTGTTGTTTGCATCAAAAACGGAAAGGATGTAGTAGTATGTTCCCGGGCTCACTTTTTTGCCTTTGTATTTGCCGTCCCAGCCTTCTGTGCCTTCATAGATGACCTGTCCCCAACGGTTAAAGATAGTGAGTTCGGCACCAGCGCCAAATATATCATTAAACCCATCAGAGCCTGGGGTAAAGGCATTTGGAAGATCGCTTACAATAACATTTATCTCAACGGGCTCGCCGATACAGGTGTAATCAGTAGCAATCACAGTGACTTTCTGTCCGTCTTTAAGTTTATTTGTTGAATAGGTATTTGATGAACCGCTTTGTTCAACAACACCATCAACAATAAACTCATAGTTGGTTAGTCCTGCCGGGAGGGCAGTAAATGTGATATACTGACCAATAAAGATAGAATATCCAGGGCGATCAGAGGTAACATCAATCTCAGGAAGTTCGACTACTTCAACAAAGATGCTGTCTTCTAATACACAATTTACCTGATCGAGGAGGTTGAGGAAATAATACCCGCTCTGTTGAGGGATCAGAGAAGGATTAGGGCTGTCTGAGATGACATTCCCATCCATGTCTGTCCAGACATATAGATATGGATCCTGTCCACCGGAAGGTGTTGTTCCCTGGCCAATATCAAGCGAGTTGTCCCTACATGCACGAAGCGTATCAGGGGTTTCCATTGCAAGATCGGAGAAGGTAATAACAACTGAACCATCATTTTCGCAGCCATTGGCTCCTGTAACCTGAAGTAAATATGTAATGCTTGAATCAGGTTCAACGACAGGGTTACTTTCAGTGGATGTAAAGCCTTCAGGAATACTTGTCCAGCTATAGGTGTTGCCTTCAATTGCATCACCACCAAGACTTATTGGCTGGCCTGCATCTCCAGGGCAGAAATTCATATCACTTGATAGTATCATCTGTGGCAAAGGCTTAACAGTAATCACTACAGAATCACTATTATGACATCCGATAGGGGAGGTCTCGGTAAGGATATAGGTAGTTGTTACTACTGGTGTTACCAAAGGATTAACCTCGGAAGATGTAAATCCTGTAGGGATACTTCTCCATTGGTAAGTATTGCCAATGACTTCATTTCCTCCACCAATCTCTATGCTTTCACCTGAGCAAATTGAGTCAGGTTGAGCTACCAGTGCCAAAGGCAGAGGGTTAACTGTTACAACAATCGAATTTGAATTGACACAACCTGTTGCTGTGTATGTTTCAGTTAATGTATAAGTGGTTGTAACTGTCGGTGATACAGTAGGATTGTTAATAGTTGGCTCTGTCAGGCTTGGGTCTGATGGCTCTGATGTCCATAAATAACTGTTTGCCGGAACAGGGTTACAACACTCACCTCCTATAGTAATTGCCTCGCCTAAACAAATTTCATGGTTTTCTCCGGCATCAGCTTCAGGTTTATCAAATACATACACAACAACCTGATCAATATTTGTACAATTTACTGAGGTATATGTTTCTGTCAGTGTATAGGTTGTTGTTACTGTAGGGGAAACTTCAGGATTAGGTGAATTGAAATCAAAAACCTCATCAGGATTACTTGACGACCAGAGGTATGTGTTTTCTGGTATAGGAGTAGTCCCTAAAGTTACAGTGTCACCCGAACAGATACTCATATCATCACCGGCATTGGCCAAACCTCCTACAACAGTAATTGTAACCTCATTTGAATTTTGGCAACCTGTGAGGGTGTATGTTTCCAAAAGGGTGTAGGTTGTAGTTACAGTTGGGCTTACAAGAGGATTTGCAATTGTTGGATCTGTTAAGCTTGGGTCAACAGGGATTGAAGTCCATAAGTAAGTGTTGTCAGGTACTGCACCAGGGTCTTGCCCAATATTTATTGGGTCTCCGTAACAGATTGTTTCATCTTCGGCAACCAGCGCCAAAGGCAGCGGGTTAAAGGTCACAACAACCTGGTCAGTAGAAGAACAACTGTTAAGAGTATTGGTAACGGTAACAGAATAAGTGCCGGAAGTTGTTACAAGGATTTCATTGCTTGTTTCTCCGGTACTCCATTCGTAAGAGTAATCAGGGTCAAATACTGTTGAAAGGCTTAAAGTATCACCTTCGCAAGCAGTAGTCTCTCCGGTGATTTCACTGTCCGGGCTGGGATTAACAGTTACAATGGTTTGTAAATCAGTGCTTCCGCAGTTGTTTGAAACTGTGACTGTATAAGTTGTTGTAACATCAGGGGTGACATAAATTGTTGAAGTTGTTTCACCTGTGCTCCACAGATAATCATTGCCTCCGGCTGCTTCTAACAATACTGTTTCGCCCTGGCATATTTCCTGATCAGCAGAAACTGTTGCATCCGGGCCTGTGCTTACAATAATATTAACCTGAGAGCCTGAGAAGCACCCATTAACATCGCTGACTGTAAGGTTATAAGTGGTAGTAACAGTTGGGCTAACAGTTGGGTTTTCAAGATCACTAACAGGAATATTGGGGCTAATCCACCAATAATATGTCAACGGTGCGGTTCCACCTGTTCCGGCAGGAGTCTCACCAAGAGTTATTGACTCACCAAGGCATATTACCTGGTCTTCTCCCGGATGGGCAAAAATCTGAGGATTAACATTTACGGTTACCTGACTTGTGGCAATACAATTATTGTCATCCATCACAGTAAGTGTATATGTGGTGGTAACATCAGGAGTAGCCAAAGGATTTGCCAATGTAGGATCGTCAAGTGAAGTTTCAGGCGACCAAAGATAGGTATATCCACTTCCTGAACCACCACTTGCTGATGGAGAACCGCCAATAGTTGTTCCGATTCCAAAGCAGATGTCTGTATCGGTGCCTGCATCAGCAAAGAGTTCCGGTAATATTGTGATATCAATTGTAGCAGTTGCGGAACAACCTTTGTCATCTCTAACAATAACTGTATAGGTTGTTGCAATAGCAGGGTTAGCTATTGGATTGGCAATAAATGGATCTGAAAGCCCTTCAACAGGGAACCATTCGTAAGTATAACCAATGCCTGAGCCTCCTGCTGGGATTGCAGTAATCATGGTGCCACTTCCATTTGCAGGATTACAAATTGTTTGGTCACCAGAAATGCTAACCGTTAATCCAGGATTAACAGTAACTGTTGTTTGTGCCTGGTCTGAACAACCAAAGCCGCCCAGGTCAGTAACTGTAACAGTGTAAATGGTAGTTGTTTCAGGGTTAGCAGTTGGGTTCGCAATGTTCGGATCATCTAATCCTGTAACAGGGCTCCAACTATAACTAAATCCAGCTCCTGAACCTCCTGTAGTATTTACGTTAAGAATTACACTTCCACCATTGCTTGGATGGCACATGAAGTATTCACTATCAATGCTGGCAATAATCTCATCTGTAACAGTAATGATTAGTTGGTCAGTAGAAGAACAACCAAAACCATCAGTAACTGTTAAAGTATATGTTGTTGTAACTGTAGGTGAAGCAATAGGATTGAGAATTGTTGGATCATCAAGTGATTCAATAGGTTCCCATGAATAGGTGTAATTTCCATCGCCACCGGTAACGCTACCATTAAGCTGGATGCTTCCACCATTGGCCGGGTGACAGATTTGTTCATTATTACCTGCTTCAACAATGATTTCTCCTAAAACCCCAATCTCAACACTGGCAGTTTCGGTGCATAAGTTAGCATCAGTAACTACAAGGGTATAGGTTGTGTTCACTAGCGGGCTAACAACCGGATTGGCTGAAGTTGGGTCAACTAATGAAGCGTCTGGTGGGTTAGCTGTCCAAAGATAAGTAAATGGTGCAGTTCCTCCACTGGCTGTAGGTGCCCCTCCCAGGGTAATACTTCCTCCGTTGGCAGGATTACAGATATTCTGATTGGTTCCTGCATCCAAAACAATTTCATCCCAAACGGTGACAACAATCTCATCGCTGTCTTCGCAGGCATAGCCATTTGAATCAGTAACGGTGATAGTGTATGTTGTTGTAATTGTTGGACTTACTATTGGTGATGGATTGTTTTCCTGGCCTACTAATGACGGATCAGGTGGGTTGGCAGTCCAGTAATAATTATAACCAAGACCTGTCCCTCCATTCACTGTAGCTGTCAGTGTAAAACTAACTCCTGTATTATTTCCATTACATACAGCAACATCAGGGCCGGCAACAACATCGATTCCAGGTACTACTACAACTGTTACGGTATCAAATGCTGTACAGTTATTACCTGCAACGTCCCTTACCCTCACACGATATTTAGTGGTTGTTGTTGGTGAAACAACAGGGTGGGCAATACCAGGCATTGGTGTTGAAGTTGGAATGGTTGCCCACTGGTATGTAAACGAACCTGTGCCACCATAACCTGTTGGACCTGTTCCAAGAGGTGTCCCTCCAAGTGCAATGCTGCCACCTGAACATAAATATATGGTTTGGCTTGCATCGCCACCTGCATCTGCATAAACTGTAGGCCATAAGGATATTACTGTGCTATTGGTAGCTTCGCAACCATTGGCATCAACAACGCGTACAGTATAGGTTGTAGTTACTGTTGGTGCTACAATAGGGTTCATTAATGTCGTCTGCGAATCAAGTGTAGGGTCAGCAGGGCTTGCAGTCCAGGAATAGGTATAAGGAGGAGTGCCGCCTTCACCTGTAAAGGTATTTACATTATTTCCACCTAAGGCGATGAAGCCACCATTTTCACCACTACAGATTGTTGCATTAGGTCCTGCAAAAGCTTCCAATTCATAATCTGGTTGTGTAATTAATATTGAGGCGTTTGCCTGGCATCCAATAGCATCTGTTATTGTTACAGATACCATCCCGGCACCCAGGTTTCCAATACTTGCTGTTGTTTCTCCTGTGCTCCATAAGTATGTATATGGTTCAGCAGGTGGTGCAAAAATAATACCACCAGTAACAACTGCTGTTGCAGTACCATTGGTCTGCCCAAAACATAATACATTGGTAGCATCAATAGTGACTAGTAATTCAGCCCCTACTTCAATAAATACCACATTGCTTTCTGATTCATTACATGGAGGAGAAAATACTACCCTGCGGAACCATGTATTTTGAGTAAGATTTCCCGGCTGATAGTTTGCATTTGTTTCACCTGTAATATCGGTAAATGGACCTGTTTCATCAGTTGTGCTAATCTGCCATTGATAAGTATAGGTTCCATTACCTCCTGTTGGAGTTGTCCCTGTTAATTGATCGGGTATGGTATTGTAACAAATTGATTGGTTATTCCCAATGGTGTTATTTGTAATTGCTGGATTTACAGTGATCTTAACTACATTACTTGTGTTATCACAAGGTGTTGAAGTTACAAGCCTTTGATACCAGGTAGTAGTAGTCAGAGCTTCTGGTTGGTAATCCTGGTTGGTAGCTCCTGTTATGTCAGTAAATGGGCCTGTAGCTGAAACCGTTGATGACTGCCATTGATATGAATACAACCCACTTCCGCCTGAAGGTAATGAACCTGTTAATGGCGAAGGAATGTTCCCTGAGCAAATGGTTTCATCGCTGCCTATTGTATTGTTTGTGATTTCAGGGATTATTGTAACAACAACAGAGCCAATCATATCCTCATCGCAAAAAGTAAGGGCATTGATAGCAACAACTGTATAGGTGCCAGCAGTAGTCTGTAATCCAAAACTAATTGCCCCTCCATTTCCAATTGTTACTGTTCCGGTTGTGCCTCCATTTACAAAAAGTTCATAGTTTATCCCTGCTTCAGAACCTGATAATCCTACAACAACCCCGGCCCCTCCCTGGCAGTATTCACCTCCTCCGGTAACTGTAAATTCGAGAGGAAGAGGATTGATGGTGATACTAACACTTCCTGTCATGGCTGCTTCACAGAGTGTGGTGGTATTTGTAGCAACAACTGTATAGGTGCCTTCAGCAAGTTGTAACCCAAAGCTGATTGCATTGCCACTGCCTAATACAGGAAGACCTACTGGGTTACCATTTAGGTTTAACTGGTATGAGACTCCTGTTTCAGAGTCAGATAATCCGACTTCTAAGCCTGGGTCACCGGCACAATATTCACCGCCACCGGTTACATTATAAGCTACTGGGAGTGGATTGACAGAAATTGTTGCACTGCCATTCATTGTTGAAGAACATAATGTTGCAACAAATGTTCCTTCAACGGTATATGTTCCTTCCTGGTTCTGGAACCCAAAGCTTATCGGGCCTCCATTGCCTCCAATTGTAATCCCTGTGGAAACACCATCCAGATATAATACATAATTCACTCCTGTCTGGCTGCCTGAAAGTTCAATTTCAATCCCTGTAGTTCCTGAACAAACATCTCCACCACCAAGCACATTAAATACAGTGGGCAATGGGTTGATAGTTATGTTCACGCTTCCATTCATTACGTTTTCGCATAATGTTGTTGAATGGCTTGCCTCAACAGTATAAGTTCCAGCACTGGTTTGTAATCCAAATGATATTGCAGAGCCGGTGCCATTAGCTGGTGCGCCAATTGGGTTTCCATTGAGGTATAACTGATAGCTTACATTTAATTGTGAGCCTGAAAGCCCAACTTCAACACCAGGATCTCCTGCACAATATGCCCCTCCTCCTGTAACATTAAATGCCGTTGGGAGTGGGTTAATTGTAATTGTTACTGCACCACTCATTATCGCTTCACAAAGCGTTGTGGTGTTGGTAGCCCTTACTGTATAGCTTCCTGCCAGGGTCTGTAAACCAAAACTAATTGCAGAACCTGTTCCATTTACGGAGCTTCCTATTGGGTTTCCATTGAGCAATAATTGATAGCTTATTCCAGATTGTGAATTTGATAATCCAACCAGAACACCTGTTCCTCCTGCGCAATATTCACCGCCACCGGTAACATTGTAAGCTGTTGGGAGAGGATTGATAACAATCACTGCACTGCCTGTCATATTGTTAGTACAAGTTGTTGTTGTGTTTGTGGCAACAACAGTATAAGTTCCAGCCTGGGTTTGTAAGCCAAAGCTGATAGCAGAGCCAGTTCCGTTAACAGTTGTCCCAGCTGGGTTGCCATTAAGGAGCAATTGGTATGATACCCCGTTCTGTGAGCCTGATAGCCCTACAGCAACTCCAGTTCCACCTGCACAATATTCACCACCACCAGTAACATTAAAGGTTGTAGGCAGAGGATTTATAACGATGCTCACACTGCCACTCATATTGCTTTCGCAAAGGGTGCTTGTATTGGTAGCTACAACAGTATAAGTACCGGCAGCAGTCTGGTTGCCAAAACTGATAGCAGAACCTGTTCCATTAACAGTGCCCCCAACAGGGT
>CAYLYP010000059.1:0-20473 GCA_964387795.1 uncultured Bacteroidales bacterium
TGATGTGAGAATTGAAGCCCTGTTTTTTTATCATTATTGCAGGAAAACAATAGCATAGTGATTGAAATAAGAAAAATCTGAACTATGGGTTTTGAGCTTTGCCCTTTCATAAATGTTAGGTTTTTAAAGATTGTGAAGTTTATTTGATTTGTTTTCGATGATGTAAATGTGATACTTAATAATTATTTTTTTAATGAAAAACATGATTTATATCGATTAGGGATTACTGTAAATTGCACGATCCAATTGCTTTTGCAAAAAGAATCAAAAAAAATAGTATTAACAACACTTTTTTTCTTTTGTGAGAAAAAGTGTTGACAATACTAAATATTGAAATTTTTAGTTTATTTGAATTATTATCTTTATTGGAAAATTTCTAACCGCTTTCTCTTATGGATTCCAAACAATTAATAGAAGATATCAGGTCGTTCTGTATAAAAAATGGCAGCTCCGAAACCCTATTGAAATACCAGCGCTATTTTAAAGGGGGCTTTGATGGCTATGGACTTACAAATGCACAGATTTCATCCTTTGTAAAAGATTATTTGAAATCAAACAAGCCTGCTATTGATGTGGTTGTGGAAGCGATGCCCGAACTGATGGAAAGCGGGCTCTTTGAAGAAGCCTCCATCGGGTTGCTGCTCCTTGTTGGGCTGAAAAAACAGTTTTCATTCCAGACTTTTGAAAGTATCGAAGAGTGGTTTGCCATTGGGATACAAAACTGGGCACACGCTGATACCCTTGGCATGATGATATTGCCCCTTTTTCTTAAAAATGGCATTGTGGGGCTGTCTGACTTTAAACCCTGGATAAGGTCCCCTTATCCGTTTCAAAGGAGGTGTGTGCCTGTTACCCTGATAAAATCATTAAAGATAACTGATGATTACACTCCGTTTTTTATGCTTATTTCCCCTTTGATGGACGACAAGGAAAGGGTTGTGCATCAGGGCACAGGCTGGTTCCTTCGCGAAGCATGGAAAAGGCAAAACAGTTTCACTGAAGCATTTCTGTTTCAATATAAAAATACTTCTGCAAGGCTGATATTTCAATATGCCTGCGAAAAAATGAACAAAGAGGATAAACTTAGGTTTAAAAAAGAAAAGTAATACGAAACTTTTGCCTTTGTCCTGTCTGATGAATATAACCGACCGGCATTTGATTTGGAAATGAGGCTTTATATCAGGCACCTGAAATCGTTGATTGTTTAAATTGTAATAAATCATTGTATGAATACCTTTGACCAAAAAGCACGCAACTGGGATAAAGACCCTGCAAGAATTGCACGCACTGAAACCTTTGCCCGTAATGTGATAGATTTTATGAAACCTGATGGCTCCCAATCTGCATTGGAATTTGGATGCGGAACAGGATTGCTTGGTTTTGCCCTTAAGGATCATTTTAAATCTGTCACCCTTGCCGACACTTCCGCAGGGATGCTTGAGGTGGTTAAAGAAAAAATCGCTTCCCTTCAAAATCCAAATGTAAGCCCATTGCTGGCCGACCTCCTTGAGGAGGAGGTGCCATTGCCTCCTTTCGACCTGCTTACCTCTATGCTTACCTTTCATCATATCCCATCCCCAGCAAATGCTTTCCAAAAACTTAGCAAGCTTATTAAAACCGGGGGATTTATGATTATTGCCGATGTGATGCCCGAAGACGGAAGCTTTCATGAAGCTGGGGAATTTCAACTTGTCCACACGGGCTTTTCAAAAGACCAGATCTACCTTTGGTTTCAACAGGCCGGCCTCCAGCCCTTGCTTTATTCTGAATTCGCTTTCATTGAAAAAAACAAGGACAATAAAACCCAAAAGTATCCTTTGTTCTGGGCGGTAGGACGTAAATTATAAATTTGATTATTAATTATTTAACAAAAGAATTATGTGTGTAAATCTATTGATTCAGTATTGTGATAAAAACCCTGATACATTTGATGATTTAGGCGAAGTGAGTTTAAACCAGGCGTTGGATGCCTTTAATACATTTGATTGGGATAGCCAAAAAAGGAAAATCGAGCTACGAAAAAGCTTACATCTTTCTTCTTCTTCACCAACAATAGCTTTAAAAAAGGAAAAAACTAATGAATCTTTATATATCGCATGTTATGAAAAGAATGTTTATATGGTGTGGTATCAGAAAGACAAATATGTGAATACCGATTTAATTCATGAAGATCAGATTTATGATAACTCCAATAGAACGAGGGAATTAATTGAAATGTTTTTTCAGGGGAGTTTGAATGCTGATGAAGAGATGTTTGTTGACCAGGAAAGTTTGGTTCAAAAAGAAATTGGCAGGTTTTCAATAAAGAAATATGCCTCATATTTATGGTTTTTATTGCTTCCTCTTGCAATTGTATTCATTTCCTCAACGACTCATAGTGATGGTTATTTATTGATTGAAATTCTTTTGCTTTCTCTTGCATTGTTGAGCGTAGCGTTTGGGCCGTTTTTGTATTTATTGTATTCTTATCAGGCTAAGCCCAGAGTGAATTCAATTGTATTATTGCCTGAAGAACATGCTATATTGGTGAAATATACTGATAGAAATCTGAAAGTAGCAAAAAATCAGGTGTCTCAATGTGTTTTTTCTTTTTCTAAAGAAGGGAATGCGCCTTGGCAGTCATTCGCCAATGTTGTATTAACCCTATCAGACAAATCTCAGTTGTTTTTTACAAGCCTTAGTTTTTCAAAAGAAGAATTGAGAAGAATTATTGAGGTGCTTGATGTTAATCATTATTCTTTTTCCGGATTTCAAACTTTGAAAACAAAGCAGTATCAGGTTAACCCAAAATTAAATGATGTTTACAATGTTGGCAAAGAAGTGTTTGAAGAACGGTATGTAAATTTTTCAACAGACAAACTGAAAGAAATTATTGCTAATTCTTGTGATTATCAGGCACAAGCTGTCGAGGCTGCAAAAAAAGAACTGGAAAAAAGGAAAAGCGTTTAGCCAATTGAATGCACTTCCTGTTGAAGCCTTTTTACACTTTTTGTAGTCTGAATTTGCTTTCATTGAAAAAAACAAGGACAATAAAACCCAAAAGTATCCTTTGTTCTGGGCGGTAGGAAAAAAGGCCTAATCGTTTTTCAATCCCTTTTTCTTTGTAATTACCTTTGGAAGCATTCTGTGCTTTTCGAAAAAAGTAATTTCTACTTTTATTGCCAATCCTGCTTTTACAAACATTTTATTATCTTTGGCCCTGTTATTATTAATAATTTGTTAAAATGAAACATCAAAATCAAGTATTCAGGATTAGTGTATTGACATCATTGTTTTTAGTTTTTACTGCCCTAAACTGGTCATGCGAAAGCAAACCCGGCACAAAAGCCATTGAAGACCCTTATAACGGGATCAGAAAAACATACCGAAAGGACGGGAGCCTTCTGGCCGAAGTATCTTATAAGGACAGTATCAGGGATGGAAAGTCAATTAATTATTATCCCAGCGGTAAAGTGAATGTCGAGATGAACTATGTGAAAGGAAAGAAACATGGTGATGCCGTATCATATTATGAAAATGGGGATGTTTATGTGGTGACACCTTATGTGAATGGGAAAAGGGAAGGCCTTGAGAAAAAATACTATAAGGGGGGAAAGCTCATGTCAGAGATGTCTTTCAAAAATGATAAGCCGCTCCCTGGCCTTAAAGAGTATTCTGAAAAGGGAAAGCAGATCAACAAAGATGTGAAAATCGTCTTCAGCCTGGTTGACCAAACAGCCTTTGAAGACCGCTTCGATTTGAAGATCAGGCTTTCCGATAATTCAAGAAATGCTAAGTTCTTCAGGGTATATCCTCCCGAAAATGGGAAAGATGAACTGGTAGTTGACATTAATACAAAAAATGGGGTTGCAGTCATCCCCTTCCATGTTTTTCCCGGAAAATCATACATGGAGAAACTGCATATCAAAGCTGAACGCCTTACCCGAAAAGGGAACAATGAAGCTTTTAAAGCTACTTATAACCTTGCTGTTGAGAATCCCAAGAAGTTTAGGCATTAGAAGACATTTCCTGATTTTATTTCAAGGCATTTAATTTGCTTTTAAGGTCAATGCTGTTGGGCACGTATTTTAAACCGCTGTTTAATACCGCCCTGGAGCTTGAAATTTTATTATCCCGGAAGTAATAAAGGGCAGCCCTTGAATAAATACTTTCAAGGAATGAATTGGAAACATACCCGCCTATGGTTTCAGGAGCAAACAATGTTTCAAATTCAGCCCGGTACTGCTCAGCAAGTTTGCATTGACGCTGGAAGTAGTAATTATCTATTATCCTTAAATACCCAATTTGCCGGGTGCTTTGGTATTTCTCATTGTCATTTAGTTTCACAAATTCCTTTCCGTAACTGTTTATCAGGTCCAGAATTTCTATAGAATCATCTATTGAACGTAACAATTGAAAAATGGCCTCCGCTAATAGATCAATCAATTGCTCATCTTCGGGATATTCCCTGCATATCCCGCTTAGCTTCTCAATGGCCGTTTCATATTGCTCCTGTTCAAACCATGTTTGCGATTTTACTGAAAAATAAACATTTGCTATTTCCAATCCGGTGTTTTTGCCTGAAAAATTGCCTGCCAGCCATACATAAACAGAATCGAAGATTGTCTTGTCCTTATTGTTATAAGCTAAAGAAAGGAAATTATTGCATTCCTCAATGATTGCTTGCTCAGGGAGCCCGAATGGAATAAATTTGTCCATCTCGCCCAATACCTTAAAGGTCTCTTTGTTCTCAATATCTTTTTTGCCAATAAACAAGGCTGACTGGAACATCAATGCACCAACAGTCACTTTACGGGGAAATAAAAAAGAAGACTTTTTTAATGCCTGATAAGCCTCGTAATGGGCAAGCTTCTCTGCTTTTGCAACAGCCTGGTTATGATATAATGAGCCTATGAGTTGCAACAGATCCGGGGATTCGTTTTTAAGATATACCTCGCTGAATACTTTGTCAATGCCTTTTTGGCTTACTTCTTCCTCCGAAACAAGCTTCATTTTTATAAGTTCCCGTACTATTTTTGTTTTTTCCTTTGGGTCAACAACAATATCTGCGCCCTTTAAGGGATTGGTGGTCTCAACAACAATGCCTTCATTATTTGGATAAGCCATTAAATAGACGTGTACAGGGCTCAATACAATCTCATAAGGGATCTTAAACTCGTCAAAAGCAATTGCAAAAAGTGCGGATGCTGTCAGGCAGTTAAAATTGCCGTTTGAAAATATCTCGCTAAAAAGGGGATTTTCTTTATAAAGCTTGAAATACTTGTCGTGGATGGCATTGAAGATAAACTTAATCTGTGCCTTGGGCTTTTTTGAAAAGCTTTTATTGACTTTTAGTTGCCCTAAGAACTGATAAAAATCCTTTTTATAAAGTTCATAATTCTTTGATGACATGGCAGGGTCAGTGGCCAATGCCATCCTGAACAAATCACAGGGGGCGTTTTGACGGATGCATTCAAAGGATTCCTTTTCAAAATCCGATAAAAATACGAGTTCATCTATTGTATATAGTTTTAACGAATCATTGGCCTTTAGTGCAAGTATGGGCTGAAAGCACAGTAATATCAATAAAAAGAAACGATTTTTCATTAATAATGCGAATTTGTTTTTTATGTAAAATAAAAAATTTTGATCCTGATTATTTTTACAAAAATATTAAAAAACGCTCAGGGCTTTTTAAAATTATTCATGTCTATAAGCTTAAAACGGGAACTTCCTGTTGTTGGCATTCATAATATTCATAAATACAGTGTGTTAAATGTTGTGGGCTTGTGATTATGTTTTTATTGGTATGATTTTAAAACGTTTTCAGGCACATACCATGTTAAGGGTTGAGCCGGGGTTGAGCCGGGGTTGAGCCGGTGTTGAGCCGGGTTTGAGCCGGGTTCAACCCGGCTCAAACCCGGTTTAAAACCGGTTTAAAACCGCTTTAAGTCCGCTTTAAGTCTTACCTTGTTATTACTGTAAAAATATTTGGTAGTGTCTGGGGTGAACTGCTAAATGGATGTAAATCAGGATCCTCTGGGGTCGGGCTGTAAAGGTAACCTGGCCATTTTATGCACGGTGAGCGATGGAAAATCAAACTCCTGGGTAATGGTTCCCTGTATCAGGTAAACCCCGCTCCCGCGAAACGGATATGCAGAGGCAGATTGGGGGAAATGGACAGTATCGAAAAACAAGCCTTTGTGGTCGAGAAAAGTCCCGAAATGCATGATCTCATGATGGATTGTCCTAACATATTTGGTGGCTACCAGCCATCCAATCATACGGACTGTTTTTCCGATGTGATAACAAAGTTCAGAAGCCCCAATCTCGCCACGGAAGCTTGTCTTTAGCATGTCGAAGGGGCTAAGGCTGACCGTGAAGCCCAATAATTCAAATTCATCATAAGCATCCATCAGGACGTCTGTCTCGGGCTCAGGTAAGTTGAAATCGGGCTGATGGAGGGGAAAGAGTTGTGGGAGCGGGTTCTTCTCAACCGGTTTGCCTAGTAAGAGGTGCGCCTGCCAAAGGAGCTGGGCTTTGGGGATATTTGTAAACCTGAATGCCTGGAGGCGGATCAGCAGCACGATTTGTTGTAAAGGGGTGCCTGTGCGTTGTACAAAATCGGGCAATGAGAGAAAAGGCCCGTTTTGTTGGCGCTCTTCAAGGATGCGGTTCACAATCCCTGATTCCAACTGGCTGACATGTACCAGTCCAATGTAAATGTGTTTGCCTATGAGCGCGGTGGTGTAGTTTGAGTGGTTGATACATGGCAGTTCGATATGACCTCCCAGTCGGCGTGCTTCGTTAAAATAAACAGGGGCCTGATAGAACCCCCCGAAGTTATTGATCACAGCTGTCATAAATTCGAGGGGATAATAGGTTTTTAGGAACAGGCTCTGATAGCTTTCAACGGCGAAAGAGGCAGAGTGGGCTTTCGAAAAGGAGTATCCTGCAAAAGATTCAATCTGTCGCCATACTTCACGGGTCACCTCATCAGGATATCCTTTTTGTTTACAGTTGCTAAAGAATTTGTCAATCAGCTTTTGCATCTCTTTTTTTGAACGGTATTTCCCGCTCATGGCACGGCGCAGGACATCGGCGTCAGCCAGATCGAGGCCTGCAAAGTGATGGCATATCTTAATCACATCTTCCTGATACACCATTACCCCAAAAGTCTCTTTCAGTTGTTCTTCCATTACCGGGTGGAGGTATTGGAAGGATTGGGGGTTGTGAAAGCGCAGGATATATTCGCGCATCATGCCCGAACGGGCTACCCCGGGGCGGATGATAGAGCTGGCAGCTACTAAGGTAATGAAATCATCGCAGCGGAGTTTCTTCAATAATCCCCGCATGGCAGGGCTTTCGATATAAAAGCATCCTGTTGTGTCGCCCGAACGTAGCAGTGTCTTTAGGTTGGGGTCGGACTTGAAGTTTTGGATGCGGTGGATGTCGATGTCAATATTTTGATTTTGTTTTATCATCAGGGTGGCATCATTGATGTGACCGATGCCCCTTTGCGAGAGGATATCGATTTTTTCAAACGAAAGGTCTTCGGCTGTGTACATATCCCATTGCACCGTAGGGAAGCCTTTGGGGGGCATGTCGAGGGGAGAGTAAGCACAGATGGGGGCTTCCGAAATCAATACCCCCCCGGCATGGATGCTCCTTAAGTTTGGAAAATGGTTTAATTTTTCGGCCAGGCTTGATAATTGGCAGATGACAGGGTCGTTGGGATTGAAGTAACGGGGGTTGTCGGCAATTTTGTCTATCTCGGCTTTGGGCAAGCCTGCCACCTTGCCAAGTTCCCTTACGATGGCGCGGTCGCGGAAGGTAGAAATTGTTCCCAGCAGGGCGGTATGCTGGTGTCCGTATCTTTTGAAGATATAGTCGAGTACCTGGTCGCGTTCTTTCCATGAGAAGTCAAGGTCGAAGTCGGGTGGGGTAGAGCGTTTGGGATTGATGAAGCGTTCGAAATACAGGTCGAGTTCGATGGGGTCCACATCGGTGATGCGAAGGCAGTAAGCCACAATGCTGTTGGCACCGCTGCCCCTTCCCACATGATAAAACCCACATGACATGGAGTAGCGGATGATGTCCCAGGTGATAAGGAAATAGGAAGAAAACCCGAGTTTGTCAATCACATCCAGTTCATGGATTATTCGACGTTGCGCCTCCTTGTTGGATTTTCCATAGCGGTATTCCATCCCCTCGAAGGCAAGTTTCTGGAGGAGCATCCTGTCATCGGCGGGGTGGGCAGTGAAGATGCGTTTGTTTTTAATGGTTTTAAAGTCAAAATCCATATCACATTGTTCCATAAGGGCTTCTGTATTATGGATTATCTCAGGATATTGGGCAAAAAGGCTTTTGAGTATCTGGGGGGCAATAAGCTGGTGATGGGGCTGGGCACAGTGAGTGGTATCGAGCAGGCTAAGCACCACGTTTTGGTTGATGGCACAAAGATGGTAATGCAGGGGCATGTCATCAGGTGTGGCAATGCTGACCGGGTGAAGGATAACCAGCTTGTCTTTCAGGCGTGCAAGTGGCGACGATATGAGTTTATGTAATTGTTTGTGTTCAATGCCAATGAACTCATTTTGGGCTGGGTTTAAAGGCGGGTTTTGTGAAAAAGGATAAATGGCAAAGGTGTCTTCGTTGACGGGAAAGCGGTCGGGTAGGGGAATGCTTTCAAGGTTATGCCTGGTAAGGAAGGTGTTGATGTATTGGAAGCCGGATGGGTTTTTTGCCAGGACAATGTAAAGAGGCCGTTTTTTTTGGCGAAGCTCCATCCCTGCAATGGGCCTGATGCCCTCCTGTTTGCAAAGCTTTACAAATTCAGGGATGGCAGTGGCATTGTTGATATCGGTTAGGGCCAGTTTTTTAATTCCAAGCTCTTTGGCAGTGGCAATGAGCTGTTCGGGCGACATTGTCCCATAACGGAGGCTGTAATAGGAGTGATTGTTGAGAAACATGGGAGGATGGCAGTTTTGTTTTTCTGAAAATCTTTGTTTTTGATTTGCCAGGAGGCATAAAAAAGAAAAAGGCATTGATCTTTTTAATCACTGTGGATGCCAACAGCGCGATGGATAGCAGATGGGCCATGTTTGCGGCGCATACGGTCGATGGCCTGGTACAGGTTGATGAGTTCGGGGGTGTCTTCAAACATATTGATTTGCTGGACCCCGTTGACAAGACGGCTGAACTGTATGCCAACAAGCCTGATGCGCATACGTCTTTGATAGAGTTTTTTGAAAAGCTCTTTGCAAACGGGTATCAGCAGATGATCGAAGGCAGT
The DNA here is from genome assembly GCA_964387795.1 of uncultured Bacteroidales bacterium. Lineage (GTDB taxonomy): Bacteria > Bacteroidota > Bacteroidia > Bacteroidales > UBA7960 > CAYLYP01. Next base: position 9,275 of record CAYLYP010000059.1, read on the forward strand.
GTAAGGGAGTGTTGCCTGTAAGGAATGGGTGTCGAAATTGGCATAGCGTATTTTAAGCTGCACACATCCGGTGAGCTGTTGGTGGGTGCGGAGCCTGAAGGCAAGTTTTTCGGCCATTGTCACCAGTAAGTCCTGGATGTGGAGCACATCAATGGTGTCTGTTTCAAAGGTTGTTTCGGTGCTTATTGATTTTTGTTCGCTCCAGGGTTGCACGGGTGTGTTGTCAATGCCATTGGCCCTTTGCCAGATGATGAGGCCGTTTTTGCCAAGCATACGTTCAAGTGCCTGTGGAGGTATGGCGCAAAGCGTTTTGATGGCGGCTATGCCCATGGTGCGCAACAGTTGGTAGGTCTTAGGACCAATCATTGGGATTTTGCGGATGGAAAGGGGGTCGAGAAAAGGCCGTATCATTTGGCTTTCCACCTGTATCTGTCCATTGGGTTTTGCCTCGGTGGTAGCCATTTTTGAAATTGTTTTATTTATTGACAACCCCATTGAAATGGGCAGGCCTGTTTCCTTAATGATATAGTTTCGCAGTTCGGTGCCCCATTGCATGCACCCAAAAAACCTGTCCAGTCCTGTGATGTCAAGGTAATGTTCGTCGATGGATGCTTTTTCAAAAACAGGGGCTTTGTCGGCAATGATTTGAGTGACGATGTTTGAATACTTACTATATTGCTGCATGTCGCCCCGGATAATGATGGCATCAGGGCAAAGGTTGCGGGCCATGCGCATGGGCATTGCCGAATGAACGCCAAAGCTCCGGGCTTCATAGCTACAGCCTGCAACAACGCCGCGCTCGCCTGTCCCGCCAACAATGACAGGCTTGCCATTAAGGCTGCTGTTTTGCAAGCGCTCCACCGATACAAAGAAGGTATCCTGGTCAAGATGGATGATGGTGCGGCCTGAGCTTTCCATGTTATTTTTTTTTATTAAAGTGTTTGTTTTTCAACATAAATGATTACCTTTGATTAGATTGTAATCAAAATTCAGATTATAATATAATCAAAAAGGCCGGGAAATAAAAATCCCGAGAGTTAAAAAAGATGTATTGAAGCCATGTGATTTTATAAAGGCTTGCCGTGCCAAACTTTAAGCCGGATAAAAAAAATCAGGGGCGGGAATTGCTTTCCGGTCATTTGAACCAACAGATTGAGAAAAGAAAAGGCTGTGTGTTATATTGTTGATATGTTGTTTGTTATGTTCCTTGTTGGAAATTTCAAACTTCATTGATCCCTGCCAAAGCCCTTATCAAAATTGAGTATAAACAACAAAAAGCTGTTGCGATGAATTATTTTGGGAGTAACATCAAATTATTGCGCAAGCGCAGGGGACGCACCCAGGATGATGTGGCCTTTGCTTTAGAGATGAAGCGACCTACGCTTAGCGGTTACGAAAACGGAGTTGCACAGCCAGGCCTGGATGCCCTGGTGACTTTTTCAAAATACTATAATGTGTCAATAGATACATTGGTAAAAGAAGATTTGACAAAGATGCCCGAAAGTGGGTTGCGCCAACTGGAGCGGGGCTACGATGTCTTTGTAACAGGTTCAAGGCTCCGGGTGCTTGCCAGCACCGTGGATAGGGATAATGAAGAAAACATTGAAATGGTTTCCGAAAAGGCCAAGGCAGGTTATCGGAGTGGTTTCGCCGATCCTGAGTTTATTAAGGTATTGCCTGTTTTTCAGATGCCCTTTTTGTCAAGGCAAAAGAAATACAGGAGTTTTCAGATATCGGGCGATAGTATGCTCCCTATCCCTGATAAATCATGGGTGATATGTGAATTTGTCCAAAACTGGAACATGATACAAAACCGTTATGCATATATCATCCATACAATGGACGACGGGGTGGTATTTAAAGTTGTTGAAAACCTTATTAAAACGGAGGGCAAGCTATGCCTGTATTCGCTCAATCCGGCATATGAGCCTTATGATGTTCATGTAAATGATATCCGTGAGGTATGGAAATTTGTAAATTATATAAGCAGCGAAATCCCTGAGCCCAATGTTCCAAAGAATAATCTTGTAACACAGGTAAACAGGTTGAAGAAAGAGGTTGAACAGATAAAGACCCGGCTTGACCTTGAATAAATACGGGCGTTTATGTGAAGAGTTCGCCCTGTTCGGCTACCGGCAGCAATAGATCAGGACTGTTGTTGGAAGCATTGTTTAGCTTTGCTGAAACAGCATATCGTTTTAAATGGGTTTCGGGCAGGGGCACAAGGATTTGCCCCAGATGGCTGAATTCCAATCCTGTATTTAGCCAAAGCTTCTCCTGTTCGGGGAGCAGGATGACCGGCATACGGTTATGAATGCCTTCCATCAGCCGGTTGGGAGTGGTAGTAATGATTGTAAATTCAAAAACCTCCTTTCCCTCTTTATCTGTATATGTATTCCATAAACCTGCAAAGCTGAACAGGCTTTCATCGTTCAGGACAAACCTGTAAGGCGCCTTGCTTTTGCCTACTTTCTTCCATTCATAAAAACTATCGGCAATGACAGCGCATCTTTTTGATGCAACAAGTGACGAAAAGGTTTTTTTGTCCAGCAGGCTGTCTGCCCTTGCATTGATAAGTGGCGGGATAGAGGGTGAAGCTGTTAGCCCCCATTTGAAAAACCTTAGTTTTTTGGGGTTGTCCGACGAAATTACGGGGAGCTTCATCCCTGGCGAAGCATTGTATAAAGGGTGAAATTCTTCATCCTCGGGATCCAGCTTAAACTGCTGGACAATCTTATTGGCCTTCTGGGTTATTGTATATCTTCCGCACATATTACAAATATAAGGATTTTTTAGTGTGAAGTGGGTGGCTTGTTTTTAAAACGGCATTCATTAAAGGATGGACTGCTTTCTAGTCCAATATCCAGGAAACATATTTCCCGGTATTTTGTTTATGATTTTTTGAACATTATAAGTAAGGCCGGAAATAAAAAAACCGGGCTGTGAGGCCCGGTTCGCTTTGGATTTGAAAAAATCAAATTGGCATCCTTTGACAGAATTTTACATCAACATGGACACCATAAAAATTGTTTTCCGGTACTGTAATCGTAAATGTCTCTCCTGAAGCAGTGCCCTTATGTTCAAATAATCCGGGAGAAGGATTGCCTGTTGGGGCTTCAAAATAATCCTGGATTTTTACATTTTCTTCTACTTCCTGAAAATACCAACCTGCGCTTAGGTTTACTGTAATTGTAATAAATCCGTTGTCGGGGGTTGAGAATTCGACAGTCCCGGCTGCCATTGTTTGTCCTGCGTATAAAATAACCTCCTTGTATTCGCCTGTGTAGGTTGTATATGTTGCCCAGTTTCCTTGTAAAACATATCTTGTCCCATCTGCCCATGCTGTTTCACTGTAGCAATCAGGCTCCGGATCAGGGATACATTCCTGGATGGTAAAGCTAATCATGTTGAACCATGGTTTTTTGCCCTGGTATTCACCACCATAAGCAGTTTCATCAGCAAATGATACAGTGTTAAATACAGCAGCATGAGCAAGGATATATACAACAGTTCCAGGTTCAAATGTTAATGGGATTTTATAGAGCGCACTGTTGTCACCTGAGCTTATCAGATACATATTTGAGTTGTACTGGCCGGGGGCACCACGCTTGCTTTGAGGGATTAAGCTAATGTCAAGATGTGTTTCCATCAGTTGCCAGGGTGAAGCGACTGTGAACTCAACAAACAGGTATTCCTCATTGTTGTAAACCTCTACTGTTCCTACATCTTTCTGGGGTGCGTTTCCAGCCCATAATGTTACAGTTGTCATTTCTCCGCAATACTCATTTTCTATGGCAATTGTCCTTGACTGGTTATCAGTATTATCGTGACGGGTGATTTCATTATCCTTGTTACAGGATGTGAAGCCTGCAATTATTCCAATTGCAAGGAGTCCTATTGTTTTTGTGAAAATTGTTTTCATGTGTAAAAAGATTTAGTTAGACACAAAAAAATAATTGTTGATTATTTATGAAATTAAAATTACTGAAAAAAGGAGGGGTTTGGTATTAGTACATTGACCAAACTTTATACTGTGGATTACCACAGGTAAAATATCTTCAAATAAGGATATTTATAATATGTAAAACATATCTAATAAACTGCATATTGAATTTTTATTCTTAAACAAATATCATTTGAATGAATAATATGACCTTGATTTGCGCTCGGGATTATAAACGTTCGTTTAAAAATATTTTTCCTGTGAAGGAAATAAGATTAGAATTAATGAATAAGAATAGATGTAAAATGGCAATTGTTTTTGCTTAGATATAAGTATTTACAATTTATTGATGATAACCACTTAGGCTTAGCCAAAGCTGAAAAATGAATAGAAAATGAATGAAGCTATATGTTTTTGGAATTTTTTAATATAGCTGTTCAAGGTCGAAGCAATTAAAAAAAACAGTATCTTGAAAAGGAATATTTGCCTGACAATAAAAAGCCCCGGTTTGGAACTGAACAATTTGAAAAGCAGCAATTATGCCAGAATGGCAGGTTTGTAAAAATGTTGGCCTGGAAAAGGATGATTATGTATATTTGTAAAGGAAATAATTTTTTATGTTTGCAATCATAGATTTAGAAACTACAGGAGGCAACCCACACAGGGATAAGATTATTGAAATTGCCATGTACCTGCATGATGGGCATCAGGTCCAAAAAGAGTATGTGAGCCTTGTGAACCCCGAATGCAGCATTCCTTATTTTATTACCCGGATGACGGGGATCAGCAATGAGATGGTGGCAAAGGCACCCCGTTTTTTTGAGATTGCACGCGATATTGTTGAATTTACAGAGGGTGCTGTTTTTGTAGCCCATAATGTGAGTTTTGATTATAACTTTGTAAAGAATGAATTTGCCCGGCTTGGATATAAATACGAACGCGATTATCTATGCACAGTAAAGCTTAGTCGTAAGCTTATCCCTGGAAAGATGTCCTATAGTTTGGGGAAGCTCTGCGATGAGTTGGGTATCCATATCAATGACAGGCACAGGGCTGCCGGTGATGCATTAGCAACAGTGAAGTTGTTTGAACTGCTTATTAAAGAGAAGCCGTCCGGTGTTTTTCTTGAAACTCTTGGCAAGAATGGCGGGTTAGCGTATGCCCATCCCCATATCACCCGTGAAATGCTCAATAAGCTTCCGCAACAAACCGGCTTGTATTTTTTTAGGGATGAACAGGGTGAAGTAATCTATGTGGGCAAAAGCAAAGATATCCGCCAGCGTGTAATCAGCCATTTTGTCCGTAACGGGCAGAAAAAAGCCAATAATATGGTTGCCCGGACGGCATCAATAGATTATGAGGTAACAGGGAGTGAACTCATAGCTTTGCTGCGCGAATCGGAAGAGATAAAGCAACTAAAACCAAAGTTTAACCGGGCATTAAAAAATGACCAGTTCCCGCTTGGGTTGTATAGCTACATGGATGAAAAGGGCTATCATTGTTTAAAAATCACGGAACTGTCAGAGAATGGATCAACCCCTCATACCTGTTTTGCTAATGTTGAGAAAGGCAAGGCCTTTCTTTTGTCATTGATTGAAAGGTTTCAGTTATGCCAAAACCTTTGCGGGCTTTATGCCACGCATGGGGCTTGTTTTCAGCATGCAGTTGGCCAATGCAGGGGCGCATGTATTGGAAAGGAAAGCCCGGAGAGCTATAATGAAAGGGTGGCACAGGCATTGGGGATTATCCAGTATGATTATCAAAACTTTGCAGCTATTGATAAAGGGCGCCATGATGGGGAGAAATCGGTGGTATGGGTTGAGGATGGGAAGTATGTGGGCTATGGGTATTTTGATGTACAGGATTCGTTTATGAGCCCAGAGGCGCTACGTGAATGTGTTAATATAACGGGAAACAACAAGGATGTACAACAGATATTAAGTGGGTATCTGAGAAACAAAAAGGTAGAACAGCTTATCCCTTTTTGATCGACAACGAATTTGGGAAATAAAAAATCGGGAACATGAAAAAAGCATTGAGTATAAAAGTCATTGGCAAAGTCCAAAACGTAGGGTTTCGATACCAGGCACAGGCAATGGCGAGTAAATATGGGGTATCCGGCTTTGTGAAAAATATGTCGGATGGGAGTGTTTATATAGAGGCTGAGGGCGAAGAGCTTCAGTTGAATTTATTTGTTGACTGGTGCAGGAAAGGGCCATCCTGGAGCAGGGTTGAGGAGACCCAGGTGAATTCAATCCCCATTAATGGTTATACAGATTTCAGAATCCATTAACCACGGTTAAAGCTTATGGCCATCAGTAGTATAGAAATCTTTCATTAAATCTGCTGCCAGGCATGAATGGACAGGTACCACTGCAATCAGGTCGCCTGCTTTGAAATCGTTAATTACGTTTTCTTCCCACTCAATAATCCCATGTTCCTGAGATAAAGCTGTTAGGTGATAGCCATCAATAAGCCCGCCCCATGTATTGTTTTCTATCCTGGCAATGCGTCCATAGTGCTTTAAGCCATTTTCATCCAATTGCTCCTTTGAGAAATGAACTGCGCCACCATGTATCACCAACTGCCTTCTTTCGGGATATACAGCAGCAATAGGACAAACCATTACCAGTGATATTTGTTCATACTTACATGAATGTATTCCCAATTGCATTAAATCATAAAAGATAAAATTTCCCGGCCTAACTTCATCAATGTTTTCAAAATTTTCAACAATACTACATGCAGGCGTATCGCCCATCGAAATGATAATATCAGGGTAATCAGTAATGTGGTAGGATTTAAGGGCAAGCATATTGTCTTTGGCCTGGCTGTGAATTTCTTTCACCTGTTCCACCGATGTTGCTTTATAGGTATTGCCTTCATGAGAAAGGAATCCTTTAAAGACCAGATTTCTGTTTTTTTGTGCCAGCATTATAGTCTTTTCAATGTCGGGACTGGAAGGATCCAGGCCGCTCCGATGGTAGCCATTATCGATTTCAATAAAAAAACCTGTTTTGTTTTTTATTTCCGGGGCAAGGAGTTGAAATGCCCCAAAGTCAGAGCAAAGGATATTGAGTTTTATGTCCCCTGAGAGCTTGTTAATTGCCGGGACTTCAAAGGGGTTAACAGGAAATGCAATAGTAATGTCGTTCCATCCATTCTGATAAAAATACATGGCCATTTCTATTGATGAGACCGTAATTTTATCAATACCGTATTCTTTAAACCAGGAGCCAATAGCAGCAGACTGGTGGGTCTTGAAGTGGGGCCTGAAGATAGTGTTTGACTGACGGGCCTTATGCAGCATCCTTTCAATGTTTTGCCTGCACTGATGGCTGTTTATTAAAAGGTATGGATAAGATCGGCCAGTCATCCTATTGAATATTATAGCCCACTGTAAATCTAAAGCTGCGGTTATAGAGGTCGTGGTTGCTATCAGGGTCAAGGTTTATAAATCCCATTTCATAGGATGCCCTGATGAAAAGGTCATTTTTAAACCTGAATGAAAGACCTGCAATCAAAGAGATATCAGACTTTGAAATCTTTTCAAAAGTGTTATCAGTTTGGTTTTCCCCGTTAAGGATGAATTTTGTTTTGTTGAAAAGCAGGAGCGAGAACTGAGGCCCTGCAAAAATGCCAAGTCCCTTTAGCTTCATATAATAATCGTAGCGGAGCAGAAGAGGGATATCAAGATAAAGCGAACGGTTTGTTAACGAACCATTGGTTGGGATGTCAAAGAATTTGGGATATTCAAGCTTTGATCCTTTTAAAGCAATTCCAATCCCGGGTTCAAAATACCAGCCTTTAGACATGCTCAGGTCAAAAAAACCACCGACATGAAAACCAACAAATGACTGGGCTTTATTATCATCGTCCCCTCCATATTTAGAGAATAAAAGGCCTCCGCGAAAACCTTTTGATGAGCCACCGTTTGCGAATGAAGCAGCACTTAAAACAATCAGAAAAAGGAAGGGTAACAGGATTTTTTTACAGGACATTTTGTTTTAGTTTAAGGATTATGTTGTGAAATAAAAGTCAAATAACGACAAAACCCATAAAGAAAGGATTTGTAGGTTAGGGGGCAAATTTACAAAAATTCATTAAAGAGAATAAAAAATAATCAGGCTTAATCCTTATCCTTGCGTGTAATGGCCTGACTGCGGTATTCAGGGAGGTTTTCAGGCACAGGATCTTTTGGGGGAGAAGAAGAGGCAGGCTGTTTATAAAATGATAAAACGATTGGGTATGGTTCAGTCCAGGAAGGGAAGGGGTAAGGTCCTCCAAAAATGCCGAGGTCTTTTTTGTCGGTGCCGGCATTTTTTCCGGGAGAGGCTGAATTGAGTTGATAATCGTTTGAATAATCAAATTTGTTATTGGGTAAGTTAACAAAAGATGGGTCTTCCCCGATGATGTTATTGGCGCCAATATTCTTTCCTTTGTCAAGGCAGTTGAAAAAGCTTTTAAAATCATCGTAGGGCAGGTAACAATCGACAGAACCTATGTTATTATGTGTGGTAAGGTTGTTTCGGAAAGTACAGTTCCAGACTTCAGTTAACAGGGTTTGGGGATAGGTAAATATATTATTAAGAAAAGTACATTCGCTGACGTTTGTAAGTTCGCCCATGACAACATTATTTTGAAAAAGGTTTTTTTGGGAGAAATCTTTGATGTTCATGATAATATTATTTGTAATCATGAATGCGTTGGCCCCTCCTTTACCGGTTTCGCTTTTGCAGCCCCCGTTTAACTGGCCGTGAATGATATTATTTTTAATTTTCCAACCGGAAGTGGGGTGTTGGATATTCAGGTTCCAAATCCTGTTTCCCTGAAGGGTTATATTACTGATGATATGATTTGCATAAGGCTTGGTGATAATGCCAGGTTTATTGCCAGTGATAAAGAAAAACTCAAATCCCTGTATTGTTGAGTTTGATGAACTAGTATTGTGATAGAGGTTGTTTGTAAATTCGATGAGAAGCAATTTGGCGGAGTGCCCGTCGGGATTGTTGCTGTTGTATCCTGCGCCAATGATTGTAAGGGGTTTTGTAACCTTAATATTGCCATAGTTTAAGGGTGAACCATGCACAAAGATAGTATCTCCTGAGTAGGAGAACTCAATAGCGGTTTGAATGCCCGCATAGTCAGCTTTAATATCCGGATTATTGCTGACGGTAAGTATTTTTCCCAGGGAGGGAGTTGAAAGGATTACCCAAAAGAGGGTAAGGATGACAAGACTTTTCATGCCCAAAATATCGTTTGGCGGGAAAGATATTTCCAATTGTTAAAGTTAGCGTGATTTTGCCTGCACTACAATTCGGGTTTATCCTTAAAAAACACTAAGGAATTACCCTAATGATATTTAAGAATAAAAAAAAGCCCACCGGGCTATTCCGATGGGCTTGTTATGTTAAAAGTTCCGCAGCCTGAGTAGCGTTGTCAGGTTGTGGTCATTAAAACGGATTATGCTTCATTAATTTTTGTCTCAACAATCTGTAGGATTTCTGCTTCCTGGGCAAGGGTATCTTTCTCTATTTCGGCAGATTGTTTGAAGATATCTTCAACAAAAGCTTTATCATTGAGCCCTGCTGCATGCTCCCATAACAGCAGTGCGCGCACATAAAGCACCAACACCTGCATCGGTTACGGAATTTGGGTTACCTGATGTAGCCATTTCTTTAATGATTTCCAAGGAGCTATGGGCCAGTTTCATTACTTTAAAAGGAACTTCAATGGCATATTTTGTTGCATCCTGGATTGCCTGGGTGCGGATTTTCTTTTCCTCATCATTTGATTTTGGTAATCCAAAGGCATCCATGATTTTGTTAAATGCGTTGGTGTCTTCGTCAACCATAGCAAGGAGTTGGTCTTTAATAGCCTGGCCTCTTTCAGCCCATTGAGAGAAGTATTCCCATTTCTCGTCCCAACCTCTTTTGTGCGAAGACAGGTTGGCAACCATAGTAGCCAGAGATACGCCAAGTGTAGCAACGTAAGCCGAGATAGAACCGCCTCCGGGAGCCGGTGATTCACTTGCTGTTTCATCAGCAAAGGCAACCAGGTTCATATCAATAAGCTTTTTGGCCTGGTCATCGGCCATCACATATTCGATGATTTTTTCTTTTGGGTTAAATGGTTTAAGGTCATCCAATCCCAAAGATTTTACGGCTATTTTAATCAGCTCAGCTTCAGAAACCCCAACAGAGCGCTGTTGTTTAAGCAGGAAATATTTACCGGCTTCAAGCATTGCTTTTAAGGGCACCAGGCCTACCAATTCGGAGCCGGTAACCCTGATGCCCCTTTCCTGTGCTTTGTTGCAAACTTCATCAAAAGCAACATGTATAGGCGTGATGGAAATATTGGTGAGGTTCATTGATATTTGGGCAATGCCATACTCTTCGATATACCATCCAATAGCTTTTACGGATTTAAGTGTCCCGGGGATGCTTACAGGCTCCCCTTTTTCGTCTTTAACGATTTTTCCTGTAACAGGATCACCTTCCCTTTTGATACGACCTTTTTCCCTGACATCAAAAGCGATACTGTTTGCACGGCGGGTAGAGGTAGTGTTGAGGTTGATATTATATGCAACCAGGAAGTCACGAGCCCCAACAGCAGTAGCACCTGCTTTTGAGTTAAAGACAGCAGGGCCAAAGTCGGGTTTCCATTCAGGTTTTTCTAATTTATTGGGCAGCGCTTCATATTCACCGGAGCGGACAAAAGCCAGGTTTCGCCTTTCTGTGCTAAAAGCCGCATTTTCATAACAATACACCGGGATAGAAAGCTCATTTCCTATTCTTTCGGCCAGCATTCTGGCATAAACAACAGTTTCTTCCATTGTGATATTTGCAACAGGCACTAAAGGACAAACGTCGGTAGCGCCCATGCGAGGGTGTTCGCCTTTGTGCTTGCTCATGTCAATGAGTTCAGAGGCTTTTTTTACTGCCTGAAATGCTGCTTCAATCACCTGTTCGGGTGTTCCCACAAAAGTAACTACAGTCCTGTTTGTTGCTTTTCCGGGATCCACATCAAGTAACTTGACACCTTCTATGGCTTCAATCTGGTTGGTAATTTGTTTGATGATTCCCATATCGCGGCCTTCGCTGAAATTGGGGACACATTCAATCAGTTTTTTCATTCAGATGGGGGTTTTAAAACATTATGCTTTCACCGGTTGCTTATGTTTTTTCCGGTATTGTTTTCGTGATGCAAATTTAATTAAGGCTTTTGAATCCCAAGCTATTTTATGAAAAATTACT
>CAYLYP010000060.1:0-20283 GCA_964387795.1 uncultured Bacteroidales bacterium
GATTTATTTCCTTTGGTGCCAATATGTTTGCATCTTGTTTGCGTTAGTCTTTAAGGCATCATCTGTTTCGTTGCCATCGGCTCATAGTATTAGTATACAATTTCGCCTTGTCGCCTTACATCTGATGCCTTAAAGACTTTTTCAGCAGACCCTATTTAACTGAAACACCTTGATATGACTTAAGATGCGTAAGTTGATAAAGATTATAAGTCATTAATAATCCCGGGATTTGAATCATTATTTTTAACAGAACCATAATAAGCCCTGTTATAAGCCAGTTTCCATTAATACACAGAAATATGCTTTTTGACAAGGTGTTTTAATGGTACGTGCAGAATAATGTGTGATATGATTTTTATAAAAACACTTTTTATGGGTTTGAATATCATAATTAAAATTATTTTTGTTTGGTTTATAATTAAGAAAATCTTACCAGGAAAGATGAATTTTCGATTTTTGGAATGACCTATGAAGAAAAAACAAGACCATACATATTTGCAAAAGGAAACAATCATTTTGTTATACTTCATTTTTTGTTTTTTAGCGGGGCTTCATGCCGAAAACACATCTTTTCCCTTTGTGGCCAAAGCACAACAGTATTTCAAGAATGAATTTCCTGAACCGGAAACATTTAGCACCCCTAAAATTCATGAAATTGATTCTGTTTTAAAAAATGCAGAATCCTTGACTTTTGATCAGTCCTGTTCAGTGAGTTGGGCAGTGGGCTATCTCCTGCTTGAAAAAGGTTTGCATTTTAAGGCACTCGAAATATTTATTGAGATACGAAACTATCTGGAACAGAAGGCCTCTTTAAAAGAGGATGATTTTAAGAAAATTGCTTCGGTATATAATGTTATTGGTGCAATATATGAAGAAACAGGCCTTTGGAACGAGGCAATGGGATTATATATGAAATCGCTTCAAACCTGCGATTTGATAGGGCATGACATTGGCAAAGCCAAGGTATATAATAATCTGGCCAAGCTTTATTACAGCCGGAATAAGTTTGACAAAGCAGAAACACTTTTTTTAAAAGCCATTGAAATCAATAAAAAGCTAAATATAAAACAGGAGTTGTTTAACAATTATAACAACCTGGCAGGCATTTACCAGCAGACAGAAAAGTATGATAAAGCCCTTGAGTTTGCATTTATGGCGCTTAACCAGCTAGACATGAACAATGACCCCTATAACCTTTCAATCATTTACTCCAATATTGGAATCTTATATCAGCACAAGGGCAAGCTGGAAGTTGCACTTTCTTATCAGGAGCTGGCACGTTATTATGCAAATGTCAGTTCATTGTCCCACCCATTGATAAATTCATACCTCTCCCTATCCTCAACATATCAGGACATGAATCAGATAGAGAGGGCATCCGAATACATGGACCTTGCAATCAAAGAGTCCTTTTCTATAAATAATCCTTCTCAAAAACTTATTGTATTAAAGCATGCCGCAGATTTTTACAAAGAAAGGGGAAATTATCAACTGGCAGCACAATATTACTCTGATTATTCAAATCTTAACGATTCACTTACTTCATTAAACAGTATTATAAAAATCGAACAAGTCCAATCTGTTTACGATGTAATAAAATCAGAAAAAGACAACCAGATATTACAACAGAAAGTAAGCCTTCAGGAACTTGCAATCCAGAGGCAAAGGATTATCCTGGCAGCCATTATTTTTGCGCTCCTGTTGATAAGTTATATAATTATCCACTTGCAGAAATCACGAAAACGGGAAAGGGTTCAAAACCAACAATTAGCCATACAAGCCGAATTGCTACACCAAAAAGAAAAGCAAGTCCTGGTAAGTAACGAAAACAGCCTTAAGCTTGAGCTTGATTATAAAAACCGACAATTAACCTACTTTGCAATGCAAATGGCCCGTAATAATGAATTTGCGTTAAGTGTTTCATCGGGGCTTAAGCAAATAACCTATAACGGGCACCTGAAAGAAAAAGAAAAAAACCACATTATCAGCGAAATGTTCGCCCAAATCAATCAGGTATCCAATGGAAATGACTGGGAAGAATTCAGGTTATACTTTCAGGAAGTACATCAATCCTTTGAGAAAAACCTCAGTACTGCATACCCCGACTTATCGCCAAATGATAAAAAAATATGTGCTTTGCTCAGATTGGGATTATCAACAAAAGACATTGCCTCGATTACGTTCAGGGAGATCAGGAGTGTTGAATCAGCCCGTAACAGATTAAGGAAAAAGCTATGCCTTACACCCGAAGTAAATATTACAAATTTCCTTTCTCAATTTTAATTTATTAATTATCAAATACTTTGTTTTAAATGCAGTAGTATTTCAATAATAATATTTTTTTTTGCAGTAGTATAGATGAGGTGTTTAATTTGGTTTAACACTGTTTTCATCTTAGCTTTGATGTGTTTTCCTGACAAGTAAAACCATCAATGCAAAGCAACATGAAAGGCCTGAGATTTTTAGCTTACCTGGGGATTCTAACCATTTTCATTATTCAGCCTTTAACAATGAAAGGCCAATGGAACACAAATACTGCCCAAAACCTGAATATTTCAGGTATGGAAGCCGGGCCTATGGAATCAGCATCCACTTCTGATGACAAAGTTTGGGTAGCATTCTATAGCACAAATGAAGGCAACTTTGATATGCGTGCCCAATTATTTGATGCTTCCGGCAATAAACTTCTTGGGCCGGACGGCGTACTTGTTTCAAATCAATCTTCCGGCACTGCCACATTTGTTTATGGTGTTTGTGTTGACGCATCCGACAACTTTATTATTGCCATGCAATATGAAATTGCCGACGATTACCAGATTGTCCTTTATAAAATCTCCCAACAGGGCGAGCATTTATGGACAAGTGCAGGTGTAAAACCCGGTACCGGTTTAGCACCCTACCCAGCCCTTCTCAGCACTGGCGAAATTGTTGTTTCATGGCTGAGCACAACATCAAATACCTTGGACTATCAGAAGATTAGCCCAAGCGGAACCCTTGTTTGGGAAAACCCCTATTCAATTACAATCGGGACTTCCAAAACAACAAGAGGCCAAATCGTTGGTAACCTTGATGGAAAATTTACTATCGTTTATCAAAAAAAAGGTTATGGTGTTGCCACAACACTCTATGCCCAGCATTTCAACAATGATGGCACAGCTTTATATGACCCCATGCAGATATGCGACCAGACTTCAAGCGGAGCCAGGTATTATTCTATCTTAGCCGAAGCTGATACTACTTATTTTGGTTATTACAGTTCAGCGGGTTATCGTTTTGATTCATTTCTTCAAAGGATAAATCCAGACGGGACTACCCCCTGGGGGATGAACGGATCGAACTTTAATACCAGCACAGGCAGTAATGATAACTACCAGGGTTTGACACAGATTTGCCGGGAGGCGGGTTCAGACTACATCTGGTCGGTATGCAGTTTTTGTGATCCCAACCAGACTGTTTATGGGATCTATGTACAGAAATTTTCAAAAGTAAGTGGGGCAAGGATATTGGGCGATCAGGCAAAAGAAGTTTTCCCAATAAGCGCAACACGCAACATCCCAGCCGGAAACCTAATCGTTGAGGATGACAACCCTATTTTCATGTATTCCGATGTAAATGAAAAAATGTATGTTACCAGGCTTGATGCAACAGGTTCTTTTATATGGCCCAACCAGGCAGCAGAGATATGTTCAACAACAAATGGAAAATCAAGATATAATTTCAACCGGGTTGATGAGCATTGGCTTGCAGGGATGTGGGTCGAAAACAGGGGTTCCTTTGACATGGGATATATTCAGGGCATCACAACAGGTGGCCTCATTGGTATGGATGTTGCAACCCAGGGGGCTGTACCTGCTGAAATAAACACTTATGGCGGCACACTACAGCTTCAGGCAATTGTTTATCCATCTACTGCAGGGCAAAATGTTGAATGGTCAATAATCCCTGAAACAGGGAATGCCATAATTGATGCAAGTGGGCTGGTAACAGCTGCTGTCAACGGGACAGTATGGGCAAAAGCCATTTCACAACAAGACACCTATATTCAGGATTCACTGCTGATTACCATAACAGGACAGGTGCCTGTAGCCCCAACCATTCAAAATGTGGGCAGCGAAAATATCGGATTTTATGAAGCAACCTTGTTTGCCGGGGTGAATGCCAATAACAACACCACTGAAGTCAATTTTGAATGGGGACTTACAAGTTCTTATGGAAACACCACTGCTACAGTTCCACCAACAATAAATGGAATCCAATTTGTTGAAATATCGGCTTTGATTGATAACCTTGATGCGGGGACAACATATCACTTTCGCTGTGTAGCCACTAATAATGTAGGCACAACCAATAGCCCCGATTTTACATTCACTACCAACTGTTTGATGGAAGATGAAATTGGTGAAATCACAGGTAATGAGAATGTTTGTATCAATACCGGTGACTATGAATATTCTGTTCCTGCCGTTCAAAATGCCACCATTTACAATTGGACACTTCCAGAAGGCATGACAATTACCGGAGGGGAGCAAACAAATTCAATAACAGTTCAGGTAAGTGAAGAAGCCCAATCCGGGGACATAGGCGTTTATGCATCAGATGGAACATGTTACACCGAAGAATCAGGGCCCTTTCATGTTACAGTGAATGAAATACCTGACGCCCCTTCAATAATTGCCTCAGGAATTGTATTATCAAGCGATATGGAAGAAGGAAACCAATGGTATCTAAACGGAGAAGCTATTGAAGGGGCTACCGCCCAACAATACACAGCTCTTGCCAATGGAACGTATTATGCCACTGTCTCGGATGCATATTGCACTTCTGTTCCTTCAAACAGCATTATCATTACCAATGTTTCAAATCAGGATTTAAATGTTGGAAAAGAGATATTTGTTTATCCAAATCCATCCCACGGGCTTGTTGAAGTTAAAACAATTAAAAGGACAGAAAACCCGGTAATCATTGAAGTACTCAATAATTATGGAAGTATTGTCCGCAGCATAGAACTTAAAGGAAATGAACACTCGTCCATTCATACAATAATTGACCTGACATCATGCCCTGCCGGGGTATATGTGATTGCTATCAGAGAAAATCGGTTTATGGAAACAAAAAGGGTTGTTATCATTAAGTAATTATTGATTGCTTGATTTCTCTGGGACAGGCTGCATTAATAGTGCAGCCTTTTTTGTGTACTGATTTTTTTAATCAAAATATTTATTGATTTTATTAAAGGAGTTCATAAAAACATCCTATATTTAGTAAAAATTAAATGTCATGAAAGTAATCAACATCATTGCTTTTTTTATCATGTTGGCTACTAATTTTTTAGCCAATTATCTGCCAATAAACGGAAAGACAACAGGAGCCATTTCAGAGCAGTATCCCAATCTCTTTACTCCTGCCGGCCTTACCTTTTCTATATGGGGCGTTATTTATTTGTTATTACTTGCCTTAATGTTGCTTCAATTCAGGGATTCCTATCATAACAAATTTAAAGCTATTGGCTGGAGCTTTGCAATAAGTTGTATTTTTAATTCCTTATGGATCCTGGCCTGGCATTATGATAAACCCGGACTTTCAGTGATTATCATGCTTTGCCTTTTATTAACGCTGATATTTATTAACCATAAGCTTTTGGCCCAGGGCCCATTACTTATCAAAGCTTCTTTTGGCATTTATCTTGGCTGGATCAGTGTTGCTACCATAGCCAATATTTCAGCATATCTGGTTCATCTCAACTGGAGTGGATGGGGTATTATGCCCGAAATATGGACTGTATTCATGATTACCACCGGTATGGTAATCGTAATGCTGAGCATGTGGCGCAATAAAAACCCATTCATGGCCCTTTCGGTTATATGGGCTTTCTTTGGCATTATTATCAGGCATCAGGGCATGTATGTTTCAATTGTAACAATCTCGATAGTTTCGATCATCCTGCTTACAGGATTGGCAACAATCATGTTCATCAAAAGGATTTTCTAATTGTCGGAAGCAATTTCAAACCCATTCATTCTGAATTGGTTAATAAATGAGTTCCTGAAACTTTTTTCAAGAATGTAGGGCTTATCATCCTGCTGCCCTATTATTCGCAAATGGCACCTGTTTTTTCAAAATGACACAATCACTAATAATCTCTGTTTCTAAATGATTTCGCAAACCGAAAGCGAATATATTTCGCGTATCAACAAAGCTTTTGATTATATTGAAGCTAATATCCAAAATCAATTTTCTTTACAGGAACTGGCTTCAGTGGCCAACTTTTCAAAGTTTCACTTCCACCGTATTTTCTATTCCATTGTAGGGGAAACCCCTTTTCAGTTTATTACGCGGGTAAGGATAGAGAAAGCAGCCACATTATTAAAATCAGCAAAAAAAGACAGCATCAGCGATATTGCTTTTAAATGTGGCTTCACAGATATTTCAATATTCTCAAGGAACTTCAAAGCCACATTTGGGATATCAGCAAGTGAATACCGGAAGCACAAAATAAAGGATAGCAATTTAAGTCAAACTGATAGCAACCTCAAACAAAGTAAAGACGCATTGAGCATGTATTTTTGTTCCCGTTCAAAAACAATTAAATGGAGGACAAATATGGAACTAAACAAAAGTGTGGGAATCCAAGAGTTCCCAAAAATGACAGTTGCTTATATCCGTCATATAGGAGCCTACAAAGGCAACAGCGGATTGTTTGAATCTATCTGGAACAGGCTCTTTGCCTGGGCAGGCCCAAGAGGCTTGATTGGAGGGGAAAACTTCAAATCACTCGTGGTATATCATGATGATCCTGATGTTACAGAAGATGACAAGCTACGTATCAGCATCTGTATTACAGTACCACCCGACACCAAGGTTGATGGCGAAGTTGGCAAAATGGAAGTTGATGGTGGCAGCTATGCTGTAGGGCGGTTTGAGTTGGATGACACACAATTCACCGAAGCCTGGTCATGGTTTTATGGACAATGGCTCCCTGCCAGCGGTTATCAGTGCGACGACAAGCCTTGCTTAGAGATGTATCCGGAGGAACCCAAAAACGGGAAGTTTATCGTTGACATCTGTGTCCCGGTAAAACCTTTGTAACATTAAAACAATCCCGGAGCAAGGTTTAATTTTGCTCCGGGATTTTTATTAAAAATTGATCATTTTTAAGCAGGAAAAATTGTTGGACCATTAAAACAAAAAACAATGGAAAAATGGGACTGGAAAAACAAAGAAAAGAGCTTCTACCGCCCGGGCAAGCAACCCGAACAGATATTTATCCCACGATTCAATTTCTTCAGCATTAAAGGTAAAGGAAACCCTAACAGCAGCTTTTTCCAGAACTATATCGGAGTCTTGTATTCCCTTTCCTATGCAATAAAAATGAGCCCTAAAGCCGGGATTGCCCCAAAGGGTTATTATGATTATTGCGTATATCCCCTCGAAGGGGTCTGGGACATCGATGAAGACTTTAAAGAAAAATATACCGGCATTATTGATAAAGACAAGTTGGTGTTTCATCTCATGATCCGGCAACCTGACTTTGTTAGCCCTGACTTTGCCTATCAAATTATTGAGTTGACAA
This sequence comes from uncultured Bacteroidales bacterium, assembly GCA_964387795.1. Taxonomy (GTDB): domain Bacteria; phylum Bacteroidota; class Bacteroidia; order Bacteroidales; family UBA7960; genus CAYLYP01. Next base: position 7,571 of record CAYLYP010000060.1, read on the forward strand.
AAAAGAAAAAACCTAATGATTTATTGAATAATGTTATTTTTGATTCTTTTGAAGAAGGCCTTTCGGTTCAAATGCTACACTCTGGCAGTTACGATAATGAACCCATGAGTTTTAGCATCATGGAAAAGTATGCATCTGAACAACACCTCAAACGTTCTTCTCTCATCCACAGGGAGATCTACCTGACAGATGCAAGAAAAACATCAGTTGAAAAACAAAAAACCATACTGCGATTTCAAACCATAAAACTATAAAACAGCAATGGAAAATATAATTAAACTTACGCATCAAAACATTGATAAAGAACACATTTGTTGTGCTATTTCGGATAAAAAATGCATTGAAGGCTATGAAGCAAAAAAAGACTGGATCAGAAAGCAGTTGGATGATGGTTATACCTTTAAAAAGCTGGATGTCAGGGGAAAAGTTTTTATTGAATATACACCTGCAGAAAAAGCATGGGCTCCAATAGATGCCCCCGGATATATGATGATCAATTGTTTCTGGGTTTCAGGCCAATATAAAGACAAAGGGACCGGGAAAGCGCTTTATATGGAATGCGAGAAGGATTCAAAAGACATGAATGGTATTGTGGTAGTAACAAGCAATAAAAAACAACCGTTTATGTCGGACAAAAAGTTTTTTCTGAAACAGGGATTTAAGCAATGTGATAGTGCGCAACCCTATTTTGAGCTATTATATAAACCTTTAAAAGAGGGAGCCCCAGTCCCCACATTTAAATCAGTTGCAAAACAAGGTGAATGCGATATAAAAGAAGGCCTGGCGGTTTATTATACCAATGCCTGCCCATTTACCGAGTATTATGTAGCAGAATTAGAGGTAACTGCATCAATAAAAGGCTATAAAATCACCACTGTTAAAATAGACAGCCGCGAAAAAGCGCAGGAGCATTTTGTCCCTCATACCATATATAGTATTTTTAAAGACGGGAAGTTTGTTACGCAGCATATCCTGAACGAAAACTATTTTGATAAGTTTATCAAATAGTATAAAAATCCTATTGGGATAAAAAATATAACAATAAAACAACCATATTGAAATAATTCATATATTAGCGTTCTTAAGAAATAAAATAAAAAAACAAGACCATTAAAAGTAATCTTTGTCAAACAAGTTACTTATGATGCCTTGTTTAAAACCAAACCTTAAAACAAAACTAATATGAGCAAAGATTTTCAGAACCAGGCACAGTGTGGCGCAATCTATGGCTTAGGCCTTATTGGTGCAGCCATCTTCTTTATTTCAAAAGCAGCAACCTTTTGGTTGGGTGTAGTTGGCTTCCTTAAAGCATTGGTGTGGCCAGCCTTCCTTGTGTATGAGGCTTTTAAGTATCTTAGTCTTCAATAAAGATGAAACACCCTCAATGCTTTAGGAAAAGCCTGATTCGGATTTTCGTTTTAGGAAGGCATTAAAGGATCAACATTTTTAATGATTAAAGAGCCAATCCAAAAGCAAAGATTTTTGCTTTTATCACTTAATCATTAATAATCACACGAAGCCCTTTGCATCTATTCTTTAGCATTGAAATTAATTCTTCAGGTCAGGCGTATCGCTGGCAAAGCTGCGCCTGATACCTTTTTTGAAGTTGTATTTGGCGTAACCGAAGATAACAAACAAACCTTCCCTTGATGTTCCTTTAATACCATACTTTTCCCTTAGCAGGCGGGCTTTTTTCCCGTTTTGAATTAGGGGATGGATCCCACCCAGCATACAGGTTCCCAGTCCCAACGACTCAGCAGCAATCATAGCATAGGTAGCAGCCACGATAGGATCAGCAGGGTCGGTATATGCAGAGCCATAAAAATACATTGCCAGGGGAGCATCATAATTCACAAGGTTTTTACCTTCTTTCATGCCTTCCGTATAAACTTTAAACAGAGGCTTTACAAATCCTTTGAACATCTCGTCATTAGCTTTTCCCCAAAAAGGCTTCATAAGGGCAAGAAACCATTTAGAAACAAACCACTTCATGCCTTCCAGATAATCGCAAAAGTCTTTTGCAAAAGCACGCGTATTATCAAGACCATCCAAAATCAATACGTTCACATCCGAAGGCGGCAATCCCATAGGGGCAGTACGTGCTGCTTCCATAATTTTGAATATCTTTTCAGGTTCTATCGCATTATCCTTAAAATATCTGACACTCCTCCTTCTTTGATATAAAGCCATAAGCTGACCATAATCAGCTACATTTTCCTTTGGGGGCAGATCAAATAAATCTGCGGGGGACATTGTCCTTCCGTGTATTTCTATTGCCCCTTTAGGGCAGATTGCCATGCAATGCCCGCAGGCAATACACCCAAACACAGCATTTTTGCTTTCAATCACTTTTTCATTTTTCAGTTCCAGGCTAAAATCAGTGCATACTGAAACACATAAACCACAGCCATTGCAAAAATCCTCATTTATTTGTATCCTGGCATTTTCTTTTGTCCTTGATGTTGGGATAGCCATGCTCGTTTATTTTTTAAAAGTTTGAACCAAAAGGTAATAACGTAATTAAAAATAGAAAGTATAAATATCTCCATTTATTTTTTATAAAGGAACAAACGCCCTTCTTTTATTTTGGGAATAAAGAAATGGGTGAATAATAACAATTGAAAGAGCTAATATTTAATAATTTCATTTTTAAATATTTACATTTTACTTAATACATTAATAAATATCATTGGATTTGAATGAAAAAAAATCATTTTATCAATTATCAGCTGTGTATCCTATACCAAACATTAATTAATCAGACGAATTAAAAATTAATGTTACTTTTTTAGTTTGTTTTTACTTTTATCGTATATTTGTATCGAATTCATAAGTTATCGTTTGTATGACAAAAAAACAACTTGCAAAGAAACAACAGGATATAATAAATGCAGCAAGGGAGCTCTTTTGGAAACATGGCTTTAGGAGAGTAAGCATAGAAGAGCTTTGTAAAAAAGCAGGAGTAAGCAAAATGACCTATTACCGTTTTTATCCAAACAAGATAGAATTGGCCAGGTCAGTTTTTGACCAGATTGCAGAAATATCAATAGAGCAGTTTAAACAAATCATGCACTCAGATATAAAGCCCTCAGAGAAAATCAAACAAATGGTCATGTTGAAAATGGATGGAACAAAAAATATCAGCAAGGAGTTTCTTATGGATTTTTATGTGAGCAATGAGTTTGGTTTAAAAGATTATATAGAAGCAAAAACCCAGGAGATGTGGAATATAACAATCAATGAGTTTAAAGAGGCACAGGAAAAAGGATGGTTTAGAAAAGACCTTAAAATGGAATTCTTCTTTATCCTTAGCCAAAAGTCATACGAATTGGTTGCCAACGAACAATTGCTTCAGATGTATGACAACCCACAAGACTTGATTATGGAAATAACAAACTTTTTTACCTATGGCTTAATCCCCCGTAATGAGGATTAAAACCAACAACTAAAATATGCAGGCATTGCACCTTCAAAGCCAACAAACCCCTAACGGGCACAGCAATTCAGACACCCAAACCAAAAAAAAAAACAAAAAAACAAAGTACAGGATGACAACAAAAGTATTTTTCTTGTTAATAATCATTGCTGCGGTCATCACTAATCCTTCAATAGCACAGTATAAGATAAAGTTTTCGGGGCAGGCTTCCGCTTATACCCTGTATCACTTTGAAGATAAAACACCATTGTGGGCAGGAGGGCGTTATATTCCACAACTAAATTCAAAATTCAAAGCAACAGAGAAAACATTTATTGATTTTGAAGCATCTGCCAACATTTATGGGAACATGGGTATCCGTCCGTTTGACAGCCTCTCGGCAGATGGAAACATTAAACCCTATCGTTTATGGGCAAGGTACTCTGGTGAACAGTTTGAAGTAAGACTGGGTTTGCAGAAAATCAATTTTGGTTCAGCCAGCATACTAAGGCCATTAATGTGGTTCGACCAGATGGATCCGAGAGACCCTCTTCAAATTACAGATGGTGTTTGGAGCCTGTTGGGACGATATTATTTTCTTGACAATACAAATGTATGGTTATGGGGTTTATATGGCAATAAAGAAGCAAAGGCATGGGAAGTTGGGTCAACAGACCAAAGCATGCCTGAGCTTGGAGGGCGGATACAAACCCCGGTTCCGGGAGGGGAAGCAGCGTTTTCGTATCATTTCAGGAAATCAGATTTAAGCGGGTTGAACCCTTTGGTCCCGGGAATTGATAAAATCCCGGAACACCGATTTGGTATAGATGCAAAATGGGATGTTGAAATAGGTTTTTGGGCAGAGGCCTCGCTCACCCATAAAAGCAAAGACGCAGGGCCTCTCAACAACACCATAATGGCCAATATCGGGGCTGATTATACCTTCAATGTCGGATCAGGTTTATCTGTTATAGCTGAACAACTTTTTGCATCAACAAGTGAAGAAATTTTTGAATTTAATTCAGGAATCACTTTCTCTGCGCTCTCATTAAACTATCCACTTTCAATCTTTGATAATCTGAGTGCTATTGTATATTTCGACTGGAAAAACAAAAACCCCTATAATTTCATTACCTGGAAAAGGCAATATAACCAATTTTCATTTCACCTGATGGGATTTTGGAATCCCGAACAATTTAGTTTGCCCCAACAGGAGAATGCCGGCCTACTATTTTCAGGTAAAGGGATACAATTCATGATTGTTTTTAATCATTAAAAAAAATGACAAACCCTATGGAACAAGCGTTTATTATTCAAACCACCCAATTGAGCAAACATTATCCCGCCGGGAACGGGACATTTACAGCACTCAACAAAGTAAACCTTACTTTTGGAAAGGCAGAGTTTGCAGGATTGGTGGGGCCAAGCGGGTCGGGGAAAACAACCCTGCTCAACATCATCGGTTCACTGGACAATCCATCGGAAGGAGAAGCTATTGTAATGGGACAAGCCGTATCATCACTTACCCATAAACAATCGGCTGAGCTAAGGAACATACATATAGGCTTTATCTTCCAGACCTATAACCTCCTCCCTGTATATACTGTCTTTGAAAATGTTGAATTTGCTTTATTATTACAAAAAAACACCTTTGCACAAAGGAAAAAAGCGGTGATGGAAGCCCTTGATTGGGTTGGCCTTGTGGATAAAGCAAAGTCAAAACCGGCACAGCTATCGGGAGGGGAATGCCAAAGAGTTGCTATTGCCAGGGCAATGGTAAAACGTCCTGCATTGGTGCTGGCCGATGAGCCATCTGCCAATCTGGATGCCCGCAACTCCCATCACATACTCCAAACAATGAAAAAGCTAAACAAAGAGCTTGGCACCACATTCATCTTTGCCACCCATGATGAAAAAGTAATGCAATATCTTGACAGGATCATATACCTGAAAGATGGGGCAGTTGAAAAGGATGAAGCAGTTTTTGAAACCACAACACACTAAACCCATGTTAGCAATTAAACTGGCATTTAAAAACCTATTTGGAGCAGGTCTTAGGACCTGGCTCAATGTAGCAGTGCTTTCCCTGGCTTATGTAGTGATGGTTTTTTTCAATGGGATGCTCGATGGCTGGAATGCACAGGCCAAACGTGATACCATTGATTGGGAAATCAACCAGGGCCAGTTTTGGCACCCGCTATACGACCGATTTGACCTCCTTAGCCTCCAGGACGCCAACGCCCCTCTTTCCGGGCAAATGAACCAATTAATTTCAAAAGGATGGCTTAGCCCACAGTTACATGTTCAGGGAACTATTTATCCACAGGGCCGGATGCTCAACATCATCATTAAAGGAATTGATCCTTCCCAAAACCTGATTAAACTCCCGACATCCCTCCTATCCGACACCTCAGCTTTTATCCCGGCAGTGATAGGAAAACGATTGGCAAAACAAACAAAGCTAAAACAAAACGACAATGTCCTCGTTCGTTGGCGCGACAAAAACGGAACTTTTGATGCCAGAGAAATTAAAATTGTTGAGGTTTTTGATTCAAATATGCCAACCATCGACAATGGACAAATCTGGATACCCCTGAAAAACCTCCAGCAAATGACAGGACTTGAGAACCATGCTACTTTATTGGTGGCTTCGGCTGAAGCACCTAAAGAAAACATTGAAAACTGGCAGTATAAAAGTCAGGACTTTTTAATGAGCGATCTGGAAGAAATTATTGCTACCAAAAAGATTGGTTCTTCAATAACATATATCCTCTTACTCACCATCGCCTTGCTCGCCATCTTCGACACCCAGGTTTTATCCATTTTCAGGCGACAAAAAGAAATTGGGACTTATATTGCATTAGGAATGACACGCTGGCAAGTGGTTAAGATATTCACTATCGAGGGTAGTGCCCATAGTATCCTGGCCTTACTTTTGGCAAGCCTTTATGGGATACCGCTATTATTATTGCTTAACCGAACCGGAATACCAATGCCCCCTGTTGCTGATGACACAGGTATTTCAATAAGCGATAAGATCATCCCGGCTTATAGTGCCGGCATGCTAATCTCCACAATCCTGCTGGTAATCATCGCAGCTACCATTGTTAGCTATTTCCCAACCCGCAGGATTTCAAAACTTAAACCTACTGATGCACTTAAAGGAAAAATGCAATGATAAAGTTTTTATTAAAAGGCATAATAAATGACAGGAGCAGGAGCCTGCTCCCCATTATAGTGGTAAGCCTTGGCGCCATGCTCACAGTTTTCCTTAGTGGCTGGCTCAAAGGCATCATTGGCGATTCCATTATTATGAGTGCCAACATCCAAACAGGCCATGTTAAAGTTGTAACAAGGGCTTATGCAAAAGAAATGGGCCAAAATCCAAACGACCTTGCTATTTTAGATGCAACAAGCCTGATTGAAAAACTTCAGTCAGATTATCCACAAGCAGAATGGGTAATGAGGACACGTTTTGGCGGTCTGATAGACTTCCCTGATGAATCGGGAGATACAAAAGCACAGCGGCCGGCAGCCGGGTTTGCTTTTGATTTGCTTTCGCCCGGCTCAAAAGAAGCTGAGCGTTTTAACCTTCAAAAATCAATTGTTGAAGGAAACATACCCTCCAAACAAGGCGAAGCATTATTATCAGCAGACCTTGCCAACCAATTAAAAGCCAAAATCGGGGATTCTTTTACCCTCTTTGGCACTACTATGGATGGAGGAATGGCATTTTATAATTTCACCCTCACGGGAACAGTAAAATTTGGGACACCTGTACTTGACAAAGGAGCATTAGTGGTAGATATAACAGATGCACAGGCTGCACTAGGTATGGATGATGCTGCGGGAGAAATACTTGGGTTTTTTGGCTCCCACAATTATGATGAAGAGGAAGCCGATAAGGTAATGAAAAGCTTCAATGCCTCTTATGCAAATGATACGGATGAATATGCACCCGAAATGCTAAGTCTCAGACAGCAGGAAGGGATGGCCCAATTGTTGGATTATTCAAATGCAATGGGAGGTGTTTTTATATTTGTGTTTGTCCTTGCCATGTCAACAGTATTATGGAACACAGGCCTGCTTGGCGGATTACGCAGATATAAGGAGTTTGGGATAAGGCTTGCACTTGGGGAAGAGAAAAAGCATATTTACAAAACCCTTATCTACGAAGCATTGCTAATAGGATTTATTGGCTCTGTCGTTGGATCACTGGCAGGATTAGGGATAAACTATTACATTTATGTTGTAGGCATTGACATTTCAGGAATGATGCCAAATGCCTCAATCATGATGCCCAGCGTTATGCGGACAGCCATCACTCCCGACTCTTACTATATTGGCTTTATACCCGGCCTGTTTTCAATGGTACTTGGCAATGCCCTTTCCGGAATAGGGATATACAAAAGGCAAACTGCCAGCCTCTTTAAAGAACTTGAAGTTTGATAACAAACAATATCTGAAATAATTTTTTTAAGCATGAAAAAACTTCTCATCCTATCAGTATTGTCAGTATCAATGCTGACACTTGGAGCACAGACAGCAGACCAGATAATTGAACGTATTGATAAAAACATGTCTTCCGACAGCAAGATTATTGAATCTTCAATGACCATTCATGGCAAAAGGAATTCCAGGACACTTACCTCAAAAAGCTGGTCAGTAGGCAATAAAAAATCATTTACCGAATACCTATCCCCAGCGAGTGATAAAGGGACAAAGCTTTTAAAACTTGAGAACCAGATTTGGATTTATACCCCCTCTGCCGATCGAACAATCCAGATTTCAGGTCACATGACAAGACAATCCGTTATGGGTTCAGATCTTAGCTATGAAGATATGATGGACGACAGGCCTTTGAAAGAAGTGTATTCTTCAAAAATCATTGGACAGGAAAACATTGGAGACCGCAAAACATTTGTGCTCGAACTCACAGCCAAAGTTGACGATGTGGCCTATGCCTCCCAAAAGATGTGGGTTGACGTTGAAAGGTTTATTCCCCTGAAACAGGAACTTTATGCAAAGAGTGGACAACTGTTAAAGCGAATTGAGCTTTCAGATGTTGAACGCATAGGCAACAGATGGTTTCCCAAAACAATGGTTTATAAAGATATGCTTAAGGACGGCAAGGGAACTGAATTTAAAATAACTGATATTCAGTTTGATAAAAAAATTCCGGAATATTTTTTCACAAAAGCAAATCTTAAACAATAAACCTTAAAACATCACGTTATAAAGATTGCATTGTTTTTCTAATTTTATTTATCCATTTTTATAAACATACAATTATAATTATTATAGACCGTTTCAATCCTGGGACGGTCTTTTATTTTTAATTCTGGTGCTGTTTTAAAAACATTAAACATCATAAAAAGAAAAACAATTACAAAATCAAAGATTTTTAATGAATGCTTTTTTTTGAAACACAATTTCTAAGGTTGTTGAACAAAAAAATAACTTCTTGTGTTAAACCCTGAACTATTTCAAATGTCAAACAAAATGATTTCGTAACCTTAATTCCAATTCCCATGAAAAACAAAATCATTCACTTAGGTTTGGCTGGACTATTTATCCTTGCAATTGTATCTTGTAAAAAGGATAAGACCGATGAAAGCAAACTGCTTGAAAATGCGGAGGCTGAAGCAACAGCTAACGCTTTTTTTGATGATATTTATAATGAAATGGAAGAAACCATTGTTACACTCGAAAACAATGGTTATGAACCACAGGGAGATAAATCAGGCCTTGATGAAGGCAGCAGGCTTATCACTGTTGCCCAGGGACAGGGAACATCATCCTATCCAAACTTTCCACGTCTAATCACAATAACCTATACCAATTGGACAAGCCCATCAGGGAAAATCAAAAACGGGATAGTTTATATACATATCACGGCCCCATACAGGGTAGAAGGAAACATCAAAACCATCACATTTGAAAACTTCAGCATTGATGAGCACCAGATTGAAGGGATAAAAGTCATTGAAAACACAGGAAACAGATCATACAAAATCACAATCAGTGATGGGAAAATTACATTCCCCGATGGCACATTCTATACCCGTGAAGCCAACCGCACCCGTACCTGGGTTGAAGGCTTCGACACCCCAAACATCATTTTGGACGATGAATATGAAATTACCGGTACATCAAGCGGGATCAACCGCAAAGAATACTCATATACGCATACCATTGCTACTCCTTTAAGAATCAGGATAACATGCCCATGGATTGTGAGCGGGACTATTAACCTGCTTGTGGATGATATAACAGCAGTTCTTGATTATGGGGATGGGGAGTGTGACAATAAAGCAACATTTATTGTCAATGATACCGTTTATAACATTACCCTAAGAGGGCATCATAACCAATAAGCCGTACTAAATTTGAATTATGTAATTTGGGCTTATTGTATAATCCTATATGAATAAAAATTAAAAGGGGTTGAAAACTAAAGTTTTCAACCCCTTTTAAATGATGTGGGCGATGACGGGATCGAACCGCCGACCCCCTGCTTGTAAGGCAGGTGCTCTAAACCAGCTGAGCTAATCGCCCCAATCTTTCAATGAATACAACTGTTATGTTTGTCAGTTGCGGATGCAAAGGTAAATCTATTTTTTATATTGGCAAGTGCTTTCTTTATTTTTTTCAAAAAAATTTTTTTTAAACTTCATTCAAGGAGCTAATATAATGATTATCTGACACATGTAAAGACTCTCCAAACTGTGGAAACGCTTAATAAAAATCAGTAAAACACCTTTCTTTCATGATGAAAATCAGGATATTTTTACACTAATATGGATTACAGGCTCGACAAAGCAGGATGTTAAGTAAAGCAAGGGGTAGGTTTTATCTACAAATAAAATGTGTGGAGGTTTTCAATCCAAAGATAACCGGATAAAACAAGTTTTTAGCAAAAGTGTTTTTTTTTAATAAATACCACGGTTGTTCAAATGACAAAAATGGCTATTCATATAATCTTCTGTTTTGGAATCATTTTCCTTGCTATAAGCATTCCAAAAGATTGCCATTCAAGACAGGGTATTTCTATGTATAATTCAATAAATACCCAGGACACCCTTAATCAGGACACGCTCCCGCTCAAAATAAACTTTCAGATGTTAAAGATGTTTGAAGGATATAAGCAAAAGGAAAACATTTCAGACAGCCTTCGCTATCAGTTATTATATGACCAGGCCATACGTGCATCCGATCTATGGGCAAAAGCTTATATGTTGTACATCCTCTCATTGGTAAATCCTGATTCTCAAACAAATGAACTAACAAAAGCAGATTCAACAGATCAAAAAGATAGTATATCACCAGGTGGTTTGCAGCATCAAATATCACAGTCTCAGATTAAACCAGAACGCAGCCCATCAGGAGAAACAACAAAGCCTTCAAGACCATCAACAGCTCAGGGACAGAAACCTCTCAGGGGAGAATTACAGGGAGGAAACCTGATTGGTGAAGCAAATAATCTTGAATTACCAGCAAAAACAATTGTCTCATATCACATCCAAATAGCAGCATCCCGTAAAACCATGAGCCAGGAAGCAATTAAGAGGCTTTATGAAGGAGATGAAGAAGTGTATAACTATCAGGAGGATGAATGGGAGAAATACTATATCGGCAACTTTTCCACTTATGAACAATCGCTACATTTATTGAGACAGATAAATGTAAAAGGAGCTTTTCCCATTGCTTTTGTGACTGGAATAAAAACACCCATCCTGAAAGCAAAAGAGGTATCAAGGGCATTTTCATCAACCCCATTGAAGACATTTCATCAGCAAAGCAATCCACAATACAGGATCCAAATATCAGCAAGCAGAACCCCTCTTTCAACGGAGCAACTTCAATCACTCTATCCACAAACAGAGACCATTGGATTTATTTTTGAAGACAACTGGTATAAATACAGTATTGAAGGAGGCGAGACATTGGAAGAAACTCTTTTGATGTTAAAACAAATACCAATAAAAGGGGCTTTTGTGGTAAGATATCAACAGGGAATAAAAATCCCGTTGCGATGAATGATTTCAACAGGGGAATAAAGTAAACAAAAAAAGAATTTCAAATAAAAACGCCAACAAATGAAAGCAAAAAACAAAAGAAATCCAAGGAAAAGCAATATATGGCTTATCAGTTTGCTCATTTTCTCATTGGCATCATGTGTCAGTCAAAAGAAAGTAACCCTGTTACAACAGGAAAACCAGGAGACCCAGGTGCTGACAGTTGAGAATCCAAGACAGACTTCCTATATCATCCAGACAGGTGACCAGTTATACATTAAAGTTTATAGTCTGGACTCAAAGACAAGTAAATTTTTCCAAAGTGACCTACCCAATCTGATGAACCCCACCTACCTTTATCTTAACAGCTATACTGTTGATGAAGAAGGCTATATAAGTTTTTCATTTATTGAACGCTTATTTGTTAGGGGCCTTTCTGTTGAACAGGCAAGGGAAAAAGTCCAGGAAGTATTGAACAAATACTTCAATGAAACTACAGCTATTGTAAAACTGATAAATTTCCAGGTTTCAGTATTGGGAGAAGTAAGCAGGCCCGGCACCTATACCATTGACAAGGAATATGCAAACATCCTTCAGGCCATAAGCCTTGCAGGAGGAACAAAAGATTTTGCAAACATTCGTAATGTCAAACTGGTAAGACAAACACCTACAGGTTCTCAGGTTGCAATTGTTGACCTTTCAAAAATTGAACTTCTTTCAAATTCCTATTTTCACCTTATGCCCAATGATGTGATCTATGTAGAGCCTCTAAAAATGAAATCTTATGCCTACACATCCTTCCCATATTCAATCCTCATTTCGGCAGTATCAACGGCCATCCTGATATTCTCCATTACAAAATAAGCTCAGCAATGAACCCATCCTCTGATCCTTTTAGGGAAGAAACACTGGACTTAAAACTTCTTTTCAGAAAATACGCTTTTTTATGGCCTTGGTTTGTTGCTTCAATAATCGTTTCTTTGATTGCGGTTCATTTAATAAACACTACGAGTAACAGGATTTATGAAACAAGCCTCTCCCTGCTCATACATGAAGATGAGCCAGTGATGAGCCTCGAAAGTCAACTGTCTGCTCAACCATTCACGCTATCAACAAATAAAATTCAAAATGAAATTGGACTTATCAAGTCAAGGACGCTCACCTATCAAACCATAAAAAGACTACCGTTTTGGGTATCATATTATGAGGCAAACACCTTCAATCAAACTGAATTATATCCCAATCCTTATTTTGAAGTAGAAGTAGATTCCCTTTTTCCT
>CAYLYP010000061.1:0-19752 GCA_964387795.1 uncultured Bacteroidales bacterium
ATTCGAACCCAGGACCCCATCCTTAAAAGGGATGTGCTCTACCAGCTGAGCTACCTAGTCTTCTTTTTTTGGAGGTGCAAAGGTAATTTCATTTGCATAAAAACCCAAACAAAAAATGATAATTATTAAAAAAATATTTTCTATATGTGGTTAATGTACTGAAAATTAATTAATCAAGTATAGATTGTTTTATGAACTGATTTTATTATCTATTGGCCTTCAATGTGAGAATGTACTGAAGGTTTTCTTACATTCATGTTTTCTGTCAGGCAGTTCATTTTTGGGTTTAATAAAACATTCTATATGATGGGCAAATCATCATTTTTCCTCGATTTTTCCAGCATTAACTATAATTCGAATGGCTGTATTCATTCTATTGCCCTGCTTTAGTATTTGTGAATGTCCCTTAATGAAAGACAATAATTATTCTAACCCATTTTTCAATAAAAAGGCTTATCTGGCTTGAGTAGGAAATAAAAAATGTAAATTCGCATGTATCTTAATGAAAATAGAACAGCATACTTATGAAGGCTTTATTGAACGGAAAGACCATATTAATTACCGGGGCTTCATCTGGAATCGGTGAGGCATTGGCAGTAGAGGCAGCCATCAGGGGAGGCAATATTGTCCTGGCTGCCCGAAATGAAGTTGAATTGCAGAGGGTTAAAGGGCTTTGTATCGAAATGGGTGCAAAGTGCGAATATTTTGTGACAGATGTAAGTAGGGAAGAGGATTGTAAACAGCTTATCGAAAAGACTATTGAAAAATATGGGAAAATAGATGTGCTGATTAATAATGCCGGGATTTCGATGCGTGCTTTGTTCTCGGAGGTAGATTTAATAGTATTGGAAAAGCTGATGCAGGTGAACTTTTGGGGTGCTGTATATTGCACCAAATATGCCTTACCCTATCTTTTAAAATTACAGGGCAGCGTTGTTGTTGTTTCTTCCATTGCGGGTTATAAAGGATTACCTGCCCGAACCGGCTACTCTGCCAGTAAGTTTGCACTACAGGGATTTTTTGAATGCCTAAGGATTGAAAACATGAAAAAGGGATTACATGTTTTGATTGCATGTCCTGGGTTTACAGCAAGTAAGATAAGAGAACGTGCCCTTGTAGCAGATGGTTCGTTTCAGGGTATGTCACCACGTAATGAAGGTAAAATGATGTCAGCCCAAAAGACTGCATTATTAATTCTTAATGCTGTAGAAAAGAGAAAACGAAAAATTATTCTAAGCTTTCAGGGAAAAATGACTGTGTTTTTAAATTGTCTTTTTCCGTCATGGACAGATAAACTGGTTTATCGTCATATCAGCAAAGAGATTGATTCTCCTGTTAAATAAGGGCTTAAATAAAACAAGATTTTTAGGTGACTATTTATGTTACATGCAATAAATAAATCACTAAATTTGTGATTGAAAATTTTGAAACATACTTCCACTAAAAAGGGATTTAATCAAAACAAAAATAACCCAAGATGAAAGAAAATCTGGAAATTAAGCCTCTTATTGGCTTTGGTGAAATAAAGTTTGGGGCTGATATGGAAGCCGTTAAAGCTGTTCTGGGAGAACCAGATGAGGCTGAAGGACTTGAAAATGAAGAAGATGAATCAGATGCCATTGTATGGAATTATTGGAATGATGGTTATTCTGTTTTCTTTGATGAAGGCTATGATAATTTATGCACTTGTTTTGAAACAGACAATGAAAATGCTGTGCTTTTTGGGAAAAAGGTTTTCGGCTTAAAAGAAAATCAAATCATTGACCTGATGAAAGCTCATAATATTGTTGATGTTGAAACTGAAGATGAAGCCTGGGGTGAACGTCGATTGACTTTTAATGATGCCATTATGGATTTTTATTTTGATAAGGATCAATTGGTTTCAGTTAGTTGGGGTGTCATGACAGATGATGATGATAACGTTGAGTGGCCTAAATAGCTAAATCTCAATCCGGATTAATTGGCGCACCTTATTTTTGTAAGGTGCGTTTTTTTTTATTGGATTTCAGCGCTTATTAAACGCTTGAACTCTGAAAACAAATGATTACTTTTGTCACCAAAAAATAATAATCTTATGATGGACATAAAGCAACTTGAAAAAATTGCTACTCAGGTTAGAAGAGATTCACTTCGCATGGTGCATGCGGTTCAAAGTGGCCATCCGGGAGCAGCCCTTGGATGTGCTGATTTGATGACTGCTTTGTATTTTGAGGTTTTAAACCATGATCCAAAACAATTTGATTTGGATGGTAAGGATCAGGATTTGTTTTTTCTGTCCAATGGGCACCTCTCCGCAGTTTGGTATAGTGTTTTAGCCCGTTCAGGCTATTTTCCAATCCCGGAGCTGTCCACTTTCAGAAAGCTGGATACCCGTCTTCAGGGGCACCCTACAACAGCCGAACACCTGCCTGGTGTCAGGGTAGCAAGTGGCTCTCTCGGACAGGGCTTAAGCGTAGCCTGTGGAAGTGCGCTTTCAAAAAAACTTAATGGCGACAAATCTCTTGTTTTTTGCCTGATGGGCGATGGCGAGATACAGGAAGGTCAAGTCTGGGAAGCAGCAATGTTTGCCTCAGCACGTAAAATTGATAACCTTATCGGTATCGTTGATTATAATGGCCAGCAAATAGATGGTCCTGTAAAGGATGTATTGTGCCTAGGTGACCTTAAAGCCAAATGGGAGGCCTTTGGCTGGGAAGTGGTTGAAATGAATGGCAACAATATGGCCGAAACTGTAGCAACATTAATGAAAGCCCGCCTGCTATGTGGAAACTCAAAACCAATAATGATCCTAATGAAAACTGAAATGGGATTTGGGGTCGATTTTATGGTTGGAAGCCATAAATGGCATGGTGTAGCTCCCAATGATGAACAGCTTGAAAAAGCCCTTGGCCAGTTAGTTCCTGCTTTAGGGGATTATTAAGCAGTTTTTTTGTGCCAATAATAAGATTGTTGAGCAATTATTGTTAATTTGGTTTCTTGAAAATCTCACAATTAATGATTTTTAAAATCATGAAAAATTCTGGTTTATTATGTTGTTAATTGTAAGAAGGTTTTATTAATAAGCAAAAGAGACGAGCCGGATGGGAAAATCTCAAACCATAAGAATACTGTTGTTATTATTAGTACTTGCATTGCCTGTTGTAGCAGGGGCTCAGCATCAGCGCACTTCAGGCAGGCAGGGTGTTATTGATAAAGAAAAACAGCAACCACTGACCCGCATACTTTTTGTTTTTGATGCTTCTTTAAGCATGTATGCCAGATGGCAAAGCGACCTGAGAATTAACATTGCACGACAATTGCTTACCGAAGTGATGGATAGCCTTGAGGGTACTCCGAATATTGAGTTGGCTCTCAGGGTATATGGACATCAGAAAAACTTCCCTCCTCAGGATTGCAACGACTCCCGTCTTGAAGTGCCATTTGGCCCCAATAACTTTGGAAAGATTAGGACCCGCCTTAGGACGATTGTCCCCAGGGGAACAACCCCAATTGCTGCTTCCCTTGAAATGGCTGCCAATGATTTCCCCCCATGCCAGAATTGTAGAAATATCATTGTCCTGATTACTGATGGAATTGAAGAATGTGGTGGTGATCCTTGTGCTGTGTCCCAAGCCTTGCAAAAAAAAGGGATTATCCTCAAACCTTTTGTCATTGGTATTGGCAGGGATTTTAGGGATGACTTTGAATGTGTTGGCCAATATTTTGATGCCTCGAGTGAAAAAGACTTTCGCACATCTTTGAATATTGTAATTAGCCAGGCACTTAATTCAACTACCGCTCAGGTAAACCTCCTTGATATCTATGGGAAACCAAATGAAACGAATGTCCCTGTTACACTATATGATGACTTTTCCGGCCAGGTAAAATACAATTTTATCCATACCTTAAGTCCAAGGGGACTTCCTGATACCCTTATTCTGGATCCATTGCTGACTTATAATATGGTTGTGCATACGATTCCCGAAGTAAGGAAAGAAGGAATTAAACTTGTTCCCGGTATCCATAATATTATTGCTGTAGATGCGCCCCAGGGCTCATTGGTTTTTAAGGTGGCAGGCAGTGGCCTGAAAAACCTTCAGGCAATAGTGAGGCAAGATGGTAAATTTAACACGCTTAATACACAATACTTTGATCAGGCTGAAAAATACATAGTCGGTAAATATGACATTGAGGTATTAAGCCTGCCACGGTTGATGATTGAGGATGTGGAGGTTTCACAGAGCTATACAACTACAATTGAAATACCCCAGCCCGGTATTGGTGTATTCCGCTTCCCGGGTTATGGATATGGGGCTATTTATGTAGAGGAAACGAATGAGCTGAAGTCAATATATAAGTTAAGGGAAAACGTTAACAGTGAAACCCTATATCTTCAGCCTGGCAATTATCAGGTGATATGGCGTGGGCGCACAGCTCCCCATTCAGCTTATACAATTGTCCAGAAATTTAAAATCCAATCAGGTGTTACCACTAATGTAAACCTGTAAAGCTGATTTTTTGTAATCAGCGAATTTGTTGTAAAAAAAATAAATAAAAACAGCGTGAAAAAATATAGCTTTACTGAAAAGAAAGATACCCGCTCTGGATTTGGCCAGGGACTATTGGAATTAGGACGTACCAATCCAAATGTGGTTGCACTTTGTGCTGATTTGACCGGCTCTTTGAAAATGGATGCTTTTGCAAAAGAATTTCCTGAAAGGTTTTTTCAGATGGGAATTGCTGAGGCAAATATGATCAGTGTTGCTGCCGGCCTTACTATTGGCGGTAAAATACCTTTTACAGGGACATTTGCCAATTTTTCAACAGGAAGGGTCTATGACCAGATTCGCCAAAGTGTTGCCTATTCTGAGAAAAATGTTAAGATTTGTGCTTCCCACGCAGGCCTGACCCTTGGTGAGGATGGTGCTACCCACCAGATACTTGAAGATGTTGGAATGATGAGGATGTTGCCCAATATGACCGTAATTAATCCTTGTGATTTTAACCAGACCCGTGCTGCCACTATTGCTGTGGCAAAACATCAGGGGCCTGTTTATCTGCGGTTTGGCAGGCCATCTGTCCCAAATTTCACCCCTGCCGATCAGGAATTTGTGATTGGTAAAGCAATTCAACTTCAGGAAGGAAAAGATGTTAGTATTTTTGCCAACGGGCACCTTGTTTGGGAAGCCCTGGAAGCTGCCAACGTCTTATTTGAAAAAGGGATACAGGCTGATGTAATAAATATTCATACAATTAAACCTTTGGATGTTGAAGCTGTCATAAACTCAGTAAAGAAAACCCGTTGTGTTGTTACTGCTGAGGAACATCAAATGTTTGGGGGATTAGGTGAAGCGATTGCACATACTCTTGCTACTTCAATACCTGCACCTATTGAAATGGTTGCTGTGAGAGATAGTTTTGGCGAAAGTGGCACCCCTTCCCAGTTGATGAAGAAATATGGCCTTGATGCCGAACATATCGTCCTGGCCGCTCAAAAAGTTATTACACGCAAATAAATATATTTGGTTTTTCTAAAAAACCGGGTTAGCTTTACTACTAATCCGGTTTTTTTATGAGTACATCCCAGGGTTTTGACCAAAGCATTTTAAAAAATATAAGCAGTCCATCTGATAAAGAACGGGCCTTTAAGCTTATTTTGTCATTTTTTGAAAGGAAGGTTTACTATCAGGCTAGGCGAATGGTGCTTAACCATGATGATGCCAATGATATTGTCCAGAATATTTTCATTAAGGTTTGGCTTCATTTGGATGAGTTTAGGGGCGATTCTGCTTTCTCAACCTGGCTTTTCAGGATTGCATCCAATGAAACCCTTAACTATATTGCTTCTCAAAAACGAAGACGGCATTTATCTATTGATAGCGGCCTCTCACATGAAGTTGAACAGATGCACAGCCATGATGGTTTCTCAGGCAATGAAATTCAATTAAAGCTTCATCAGGCCATACAAAAACTTCCCCCAAAACAACGTATGGTTTTCAACCTAAAGTATTTTGATGAGCTACCTTATCATGAGATGTCTAAAATATTAGGAACTTCTGAAGGGGCACTTAAAGCTTCTTACCATCATGCAGTAAAAAAAATTGAAAATTTCCTTATTGGAAATTAAACCTTTTCATCAATCATTAGTCAAACCATTAAAAGAACGCAATCAGATGTCATTATCAGGAAAAAATACAAGACAAAAGATAAGCCCTGAAACCCAAAAAGCTTTTAAAAACAGCGCTGAGGCTTTTAAGGTCCCTGAGGGTTATTTTGAAAAGTTACAGAATGAAATTCTTGAGAAGTGTGTGATTGATAAGCCAATTACAAAAACCAGGTTTGTCATGCTGCCAAAAAGAAAAACTTTCGCAGTGGCTGCTTCAATTGGTATTTTAATTCTCGCCTTTTCGTTTTTGTATTTGTATCAAAAAAAGCAGGATAGACTATTGGCTGAGACCTATGAAGTTGAAACCCAATACCTGCTTGGCTTTATTGATGAGAACCTCGAATCTGTTGATGAGTATATCAGCCAGGATGATGAATTTTGGGATGATGGGAGCAATGTAGTCAACATAACAGATACAAAGGTTCAAGAGCCAGAGGTGCTTATTGATGAAGTAAATGATGATGAAGAGATACTGATTGATTTCATTGAGGATGATGAATTGCTTATGTATGAATACCTTAATGAAAATGGTATTTGATAATAAGCTTGATTTTTAATTTAAAAACCAAAAGAAATGAAAAAGTTTTTTGTATTAACGCTGATCATGGCCGGTGTGTTTAATATAGCATTATCACAACCAGGACGCCGTGCCCGGATGGATGAAAGAATGAAGGAACTGGATGCCCAAAGGATTGCATATCTTACCGAAAAGCTTAGTCTTACTCAGGATGAGGCCGAAAAGTTTTGGCCAATCTATAACGAGTATAACAAAAAAAGGCTTGAATTAATAAAAAGCCATAGATCTGTCAGACAAGCTGATATTGACTGGGAAACAATTACTGATGCTGAGGCACAAAAGTTTGCTGATGATGAGATTCTCAGGATGGAACAAAACCTTGCCCTTAAAAAAGAATTCCACAATCAGATAAAAAAGGTGCTTCCAATTAAAAAAGTTGCAATGTTTTATGATGCCGACAGGGGCTATAACCGACATTTGCTCAGGGAACATCGTGGACAAAAGCGTGGGTATAGGAATGGCGGCGGCGGCCAGGGATATACTCCCATGGAATAAATACAGTCGAAGCTGATTGTTAAAAACGAAAAAAATCCTGCTGAAAAATAGTTAACAAACAGGATCCCCATTATTGACAATGTTATTTCCCATTAATTGGTATCCGGGATGATTTCCGAATCCAACCAATAAAAAGCTAATTTGCAAAAAAGCAAATTAGCTTTTTGATATACAGATGTTTATGAGGTTGAAAACAACTTTGTCCCCAATTTGACAGCTAATAATCCCGAATGCTCCCTCTTATTGTCATGGTTATACTTAAAGCGGACTTAAAGCGGACTTAAAGCGGAGTTAAACCGGGTTGAACCCGGCTCAAACCCGCCTCAAACCCGGCTCAAACCCGCCTCAACCCCGGCTCAACCCTTAACATGGTATTGAGCGATTAGCATCCAAAAACGACAGTCATTTTAAAAAATCCATGCTATATAGTTGATAATCAATATATTTAAGAATCGAAGGCTCAGTATGTTTTATTATTTTAGTAAGGTATAAGAAAAATGAATTATTATACAAAGAAATGATGCATTGAAATTGAATTATTCCTAATTAACAGTTCAATATTTTTTATCTTTGTAGGTCTTTTTTTTAAGCTTTGAAGAAAGGGAAAAAAAACCGTTTAATGACAGTTTGGCATACAATAAATAACAGAATTGTTGGTTAAATGAAATAAACCGTTCAAAAGAAGGCAGGGGGTATAAAAAAATAAAAACATTTTTCCCTTTAAAGCTCATTGACAGAAAAGAACAATCCAAATAAAAACTTGTTTAACATCTGGAAGAAACAAGCTCAATAACACAAAAAAGTAAACAATGAAAAAACTTCAAATGGTTGACCTGCGCAGTCAATACGATAACATCCAACATGAGATAGACACAGCAGTTTTAGAAGTAATTCGTTCGACAGCATATATTAATGGCCCGGAAGTTAAGCATTTTCAGGAAGACCTTGAGTCTTATCTTGGGGCCAAGCATGTAATCCCATGTGCCAATGGGACGGATGCACTTCAGGTGGCAATGATGGCGTTGGGCTTAAAGCCAGGAGATGAAGTAATCACCACTTCATTTACCTTTGTGGCAACCGTTGAAGTAATAGCATTGTTAGGCCTTACCCCTGTGTTGGTAGATGTTTTTTCCGATACATACAATATGGATCCGGAAGCCTTTAGAAAAGCTATCACTCCCAAAACCAAAGCTGTTGTGCCTGTTCATTTGTTTGGGCAGTGTGCTAAAATGGAAGAGATTTTAAAGATTGCATCTGAACATCATTTGTATGTAATTGAGGATACGGCACAGGCAATAGGATCTGATTATATTTTCGCGAATGGGAGCCGCAAAAAGGCAGGTACCATTGGGCATATTGGTTGTACATCTTTCTTCCCAAGCAAAAACCTTGGTTGTTATGGTGATGGAGGTGCAATTTTTACCAATGATGATAAGCTGGCCGAGCAGATGAGGGTTGTTGTAAATCATGGGATGGTAGTGCGCTATCACCACGACCTGATTGGTGTCAATTCAAGACTTGACAGTATCCAGGCAGCTATTCTAAGGGTTAAGCTGAAATATTTGGATCAGTATGCAAAAGCAAGGCAAAAAGCTGCGGATTATTATGATAAGGCTTTTGCAGGGCATCCAAATATCATTACACCTGCAAGGAGCAATTTTTCGACCCATGTATTTCATCAATATACCCTTGTAATCAAAGGGGCTGACCGGGATAAGTTACAGGCTTATCTGGCTTCAAAAGATATTCCGGCTATGATATATTATCCGGTTCCTATGCATTTGCAAAAAGCCTATACAGACCCACGCTATAAGGAAGGCGATTTCCCAATTACAGAAGCATTGAGCAAAGGAGTGATATCTTTGCCTATGCATACTGAACTTGATGAAGAACAACTTGCCTATATAACAAGCTCGGTCATAGAATTTTTCAAAAAATAATCATTAGGTATGGAAAATAAGGATAATGAATTTTTTGCACATCCCACTTCAGTTATCGATGAGGGTTGTAAAATAGGCAAGGGCACTAAGATCTGGCATTTTTCGCACATAATGCCCAATTGCATTATGGGCGAGAATTGTAATATTGGACAAAATGTTGTTGTTTCACCGGATGTTGTTTTGGGCAATAATGTTAAAGTCCAGAACAATGTATCGATTTATACAGGTGTTATATGTGAGGATGATGTTTTTCTGGGGCCATCAATGGTGTTTACCAATGTAATAAATCCCCGGAGCGCAATATTAAGGCGGGATCAGTATAAAAAGACAATTGTAAGGAAAGGAGCTTCAATAGGTGCAAATGCAACTATCGTATGTGGGATTGAATTGGGATCATATTCTTTTATTGGGGCAGGTGCAGTTGTCATCAGGGATGTTCCGGCCTATGCTTTGGTAGTAGGCAATCCAGCCCGTCATGTAGGTTGGATGAGTGAATATGGGCATAGGTTGAAATTTGATTCCAACGGGATTGCTGAATGTCCTGAAAGCCATAAGAAATATAAGCTCGAAAACGGAGTAGTATCTGAAAAACAATAAAAGCCATGTCGATCATTAAAGATAAAATAAGATTTGCTGTTGTTGGTTGTGGGCATATCGGGAAGCGCCATGCAGAAATGATAAGCCGGAACGCTGAATCAGAGCTTGTAGCTTTGTGCGATATCAAACCCAAAGGGGAGCTTGGTATAGAAAGCTATACAGTTCCCTTTTTTAGTTCAATTGAAGAACTTTTATCTTCAGATATCAGTTTTGATGTGCTAAATGTATGCACTCCCAATGGGTTCCATGCAAGCCATAGCTTAATGGGACTAGAAAAACAAAAACACATTGTTTGTGAGAAGCCTATGGCACTTACAAAAGCTGAATGTGAAGCAGTTATTTATAAGTCTTTACAGGTAAGCCGCCAGGTTTTTCTGGTAATGCAAAACAGATATTCCCCTCCATCAGAATGGATTAAGGAAGTTGTGGAGCAAAAACGCCTTGGACAAATCCACATGGTTCAGGTAAATTGTTATTGGAACCGGGATGAACGTTATTATAAGCCTGACAACTGGAAAGGCTCAGCCAAACTTGACGGGGGAACCCTGTTTACACAGTTTTCGCATTTTATTGATATTATGTATTGGCTGTTTGGTGATATAAAAGATATTCAGGGCATCTTTGGGGATTATACCCATGAAAAGCTTACAGATTTTGAAGACTCCGGGCTGGTAAGTTTTAAGTTTGTGAATGGGGGTATGGGTTGTATAAATTACTCAACTGCTGTATGGGACAAGAACCTTGAAAGCAGCATTACCATTATTGGTTCTAAAGGAAGTGTGAAGATTGGTGGTCAATACATGAATGAAGTTGAGTATTGCCATATCAAGGATTATGAAATGCCTGAATTAGCCCCTTCCAATCCACCCAATGATTATGGTGCATATAAAGGAAGCGCAGCAAACCATCATTTTATCATTCAGAACGTTGTTGATACACTTAAGGGTCATACCTCAATAACTACCAATGCCCTTGAAGGCCTAAAAGTAGTAGAGATCATTGAAAGGATTTATGCCTTAAGGGGCAAAGAAGTTTTGAAAAGCATCAGGACAAAATAAAAAAAAATAGTATGAGCATATATGATAAACTTTTACGCAAAGAAGCCAAATTAAGCGTAATCGGATTAGGGTATGTAGGATTGCCTATTGCACTTGAGTTCGCACGTAAGATTCAGGTCATAGGTTTTGACATAAAAGCCGACAGGGTTGAAATGATGCGTAAGCATATTGATCCAAGTGAAGAGCTTGAATCAAAAGATTTTGAAGGATGTGATATCTTTTTTACAGCCAATCCTGATGATTTGCGTCAGGCAAACTTCCACATTATCGGAGTTCCAACTCCCATTGATGATCATAACCTTCCCGACCTGACTCCGGTATTATCAGCAAGCCGGACAGTTGGCAAAGCACTTAAAAAAGGCGATTATGTAGTATATGAATCTACTGTATATCCTGGATGTACCGAAGAAGATTGTATTCCCATCCTTGAAGAGATGTCAGGCCTGAAAGCAGGTAAAGATTTTAAAGTAGGATATTCGCCTGAGCGTATCAACCCAGGTGATAAAGAGCATACCATTACCAGTATAACCAAAGTAGTATCAGGTTGTGATGAGGAAGCACTGGATAATGTAGCTCGCACCTATGAATTGATTGTTAAAGCAGGGGTTCATCGTGCACCAACAATTAAAGTAGCAGAGGCAGCAAAGATTATCGAAAACACCCAGCGCGATGTAAACATTGCACTGATGAATGAGCTTTCAATAATCTTCAACAGAATGGGGATCAATACATTTGATGTTCTTGAAGCTGCAGGGACAAAATGGAACTTTTTAAGGTTTTTCCCGGGATTGGTTGGGGGACATTGTATTGGTGTTGATCCATATTACTTAGTATATAAGGCAAGGGAATACAGATATCACGCTCAGATTATTAACTCAGGGCGTTTTGTTAATGATTCTATGGGTTTCTATGCAGCAAAACAATTGGTAAAAAAACTTATTGCCACTGGTAAAAACGTATTACATGCCAAAGTATTGGTGATGGGAGCCACATTTAAAGAAAATGTAAGCGATATCAGAAACTCTAAAGTAGCTGATTTGATTGGTGAATTAAAAAGCTACGGGGTAGATGTAGATGTAGTTGATCCTTATGCTGATTCAGATCATCTGAAACACGAATATGGATTTAGCCTTTGTAGTAATCCAAAAGATAAATATGATGCAATTGTTGTTGCTGTAAACCATAAACCTTATCTGGATATGGATGAAGCATATTTCAAATCCATGATGGATGAAAAAGGTATCCTTATTGACATTAAAGGGATTTATAGAAAGAAAATAAAATCATTGACTTACTGGAGTTTTTAACAGCATGGCAGAAAAAATACTTGTAAGCGGTGGTGCCGGTTATATTGGTTCCCATACAGTTGTTGAATTGCTTCAGCATGGCTTTGATGTGGTGATTGTTGATGACCTCTCAAATTCATCTGAAGCAATCATTCAACAGATAGCGCAAATAACAGGGAAACAACCCGGATTTGAGAAATTTAACCTTTGTGATAAGGAAAAAACAAGGGATTTTTTTCAAAGGCATCCTGACCTGAGCGGGGCAATACATTTTGCTGCCCATAAAGCAGTTGGTGAATCGGTGCGCAAGCCCTTAAAGTATTATAGCAATAACCTGGTTTCATTGTTTAACATTTTGGAATGCATGGATGAAAAAAACATCCGGAACTTTGTTTTTTCATCATCCTGTACTGTTTACGGTGAACCGGATACCTTGCCTGTAAAGGAATCCAATCTGATAAAACCTGCCATATCCCCTTATGGGAATACAAAACAAATAGCAGAGGAGATATTGCATGATGTTACAAAAGCAAGTGATTTAAAATGTATCAGCCTAAGGTATTTTAATCCTATTGGCGCCCATGAATCCGGGCTTATAGGTGAACTGCCCATTGGGACACCACAGAACCTTGTTCCCTATATTACCCAGACTGCAATTGGTAAGCGGGAGATGTTACAGGTCTTTGGTGACGACTATAATACCCCTGATGGTACCTGCATCCGTGATTATATCCACGTGGTGGATCTTGCACAGGCACATGTGGTTGCATTAAACCGTATGATAAAAAACAAATGCAAGGCCCAATATGAAGTCTTTAACCTTGGAACAGGAAATGGCTATAGTGTTAAGGATGTGATTCATGCATTTGAAAATGTTAGCGGCAAAAAGCTCAATTACAGGATTGCAGCCCGCAGGGAAGGTGATGTTGAAAAAGTATGGGCAGATACATCTTATGCAAATAAAGAATTAGGCTGGAAGGCAGAAAAAGACCTAAATTTGATGATGTCAACAGCCTGGCTTTGGGAACAAAACCTTGCAAATGGCATCATAAAATACTAAGCGGAGGAAACTGAATTCCTAAATAAGTTTTGGAATAAAGGCCCAACATGTTTACAGATTGAACTTAAACACAATGCAAACGGCAAACATGGAATTCCATCCGAACATTAACTCAATAATTATTTACGAATGAAAAAAAGTATCTTGATAACTGGTGGTGCGGGTTTTATTGGATCACATGTGGTGCGCCACTTTGTTAATAAATATCCCGATTACCTGATTGTAAACCTTGATCAGCTAACCTATGCAGGGAACCTTGAAAACCTGAGCGATGTTGATAAAAAGGAAAACTATCGTTTTGAAAAAGCAGATATTGTAAACCCTGATCAAATAGGTGCAATATTTGAAAAGTATAACTTTGACGGGGTAATCCACCTTGCAGCTGAATCTCATGTTGACAGATCTATTAGTAATCCATTGGAGTTTGTCAATACCAATGTTTTAGGGACAGTAAACCTCTTAAATGTTGCCAGGAAGAGTTGGGGTTCAATGGAAGGGAAACGCTTTTATCATATATCAACTGATGAGGTTTATGGGAGCCTGTTTGAAGAGGGATTTTTTACCGAAGATACTGCTTATAGCCCACGCAGTCCTTATAGTGCTTCAAAGGCATCCAGTGATCATTTTGTAAGGGCTTATTTTCATACCTATAAACTACCAATTGTCATTTCAAATTGCTCAAATAATTATGGTCCCAATCAATTTCCTGAAAAGCTAATCCCTTTATTTATCCATAATATCTTAAACAAAAAGCCCTTACCTGTTTACGGGAAGGGCGAAAATGTGCGGGACTGGCTTTACGTTGAAGACCATGCAAGGGCTATTGACCTGATATTCCATGAGGGTAAAAACGGAGAAACCTATAATATTGGCGGGCACAATGAGTGGAAGAATATTGATCTCATTAAGATTCTTTGCCGCATTATGGATAAGAAACTAAACAGGGAGGCCGGAGAATCAGAAAAGCTTATTACCTATGTAAAAGACCGTGCCGGACATGATTTAAGATATGCCATTGATGCAAGCAAACTTGGTAATGAACTGGGTTGGAAACCATCCCTTCAATTTGAGGAAGGACTTGAAAAAACCGTTGACTGGTATTTAAATAATGAAAACTGGCTGAAAAATGTCACTTCCGGTGCCTATCAGCAATACTATCAGCAACAGTATTTTGAAAGATCAGAATAATAAAACACTTAAGCCTGAAACGAAAATGCAATCAGACATCAAACTATATCAACAAGCATTTCATCCCGGAGATATTTCCGGCTATTCATTCCTTGTTACCGGAGGGGCAGGTTTTATAGGGAGCAATATTGTTGAATATCTTTTAAAGTTTAATGCAGGGAAGGTTCGTGTGCTTGATAACCTTTCCACAGGATTCTATGAAAACCTGAAACCATTTGAAAGCTATCCCCAGCTTGAGTTTATCAAAGGGGATATTTCTGATCCTACGGTCTGTATGAATGCCTGTAAGGGAATAGATTATGTTTCACATCAGGCAGCATTGGGCTCAGTACCCCGTTCTATCAATGATCCTTTGGCAACAAACAACTCCAACGTGACCGGATTTGTAAATATGTTGAATGCTGCCAGGGTTTCAGGGGTAAAGCGGATGGTTTATGCAAGTTCGTCAAGTGTTTATGGAGACAGTCCCCATCTTCCCAAAAAAGAAGAGATTACAGGAGAACCATTAAGCCCTTATGCCGTATCCAAAAAAGTAAATGAATTCTATGCCAGTGTTTTTCATAAGGTATATGGGATGCAGGTTGTTGGCCTAAGGTATTTTAATATCTTTGGTCCCCGCCAGAGTCCTGAAGGGCCTTATGCAGCAGCTATCCCATTGTTCCTTGATGCCTGTATTAAAAACGGAAGTCCCTATATAAATGGGGACGGTGAGCAATCAAGAGATTTCACCTTTGTTGAAAATGCAGTGCAGGCGAATATAAAAGCATTGTTTTCAGACCATCCCCGCATAAGTGGCTCGGTAATTAATATCGCATGTGGGGACAGGACCACAATCAATGGATTGTTTGAAATGATCCGTGATGTATCTGAAAGCAAGAGTAAACCCATATACCGGGAAGACAGGCCTGGTGATGTAAAACACTCTTTAGCAGATATCACCTTAGCAAATGAACTTACCGGCTTCAAACCTACATTTCAGATTAAAGAAGGTTTGAAAGTAACTTTTGATTGGTTTAAAAAGAAATATTATTCAAAAACCTGATGTTATGGGGCTGTTTAGTTTTATATCCGGTCATAAGGAAGCAAAAGGACCTTGTATTGAACTAGGTTCTTTAGAGGTAGATATGCATTCACATCTTATTCCCGGAATAGATGATGGCAGCCCGGATATTGAAACCAGCATTTCTTTAATAGAAGAATTTAAAGCACTTGGTTTCAGAAAGCTGATCACTACCCCTCATATCAATGGGGATTATTATAAAAATACCCCGGAAATTATCTCAGCTAATTTTGAACAGCTCGTTAATGAAGTAAAAG
This sequence comes from uncultured Bacteroidales bacterium, assembly GCA_964387795.1. GTDB lineage: Bacteria > Bacteroidota > Bacteroidia > Bacteroidales > UBA7960 > CAYLYP01. Next base: position 15,664 of record CAYLYP010000061.1, read on the forward strand.
CCAGAAATATAGATATTGAATTGGGATTTGCTGCAGAATATATGTTAGACCATGTCTTTTCTGATTTGGTAGCAAAACGTAATTTGTTATTATTGGGAAATAAGTATGTCCTGGTTGAATTATCCTATTTTAATCCTCCTCCCCATATTTACGAGGTGATATTTGAACTTCAGGTTGCAGGTTATAAAGTCATCCTTGCCCATCCGGAAAGGTATTCATATTGGCATCAGAATATGTCAGTGTATGAAGATTTAAAAAACCGGGAAGTATATTTTCAAATCAACCTGGTATCACTATCAAATTTTTATGGGAAACAAGTTCAGCATGCCGCACAGAAATTAATTGATTCAGGGATGATTGAATTTGCAGGGAGCGATGTGCATAACAGTAATTATATGGCAGCGTATAAAAAGTGCATAGATGATAAATGGTGCCGTCAATTATTTCAATCAGGAAAAATCCTGAACACGAAACTTTAACCTCTGTTTATCAGATAAATAGTATAGGCAATATAAAGCGATAAGAGGGTGATTCCCTGCCATCTTTCGAGCACCCTTTTGCGGGGTAAAGCCAGAAATACTAATAGTAATAGTGCAGAACCGATTCCAACTAAAACATCGAAATTGAGGCTTTCATTAAAAGGCAGAGGTTTGATAACTGCACTAACGCCAAGAACAAAGAACACATTGAAAATATTGCTCCCAATAACGTTGCCTATTACAATATCAGAGTTTTTCTTAAGAGCGGCAACTACACATGTAGCCAATTCAGGAAGAGACGTCCCAACAGCAACAATTGTCAATGAAATCAATGCCTGGCTCATCCCTAAGCGCGCAGCAATGTCAACGGCACCATTAACAATCCATTTTCCACCGATAACAAGACCTCCAATTCCAACAATAATAAGAGTAATGGATTTCCAAACAGGCATTTCAACAATTTCATCCATTGTCTCAGGGTCGGATTGTGATGCGATGCTAAAGGCGTAATACATAAAAAGGATAAAGAAGCCAATAAAAATCATTCCATCGCTCCTGCTCAGGACAGAATTCGGGAACGCATCAATAATCATATCATTTGCACATATCCCTAATAGAATTGCAGCCAGGAGGCTCAATGGTGTTTCTTTAAGGTAGGTATTCCTATTAACAGAGAGAGGGAATATAATAGCCGAAACACCCAGGATAAGTAATATATTTGAGATGTTGCTGCCCATGATATTTCCCATTGCAACATCAGCATTACCATCAAAACTGGCTATAATATTAACCACCAGTTCAGGCGAAGATGTTCCAAAAGCAACAATGGTAAGCCCGATTACAATATTTGATATCCGGAACTTTTTTGCAATGGAAGCTGCTCCGTCAACAAGCCAGTTGGCGCCATAAATCAGCAATACAAAACCGACAACAAATAAAAGGTAAGTGAGCATGGCATCCAGGTTAAAAAAAACAAGGCTAAAGTATCATGTTTTATCAAAATAAACTGATGATACTTTAGCCTTATAATTAATATAATTAAGCGCTTATTGCTTCAATGTCTTTGTTCACTTTTTTTACAAGACCTTGAAGCACAGTTCCAGGACCAACTTCTACGAAACGGGCAGCCCCATCGGCAATCATGTTTTCCATTGTTTGTGTCCAACGAACAGGAGAAGTCAATTGTGCAATGAGGTTCTCCTTAATCTGAGATTGATCCACATAAGCTTTTCCATTTACATTTTGGTAAACAGGGCAAATAGGAGCATTAAAAGTGGTGTTATTTATAGCTTTTGCAAGCTCCAGTCTGGCTGGTTCCATAAGGGGGCTATGGAAAGCGCCACCTACCTTTAGAGGGAGCGCACGTTTAGCCCCTGCTTCTTTTAATTTTTCACAAGCTATTTCAATTCCTTTAATCGAACCACTGATAACAAGCTGTCCGGGACTATTATAATTTGCTGCTACAACAACTTCATCAATAGAAGCACAGATATCTTCAACAACCTTGTCATCAAGCCCAAGAATTGCAGCCATTGTAGAAGGTTCTGCCTCACAGGCCTTCTGCATTGCCATTGCTCTTTGGCTAACTAATTTTAAGCCGTCTTCAAAACTGAGTGCTTTGGCAGCTACCAGGGCTGAAAATTCACCTAAAGAATGCCCTGCAACCATATCCGGGTTGAACTTATCACCCATTGTGGCTGCAAGAATTACTGAATGAAGGAATATGGCAGGTTGGGTAACTTTTGTTTGACGTAAGTCTTCTTCAGTACCGGCAAACATCAGGTCTGTAATCCTAAAGCCAAGTATCTCATTGGCTTTTTCAAACATTTCCCTGCCCAATTGCGTGGAATCATAAAGGTCTTTTCCCATTCCAACAAATTGGGCTCCCTGACCTGGAAATACAAATGCGTTCTTCATGATTTGTAATTTTGGTTAATGCTATTCTTTCTTTCAGGGGCTAGCTTAATATGTTTTTTAAGTCCCCTTTTATGAAAAAAACAGTAAGGTTTAAAACCACCTGTTTTTTTTGTTTTTCGGAGGCAAAATTACTAAAAAAGCATTAATGCTCCTTTAATTTATATTTAAATTGAAATGGCACTGATGCTGAACTCATTCCATTATACTGCTTGACAGCTTATTGATTTTTGCCTGTTAAAAGGTGTTTGTAAACAAAACATATTCTTTAAACCAGGCATCATGCCTTATATTACAGGTACAAATAAGCAGCATTTTTTAAATGAAAGCAGCACGTTTTCAGTGGAACCCGCCATTGTTTGTGCGGGCCAATGCTGTTAATGCAGTTTAGAACCCAGTAAATGAATAAACTCAGCTCTTGTTTTTTCAGTAAGGAATGCACCTGTAAAATCGCTTGTTGTAGTAACAGAATTTTGCTTTTGAATGCCCCTCATCATCATACACATATGATGAGCTTCAATAACAACAGCTACCCCAAGAGGGTTAAGTGTCTCCTGGATACAATCCTTGATTTGTGTAGTGAGCCTTTCCTGTACCTGAAGTCTTCGGGCATAGGCATCAACAACTCTTGGTATTTTGCTTAAGCCAACAATATGCCCGTTAGGGATATAAGCCACATGTGCTTTCCCAATAAAAGGGAGCATGTGGTGTTCGCAGAGTGAGTATATTTCGATATCCTTTACGATTACCATTTGTCTGTAATCCTCACTAAACATAGCTGAACGTAATATTTCATGAGGATTCAGATCATAACCATGGGTAAGGAATTGCATTGCTTTAGCAACACGCTCAGGTGTTTTGAGCAATCCCTCACGTTTGGGATCTTCGCCAATTACTTCAAGTATTTGCTTGTAGTTTTTTGCCAGGATTTCAATTTTTTCCAGGTTATAAAGATCCACTTTTTCGTAACCATCCATTTGGTTTTCTAATGCCATATCACGATTAATTTCAGAAGTCATGATAAAAGAATTTAGTTATGGTTTGATCCAAAATATTCAACAAAGTTATTATCTGTTTCACAAACTTTAATGCAGTGCAATAATGCACCCATGTTTTTTATCGGGAGTTCTAACTGCTCCCAGATGGCAATGGCAAGGTTCTCGGTAGAGGCTATAAGACCTTTCATAAAGTCCACTTCAATGTTAATGTTTTTATGATCCAGCTTGTCGATAACCTTCTCCCTGATTACTGCACTTAGATCTTTGAGGTTAACGAGGAAGCCTGTTTGGGGATTCAAATCACCCTTAACAGTAACAAAAAGCGTATAATTATGACCATGCCAATTAGGATTGCTGCATTTCCCAAATATTTCAAAGTTTGTCTTATCATCCCACTCGGGACGAAACATGCGATGGGCAGCATTAAATTGTTCTTTTCGGGTAATGAAAATCATAATTATTGTTTTAATAACAAGCTGTCCAAAGGATTTGCAAAATTACTTTATTTCGATTGAAGCGCATATTTTTATTTGTTACAAAAAGATAATTAAGTAAATTTGCAGCCTGAAATTAGACCTAAATCCCTTGGTTAAGGCTTTTGTTGATAAGGAAACAAAGCAAAGCAATAAAGGTTCAGTAGGCATTTATAAAATATACTATCGAGGTGTAGCGCAGTTGGTAGCGCACTACGTTCGGGA
>CAYLYP010000062.1:0-19535 GCA_964387795.1 uncultured Bacteroidales bacterium
CCAAAAGTAGAACCTTCTATACTCCTTTGGAATATGGTAATCATGGGGTGCATACCTCCAATCACAATGAAATCCCTTGGGAAGTAATAAATACCCTGTATGTAAATTGTTTTTCAACAGTCCTTATGTTATATTTTACGTGAATATTCTATTATGCGAAGCTTGGTTTGTGACCTTAATAAAGCGAATAGCTTTTTTATAATGCATCTTGTTCAGAATTTGTAAGAATTTGAGTTTTTTATTTGCATATATCCTTTTCAGGTTTTATCATTCTAAGATCTTTTTTTGATAAAAAAAGTCATTGTTTTCGGCTTTATTAATTGCATAATGTGATGAAGCTTTGATCTGTTTTTCGTTAAACCATTTATATTATTTTTGCTTTTTATGGATTTTGTTTTTTTTTGTTTTGGTAAAGGTTTTTTTTTCAATAGGTTATGTATATTATTTAAAAGAATTCTAAATTGATTAATTTACCTTGTTTTTCGTTGGTTTGGTGCAGGATTTGTATTAATTTGGTTTTGAAAAAAGGAACCGCCTGCTTATTAAATGTTAAACTAAAAACAAATTAATTTATGAGAAAATTTTTCGCACTTGTTGCTTTTGCTATGTTTTTTGTATTTTCAGCCAATGCCGCTGAAAATCAATACAAACTTGACAATGCATCTATAGATGCACTTTTTGCTTCTGCCCAGCAGGTTTCATTGGATGAAGTCAGCAGCCTGTCTCCATTGGCCGATTTTGCTTCAAGCAGTAATACCCAAATCTCTGATGAAAAGGAGCCTGTTATTGCTTTCATATTAGCTTGGTTTCTTGGTCCGCTTGGAATTCATAGAGCTTATCTGGGAACTTCAACAGGGACAATTATAGCTTATATCCTAACCCTTGGCGGTTGTGGTATTGTTGTTTTTGTTGACTGGGTTGTTTTACTTATTGGTATGATCAACAACGATATCAGCAGATATGTTGACAATCCTAAATTCTTTATGTGGTAAGAATTGCATAAGGCGGGTATAAAACATGGCCGGGTTATTGATTGACCCGGCTTTTTTTTTTATGTAAAGCATCCTGGTATTAGTTGGATGTATCAATAGTTTGGGTATAAAGATCCTAATCCTGATAGATTATTTTATTATACAGAAATAAGGTTAAAAATATACATAATTTATTGTCAATACTCGTGTGTATCTTTTTTATTAACGGATATTTCAAATTGAATTTTTATAAACTACCCTTAAAGATAATAGATCTTGATAAGTCATTACTATGGTTTGCAATCATATTTCATTGATGTTAAATATTTGAAAAACAGTTATATATGATGCAGGTATGACTTCTTTTATCCGCATTCAGCAAGCTCCCTATTCAGAAAATTATCTGAACATAATCAAAACATCGCCTTACCATGGTCACACTTAAAGCGGACTTAAAGCGGGTTTAAAGCGGGTTTAAACCGGGTTTGAGCCGCTTTGAACCCGACTCAACCCCGACTCAACCCCGACTCAACCCCGACTCAACTATTGAGATAATATAATAATGATAATTACCAGTTATGGCAACTGTAATTAAAAAAACGGATAGTGAACAAGGATTTTTAGTTTAAGGCTATGATCAAAACAGGATTCAAAATCGTTCCCCTAACCTTTAGTTTTTCAGATTGACGGAAAATAGTTTTTTGAAATAGCACTTTTGGGCAGGGGATAATTGTTGGTTTTGCTCTATGAGGGTAATTGTTGGCTGTAAACTTTTTATATCAAAATTTGGATCTACAATCTGAAGCAATTCATAGTAATAGAACTGATAAATCATGTTTTCAGGAAAGTTTTTTGAAAGCCATGCTGCAAATGGGAATGCTGCGTAAGGCTGTTCAGTCACATGGGCATAAATCCGCATAAGAAAATACGCTGATTCCACTTTTAAGATGCTGTCATCTGATTGAAAGCCCCTTGCTAGTAAATCTAGCCCTTTTGCCTGATCCCCTTTAGGATAGAGGAGGGTATATAGTTTAAGTAAAGGATATTTCTGGCTTCCATAGTCGGTAGCAAAAAGATATAAGCCGCTGGTCAGGCAGAAAGCTTCGAATTCATTCTCGTGTCCTAATGATTTCTCAATCCTGCCAATGCATGAACTTAGTGAACGGACAGCCTTAATGTATTCACCATTTCCTACGTCAATGCGTGTTCGGAAAGCATAGAGGTTCATCAATGCAAATTCATCAATATTTCCAGGTAAAGCTTTTTTTTGTTCAATTTGTCCGATTGCATAATCAATTGTGTTTTGATAATTAATCAGGTGATTTTTATTCTCAGGTTCGGTTATAATCAGCCACCAGAGCAGGTTTACTTCTGCAAGGTATGTTAGGCTGTTGGACGGAAAAAGTTGTTTGGCTGCCTTAAGTTCTTCTGTTGCTTTTTTAAATCTGAAATGATAAATATGTTGCTGTATTTCACGATACGATTTCTCAGGACTTAAGGTTGAGAATACAGGGATACCGCCATTTGTATTTTTAGGGCAGCAGGAAACGACGATGAACAAAAAAGGGATAATATACGTCGATAGTTTTTTAATCATGGCAGGTGGTTCAAATTGACCCACAGGGGGCGTTTTGATATTCAGTGAATATATTCGTTAGTTTAAAAAGGAACATATTTTCGGATTTCTTGTTTTTTTTGATGGCAAGCTCACGAGCATGTTTAATTCCACCAAAATAAAACATTTGAAAGGTCCCAAATCCCAGCACAAAAGCAGAGAAATAATATTGGTTAAATATCAGAAGTGCTGCAACAGTAAGACTACTTAATTGGATCCCTCCATTAAGGATGCCCCACCAAGGGTATCCTGCATACATTTGTCCGGTTCCAGGTAAGAAAGTAGAGAACCGGTTTGCTTTATCAGGATTACGAAACCTGGGATAAGTAGTTGAGAATAGATTTGTTATTTCATTATGCATTGAAGCTTTACAATCTGGTTCGGCATCAATATTTTCCACAAATAAAGTTGCATATTTAAGGGCTTCTTCCGGCTTTTTATTCATGCTTTCAATTAACGAAAAGAGCATATAGCAATCATTGTTTAGAGCGGCGGTTCCTGCATAAGCTAATAACTGGAGCATTTCAGACCTGGCTCCCGGATAGTCAGTATTAAGAAAACGGCATAAGGCCATTTGATAGAGTATTTTTATAAGGTTTTCTTTGTCTCTTTGACCAATAAGACTTCTTCCCAAATCATTTGCAGCCTGGTCAAATTTGCCAATAGCCTTTAATGCTTCTGCTTTTTTTAGGTTAGCTTCTAACTTGATATGTCTATCGGGGCTATTAAAATAAAGATGTTCATACGCGATGGCAGCCAGCTCAAAGTCGCCTGAAGCCATAATACTGTCAGGAGTATAAAACGGCTTCGGGGGCTCAGGTATGGAGTCCTGGGCTTTGAGTTGATTAGTTGAAAAAATTACGCAAAGGGATATGTAAATCAAATAAAATGCGTTGGTCAATTTCATAATAGAAGAGGTTGTTTGTTCGTTGGGCAGCAAAGTAGCTTCCCCAAATGTTTCCAATGTAAAATACGGATGTTGCTGTGGCAGCTAACCAAAAAAATGGACTTTTAAGGCCATCCTTGCGATATAATTCGTAACTGACACCAGCCATTGTTCCAACATAAAGGAAGGATGCAACACCTTCGGCAGTCTTACCCGAATAAATCTTTCCAAGGCCAGGCACAGCTGCTGACATGATTGCTGACAGTCCGGGTGATTTTCTTTTGTAGCCCTTTAATTGAATTTCGTATCTTTCAAGATTGTCCTTTTTCCCATCAAGGAAGTAGACTGCTCCCTGGTATTGCTTATTGAATTTGGCAAATCCTTCAAAATCCCTATCCAATAAGCGATTGCCTGATAATTCAAAATATTTAAGTTCCAACATCATTGTATCGCTTATGTTCAGGTCATTAATAATACTGTCAGAAGATTGGACTTCTCCCAAATAAGCTTTATTATAAGCTGAGAAAAAACGGGATTTCATAAAATTTTCAGACTTGTTACTTACTTTTAAAAGGAAATTGCAGGATTGTTCAAGCTCTTTATTTTGGTAATGCAACCAGCCTTTTAAAAAATGAATGCTGTCGGTAAGTTGGGGACTTGTCTGGGGTACATAATCAAGTGCCCTTAGTGCTTCTTTGGTTTCTCCTTTGCCAACAAGATAATTAATAAATTTCATGTCGGGATGAAAGCCTGTATTTTGGCTAAAAACAGGGAGGTTAAATATAAACAGGGCAATTGAAAACAAGCAATTTTTCATCCGTAAATAATTATGTTGGTTAAGGTCGGATGGAGCTCCATATATGCTATTTTCATTGGTGTTTGTGTTTGTGTTAATTCGCAAACATGTTCGGTTCATCTGAGAATATTTATTTTGTTTATGGTCAGATGGGACTTCATATTTGTTGTCTTTATTGGTTTTTGTATTTGTTTGGCAAATATGTTCTCTGCAATTAATAAAACCCATGGAAATGGTTAAAAAGGCTTTGATCCAGGTTTAAAATGCCTTTTTTTGTTTACCCTGTATATTTCTTTGTCTTCGGCAACCCTGTTGGTTGATGGATTAATATCAAGCGGATGTACATCCATCAGTCCAATCCTGTTGCACCTGCTAAGCCTGTCGGAAGTAAGGAATACCCCTTTAATAAGGCCAAATTCACCAATGATTTCTTTGCTGAAAGCTGAGCAGTGATGGTCGAAAAGGCATTCGGAGGGGAGCTGGACTGAAATAAATCTTTGATACGTGAACATTAGCCCGCCGAGAAGCCATGAAAATGGATTTATTTTTTGTATAATTCCACCAGTTGGTTTCATAAAAGTGGGAGCAGGGGCTTGTTCAATTTGTTGCTTTGCATGAGCAACCAATAAAGCATTATTTTCGCTGTTCTGAGCCCATGAGTTTGATGTTTTAAAACTCCAGGCAAGTAAAACCAATACAACCAACAGTATATGTTTATTCATTTCGTTTGGCGTCTTTTGGAATACTAAAATTGAAGTAAGGACTATTGGCCTGCTGGTTAACATTCAGGTTTTCGATGCGGATACGTGAAATTAAAGAATCGCCTTTAGGGAGATAGTTGAACTCAGTAATGCTTAGAGGGATATTTATTTCTGAAATATTTGAATATTCCGAATAATATACCTTTTTAACAAGTTTACTTTCTTTTCCATAATAGGCAATATAGATTGGAAGGAAGTCTTCGTGAACCATTTCAATTTTACTAAAAACATTGTAAAGCTCGGCAGGAGGGAACCAACTTGTTATAACCATCCCATTTTCTGTGGTGGTTTCCATCAATTGAAATTTCATTGCCCGAAGGCCAAGGTCAAGGATGTTCCCATTTAAAAAGTAATAAAGAAAATTCGATTCAGTGCTATAGGCTGCATTCTGCATTGTGGTGACCTCGTTTAGTTTTGGATTATAAACGGCTACCTCTCCTTTGTTGTTTGTAATTATTATTCTTTCTTCCTTCCCAGGATATACAGTAATCATTTTTCCACCCAGGGTGTGGTAATAAATGTCAGCGCTCATAGTAATGAGCTTCCCCTGGTTCCATGTCTGGGTTGTCATTCGCATAGAGGCTTTTTCAATCGGTGAATTTAAAGTAAATGCTCCCGTTATTATGAATAACAACCCCATCATTGTTGGAAAACAAAATCTCATACTTTGATATTATTTAAAGAAAAATTATTGTGTTTGTTATCATTGCCATTATGGCAAAGGTATCGAATTTAGTGGGTGTAATATGCAAATATCAGGCCTTTTTTGCAAATCTCAGATATTTTCGGGAATAATTTTCATCAAGGGATTTCATTGTTTTTTGGCAATGAAGATGTATCGCTGCTGTTATCCATTAAAACCTATGTAATGTAGCCTTAGGCAGGGCATTAAACTCTTTTGGTGATTCGCTTGTCGGGATTGGAATTATTGATTGATTTACAACAGAGACATGACTGCCAGTTTTATAAAATTCATCCTTTACAGTGATGTTAAGGCACTATTTTTAATTGTGAAGTAAGATATAAAAGATACCCCCATTATTTTTTTAACATGATCCTGAAGGTTGTTCCAGAATTGATCACGGAGTTTTTTACAAATATCCGCCCTTTATGATAGTTTTTTATAATGCGTTTTGAGAGGGAAAGGCCTAATCCCCATCCTCTTTGTTTGGAGGTATATCCCGGGTTAAAAATGGTCTTAAACCTGCCTTTGGGGATGCCTTTACCGGTATCACTGATATCAATAATAACCCATTTGTCATTGTCAATAAGGTCGATTGTAAGGGTTCCTTTTCCTTCCATGGCATCTACTGCATTTTTTATCAGGTTTTCAATCACCCACTCAAATAAATCAGTATTCAGGGGAATGATTGTAGAATCTTCGGAGTGGATATTTGTTGAGAATTGAACCTGATTGGATGTGCGGGTTTTAATGTAGTCGAGGCAATCATTCAGGATGTTTTTTATATCAACCTCAATAAGCTTTGGTGTGGAACCTATTTTTGAGAAACGTTCAGTAACATTTTGGAGCCTTTTGATGTCTTTGTTCATCTCGGCAATGGTGTCATCATCCACATTCTGATATTTGAGCAATTCCATCCATCCCATCAGAGATGAGAGGGGAGTGCCCAACTGATGGGCTGTTTCCTTTGACATACCGACCCAAACCTGGTTTTGTTCAATGTTACGGGAAGTGCTAAACAGGATATAGGACACCAATAGGAACAATCCTATGATGATTAACTGGAGGATTGGATAATACCTGAGCTGGGTAAGCAGGTATGAGTTGGAATAATAAACAATGCATTTGCCATGATTTGGCAGGACGATTTCAATAGGTTGATTTTTTGATTTCAAATCAGAAATCGTATGGCTTACATCTAATGAATCTTTTAGAAGGTTTTCATCAATCCCCCCAAAGGAAATTATTTTAGATGCTGTGCTATCAGTAATGATAACAGGCACATTTGCCGAATTGACAACAATCTCGTTTATGAGGGATTCGATAAGGTCATCAAGTACTTCCCTAAGTTCAGTAAATAGCCAGGAATCCTGATAATAGATGTATTGTGGTTCGCTTTCAAATGTTACTTTGATGGGAGGGTATTTAGAAAATGCGTCTTTGATGTCCCCTGTAAAATGTCTGCTTTTTTTAAATTCAGGAGCAAGGTTTGAGGATGTAATAATGTTTTCTTTATTATCAGTAAGGATAACAGGAATTGTTGTATTGGAAGTGATAATAAGGGAATAGAATCCAAGGTCTTCATCGTTTTCGGCCACAATTGCCCTACGGGTTGCTTCTGCCCATAATTCGACCCTTTTTCTTTCTTCCAGCCTTATTTTTTCAAAAAAAGCATCAGTGTATTGAACCAGGTTAGCGCGTTTCTGGACAGCTTCTGCCCATAGGCTTACTTTTTGGCGTTCGTCATCAGCGATTTTTTTTACCAACTGATTTGTAAACCATAGCGAAGCTAATACAATAACTGCAGCAATGCCTAAAAGGATAAGCTTCCAACGTTGTTTGCGTGTATAAATATTCAAAGCAATATAGATTTGGTTCTCTATGCTAACGAAAGATTAACATAAATAGTTTATGACCCTAATTTTTTTTCTGCATCTTTAAGCGCTTCCATTTCTTCATCATTAAGTTTAGGGTAAGATAGGTTGAGTTGGGCCAGGTGCGATAGGATAATGTTGCAAACAGTCATGCGCCCAAACCATTTGTTGTCGGCTGGAATCACGTACCAGGGGGCATAAGGGGTAGATGTGTGTTTTAGCATTTGTTCATAAGCATCCTGATAGTCATTCCAGTATTCCCTCTCGTTGATGTCGGCAGAAGTGAATTTCCAGTTTTTTGATGGTGTATTGATACGTTCAAGAAAACGTTTTTTTTGCTCTTCAAAAGAAACATGAAGGAAAATTTTAATTACAACAAAACCATTGTTGCTGAGGTATTTTTCGAAATTTGAAATATCCTGGTATCTTGTTTGCCAAAAGTTTTGATCCTGATGAAGCCCGGGATGATAAAAAGGCAGTTTTTGTTTTTCAAGTATTGATGGGTGGACTTTAGTTACCAGGACTTCTTCATAGTAGGAACGGTTGAAAATTCCAATGTTCCCTCTTTCGGGCAGCGCTTTAATGCACCTCCACAGGTAATCATGGTCAAGTTCTTCGCTTGAAGGGGCTTTAAAGCTTTTTACCTGGCAGCCCTGAGGATTAACGCCTGACATAACATGTTTGATAATTCCGTCTTTTCCTGCTGCATCCATTGCCTGAAGGATTATCAATACCCCATATTTGTCGTGGGCATAAAGCATGTTTTGTTGCTCACCCAAAGCCTCAGTCCCTTCTTCAAGCATATCTTTGATTTCTGATTTTGAAGGTTTCTCCCCGGGATATGAGGTGTTATAGTCATTTAATGAGCGACTGGGCTCGAAGCGGAAATCATCATTCCTGGCATTCATGGGCATTGGATTATGAATTGTGAAGCTTGCTTTAGTTTTTAAAAGACAGATTGGCTTTATTAATTTAATGATTGGTTTTATAAAATTAAAAAACATTCATGCAAAAAGAAAAATTTAAAGACAAATATGATTTGTTTGGTGAAAATAATAATATAATAAACGAAAATGAAGATTTGTTATCACATTGATAGGGCATTTGTTTTATTATTTTGATGAAAACTAACATGTTATTGGATTATACATATTATTTTTTTAATTTTACAGATAGCAGAAAATCTAGCTAATATGGAAACCAAACTAACCCTTCGATTAAAAAAAGATGTGATAGAGCGGGCAAAAGAGTATGCAAAAGAAAACAATACAAGCGTATCAAGGCTGGTAGAAGTGTATCTTGATGCCCTGACACATAATACACCCTCATTTAGTGGGGCGTCCAGCATTGTATCAAGCCTGAGCGGGGTGATACATCTGGAACAAGGATATAATGAAAAGGAAGCGTTTTCAAAATATATCTCAAACATTACCCATGAAGACACTATTCGTTGATACAGATATTATCATTGACTTATTGGCAAAGCGGGAACCTTATTTTGATGATACAGTCAAATTGTTTACCCTGGCTGAAGAAGATAAACTAAAGCTTTATAGCTCGGCAATATCCTTTGCTGCGGTGAACTATGTGCTCCTAAAGGAAAAACAGCCATCTGAGGCAAAACTTATTTTACGACAGTTAAAATTAATTGTTAAAATTGCCAACCTGAATGAAGAAATTGTCAACCTTGCAGCTAATGATTTGAATTCAATGGATTTCAAAGATGCATTACAATATCACTCGGCACTTTATAACAGAATGGATTTTTTTATTACCCGTAACCTCAGTTCATTTAAAAAGTCGCAAATCCCGGTAATGACACCTGAGCAATTCCTTAATGGCGTTAATCCCATCTAAAGGAAAAAGATGATTTTAATCAATAAGTCCAAGACTTAATAAGCTAAATTGAAATTTAAAATATCCATTAAGAAATGAAAAATCTTTTTGCTCTTGCATTCGTAATGTCGTTATTGGTTTCTTGTACTGATAACCATTTTTTGAAAGATAAGGAATATCGGGATAGTGTTCAACAACGTTTTGAACAAAGGAAAGAACTGGCAGCCAACAGGAGCGAAGCCTTATTTAAGGTCTTTGAACAGCCATTGTCCAAAAATGAATCAGAAGCACTGCAGTTTTTGTATGCATATATGCCCTTATGCGACCTGGCTGATTATAATGGTGATTTTTTTCTGATGCAGGTGAAGCTTGCTTTTGAAGCAAAGGAGTATTTTTCATGGGGTAAAACAATCCCTGAAGATGTTTTCAGGCATTTTGTCCTACCTTATCGGGTAAACAATGAAAACCTTGATTCATCGAGATATGTTTTTTATCATGAACTTAAAGATAGGATTAAAGGACTTACTATGCGCGAGGCTGCTCTTGAAGTCAATCATTGGTGCCATGAAAAAGTAAATTATCAACCTACTGATGAAAGGACAAGTGCCCCTTTAAGTACTGTTAGGACAAGCTTTGGGAGATGTGGTGAAGAATCTACTTTTACTGTTACTGCTTTAAGGGCAGTGGGGATTCCTGCACGCCAGGTATATACTCCCCGTTGGGCACATTGTGACGATAATCATGCATGGGTTGAAGTATGGGTTGATGGAAAGTGGTATTATATCGGCGCCTGTGAACCTGAACCTGATTTGAATATGGCATGGTTTACAGAGCCTGCCCGAAGGGCAATGCTTGTCCATACAAAAGTTTTTGGGTATTATACTGGTCAGGACGAAGTTGTTGCTCAAACTGATAATTACACCGAAATAAATGTTATTGGCAATTATGCCCCGGTGAAGAAACTGTATGTTAAAATACTTGATAAAAAAGGAACTGCTGTTGGTGGTGCTAAGCTTGATTTTGGTTTATATAATTATGCCGAATTCTACCCTATTGCATCAAAAATCACTGATCAAAATGGTATGGCAAGCCTGACAACAGGCCTTGGCGACTTATTGTTATGGGCATCGAAAGAAGGGGAGTTTGGTTATCAAAAGGTAACAGTAAATAAACAAGATACAGTGTTTATTAGCCTGGGTATTGTGCCTGAAACATTATTGAAAGAAGAATTCATTATTACCCCTCCCATCGAACAAACCCCTTATGTTATTGATGAACAAGCCAGACAGGATAACAACAGGAGACTTGCCTTTGAAGATAGTATCAGGGCCAGTTATAGGGCGGGTTTTATGGATTCCTTATCTGTTGTTAACTTAGCTTCACAGCAATCAATGGATTGTGCCCGATTGCATGCTGTCATTAAAAAAAGCATGGGCAATTGGAAAGAAATAAATGATTTTATTGTTCATGCCAATGAAGCATATAAAGACTTTGTGCTTTCTTTGTTAGAAGTGATTTCTGAAAAGGATTTAAGGGATACAAAAGCAAGTATTTTAAATGAACATCTTTCTTTTGTTTGCGACAGGTATAATGCGGATAATTATCCTGAAGATTTTTTTGTGAAGTATGTATTGAACCCAAGGGTGAAAAATGAAAACCTGAAGGAATACCGTTTGGTGTTGTTCAATGCCTTTTCCGGTTTAAATAAGGGAAACCCGGTTGAAGTAGCAGGTGAATTGCAAAAATGGATCAATGCCCATATTAACCTTCTGGATATTGAAAACTATTATAACCTTCCAATTAGCCCTGTTGGTGTCTTAGAATTAAAAGCTTCAAATATCGAATCGCGTAATATCTTCTTTGTGGCTGTATGCCGAAGTCTTGGTATTGCTTCGCGCTTAGAACCTGCAAGCAAGGTGCCGCAGTATCATGATGGAACACGCTGGCTGTATGTTTATTTTGATAAACCTGCTGCCTCACAACCAGAAAAAGGATTTCTTGTTTGGAATAATAGTAAACTGAAAAAGGATTTTGATCCGGCCTATTATATACATTTTACACTTCAACGACTTGAAAACGGGGTGTTTAAAACCCTTGATTTTGGTGATGGTACCTTATTGTCTTCTTTTCCTCAAAAAATGGAGTTGGAAACCGGAAATTACAGGCTTGTTACAGGGATGAGGGCTTCTAACGGAAGTGTTTATTCTGTGCTGAAATATTTTACAATAGCCATGGGCACTTCTTCATTTCTTGAACCTGAATTTACAGAGCCTGTTGTAGAGCAAAAAGTCCTCGCTCAACTCTCAGATAATCTGGCATTCGAACAGCAGGGGGGAGGACAGGTAAAACTTAAGGAAATCCTTGCAGCTAAACCATTGACATTATTAGTCTTTGTACAGCCAGGGAAAGAACCCACTAAACATTTAATTGAAAGTATCAGGCAATCGGGCAATCAGTTTAATAAGTGGAATGGATCAATAGCTTTTTGTTTAAAAGATATTCAGGCATTAAGTCAGTTAAAAGCGGACCTGAACAATGACTTCCCTTCCAACTATCAGCTTTTTATGGATCCGGGGATGCGTACAATGGAGAAGGTTAAATCTGATATTAAAATTGAAGGCAGGCTTGAATTGCCCCTTGTCATTCTTGTTAACCCTAATGGACAGGTGTTGCTGATTTCCACCGGATATAAAATTGGTATTAGTGAACAGATTTTGAAAATTGAAGCTTAGTTGAAAATCCCTGCCTTTGTAATACTTGTCCGGTTTACAATTTTTGGTTGAAACTAACGCAAACGGTTGTTTTCTCTGAACATTGGACTAGATACTGTATATGATTTTCAATTGTCTTATTTGACTTAATACTTCTCTAAAAACACAACACCTTTTAATAAATTCCTGATCCTGAGTCTCATTTTTATGGAATTATTAAAAGGTGTTTTTTTTATGCTTGCCTATATGATGCCTGAAAGAGATTTCCGATTATTCTATCATCCCTTCCATTGACTTCTTAAGTTCCCTTGCTGAGGCCAGAAATTCCTCAACGGTCATTTCTTTGAGGTATAATAAGCCATGGCTGGCCCTAATCCGGGGATGGCTATTCTGGTAAAAATAGTTCTTGCCCAGCAGTAATTGGATCTCATGCAATTGTTCGACCCAAATCTTTTGGGCTAAATCGCTGAACTTGCCGTTGAGTTCATAACTTGGAAAAGAAGCATCAACCTGGCTTACATAACAGGATGAAAACGATTCGCGCATGGCAGCCATGGCTTCAAGCGATACAGGATAAATGATGTTTGCATCAGCAGGGTTAAAGCGGTACCACACATTTCGATAGCCCCAGATGCGTAAGCCGGATAAGTCTTTTTCCTTTGCCCATAACCGTAAAGCTTCTGCCAGTGCTTGTAATACCTTGTAATGGGTGTCGGGCCCGCTGCCTTCAGGATCGAAGGTGAGGCTTAATACAGTAGGGTTTATTTTCTTTAGCATTGAAACTATTGGGGCAACATCCCTCTCTGCATCAGGTTGTTCAGTAAAAATATCACCCTGATAAAACCCAAGGCGGGCATGATGGACATTTCTTACCTGTACCCCATAATGGGCCCAAACAAGTTCTTCTTCAAATTCACGGATCATCCCTTTAAGCTTTTGTATTGCCGGGGGGTTCTTTTCACCATCGTAGCTCTTGTTAAGAATTACAAGTGCTTCGTTAATCACGTCCCTTAGATGTTCCTTGTCCTTCACTGAATAGATTTCAACAAGCGATCTTACGATACGGTGACATACGCCTCTTCGCCTTTCTGATTGATGGCCCGCTGCTACTTTGGTTAAATAATGATAAACATCTTTATCACTTTTGTATTTATATCCCTGGTCAAAGAAATCAGGATAATCAACCATTTGGATTAATCCTTTATCAAGAAAAGCCTTTGTTTCATTCAGGATGTCTATCACAAATTTATTGGTAACAGCAGTAAATCCAGATGTGAATACAGTAAAATGAAAATCATTGGAAGGTACCCTGATATGATTTGAGATAAATGGAAGTATCCCAAGCATAATGTCATCATGATGGGGGCCGGTATGAAGAAAAACCTGGTTTTCTTCATTGTTCATTCCCCTGAAAATCTTTTTCTCAATGCTGTCGCATACTTTTTTTACAGATTCCTCGCCAAGCTTAGGAATAAGTTTGCAAAACCCATCATTCCTTAAGTCATCAGGTGTTAACCTGTGGCCATACTTATCAATTTTATTGCAAAGTTTAATTACTGCAAGTTCTGTTTTTTCATGTGTCCATTCACCTGAATTAAAAAACCTGTGTTCACTGTCTGAGAGCTGCGATGCAGCTCCTGTTGTAAGGTAAAACCTGCTGTTTGGCAACCTTTGGAGAACAGAAGCCGGGTACAGGTTTGAAATGGGGCTTTCGGCTGAATGTTTTACCATCTTCGCTTTTGCTTCACCGGCAGCAATTATGATTGCCACTGCATCAGGTTTATGGGTGATTGTTTCAAGCCCAATAGTAATTACCAATCTGTTTTTTGATACTTCTATGCCCCCAAGGTCAGAAGCTGCAACAGCCTGGGTCTCAAAATTTGTTTCTGTAAGGCGGGTAGTGCTGTATATATCTGATCCCCTGGTGTTAAATGCAATATGCCCATCAGGGCCTAAGCCCCCCAAAAAGAAGCCTATGCCTCCTTTTTCCCTTATTTTAAGCTCATAATTACTGCACCAGTTATCAATCAGAAATATTGATTGTTGCTGAAGTTCCTCTTGCTTTGTTCTTGGTTCCCTGTACCTTAACGAAATATCAACTTTAAAATCGGGGAAGACTTCTGAAAAGTGCTTATCATCAGCTAATGGGATACGATCACAATTGATGAGCAAGGCATTATCAGGATTTAACCCAAAACCATTAATATAATAATTCATAACATAATGGTAAAAACTGTTCTTTTGAGATGAACTGATTGGAAAGAATTCATCTATCTGAACAAATTGTAATTGCCTGAGATCAGGTTTTTCTTTAAGATTTAGGCTATATTGCTCTCTGATTTTTTTGCTTTTGTCCTCGTTCCAGTTGTCAAGAAGGAACTTAGTCCATTTGATAAAAAACTCTGGAGTTTTACCTGTAGGAAGGCTAATTACCCCGTTTGGGTTTTCTGAAACCCATTCTATGAACCTGAGGGCCGTAAACAATCCTAGTTTTGGGAAATTGTCAACACAGATATATGGGATGTTTGTTGTATAACTTTTAATCCCTGATGCATTTTGAAATGCATTTTCAACATTAGAGGAAAATGTCCTCTCCAGGCTTGTGCTATGATTGTTTTTTAGTGCCATTGCAAATTGTTTTTATTGAAAACAATGTATTTAAGTTAAAGGTTTTTGTGAAGTCCCGCTTTTATATTTGTCAGATTGGAAAAATATTGCAAAAAAAAGGATGGTTGCCCCAACTGGACGAAGCCCTCCCTGTTAAAAATAGCAAAAGCATTCCCTCGAGATGGAATGCTTTGAAAATAGCTTTCATTTGTAAAAAGAAAATCCGTTTCATTTATTATTCTTTTAAAGCAAGGCAGGGTAAAAACACGCTATGGGGAATACAATATTTTTACCACTGCAAAGCTTGAATTCAGTCCTTTGTATAATACTTAAGGGTTTTGAGTTCATTCCATGCCCCTCTTGTGAAATCAGGAATTTGAACCGGCATGCCCTGGTTGGCTACTGATACTTGCGAAAGTTCGATAATCGATGACCATTCGGCTGCATCATAAACATCCATGTCGAGAGGTAAGCCGTTCTTTAGGCAATATATCAAGCGATAATCCATAATGAAATCCATTCCTCCATGTCCACCAACCAGACGGGCTTTTTCACCAATTTCTTGTATAAACGGATGTTCATACTTTGACAGAATAGCTTTAAGGGAGTCGTCAGTTAAGTATGAGTGTCCATCGGGTTCCAGCGAAATACCCATTCGTGGCCATTTTTGTGCAAAGCCCTTTGTGCCTGATAGCATGTGTATCCTGCTATATGGTCTTGGATTGGTGATGTTGTGCTGAATATTAATCGTTTTTCCTTTATATGTCTTGATAATCGTTGTGTTCATATCCCCTTTAAGATATTCCCTTTGGGCATAATCTGAATTTTCACCAAATTTTTCCTTAGCATATTCAGTTAATCCAAATTGCCCGCTTGAAACTGAGACTAAATATTCCATTCTGTCACCACGATGAATATTAAGGGCATGGGCTACCGGCCCAATGCCATGTGTTGGATATAGGCATCCGTTGTGTGTTTGGTTGTGCTTCAATCTCCACATGTCCCAATAACCATTTTCTTCATCAAAAAGAAGGTATCTCAGATCATGGATATATGCACCTTCTGCATGTACAATTTCTCCAAACAAGCCTTGTTGTGCCATGTTTAAGGTTGTTAATTCAAAAAAGTCATAGTTGCAGTTTTCCAGCATCATGAAGTGTTTCCTTGTCTTTTCTGCTGTGTTTACAAGTTGCCATGCTTCTTTAATCGTTAAAGCGGCTGGGACTTCACAGGCTACATGCTTGCCATGTTCCATTGCATAAACAGAAATGGGGGTATGTAAATCCCAATGTGTGCAAATATAAACAAGGTCGATATCATTACGCTCGCAAATATCTTTCCAGCTGTCCTTGGCTGTATAAGCTGCTGCTTCAGGCTTGCCCAACATTTTTAATGTGTCCTGGGCCTTCTGGACATTTGTTGGAACAACATCAGAAATTGCAACAATTTTAACTTCCCCGATATGGCTCAAGCGTTGAACTGCATCTAAACCCCTCATCCCAAGACCAATAATAGCTATCCTGACAGTGTCAATGGGTTCGGCACGCAAACCTAATACATGTGTTTGTCCTTCCGGCCTTTCAGGAGTAGGAAATACTTCAACAGCCTGAAAAAGGTTCTCTTTGCTTGCTGGTTTATTACATGAAACAATTGTTAATGCAATAAGTGCAATGCTTAAAACTAAATGGTATGAAATTTTATTTCTCATTGGATTGGCTATTTTTTCAATAAACGTAATCTTTTTCTCATTTTAAAAGTTCAGGAATGGACTTCATCGTATCTGAAATGATTGACTTTATTGATTCTTCATTGAATTCAATGTCTTCCAGTAATTTACGATGCACCATGCTTCTGGCCAGGTTGTGATGGGTGTAGGCAGTCTTATAATAAATGTCGCCATTCAGATAGTCTGTCAGAAATCTAATGCCCATGATGTATGTCATCAGATTGGGTGCTATATAAAGGTTTTTTTCTTCCTGGTTTGTTAATATCGTTCTTGCCTGCGAAAGGTATCCCTGTGTAAAACATTTAAAAGTATTAATGTTGAAGCCAACTTTACTGAGGTCTTTTTCATCTTCGGCAGCAGTATTTGCACAGGAGCGAAGTGCATCACCATAGTCGTATAAAATATTCCCTGGACCTAATGTGTCAAGGTCAACAACTGCAATCACTTTATTGTCCCTGAAAAGCAAATTGTTTATTTTAGTATCATTGTGTAAAATCCTTTGAGGAATCAATCCTTGCGCAATGAGTTCTTCAATTCTCAAAAGTGATGCTTCCCGCTTCTTGTAAAATTCAATCAACTCAGTTACTAAATCCAACCTCCCTAATATATTTTCATTTATGGCTTTGTTAAACTGTCCAATACGAAAACTTAAGCTGTGAAAGTTTGGAATTGCCTCCTTAAATAGTGAAGTGTTTAGGTTTGAACACACTTTTGCAAACCATCCAAAGCCTTTACCGGCTTCAAGCGCCTGCCAGTTTTCATTTACTGAGTCTATTGAATATGTATTTGGGATAAAGGACGTCATTCGCCAATAATTGTCTTTTTCATCCTTAAATAGATGTTCCCCAAATGTTGTAGGTGCCAGATCAGCAATACATAATGGATGCCCCTGGTGTTGGAGTTGCTTTTGTAACAGGAGGTGATTGTCAATAAGTATTTGTGGTTCAGAAAATACATTCGTATTTATCCTCTGCAAGATATATGATCTGGCTTCGTTTCTTAACTCAACTTTATAAGTGTCATTAATATGTCCGTTCCCAAATGCCTGAATACGGACTGTTAAATGATAAGGGAAAAACTTTTTTACTATGTTTTCAAGCATACGTATTTGGTTTTCAGGAATGAATCCCGGATCCTAAATTGGTTGCAAGATATTAATAAAAATTAATAATACAAAATAATGGTTTATTTATAAACAAATAAATTTAAAATGTTTAATGCTTTCGTGAGTAAACCATCGAGAGCATTAAACATTTTGTATTTTTAAATTCAGAAGGGTCTGAATCCTATATGAAATAATTATCTGTGTGATAATTCTAATTGTTTTGGTTAATGACAAAGTGACAGTAACCTAATCTTTTAATTTGCATTAGGCTGATCCGACTGTAGTGAAAAGATTTTGGACATTACCGATGGAATGGTTCCCAATAGACCTGATTTTTCTTTTAATTCTGAAATGACAATCTGGGTTTCCAGTTTAAGCCTAAGCATTGTATACTTATTCATCTTTTGTTGAATAGGGTACATTAAAAGATTTCCGGCATCAGCCAACTCTCCTCCCAGGATAATCATCTCAGGGTTGAAGAGATGGATGAGTGTTGATATGCCCCTTGCCAGATACTCCCCGGCTTCTTCAAGCAATTCAATGGCAAATTGGTCGCCTCCCTGTGCTGCTTCAATAATGGTGGCTACTTTTATATCATTAAGGTTGTTGTTCGATAGTTTTTGGATTGCAGTGCTTTTGCCTGATGCAATTTTATCTATGGCTTTTTTTACCAATGCAGAACCCGATGCAATGGTTTCCAGGCATCCAATCTTTCCGCAATAACATAACTGCCCGTCAGGACTGGCCTGAATATGGCCAAATTCACCTGAGAAGCCTGAATGCCCACGGTAAAGATTTCCATTGAGTATCATAGCCAGACCAATTCCTGAACCAATGTTAATAAGTAATACATTTGACATGTTTATTGCATGTCCAAACCAGGCTTCTCCAAGTACCATGGCTTTTGTGTCATGTTCAACAAAGGCAGGCCTTCCTAAAAGTTCCCTAAATGTATGGTTTAGATTTTCGCTCCCTAATTGAGGATAGCTGTAACTAACCCCATTTTTTATATCAATGAGGCCGGGTATGGCAATCCCAAACCCAATCACCTGTTGGATATTTACTTTGTGAACATCAAGATGGCCAAAAACATTTGATTTTAGCTTGTTTAGGATGTCGTCACAGTTGTCAAGGCCTTCATTGATTTCTAAAATCTGTCCAACTACCTGATTGTGTAGGTTGAAAATACATATTCTGGTGAACTTCCTGCTTAAGTCGATGCCAACAATGTAGCCTGCATCGGGGTTAAGCCCGTATATACTTGGTTTGCGCCCCCCCTTTGAAGGCCCGATCCCATAGTTTTTAACCCAGCCATGTTCAATGAGTTCATTGATTACCGCTGTCATAGAGGGAATGCTATTATTGGTTACTTCACACAGGTCTGCAATTGATTTTTGTCCTTCTTTATAAAATATTTCAACAAGCTGCATTTTTAGTAAATACTTTTTGTAACCTGCTGCATTCTGGCTGTCTCTAATAGAGTCGGGAGTATGATCAAAAAGGTTCATATTATTGTTATTTATTTTATTGGTCCTGAAAAATAGGGTCTAAATTCACGAGCTAAATTTAAACAAAAATATCTTTAACAAGGGATTATTTAGGTTTATTTTTTCAATAAGATTGATACTGTATGTAAGTCATTGTAATTTATTTTAATATCCTGGTGTTGGCTTCTAAATATCCATATTAAAGTAGGGTTAAAAATTGCTTTCTTTTCTTATTCTTAAAAATGTCATTCATGCGTATTTTTTTTGTTTAGGTGAAATAGCTGTATTTAAATATGATTTATAAAAAACGATGAGTTTAAGTGGCATTGTGTTCTCTTGCTTTTTATTTTAACCACCTTTGGCTCGCTTCTGCCTGATTGAATTGGTTGCTAAACATCTGATAATGATATGTATCTGTTTAAACGTATGCTCCCCATTAAATACATCTAGGAAATAAGGTTTTTATCAATAAATTGGG
>CAYLYP010000063.1:0-8219 GCA_964387795.1 uncultured Bacteroidales bacterium
CTCGAACCCGCGACCCCATGCGTGACAGGCATGTATTCTAACCAACTGAACTACCAGACCATTATTTCTTAGAACTATTGCTTTAATACAAACCCGGGGTTTCTTTTAAAGCGTTGCAAAGATAGAATCTTTTTTTCTCCTGACAAAGATTTCTGAAAAAAAATATCACTTTTTTAACGCATTTTACTTATCTCCAATCAATATTTTGAAAATCAAATGACAGCATTTTCTTTTATGAAAAAATAATACATTTTTATTCATGGGATGATGCTGTTTTGTTAGGTTAATATCAAAATATTTTTAAACTTTGCCTATTGGAAATCAATTTCATAACATATTAAATATCAGCAATATCATGCCAAAAATTTCACTTAAAGGCCAACAAATGCCTGAGTCGCCTATTAGGAAACTTGTTCCTTATGCTGAAGAAGCAAAAAAAAGAGGGATTAAAGTGTTTCATTTAAATATTGGTCAACCCGATGTGCATACTCCCGTATCAATGATAGATGCTATGCACAAATTGGATATGAAAGTGATTGAATACAGCCATTCGGCAGGTATTTTATCTCTCAGAAAAAAAATGTGCGAGTATTATGAAAAAGTAGGCATCCATGTTAGCCCGGAAGAAATTATTGTAACTGCAGGAGCCTCTGAAGCAATTTTATTTGCTGTTCAGACCTGTCTTAACCCTGGTGATGAGATCATTATACCTGAGCCGTTTTATGCCAATTATAATGGATTTACTACAAGCGCCGGAGTGAAAGTTAAACCAATAATCTCTAATATTGAAGATGGCTTTGCTTTACCTCCTATCAGCGAATTTGAAAAAGCAATTTCTCCGGCTACAAAAGCGATCATGGTATGTAACCCCAACAACCCTACCGGATACCTTTATTCAAGACAGGAATTGGAAACCCTGAGGGAAATTGTTAAGAAACACGACCTGTTCCTTTTTGCTGATGAGGTTTATCGCGAATTTTGTTATGATGGCGAAACCCATGCATCTGTTATGAACCTTGAAGGAATTGAGGAAAATGTTATATTGTTTGACTCTGTTTCTAAGAGATATAGTGCTTGCGGCGTAAGGATTGGCTGCATGGTTTCTAAAAACAAAGAAGTGATGAAAACTGCCATGAAATTTGCCCAGGCACGATTAAGCCCTCCTTCTTTAGGTCAGTTAGCATCAGAAGCCGCTATGGAAACCCCCCAGTCTTACTTTGATGAAGCTATTGGTGAGTATTTACAACGGAGAAATGTAGTTATTGAAGCTTTAAATAAGATGAAGGGCGTTTTTTGTCCCAATCCAAAAGGAGCTTTCTATGCTACTACCCGCCTTCCAATTGATGATTCAGACAAGTTCTGCAAATGGCTTCTGGAAGAATTCAATTACAACAACCAAACTGTGATGCTGGCTCCTGCTACAGGATTTTACTCTACTCCCGGAGCAGGTAAAAACGAAGTACGTATCAGCTATGTATTAAAAATCGAAGATCTCAAAGGCGCCATGAAATGCCTTGAAGAAGCTCTTAAAGTCTATCCCGGAAGGACAATTTAATCTGTATATTTTTTAAAAATAAAGCCCGGCAGAACCGGGCTTTATTTTTTTTAATCTCATTCAATATTGATTAGGCTATTGTTTTAATTGCATATTGCATCCGATTGATTACCTCCTGCTTCCCAATAAGTGCCATGATATCTTTTACATCAGGCCCTTTACCGGCTCCTACAAGTGCTATTCGAAGTGAAACCATTACCTGACCTGCCCCTTTGCCTGATTTCTCAAAATAAGCATGTAATGTCTGGTCTATTGTTGAAGCATCAAAAGCCTGTATTGCTTCAATCACCGGGATTAACTCAGCCAATATCTCAGACGAATCAGATTTCCATTTCTTTTTCAGAAATGCTTCATCAAATGCTTCAGGAGCCTGAAAAAAGAAATGTGTTTGTCCCCATAACTCACTTACAAATGTGATACGGTCTTTCATCAATTCAACGATAGAAATAAGCTTTTGACTATCACAGTTTAATCCTTTTTCTTCAAGTTCAGCTTTAAATCTTGTAGCAATTTCTGATGAATTGGTGGTGAGCATATACTGATGATTGAACCATTTGGCCTTTTCCGGATCAAATTTTGAACCTGATTTACCAACCCTTTCTAAGGAAAAAGCATTAATCAGGCCTTGAAGGTCAAAAATCTCCTGTTCACTGCCAGGATTCCAGCCAAGCAATGCAAGCATATTTACAAATGCCTGGGAGAAATAACCACTTTCACGATAACCAGAAGACACCTCTCCTGATTTTGGATCAACCCATCTTAATGGAAATACCGGGAAGCCAAGCCTATCACCATCTCTTTTGCTAAGTTTTCCGTTCCCATCAGGTTTTAATAATAAAGGCAGGTGCGCAAAAGCTGGCATACGATCCGACCAGCCCAGATAACGATATAACAATACATGAAGAGGCGCTGAAGGCAACCATTCTTCACCACGGATTACATGGGTAATTTCCATTAAATAATCATCTACCACATTGGCCAGATGATAGGTAGGCATTCCATCCGACTTAAAAAGTACTTTGTCATCAAGTGTGCCTGTATGTACTTTTACATAGCCTCGGATTAAGTCAGTCAATTCAACCTCTTCATTTTCCGGTATCTTAATACGTATCACATACGCATCTCCATTTTCAAGACGTTTTTTTACCTCATCAGCAGGCAGGCTAAGCGAGTTTTTCATCCCTCCCCTGGTTCTGGTATCATATTGTGGTAATCCTGACTTCTCTGCTTCAATACGAGCTCTCATAGCATCCAGCTCTTCAGGGGTGTCAAATGCATAATATGCTTTTCCTGACTCAACAAGTTTCATCGCATACTGCCTGTACATTTCTTTCCGTTCCGACTGTTTATAGGGAGCATGTGGCCCTCCTACCCCAACACCCTCATCCCATTGAATCCCGCACCACCGCAACGACTCCATGATATATTCCTCTGCTCCCGGAACAAACCTGGTTTGGTCTGTATCTTCAATCCTTAACAAAAAATCACCTCCATGCTTTTTCGCAAAAAGATAATTATATAGCGCTGTCCTTACACCTCCAATATGTAAAGGTCCTGTTGGACTGGGCGCAAATCGCACCCTTATCTTTCTTTGGTCCATTATCTAAGAATCAAATTGAAAAATTAAGAAAACATTTTAAAACTGAACTGTCACCCTGACAATCAATACAATTCCAAAAACAATTAAAAGAATTCCCACTATTCGGTTTAACCATGTAAGAACTTTAACATTTAAAAACCTTTTTATCTTGTGGGCAATGAAACATTTTACCAGGTCTGTAAGAAATACTGTTGATAAGGCTCCAATAAAAAACACAATAACCTCTTTTGAGCCAATTCCATGTTTGGAAGTTACCAATCCCATCATCCCCATCCAAAATATCAATAGAAAGGGATTAAAGATATTCATAAAGAAACCCTTGAAAAAGTATTTTAAAAACCTGCTTGACCTAACCTTTACTTCTATTGAAGCTGAATGGGGAATTAATGTTGACTTTCGTGTTGTTGTGACAACACCAAAAATGATGAGTATTATCCCTCCAACGAGGCCTACCGTAAATTGATTGTCTGCATTGTTCAGTAACTGAAGTGCTCCCACATAGCTTAATGCTATCAGGGCAAAGTCACTGAACAC
Organism: uncultured Bacteroidales bacterium; assembly: GCA_964387795.1. Taxonomy (GTDB): domain Bacteria; phylum Bacteroidota; class Bacteroidia; order Bacteroidales; family UBA7960; genus CAYLYP01. The sequence continues at coordinate 3,690 of CAYLYP010000063.1, forward strand.
TACTCCAATAGCAAACTGAACCCCATGGATAAAACCACGGTGGATACTTGTCTGGATTAATGCGACAAAGCCTGGCCCTACCAGAAAAGCCAAAGTAATCCCTAATACTACTCCTTCAAATAATGTACTTAGCATCTTTTATTCTACTTCCTGATTTAATCAAGAGGCTTGTAATTCTGTAAATAATTATCCCAATCCTCTACCATCTTGTTCTTTAAAACCCTTGGAAATTTATTCTGGGCACCTTCTTTGCCTCTTATTCGCATCCAGTCATAAAAAACTTTTGGATTATGCACTTCAACAAAAACATCTTTGATAGCGGCTATTCGTTCAACCCGATAATCATCATTAAGGATTTTCAGATTCTCATCTATCTTCTGCTTGACAACTTCTGGATCAATTTTATCTTCTGTGCCAATATACCATTTGTGCGCAAACATTGAGCTATGCTTAATACCAGCAACTGTAAACTCACGCACCTCAATATTTAGTTGGTCTTCCATCATCTTAACAGCCATATTCATATTTTCCTGTGACATGTGTTCGCCACAAAGATTTAGGAAATGTTTTGTTCTGCCTGTTATTACGATTTCACTCAACTCTTTAGAAGTAAATTTGATTGTATCACCAATTAAATACCTCCAGGCTCCTGAACATGTTGTTAACAACAATCCATATTCAACTCCTTCTTCTATTTCCTTGATTGTTAAAACCTTTGCATTTGGATTGAGATTTCCATAATCATCAAAATTATCATTATTAAAGGGAACAAACTCCATGAAAATCCCGTTATCAAGAACCAATTGCATTGAATTGGTATTTGGCCGTGACTGGTATGCAATAAATCCCTCACTTGCCAAATATGTCTCAATATAAGTTATTGGCTTTCCAAGCAGTTTTTCAAATCCTTTGATGTAAGGGGTAAAAGCAACGCCTCCATGAACAAAAATCGACAGGTTGGGCCACAATTCATGGATATTCTTTAAATTATACTCAGCAATTATTTTTTCAATTAATATCTGCCACCATGCTGGAACGCCAACAATCACCCCAATATCCCATTTGGGCGCCATTTTAACTATTTCATTTAGTTTGGTTGGCCAATCTCTCTCGCGGCTAATCCTTTTTCCAGGCTTATAGAAATGCTCAAACCAAAAAGGAATGTTCCCGGTTGTAATTCCTGACAGGTCTCCTTCATAATAAGTCCCATTAAACTGAAGATGGGTGCTCCCACCAAGCATCAGGATGCCTTTTTCATAAAATTCCTTTGGAAAATCATATCTTGCAAGGCTAAATATCTGCTTTATACTTGTTTTCTGAATTGCACTAAGCATATCGCGAGTTACTGGAATTTGCTTACTGGCTGCTTCTGAAGTACCACTGCTCAACGCAAAATGTTTTACTTTACCAGGCCAGGTTACAAAACCCTCCCCATTTAATAAGCGATACCACCAGCTTTTAAAAATACTGTTGTAATCATGCAATGGCACTGTTGCCTGAAAATCTTTCACAACATCCTTGCTTTTGAGTAAATCCATAAATCTGTAATGTTCTCCAAAAGCAGTGTTGCTTGCTTTTCTAAGGAGTTTTTTCAGTTCACGGCGTTGCATTTCCTCTGGATTTTTATTGCTAAAAATCACCGGCATTTTTCCACGTAACTCAATAGCTCGTTTAATTATTGAACCTAAGATGGGCATAATTATTTATTGTTTAGGGTTGTTTTTTCAGAAGCTCAAAAATATAAAAAATTATTAAGCTAAACTCATTAAATCCGCTATGTCTGTCCAAATAAAAAATTAGATAAAAATTGATAAATCACCTATAATATTTGAAATAACATGAAATGAAACAAGTAAAAAATACCACCAATGTAATATTAAAATGTAATTTTTTATAAAAATAAATCAATGAGATAATTAAAAAAACCTGATTAACAGTGCAATTAAGACCCCTAAAAAGCCAAACATAAAGTTTACAAAATTATCATGTTATTATTTTTATTAATTTTGTTAGTCTATTAACTCCTAAAAATTAAATTTATGTCAACAATTAAAGTTGCAATTAACGGGTTTGGCCGCATTGGACGATTAACATTTCGTGCTGCCATGAAAAGAAGTGACATCGAGGTGGTTGCAGTCAACGATTTAACGAACAGTGCTACCCTTGCCCATTTGCTGAAATATGATTCGGTTCATGGAAAATTCCCGGGTCAGGTTAGTTATGATGGTGATTACCTGGTAATTGATGGCAAAAGGATCAGGGTATATGCTGAAAAAGATCCGGCAAACCTTCCATGGAAAGACCTTGGGATTCAGGTGGTTGTAGAATCCACAGGCGTCTTCCGTAACCGTGAAAAGATTACCAAGCATTTACAGGCTGGAGCTCAAAAAGTAGTTCTTACAGTTCCTTCTGATAAACCCGATGACGTGGATGCCACTATAGTTTTGGGTGTAAATGAACAAGACATTAAACCTGAGCACAAGATTTATTCAAACGCATCATGTACTACCAACTGTCTGGCTCCCGTAGCTAAAGTTTTAAATGATAGCTTTGGTATAAAAAGAGGTTTGATGAACACCATCCATTCATACACCAACGACCAGATCATCCTTGATGCCCCTCACAAAGATCTTCGCAGGGCAAGATCAGCCGCTTTGTCAATCATCCCTACCACTACCGGCGCTGCTAAAGCTGTTGGTATTGTTGTTCCTGAACTTAAAGGCAAGCTTGATGGATTTGCAATGCGTGTCCCTACCCCTGATGGCTCTGTTGTTGATTTAACTGCCGAACTGGCTCGCCCTGTTACTAAGGAAGAAATCAATGAAGCCATTAAAAAAGCTGCCGAAGGCCCTATGAAAGGTGTCCTTGAATTTTGCACTGATCCTGTTGTTTCCTCTGATATCATTGGAAATTCGCATTCATCCGTTTTTGATTCATTGCTTACTCAGGTTCTTGATGGCAACTTCGTTAAAGTTGTTAGCTGGTATGATAATGAATTCGGTTACTCCAGCAGGGTGGTTGACCTGATTGGAAAAATTGCTTAATTTATTTTGCTTTTTTATTAAAAAACCGGCATCAGCCGGTTTTTTTTTAGTCTATTGGATCATATTCAAGCCTTAAGCCCGATTCATCAAAAACTGCATAACTAAAAGATTTTACCCATTCGCCTGTGTTTATATACCGGCTTTTTTGATTTAACGCTATATCTAATGGAAGATGTCGATGCCCAAAAATAAAAAAATCATAATGGGATTCTTCCAGTTGTGCCTTGCAATATTTTATAAGGCGCTCTCCCTCTTCTCCCAGAAAGATCTCATCGCTGTTGCCATTGGCTAACCTGCTCTTATGTGAAAAGTATAACGCAATGCCTATTCCTAATCTAGGGTGAAGCATTGCAAAAAGCTTCTGACACAACTTATTGGCAAATATACTTTTAATCAACTTATACCCAAAATCACCTTTTCCTAAGCCATCTCCGTGACCAATCATAAACCTCTTCCCAGAAATCTCCTTCACAATAGGATGACGATATATCTTTAACCCACATTCCTTTTCAAGGTAATCAAAACACCACATGTCATGGTTCCCGGTAAAGAAATAAATTGGGATGCCATTATCAGTAATCCTTGACAGGCATCCAAGCAAGCGGGTAAAACCCTTTGGGACAACAGTCCTGTACTCGAACCAAAAATCAAATAAATCTCCAAGAAGATATATTTCACTGGCATCTTTTGCTGCTTTCTCAAGCCATTTCACAAAATGTTTTTCTCTTTTCAGGCTTGCCTCATGATTTGGAACTCCTAGATGACAATCAGAAGCAAAGTATATCTTGGTTTTTTTCTCCATTCTCTTTTTTTTATTCAGCAAAATTACAATTTACTTGTAATACCTATAATTCCTTAATAAATATACCGGATCAAATTGCTTTATATTAAAAGTCCAGGTAATACATTGCCCATATTTTAATCCTGCCAGTTTAGCAGCTGACTTAATATCATCTGACCAAAAGACAGGAAAGTTAATTTCAATAGCGTCCTTAATTAAAACCAATTTTAACCCTGCCACATAAGGAATAGCTACTGAACCCGGGAAGGCATCTGAAGCCCCGCTATAAGTCCCAATATCAAAAAAAACAGACAGGGGGAATTGAAACGGGATAGAATACTTTAAATTAAGCGATACTAAATATTTTGATGTTTGCCCAACAGGGGTCGGGAAGGAAAATCCTCCATCAGCAATAGATAACTGGTTTCCTGAAAAAGTCCCTATCTCTCCGTTTCTGTTCAGAAAAGTATCATCAAAAGTATAATCATGGCTCCCCCCCTGGTCTGATAAACGAAAACGAAAATCTGCCAATCCATCATATTTGTTATAAAAAAACGTACCGGCAAAAAATCTTATTGAAAGCCCTTTGTTTAATCTATTGCTCATTGGAATAAAACAACCGGCTTCTATTGATCCTTTTCCTATATCCTGATTGCCTTCAATTTTTATTTCAACATTTGAACCTTCCTTTGCAGAATCGATGCT
>CAYLYP010000063.1:8229-16884 GCA_964387795.1 uncultured Bacteroidales bacterium
TTCCAAAATTCCAAATGTTGAGCTTGATAGTGCTGATTGGGAAAAAATGGAAAATTATTATAGAACTGATAGGATGCCCGGAACAAAGAATAATCAACTGTCTCGTGTAATAAACCCTGATCACCATAAGAATCCTGAGGATAATTGATATAAGTCTGGCTCAATGATATCATCTGACTTGTGAATTTTGATCCTTCAGATGGTCGAAACCTTAGTTCAAGGACTGGCTGCACCCTGTGATAATTATATATTTCAGGACTTGTGTTTAAAGCAAATCTTGAAGTTCTTACTCCTAACCGGATATTTTTAATAAAACCCAAAGCAGGATAAAAATTATAATAAAAGTTTGCATTCCCAGCCACAGATGCATTCCTAAATGCAAAAAATGGCATGATATAAGCCTCAAAACGCTTGGGTGGAAAAACCTGATTTGACAACAGCATACCCAACATATACCCATTGCCTTTATTATATCCCATTACCGGAGCCCAAAACAATTGTCGTTTTGAAGGATTTTCAAGTTTGAAAAGGAAATTCAGTTCAAAAGCTTTACGTTTCTTAAAAATACCTTTTGTTTTAATTTCATTATTTGTACGATACAAATCAGGTATTGTTTTCTCAGCATCAATAACAATCTTATCATAATTACCTGATGGAAAAGTGATTTTATTGCGGCCTCCATTACTCTCATACCATTGGGTTTTAATTATCTGGCCTTTCTGAAGGCCGGAAACACTATAAGGAGCATTAATACTGCTTTTATTCCTTACAAACATCTCATAACTCCCATCCTGCTTTAGTTTAATCCCCGAAATTGAGAAATCAAGTTTCTTGCTTGTATTTAAGAAATCCCCAAAAAACCACGAAAGGTCTTTCCCCGATACCCTCTCCATCACCTTTTGGAAGTCCCCAGGATAAGGATGCTTATACTTCCACTCCTGAAAATACAATTTCATACCCTTGGAAAAGCTTTCTTTTCCAAGGTATGATTGCAGATATAAAAGATTAAAAGCTGATTTGTAATATGAACTTATTCCGTAGTTTAAATGTGTAAAATGTGTTGAAGGAGAACCAACAGCCTGATCAGTGCCAAGACGGGCAACAGCAAGATAAGCCAATTCATCAAAAGCATGATTGTCAAGATTATCAATACCAATTCTTTTAAAAAGTGAGGAGGGACCAGGGTCTCCAAAATAATTCATATTAGGATAATATCGATCCATATATGCATTCTCGAAAAATGTAACCATGCCTTCATCCATCCATGGATACCTTCTTTCATTGGTCGCTAATAATCCATAAAACCAATTATGAAACGCTTCATGCATCACTACCCTTTCGAGATCGATGCCTTTCATTCCCCCTGACACTACTGTTATCATGGGATACTCCATTCCCCCTCCGGTTCCAAGTATTCCTGCAACTGCCGATATCTGTGGATAGGGATATTCTCCTACCTCCTGGGATAAAAACTGAACCGACCTTTCAAGATAACCTCCAGCCCTCTGCCATTCATCCTCGAATTTTTTATTATAATAAGTATTGATAATAATGCTGTACCCGGAAGGCTTTAGAACTGTTTCTTTCCTCGATACAAGAAAATCCGGGCTTGCAAACCATGCAAAATCAATAACACTGTCAGCCTGGAAAACCAATGTTTTTTTCCCTTCACTTTGATTAGGGTTCTCAAGCATTCTTCCCCCTGCCCTTTCATCAAGCCATTTAATCTCTTCGGCAGGTGCTGTAAGAACCCCTGTTGCTCCCACAATATACTGCGATGGCAATTTGATTTCAACCTTGTAATTTCCAAAATTACTATAAAACTCTCCTCTATTTAAATAAGGCATTGGATGCCAACCTTCTTTATCATAAACTGCAGCCTTCGGAAACCATTGGCTTATCAGAAAATCATTGTCCATAAATCCCATTCTCGAAAATTTTGCTGATGGGATTTTTACCCTGAAAGGGGTTTGTATTCGTATATTTGAACCAGGTAATATTGGCTCATTTAAAATTACTTTAATGACATCCTGATATTTTGGATGCTCTTCTATTTTGAGCTTTTGCTGTTCTGAACAAAAATCCAGACTATCAATAAAACCTTTTTCTTCGGGTTTCGACCTATAAAATGAAAATGCCCTGATTTCAAGCAATTGCTTTGCCAGTTCACTTTCCTGATCCCTGTATGCATTTGGCCATAGATGAAACCAAATATATGTCAGGGTGTCAGAACTTTGATTATTATAATCAATACTTAAGCTGCCCTCCAGAGTGCGCTCCTCAGGCAACAATTCAACCTTTATATCATAATCTACCCACTGCTGAAAATCCTGTGAATAGCTTTCCACGGGCAGGCAAACCCCTAAAAGAAAAAACTGAAATACCACAAAACAAAAAGGTCTCATACTTATATTTAAGATGAGACCAAAGAACGAAAAAATGTATGAATCAACCAAAGATTTCCTTTAGTTTTTGTTCAAGTTCTTTATACCTTAAACCTTTGGCCATAATCTTTCCTTCCCTGTCAATTAAAATTGAATAAGGAATCCCCTGAACATTATATAAACTTACAACCGGTGAATTCCAATATCTCAAATCGCTCACCTGAACCCAGGAAATCTTATCTTCTTTTATTCCTTTTAACCACTCATCTTTATCCCTGTCCAACGAAATCCCATAAATCTCAAAACCCTCGTTCTTATACTTATTATAAAGTTTTACAAGATGTGGGTTTTCCTGCCTGCACGGAGGGCACCAGGCTGCCCAAAAATCAATTAATACAACCTTGCCCCTTAATGAAGACAAACTGATAACATTCCCATTTTTATCAGGCAATGCAATCTCCGGTGCTTCACTTCCATCATTTAACCTTTGTTCGGCTTGTATCCTTTGAGCCTCAGCCCTTTTAAAATCACTTACCCTTTGCCTCAAGTCCAATACATGTTTGTTATCAGGATAAACCTCTGATAAACTCAAACTTAACTTTTCAAAATACTCAAAATCATCAGTTTCCTTAAGTAATACCTGATTGCCAAAATACTGATATAATGCAATTATTGATGCTAATGACTTTGGATTTTTATCAATAAACTGCTTTACATAATCCCTTTGGTCTTCAAAAATCTCTGTATAGGCAAGATCTAATTGCTTTTTGGATTCAACAAAGTCTTTGCCATTCTGTATGCTTTTATAGACTTCAACCAGCGAGTCAACCTTAGAGTAATTTTCACGAAGCTTTAAGTTTAACTGCATTAACAATTCACTCCCCTCGCTCCCTTTAATAACAATATCGCTTGAAAAATTACCCCCTGGCACATCCAATTCAACATTTTCGCCAGGAGCAAGTAATAGTGTAACAAAGTTTTCTTTTGACAATTTTAAAATATAAAATCCTGCTTCAGTCAATTTAAACCTGAATGAGAATTTCCCTTCATCAGTCAGTTTTACTGAATCAACAGGTATCAGGTTATCAGTTGTCAATTCATGAATAAATAATGTTTGTCCGGATGATTTTTGAACCTTTCCATTTAAAATCACATCTTCATTCTTGCGGTTCTCATTCGAACATGCCCCAAAAAAAAGGGCAAATACAACACTTATTGATAATAATTTATTCATTTAAGCGTTTTTATTAGTTTTACTTTTAGGTACCAGGCATGCAAAGATAATTTATTGCCCACTGGATAAAGGCCATTTAAGAATTTTTAACCGCTAATTTTCCTTTTAATTAACGCTTTTTTAATGCTTATTTGCATTTTTAAAATCCAACCCCTGGCTAACCCCTTACAATTAACCACCAGAGATATAAAAAGTAAACAAGTACAAATAAAATTCCACTTATCCGGCTAACAATATATTGCTTTGACAAAAATAATGCGGGTATTATTAGTGTTACCGAAAAAGCCATTACATAAACATCAAAATTGTTCACTACTGAAAAAGGCAATGGGCTTATCAAGGCACTGACGCCTAAAATCCACAAAAGATTAAAAATATTTGACCCTATTACATTTCCAACTGCAATATCAATATTCTTTTTTCGGGCTGCAATTACGGAAGTAAAAAGTTCTGGCAACGATGTTCCTATTGCTACGATCGTTAGTCCCACAAAGCTCTCGCTTAATCCAATATCTGTTGCAAGCCGCACTGCTCCATTAACAGTCCATCTTCCTCCAAGAAATAATGCAGTTACACCGACAAGAATAAAGATTACACTCTTTTTCATCGTCATCATGGGTTCTGGCTTTTCATCAGATATACTTTTGTCTTGTTTTGATATCTTAAAGATATATATCATGAACAGGCAAAAGAAGAATAACAATACACCTCCGTCAAACCTGCTTAGCAACATTTCGTGCTTCGTATCAAAAAAACTTGCATTTGCCAGGAAGCCTACAAGAAAACTGGCCAGGATGGCAAATGGGATCTCTGAATAAATTGTATTCCTCTTTAATGGAAGGGGACATATTATTGCCGACAAACCCAATATTAACAAAACATTGGCTATATTGCTCCCAAAAACATTCCCTAATGCGATATCTGAATTACCATTAATACTCGAAATAATGTTGACGGTAAGCTCAGGCATGCTTGTCCCAAATGATACAATGGTTAAGCCTACTACCATCTCCGGGACATTCCATTTTCTTGCTATTGATGAAGCCCCGTCAACTAACCAGTCGGCTCCTTTGTATAAAAAAAACAATCCAGGGATAAAAAGTAAATATTCCCACATAACCCTATTATTTTTATTTTTACCTGAAAAGAAAAATCAATATTTTAAATATTGATTATCAAACAATTTCATTTCTTCTGCCCAATAAGCAATTGGGCCACAATTACAAGTATAAAGGTAAACACAGAACTTAATATGATGCGTAAAATTGTTTGAAAAAATTCAGAAAACCTGAAAATCTCAAGAAAGAACAATACACTATGATGTAAAAATATCAATATTAAGGAATATGTTATAATCCATGAAAAGCCCATGTGAAAAAGATTGGGCTTTAACCCCTCTCCTAATACCGGCCTTGATGATATTAACTTGATAATCCCCGGCCTGCAAAAAGCCATAAAAACAGATGCGGCAGTATGCATACCAAGTGAATCAGAAAACATATCAACACTTAATCCCAGGAAAAATGAGGATAGTAATAATGCCCAGCCTGATGTCTCAAATGGCAAAAAAAGAATAAAGAATATATAAAAATAAGGATTTATATACCCAAAAAACAACACTTTATTGAGCAATAATACCTGCAACAATACTAAAAAAATAAATAAAAAACTGTTTGAGATTACTGTTCTGTTCATTGTTGTGATCTTTGCTCCAGTTCGTTTTGCTCTTCCCTAAACATATTATTTACAACCCTTACATATGTCAGGCTATTGAAATCCTGAAAAAATCCCATGCTTATGGTATAAAAGTTGTCTCCCGGCTTTATTTTAAAATCCTTAACATAGCCAACAGGAACCCCTTCAGGGAAAATATTTGAATACCCACTGGTAACGAGTGTATCTCCTTTTGACAATTGAATATGCGTTGGGAAATAAAGCAGGTCCGCCTCCCTGTATGATGGCCCACTCCATATTGCCGTACCCATCTGATTGTTTTTTTTGAGCTTTACACTTAGCTGAAAATCAGAATGAAGAAAACTTAGTACCGAGCTGAAATGTCCCGAAACATCCTTTACTATCCCAATGATCCCATTTGAGGTAATAACCCCCATATCTGGTTTTATCCCGTGAATGCTTCCTTTGTTGATTGTTATAAAGTTATTCCTTTTACGGACTGAATTACTGATGACCTTTGCATTCATATACGAAAACTGCCTCTGATACAATGTGTCATTGATCAAAAACACCTGTTGGTCTGTTTTTAAATATGAATTTTGGGTATAATGGTTCAACATGGCATTTTCTTCAGCCAGGTTCATATTTGCATTTCTCAGGCTAAAATACTCCCTCACCTGATCCCATGTCGAATAGATGGAACCAGAAAGTCTGTTGGCTGAATTTACTGCAAATGACCTTTGATAGGAATGCGACTGTAATAACAAAACAATAGCCAGGGTTTCCAGGGCAAAAAAGAGAAAAAAGAAATATTGACGTGCAATAAAATTAAAAAGGTTTCTCATATTCAGAGCCTTAAAAAAAAGGTATTTCCAGTTGCCCTGTCAGCCAATTGGGAATACCCTGGTATCGTTGTTTATTATTTTATCAGGAATGGGAATTTATCAAAGTTCTTTAATGCAATACCGGTTCCCCTGGCTACTGCCCTTAATGGATCTTCTGCAACGTGAACAGGAAGCTTGGTCTTTTGTGATATCCTCTTGTCAAGGCCTCTCAACAATGAACCACCACCTGCCATATATATCCCTGTCCTGAAAATATCTGCTGCAAGCTCAGGAGGTGTCATTTCCAATGCATTTAATACTGCTGCTTCAATCTTTGTAATAGATTTATCCAGTGCCTGCGCTATCTCTGCATAATTCACGATGATTTCTTTTGGAATTCCGGTCATCATATCACGTCCATGTACTGCAAGATCTGCCGGAGGATTATCTATCTCGGTAAGGGCAGAACCAACTTCAATTTTTATCCTTTCAGCAGAGCGCTCACCAATCAGGATATTATGCTGTTTGCGCATATACTCTTCAATATCTGCTGTAAACTCATCTCCTGCAATACGGATTGATTTGTTACAAACAATCCCGCCAAGCGCAATAACAGCAATTTCACTTGTCCCTCCTCCTATATCAATAATAATATTCCCTGATGGTTCAAGAACATCTATTCCAATCCCTATTGCAGCAGCCATGGGTTCATGGATAAGCCTTACTTCTTTCGCTCCGGCTTGTTCACAGCTATCGCGTACAGCACGTTCTTCAACCTCTGTAATCCCGCTTGGGATACATATTACCATTCGCAATGATGGTGGTATCAGTGGTTTCTTTACTTCTGTCATCTTGATAAGCTCCCTGATCATTGCTTCTGCAGCCTGAAAATCAGCAATTACGCCATCTCTTAGTGGACGGATGGTTTTTATGTTCTCATGCGTCTTGCCATGCATCATCATTGCCTGACGTCCCACTGCAATCAACTTTTGAGTTGTCCTGTCAATGGCCACGATTGAGGGTTCTTCAACTACTACTTTGTCATTATGGATGATTATGGTATTGGCTGTCCCTAAGTCCACTGCGATTTCTTTTGTAAGAAAGGAAAAAAGACCCATTGTGTAAGTTTTTTATTGTTAATTGGTATATGTTTTCTTTTAATGTTTAAAGTGCCTGATCCCTGTTAATACCATACATAGGTCATGGTTCAAACAATATTCAATAGATGCCTTGTCGTTCACAGAACCTCCCGGCTGGATAATTGCATTTATACCAGCTTGATGCGCAATCTCTACACAATCAGGAAATGGAAAAAATGCATCAGATGCCATTACTGACCCTTTAACATCCAAACCAAATGACGCTGCCTTGGCAATGGCCTGCTTTAATGCATCTACTCTTGAAGTCTGACCTGTTCCGCTTGCAAGCATCTGCCCATTCTTTGCCAATACTATTGCATTTGAACGCGTATGCTTTACAATCTGATTGGCAAACATAAGGTCAAATTGTTGCTGGTTGCCCCCCAGCTTTCCCGAAACAATCCTAAATGTATCAAAAGACTCCTGTATAAGATCTCTTGTTTGAACCAATACCCCATTTAATAATGACCGATATTGTACTTTAGAATAAGAATCAGATTTCAAATACAAAACTATTCGATTTTTCTTTTGTTTGAGGATGTCAAGGCTATTTTTTTCATACCCGGGCGCAATTATTACTTCAAAGAAGATTTTATTGATTTCCTGAGCTGTCTCTTCTGTTATCGGCCTATTGGCAACTATTACCCCTCCAAAAGCAGAAGTTGGGTCTGCCTCTAAGGCCAATTCCCATGCTTTCAACTGATGATCCCTTAATGCTACTCCACAAGCATTGTTATGTTTCAATATGGCAAGGGCTGGCTGCTCAAATTCACGGATTAATGACAATCCGGCTTCTATATCAAGTAAGTTATTGTAAGATACTTCTTTTCCATTCAATTGTTCAAACAACTCATCAATTGCCCCATAGAAAACACCTTTCTGATGAGGATTCTCTCCATAACGAAGGCTATGACCGCCTTTTATACTGAGCTTAAACGCAACATCTTTATCTGCCTGAAAATATTTAAAAATCTCACTGTCATAATGCGAAGATGTCTCAAAAGCCATCATCGCTAATTCTTTGCGTTGATCAAGGCTGATTGTTCCTTCCTGCTCATTAAGCCATTTTACTAATATATCATATTGGCTTATTTGAGATATCACAGCTACATCATTATAATTCTTTGCCGCAGCCCTAATCAGTGAAATCCCTCCGATATCTATTTTTTCGATAATCTCTGGTTCCGATGCACCCGATAAAACAGTCTTCTCAAAAGGATATAAATCTACAACAACAAGATCGAACAATGGAATCATATATTTATGGATCTCTTCCATATCCATGCCTTGCCCCCTTCTGGCCAATATCCCTCCAAATACTTTAGGATGTAAGGTCTTTACCCTCCCCCCTAAAATTGAAGGATAGGATGTCAAACTTTCTACAGTCTGGACTTTAAACC
>CAYLYP010000063.1:16984-19167 GCA_964387795.1 uncultured Bacteroidales bacterium
CCCCCTAAAATTGAAGGATAGGATGTCAAACTTTCTACAGTCTGGACTTTAAACCCATATTTTTTTAATACTTCATAAGTGCCCCCGGTTGAATAAATCTCAATCCCGTGTTTTTTTAACTGCTCTGCAAAAGGCAGGAGCTGATCCTTGTCCCATACAGATATTAAAGCTTTCTTAATTTTGAGAGTCTGTTCCATGAAGTGTTTTTTTTATCCTGCAAAGTTCTAAAATTAATGCACACCATGTATGCCTGTTTGTCAGATAATTTATACGAAAGTTTTTTCATCGGGTTATCAAAAAAGAAAAAATCATTATAACTTTGTATGAACAGCCGTAGTTAAGTACCTTAAAAAACTATAATACAATGGCTTACATTTCAAAAGAAAAGCTTTTTTCAAAAAAATGGTTTATCAGCTATGCCTTGATTACCCTTGGGGCATTCATATTGGCAGCCGGCTTTGTATTCTTTATCTCTCCCTACAAAATTGTACCTGGCGGTGTCTATGGTATTGGCATTGTTGCCCATCACCTGATGGGGGTGCCTGTCGGGCTAACGGGGCTCATCCTCAACATTCCGCTTACCCTGATCGGGATTAGACTACTGGGACCTAAATTCGGGGTGAAAACTGTTGTGGGTTTCTTTCTCTCCTCTGGTTTTATTGATGGACTGACTTATCTGTATGGTGAAAACCCATTGGTTGAAAACGACCCCTTGTTGTCTTCTATCTTTGGAGGTGTACTTGTCGGGGCTGGTCTTGGATTGATTTTTAAAGCCCGTGCCACAAGCGGCGGCTCCGATATTATTGCAATGATAGTAACCAAATATACCCGAATTCCTTTAGGACAGGCCTTGATCCTTGTTGACTCGGTAATTGTTATAGCAGGCCTTGTTGCTTTCGGCGATTGGCGAATCCCACTCTATTCATGGATTGTCATTTATGTAACAGGTAAAGTGATTGATGGCATACTGGAAGGGATTAGTTACGAAAAAACTCTGTTTATTATTTCTGACAAACATGAACTGATAAAAAACAAAATCCTCTTTGACCTCAAACGTGGTGGCACAATCTTGCCTGGTAAAGGAATGTATAACGGGGCCGATAAACAGGTGCTCTTTGTCAACGTCAACCGTCGTGAAGTTGCTATCCTGCAGGACTATATCCACCATGTAGATCCAAAAGCATTCCTTACTGTTATTGATGCCTCCGAAATACTGGGGGAAGGTTTTAAATCTCTTGAAGAAAAAACTGAAAACCATTAATGCATTTTCATACTTTTGTCTTATGGCTTTATGTGCAAACAGGGCCTGCTGAAAATTCTTTAAGACATCAATTGCGAAACGATAAGGCGAAATTGTGCAACAAAACCATGAGCCGATGGCAAGCAAGCAGATGATGCCTTAATGAACAACAGAAATACAATGCAAACATATTAGCACATAAGGACTTAAATCCTTATTTGCAATATTATCAAATGGCATTGTAAATAGTATTCATTCTGCTTGTAAAGTGTTTTTCAGCAGGCGCAAAAAAGGATTTTTACATTCAGTATCATATCAACAATTTAACAATCATGAAAAACCATCTGGTAAAATTTGAAGACCTTGGCAGTGTTGAATACAAACAGGCATGGGATTATCAGGAACAGCTCTTTAATGACATCATCAAGCTAAAGGTCAAAAACCGTGACCTTGAACCCCAGGATCAAATGAATACCCCAAACTATCTTTTGTTTTGCGAACATCCACATGTATTCACCCTTGGCAAAAATGGCTCTGAAAACAACCTGCTTGCCGATTATATTCAGCTCAGGGCAAAAAATGCCACCTTCATTAAAATTGACAGGGGTGGCGATATTACCTATCATGGCCCCGGACAAATAGTTGGATATCCAATACTTGACCTTGATAACTTCTCCCCAAACATCCATCAATATGTTGAATATCTCGAAGAAGCCATTATCCGCACCCTTGCCGAATACAATATTATGGCAACAAGGCTCAAAGGGGCATCAGGCGTTTGGTTGGATTCTGATAAGCCCGGACTGGCAAGAAAAATCTGCGCCATTGGTATCAGGACCAGCAGATGGGTCACAATGCATGGCTTCGCTTTCAATGTGAATACCGACCTCTCCTATTTCGACCTGATAAATCCTTGTGGCTTTACGGATAAAAAAGCCACTTC
>CAYLYP010000064.1:0-19113 GCA_964387795.1 uncultured Bacteroidales bacterium
TGAGGTAGTTGCGCTCGTATTTGCGGAATTCTTCGTGTTGCGAGTTGATCAGGGCGTTCATGGGGTAAACGATGACCGCCTGTGTTTTCGCATCAAGAGATTCGGTTGACCTGAGGATATGATTAAAGATGGTGGCAATGTAGGTCAGCGATTTCCCGGAGCCGGTCCCGGAGGTGACAATGAACTCCTTCCCTGATGCACCGAGGGTGATAGCCTCCTCCTGGTGTTTGTAAAGCTCGTATTCATGAAAAATATCCTTCAGCTCATGGTGCAACAGACCGTCCTCCACCATACTTTGGATGGTCCGTCCTTTTTCGAAAGTGGGGTTGAACTGGACCAGCGGATCGGGCCACAATTTCTTATTGTTCAATTCATCCTCCACAAACCGGAGAAGCTGCTGATCCTTGACATTCAGAAAGCTGTTGATGTAGCTTCTGTAATTGTCAATCAGCTTTTTATGAAATTCAAGTATGTTCATCAGGTCAGGCCATTTATCAAAAATTCCGGTCAAATTCCGGCCCGATGGCCGAAACCTTAAAGATGGGAAAAGATTGGGGAAAAAGCAAAGGCCTGGGGATTACCGTCTTACTGTCACGATGTAAAATTCCCAGCCATAACCCATATTCCTCTGGATAATCTCTTTGCCAATATCCGGAATGACACCCGGGGCGGATGCTCTGTAGTTGTATTCTCCGGGGGGTAAAGTGAGTGTTTTTCTTTGATGAGGGGGAAAAATGTAAGTGTCAAAGTTCAATTTCAAGGTCAAGGTTTTTACGGTATTGTTGTAAATTTCAATCTCCGGATTAGTGCTTGAGATTTCTCCACTTGGAGTGAAGATTCCTTCCTCATTGGATTTAACCCTGTCACCTAACTTGACAAACGATTTGTGAATATATCCTTCTGTGTTTGTTTCAATATCAATAATGTTGTAATATTCATTTTCTGATTCCAAAGAAACGATAAAAATCTGTGTTCCGGGATTCAGGGAAGAAATGATATCAAATTCAATACCAGGGCCTTCTCTGAAATTTACCTGTTTTGTTGTCCATCCAAGGTATGCTTGGCCATAGCAAACATCAGCAAAAAGTACAAGAATTAAGAGACACATAAATCGTTTCATGGTTTATATATATTTGGTCCTTTTAACGTAATATCAAAACATATAAGAAACAGAGAATGTCATTCTTTTGAAATATGCCTGGTATAATTCGTAAAACTGTATGTCATTTAATTCATTTGCGAATTGACTTTGTTCAACACTAAACTGAATGTGGTTTATGCGTAATCCACCCCCAAATTCGTAAGAAATCGGGTACCAGTAATCATCGAGAAGTGGATTGGTGATGACGCTGGCACTTAATCCAGCGTATCCAAAAATGTTAAACCATTTTGAAAAGTTTAAACGATACTCTAAATCCAAAGGTAATTTAATTGCGTACTGTACCAATTCATCATCTCCTCTCAAAACCGAAATTAAGTCGTTTGTATAACCTTCAAAAAGTAGTCCGGTATTCAATCCAAAACCATATTTAAACAATGGCTCAATTTTCAATCCAAATTGAACGCCATCAGAGTATGAAGATGAGTTTTTAATTTTTCCTGCAGTTATGCCTACAGTGTAGCGTGTATTTGGACAGTTAAAACACTTATTTGCCTTACTTTGAGTTGTTTGTTTTATCGGACTTCTTGATTGTTGAGTGTTGGGATTTGTTCTGGCAAATTGTTCAACATTTATTCTCACTTCTTTTCCGCCAGCTTTTACAATAAAAAAATCTTTTCGGCTTGTGTAATTTGGATTGGCACTTGCTGTGACGGTAAAACCGTTGCTGTTTGTTTTGACAGTACACCACGAAGGAACAAAAACAGAAGGAACAGAAAATGTGCTTGCATCTGAATACACTTGTATTAGTTCACTGGTTTCTCCGTATGAAGTAAAATATAAAGTGCTTTTTGATACACTTAATTTTGTTGCTTGTTTTTCTTTTACTTGCGGTTTGCCTTCGCCTGCATTTAAGCGTGCTTGAGCATCATCGGGGTCAATGCCTGCATTTATAAGGTTTTGACGTCTTTGTGGTTGAACTCCGTATTTGTTATTCCAAATATCTGTAATTTCAGCAGTTGTAGCTTTACGTAATTTCGGTGGATTTAATGCATTATCGCATTTAGAAATTTGCGATTGTGCGTATCTATCTTTTGGGTTGCTGTCTAAAACTTTTTGATATTCGTCTTTAGCAGTTGAGTAATTTTTGGCAGCAAATGCCTGATTAGCAAATTTAATATGTTCGAAGCACCACTTTGCCCGTGTGAGTTTAATATCGGCAATTTGTTTGTCTTTACCACTTGAGCTTTTGAAAGCATTATCATAATTGGTTATGGCACAAGCATAATCTCCACTGTCGAAGCAGCGGTCGCCGTCAGGAATGTCAGTTTGGCAAATAGCCGATATCGTTGTAATAAGGGCAAAGAACAATAGACAAACTCTTTTCATTACTTTACTATATTTTCTTCAACAAATCGGAAACATCAGCATCGGCATTGGGCTTTTTGCGTTTTATTATTTCAAGTACAATGTCCGATAAATAAGGATAATCACTTAAATTAAAATCGTAATTAAAAATGTAGGTAGAGAAATTTGACATTATCTTATTGAATTTCATTTTTTGAGTTTCTTCGTCCATTCCTTCTCCAATGAAATTTCTATCGATTTTAATTATTTCATCGAGCATTTCTTTCAATCCGTCATTGAAAATTTGATAGTTACCAACTTTTTCTTTTAGTTTGTCAAGAAAATTCGATTTTTGTTTGACTTGATTAAGTTGCGTTAGCCCATTCTTAATTTGAACTGCATCAAATTTCTTAGTAAGTAGTTCTTTGGCATTGAAGTATATAAGCAAATCATTCAACACCAACTTTACTTCTACATTATTACCAACAAGTAGTTTATCCCGCTGGACAGATTCCTTACTTGAAGATTCTATTAAATCGTCAAATGGTTTTTTATAAGTATCAACTAGGTTACCCAGTGCTTCTGTTTTGCCGCGTTCGTTTTCTTTATGGGCTTTTTGGTCTCCCTGCTGCTTTGTTATTGCTATTTGCTTGTCTTTGTCTGAAAGTTGAGTTTTCAACAAAGCAATCGAATCGCTTTTCGTTTTTAATTGATTATCAATAATCTTCTTTTGCAACTTATATTTTTCTAAACTAGACAAATCGAACTTCAACATTTTGATTGTATCTGACAATGCCTTTTGATTGGTTTGCCCAGTAATTATTAGGTTATTGAGTTGATTTTTCACATTTGTAATGAATTTTTGCAAACTGTCAATTTCAACTGCTTGTTTTGCCACTTTATCACAACAATCCTGTGAGGATGCGGAACGTACACTGCATAAAATCAATGTTATAATTACTATTCTTTTTATCATATTTACCTCCCTTCTTACTGTTTATTATTAAAAAAAGCACTAGCGCTTTGACTGTCAGCGTTTAATTTTTGGGTTAAGCGATTGTATTCACTGTCAAAACTCGAAACATTATATACATCGTTGTCCAACGCATCAATTTCAGCTCTCAGTGGTTGGTATAGAATGTTGGCATAATCTTTTTGGGAAGTGTAGTATGAATATTTCCCCGACCAATGGTTTATTTTGTTATCTAAATACAAAATATGTTTTTTGAACAACGACTGCCGAATTTCTTTCAATCCATTGTGCAGTCGGGTACAATTATTAACGTAATTGTTCTCTAAACCGTTTCTTCGCAAACTTTCAGCCTGCGAAATTTTATCTTTCACATCTTCAATCGGGAAACGAGCAGACAAATCTGTTAAAGAATAGCTGTAGCTATTACAGGAAGAAATATAAGTTACAATTGCGTTGTACTTGTTCAAAGCATTTTGAATTGTAGTAAATTCCTTGTCTACTGTACTTCCTGCTACAAGAAATTTCGATCCTTTCAACAAGTTTTTTTCTGTTTGAATAAATCTTAAGTCAGCAGGTTTCCATTCTGAACCCATAAAAATCATATATGCCTGCTTGATAAACTTTTCAGAATAGGCGGAAAAGAGATTACTTTCCAGATTCTCTTTCCACTGTTTATTTTCAAACTCGTTTTTTCCAAATCGGCCTTGTTTGTGGAAATCGTTAATGTGGAAGGCAACTTCATTGTAATAGTCCTTACAGAACTTATTGTCAGGCATTGCTTTCAGTTTCTCAATTTCTTCTTGCACTTTTTTTATAAATGCGTTTTCAGGTGGTTTAACCGTAGGGGGGGGGATGGTGCTTTGTCTCCAAAAGAAAATTCCTGCACCAATTGCTACTACAACGATAATGACTAAACTTATTTTTAATATCTTCATTGTTTAATTTATTTTATTTTTTAATTCCATTATTGAATTACAGGTGGCCTTGCCGGAAGCGGAATTAAATCTTTTAAAATCATCCGAACTAGCACAAATCAAATCCAAAAATCTCTTCAATTCGCTGTTTTTCAGTATGTTGTTTTCCTTCACGTTCTTAAGCAAGTCATTATAATCATCTTTTTTGGTACTTGAATTCACCAAGGTCCAAAATTTTTTATACAACTGAATACTTTCTTTTAATCTTGTAAATTTATCTTCACTGTATTCGTTTAATTTCTGTTTAGTAATCGTAGCACCTTGCAAGTCCTTTTCTATTTGTTTTGTTTCAGCGGTTAAATTACTTTCTCCTCGAACAGGTTGAGTAACATTTCCTTTTATAGCCACTGTTTCCATTTCTTCCTGTTCCGGTTCTATCGGTTGTTCTTGTTCCTTCTGTTCTATTGAAGCAAGAATAGCATTGATTGAATCAGCGATTTGGGTTAAAGTAAGAACCGAAACATCACCGATTTTTTGCCTAACCTCTTCGTCATTGGTTCTATCGATATTATCTATGGACGCTTTGAAAGATTGTTGTGTTGGAGAATATTTCTGATTTTTCAATTCAGCAATATTTTCTTCAGTGAGTAAATTCCTTATTCTAATTGCACTATCTATACTTTGAGCAGATTTTTGCCATTTTTTGTACTCGGTAGAATCATATTTTGCTCCATTACTGCCAACAAACCAAGTCACCGGATTATACCAAACTATACCACCACTTGTTTCAAATGTCGGTTTTTGTTTCTCCCATATATTTTTGTAATTTTTCAATGTATCAAGCAACAAAGAATTGCCTTCGACATATGCAGTAATTTGTTGGGAGGTAAGAGGGGTTTCTTTTGTCTGTTTATCTTTGCGCTCGAAGGGATACATAGCCCAAACAACGAAAAGAACTAACAAAATAACTACTGAACTTGCAATAACAGGGTGTTTCGAGAAATATGTTTTTGCTTTTGTGATAAAAGATTTCTGTTTCTCATATTGGGCAACAAGAGTACCTTCGTAAGAGCCATGTTTGTTGTTTCGATCTAGTCTGAAGCCTCTGAAAACATAACCTTTAGTAATAACATCAACAGATATATCATGGCCTGTTTCTGAATTTGAATATTCTGCCAAAGTACATCCATGTTCACCCATATCGAGGGCGTAGGATTTGTAGTTTTCTTGTATTGATTTCTTCAATTCTATTGAAACCAAATTTACATCATTTGGACAAAACTCTTTTTCGCCTTTCAAGTTTACTGCTGCACTCGAATAAGTGGCAGTTACTTTATATGTTTCGTGTATTTCACTATCAACGAAATTATATTCAGGTTTGTGATTATAAACATTTTTCGTTTGAATTGTAATTTTTATGTCAGTAAAAAATAAAGAATTGCTACCATTATTCCATTCTCCTTGAAATTTTATTTTTTTATGTTTTTGTAGAGTCAATACAACCAGGTCATTTTGAATCACTGGTGTTACATTAACTGGATTTGAATAAAAGTCCTCACTTTCTTTTTTTGCGGAAACATTCCATTGCTTAATAATCTCTTCTCCGTAAAAACTAATTTCTGCAGATCCATTTATTGTTTGCCAAGGTCGATGGCCAATTTGAATTTCTGCATTATTAATGTAATCTCCTTTGCTGTCTTTGATTTCAAAAACAATTGCTTTCATTTCTTGTGGCAAATCAATTTCGTTGATCAATACTGTCTGCTCGGTATCATTTACAGTAATATATTCATTGCTGATTTCATACCATTTGCCACACTTCACAACGGTTTGATAGTATTGCTTTGACCAAGTTATTTTCAATTCTTGTTTTTTACGAATCTTGTTTCGGTTTGAGCGCACACTATAATGGTCATTGACCTGTACCTTGACGTCAATCCTCATTCCTCCTTTTGCAGTTTGATTGAAAAGCAATTTATACGTTGGATTATACAAATCAATTTTTGCTGTCAAATCGTTTTCAGAATGTCGCAAAGCATTAAGCGGATTCTCGGGTTTGTCATGTAATTCGGTATTGATGAAGAGAACTTGGCGATAAGGGCTATATTCTTCCTGGAAAGGGGTATCGAAAAATTTCTGCAATTCACTATCATCTTTGAAATAAATATAAGCATCGTCTCTTTCGCCCGATTGCATAATTTCAATATTTTCAGCAGATATGTTAATTAGTTTGTTTTTGTATTCGTCTAAAACCAAGTCCAGAAAATTCCAATCTTCTGTAACATCATTTAAATTTTCATCAACAATGTACTTACTGTATTCCTTCGATACTCTTTCTAAGATATAGTAGATATCCGATCCAGCCAATTTTTGATTTTTTAGAATAGTAATCGAAAAACCAACAAATCCAGTACGTTTGTCACCCCGAACATCACGAATAATTTTATATTTAGAATAAATTGTATAATCTTCTGTAAAACGGATGCCATATGCCTCCTGGCCTATTGCCGCCGCTTTACTCGTATCTGAAGAAACATCAAGTAACCCAGAAATTTTTTTTGGTGTAAAAATTTTACGACCGCCCTTTGTCCCATGAACTACTATATCCATTTTGCTTAACTCCTAAAGAATTTTCCAATTCTACTTTCACTCACGGGTTTAATTCTTTCCCACAAGTCATTAATTATATCAGTTGAATATGAACGGTCAATTTTGCAGATCCTTTTGAAATATACATCTCCTATAGAAAAGAGCTTAACCCTGAAATCAACCGAATGTTTTTTGCATTGATTTTTTAATACGTCCATAAAAGCGCCAAAGTTTTCATCTAAAAACGCTTTTGCACTTTCTTTTCTGTCAGCACCTTTTATTTCGTCAGATTTTGTAACTATAACATAAACAGCATCAGTGCGTTTTTTAAAAATCTCGTTGTTGTCACGAAAATAGACTGTTGCAGCTGCTAAATAATTTCCTTGAGTAAGATTGTTTTCGTCTATGGTATGTTTAGTTTCCTGATTGTAATCGATAAAGAAAAAATGTATTTTCTGATTATTACTTTTAAGTAACAATTTAAGCAAGTTAAAGGATTTTTCAATTTCGTTTCTGTTGTAATCCTTTATTATATGATAACCATATGCCACTTCATAGAAGTATTTAAAAACCTCACCACTCAATTCAAAAAACGAGATTTTACGACCTTTGTTATTGCCTCGCTTGTAAAACAGAAAAGGCATATATTGTGTTCTGTCCACTACAGTACGCCCGGGTAAATAACCGATGTTTTTATTGAATATATTTGTTAAACTATCGCGATAAGTTGCCCCGAACTTAATCTCGATGTCGGGTGCATCCATAGAATATTCTTTATTGATAGTACTTAATATTGCCGACAATGCGCAGGTTTTTCCCGACGAAGGTATGCCCCAGAAGAAAATATCTGTATAACCAACGGGCACATCATTTTCGTTTTGCGGAATATGGCCAAAATTCAAGGGGGGTTCTTCAAAACCATTAATAGTATTAGCATCAATACCCAATTCGTTACATAATTCGTATAAATCCTCTTTGCTTAGTTTATTTTTAATTTCATCGATAGTGTATTCGTTTATGTCCTCTTTAATTTGGCGTAACATTAATTCACGTTCTTCACGTTTACGTTTTTCTGCATTCTCAATGTTTTGAATTTGTTGAATTTTTATTTCTGCTTCTTTGACGTGATTCCCATTAGGATACATGGTTATATATTTTCGAAAGGCCTCTACATTATTTGCTGCTAAGGCATTATTATATGCCTCATCAGCTTTTTGCTTTAATAATGCTTGAACATTTCTACGTTTTTCCGCTGAATCCCAACCGCCATTGTTTTTGATAGCATCAGAAAAATTTTCATATGAAAAATTGTTTTGACAGAGAAAGTCTACAATATCCGATGCAGTATAATCTTCTAAATTCTTAAGTATTTCTTTGATCTCCATCGTGTTTGTGGTTTGATAGTTAATAATCAATATCTGAATCGCTGATGCTGCGTTGTTTTTTTGAGAAAAGAGCGCGAAATAAAGCACGAAACCCATATGTCGATTTTGTACTTCGTATAGTGAAAATATACGACAGCAACATTAGTACATACGCTAGCAAAGAAAGCCCAATTGAAAGTGGCGAAGGACTCTTGAGTTGAGTAAAATGTATTTTTACATCTTCGAATGAAAGAGGATATTCAAAAACTGGGGTTTCTTTTGACTCCCCCTTTTGGCGTACTTGTGAAAAGGAAACCAATTTGTTGAGCCAATCGGTTGAATTCTTCTCAATATTATTAACAACACCTACAATGCCAATGGGTTTCCAACTGCCTGTGGTTCTTTCAGCATCCTGAAGCCATTTGGTTGCAACTTCCTTTATTCCATTGTTAGCGGTTGTATCGCTGTAATTGGTTGGGAACAAGTCGGATTCAGCGGAAAACATTTTAGTTTCAATTTGTTTAGCGTCTGAAATTCCATTGTTTTGAAATTCATAAGCTTCATATTGTTTATGGTTTGTACCTTTTGCATTTACTACCTTTATAAGTGTGTTTTTGTAAAGGTTTTTGCGTTTGTCGGCATAAGATTCATATGCAGTAAACATATTTTCTGCCTGTGTAATACTTGTCCGGAGTTTGTTGTTAATCTCCGATTTCTGCGCTGTTACGGTAAAATAATGTGGAAACAGTGAAGCTTTAGATGCAAAAAATGCTGCAAATAAAACAAACAAAGCGAGGAAAATTAACTCCCAAGCAAAGCAAGTTTTGAAATTGCGGCTTGTACTTTTGAGGAGTTTTGCCCCAAAGGCAGTGCCGAACAATAAAGATGCGATCACCACTGCCATTAATATGCATCCGGTTGTATGAGGCATTCCCCATACTTTATCGCTACCGATATTCAGAAAATTCGCACCTAAAAAACATACAAAGCCGAAAGAAAGGGCTGCTAACACGGATAGCACATCGGCTAAAGAAAATTTGCTTTGATTCATATGTAATAATTTGTAAAAAATTCCTTGTTTATCTGCTGTTTCCTATTCTTCGTAACTCATTATTTACTCTGTCCAATTCCTGTTGTAAATGGTCCCGCTCCAGCTCTAATTGTGCGCGGCGGTCACCGTCTGAATTTGGAATATTTGGATTTTGCGGATTTGTATTCGTATTTCCCAAAGAAAAGGAACAAATATGGATTGCTTCTTTCACATTTTTTACTGTCCCTGTGAATTGGTCAGTTTTGTCGCCGTGTTTAACAGTTATTTTATACGGGTTTTCAGCCGTATTTTCGTGTTGTTTGTAGTACAGCAGATAAACGTTGTAAGTGCCGTTTGGCGCTCCTCCTGAAGGCCAAAATATGTTTTCTATTGGCGTCTTGCTGTCGGGATATTCTACATTCATATCAATTTCGAGTTGTCCGCCGCTAAAAACATTACGGTTCTTATACCAAACAGAAGCACCTGTCGGGTCAGTAACTATCAAATCCAAGTCGTTGTAATTGTTCCAACTTAATAGCACCTGGACGTCACCTGTACTTGGTGCTGGCGTGCAATCCACAACTTCTCCCGATTCTACTTTTTGCAATGCTTTGTCTAATTGAACAAGTTTTCCGATATTACCTTGTGTTTCTGCTCCTGTACCTTGTAAAATGCAAAGAATTTGTTTGTTGGTAAGATTGCCATTCAGACTTTTCATAAGAGCTACTGCTCCTGTGATAATTGGAGCTGCCATACTTGTTCCATCCATAGTTTGATAGCCATCATTACCAACGGTGGAGTATATACTCACACCCGGAGCAGAAATATCGGAAAATTGTCCGTAATTGCTGAAATCGGCTTTATTAAAAGCGCGGTTGTTTTTATCAACTGCCGAAACGGTAATGAAAAGTTCAGGGCGTTGAATCGCATCAATTCCAGCCAGAACATTGTCGTTCCCTGCTGCAATAACTATTGAAGAATTATGATTTGCAGCAATACGCATAACGTGTCGCCACAAACGTTCTTCTTCTTTAAAGTGATTGTCAATCAAATCCTTTTGAACTGTTTCGCCGTATTGTGCAAGTCCTGTAAACATACTGCCAAGCGATACATTTATTACATCAGCACCTTGATAAAGAGCGTATAGAATACCGTCTAAAACCGAGGTGGTAGTCATTTGGTTTTGCTTGTTTGCCACTTGAACTGGCATAAATTTACAATTCGGGGCAATACCGCAAATCCCTTTTCCGTTATCGGCAACCGCCAATGCCGTGCCTGCAACATGTGTCCCGTGGTCAATTCCCTGAGGAAAAATTTCCTGCGAATGTGACCACACATTATAAGGTTGTACCACTTTACTTTTCAGTTCGGGGTGCGAAAGGTTGAAACCGTCATCAACAATCGCCACCGCAACTTTTTCGGAACCAAGAGTAATGTCCCACGCTTCGTGAGCGCGTATCGTTTTCAAATACCACGATTTTTCGGTGTCAGAAAAAGCAGGGTCGTTCGGATTATATGCACCTTCGAAAAGTGCTTCGTCAAAGACAAAAAGTTCGTATTCAGGTGCAAATGCTGGTGGAATTTCCTGTTTTAGTTGTTCGCGTTCCTCTTTCGGAATTTCTATTTGCATTCTCTTTACCACATCATCGTAGTAAACCACTTTGTATTTTTCTTCGGGATATTTCGCTTTAAAATCTTTTGCCAAATCCAGAATAGATTTGTCTTCGTTGTCCATTAGTATATTCAAGCGATTAGCAATGATTGAAGGATTTCCCGGAATGATTTCAGGATTATCTTCGATTGGTGGTAAAACTCCCTGATGAGGGGGCAAAACACCTTCGTATTCAGGAGGCGTTGGAACGGGCTTGTATGGTTTATGAGGGTCATAGATACCACCTCCTTCACCAACATTCGGGTCTTCGCGGACCCAAGTACTATCGTTGTCGCCAAGTGCTGCACCTCCTCCCAAAGGGTAGGGGGGGTCAATGCAATTTCTTAACAACCATAGAAGCAACAAGAGCAACAACAGGAAAAGCAATGCCCACAACAACCATTTCAGGCAACCGTTGCCTGCAAAGAATGCCGTAAGCCACAACCAAAAGCGTTTCCACCAAGGAAGTTTTTTGGGCGGGATAACAGGTGGGATTTGTCTATATTGTGCTGTAAATTCCTTATCTTTTGTAACTTGATAACCATTTGGGGTTTCATCCCAACCTACAAATTCGTAGCCGTCTTTCGGATCAACCTGAGGTATTTCGTCATCGCCAAGGAAGGTATTTACATCTTTGGTAACAGTAGAATTACCATTGAGTGTTCCGTTTTCGCCTGCATTGAATGAAACATTAAACGGTTCTTCCTCAGTAGGGATTTGTCTATATTGTGCCGTAAATTCCTTATCTGATGTAACTTGATAACCGTTTGGGGTTTCATCCCATCCTATAAATTCGTAGCCGTCTTTCGGATCAACCTGAGGTATTTCCTCATCGCCAAGGTAGGAATTTGCATCTTTAGTAAT
This sequence comes from uncultured Bacteroidales bacterium, assembly GCA_964387795.1. Lineage (GTDB taxonomy): Bacteria > Bacteroidota > Bacteroidia > Bacteroidales > UBA7960 > CAYLYP01. The sequence continues at coordinate 11,832 of CAYLYP010000064.1, forward strand.
AAAAGAATTGCCATTGAGTATACCGTTTTCGCCTATGTTAAAATAAACATTAAACGGTTGTAACGGTTTTTTGGGATTTAGGGGCGAACTTTTGCGGATTTCCGTAATATCTTCCCGCACATTTTCCCGTATCTGCATACCCCATGCTCCTAGTACAACCTTATCGTCATAACAATACACAAAGCGGTCATCAACCGATTTAATAGCATCTGCCAGAAATTCGGCTTTGTCCTTGTCTGTTGCTTTCAGTTCATCAATTTTGCTGCTGTAATAAGCAAGCGTTTCGGCTTTGATGTTCTGATATTTACTTGCTTCTTCACCTTGCAACTCCGACAAAACTTGTGGAGTATCTTGTTTTGGTTTTATTCCGTGAAATTCTATCTTATCAAAGTCTTTTACAGGATATGCCAAAAAATTACGATATCTTTCATCAAGTTTATCAAGCATTTGACTCGCTAATTTATAGCGGTCGAAAATTGTTTTGTTGCCTATAATCTGCAATGCTTTGAAATATTTTATATCGGTACTGAATAAAGGTTCGTGATTTATTACAGTTGCCATTTTATATGTATTTAATGGTTTTACATTCATCAATGATTTTACCTAAGTTTGCATTGGCTGTTACATCATAGTTCGGAATATCGCAAACAGAAACAAAGCCCACTTTTAGCCGATTGCTCCAGGCAAGATAGTTGCGATAACTTGGCAAAGATTTCATTTCCTCGGGCTGTGTCTGAATAATGTCAGTCCAGTTTTCAATTCGGGTAAAAAGTTCTTCAACAGAGGTTTCTGTAGAATTAGTGTTAATGTCTAAGACCAAACCTAAATTATTCTGATCGTTTGCCAGTCGTAAATCGTTGATTTCAGAATTGTCAAGATATTCAAAGCCAACAGTATTGATACATTTATTCAACAATTCAGCAGAAATGTCGGCAACAATTTCATAAGGCAAATCCGTTTTGTTATGCCCATCAACATATCGGCGAATTTTCTCGGCAATGCGTTTGGCTATGCCCAATTTTTTGAACAACTTTTGATACATGTCTTTGATGTTGTCCAATGAGCTATCTTGTCCTAAAATTTTATGAATGAACGGTTTATCGTTAAGGGTTACATATTCAAACCAAAACTCAAGCAAAGCTTCTGATAATTGTTGAGCGTTATTTTTAATCAAATCGGAATTCCCTTTTATAAGTTCTTCCAAATCAATTTGCTTCGCTTCAAGTTCAGCACGAAATTCCTCTTTACGTTCTTCTGTAGTCCTTTCGTAACGAACACACAAACGTTCAAAATATTTGTCGGCAGTATCGTCTTTCTCAACAGGCACTTCAATGCGGTAGGTGCTGTAAATATCCATATTCACCACATCGCGGTGTTCGAGAGCATCGATCTGTTTTCTGAAAAGTTCAAGCACCGTACTTTCATCAAGCATCAATTCTTTCATTAGCTGCCCATAATCTTTTATTTTGTCGGCAGAAAAAGCAGTTGCTAATTTGAATTGAATGTCGCCAGCAGTGTTTTTTGCCTTTTGCAATTCCTCGTCTTTGTCTCTGCTGTGAAAATACTTAAGCAGTTCGTTAAGAATAGCTGTCGATATTTCATTAAGCTCAAAAAGCGTTTTTTCGCGGCGAGCGATGGTAATATTGTTTGCAGCAATGGTGAGTTTGTTTATAATCAATTTTGTCCCGTCTTTGTTAATACTAGCAGCTTCATCCCACGATTCGACAGGGTTGGCAAAATGACGTTTTACAAAGTCGTAATCAAGGAAAGATTGACGCAGGTCTTGTCTGAAATTAGGGTACTGAGGGGTTGGTACTTCATGCAATTCCCTTTTATTTGCATTAAATCCTTTGAACAGGTTACTTGGTGTCTCTGACTTTTCAAAATCGCGTAGCAGGAATATATTTTGAAAATCAGATTGCGATTTTGTCCAATTCTCAAACCAGGAATAAGTAACTTTCTCAAAATATTCTTTTTCCAGAGTTGTGGAAAAACGTTGCAGCCAACGATTACTTAACGGTGTTCCTGTTCCGTCCGCTTTATCTTGCAATGGATTGTATGCCAAATTTATATTGAAGAAGGTGCCGATTACAAACAGCGGCGAAATTTTAGATTTGGAAACAAATGCTTCCCGTTTTTCGGCTGTATCTCCCACCACCTTATAGATCCAATTATTGAGCATCCGCGGCATAATGCGTTGAGCCGTCTGTTCGTGTTTTGCACAGAAAATCAGAATGTTAATCTTTTCAGCATCTGAATATTTATTGAACAGATATGCCACTTTCCCTCGCAAAAGTAAATCAGGAATTGTTTTGTTTTCGATTGCTTCCAATGGTTTTTCCATTCTTGACCGTGCACCTGGAAAATCTAATAAATCAGTCTCTTTTAAAAAGGGCTTGCTGTTGAGTAACGTTTCTGACTGACTGAAAACCAATTCTGCCGTTAAAGCGCACAGAAACGATTTTGTGAAGACAAGTTCTTCATTTGTTTTAGGCAGAAACAATTTTGTATTCGGTGTATAATAAGGTTCAATTTTGTCCGGCACGGAATAAATTTCACGCAACCGCTTCACATCGAGCAATGTGCCGTAGGCATACAAAACCGATTCTATTGGTAGATATACTTCATTAGAAAAATGAAGTTTTTGATATTCGTCAATCAATTCTCCAAGCAATGTTGTGAAAATATAATTCTTATTCCATAAGAGTGAGAAAATATCCTTCCAATCATTTGGTGTGGATTTTGAAATCAGCAACGAAACCTCTTCAAAAAACTTTGAATCAATAACCTTGTCTGCTTTTTGAAAATATTCTGCAAAATAGTCCTGCATATCCAGCACATCATCCTCACTAAATATTTTTTGCTGTACACTACGGTCTTTCATGCGCTCTTTTAGCTGAAAAACTGCCTCATTGATTTCGTCAGTCGAAAGGAAATGAATATTTTGTGAGGTTTTGAGGTTAATGTCGTTGTAAAAACTGTCGCAAAGTACCAACACAATGTCGGCAGGAGAGAGTAACACGGCTTTGACAGGAAATTTGTGATTTGTAGGCTTGTAATTTACCGAAAACCTTGATACCAAACTTGTAGATTCAGAGCCCCCACCTGGCGGGTTGATTTCTTCGATAAAATTATGAACTACATCATTTTCATCTGTAATACTGAAAGGTTTGCCTTCTTCTGAGAGCAAACTACTGATAAGGTAAGACTTGCCGACCTGACTTTCGCCATACATTGCCGCGGCTGGATTGCCTTCGAGGGAAATTTTTTTCTTGTTTAACTTGCGGCGACAATTTACCATGCTGCGATACGCCTCTTTTGCTTTGTTCCCCTCTAACGAGGTCTTTATCCAAGCGTTGGATTTTTCTATTATTTCGAGTTGGTTAAGTATGTTTTTTTCCATTATTGCACCCTCCTTAATTTAGTGAAGTATCGATATTCAAGGTGAAGATCCCTGAATCAAGCCAAAAGTTTTCTACTTCACTCATGCTTTGAACCTGCAAGCTGAAGAAGTTTCTATTCAAAGTATTGCCGTCTTTGTCAGTAACTCCTTCCAAAGTCAATTTTTCGACATCCTCGTTTAAATCACGCGAGATTGTAACTTTTAACGGCATCCCTTTGAGTATTTTGTCTTTTTCTTTTTGAATTTCAAGTTGAACCTGATTTATTGGCGGATTATCAACTAGAAATCGCCCCAGTACTCGGTCTTCAATTTTGAAATCGTTAAAATCAAACATGTAAAACGGTCGTGAAGGATATGCCGATATATCAATCTGCCGTACTCCGATTCGGGACGGCAAAGACGGAACATCAATGGTTGCGTGATTGTAGTCGGGCGAAATAATTGTGTTGAGATATATTAATGTATCCTCGTTGAGTTTACCAAAATAAAAAGTTGTGGGTGAAAGTTTCTTAATCAATTCGGAAAGATTTAAGGCAAAACCGTTCAATCCGCCATTCTCTGCAATTTGTCCTATCATCGCACCTGTTGTAATAATAGATTTAGGATTGATAAACTTTCCGTTTCCGTCGATAAACGGATAGCGCTTGTCTTCGGGATACCAACGCCCTACACGATAATCGTTCATTGATTTCAGGCGATTGGGAGAAATTGCATAATACTTCAGAAACAAGTCGGACAGAGGTTGAAGTGAAGTCGGGCGACCTGAAAGCAATACAATATCACAAGCATAATAAGAAAGAAGTGAAGAAATTTTGCCAATTAATGAATCAAAAGTTTTTTCAATAATGTCGGCAACAATTTTCTTTTTGTAGGTCCATTGCAAATCGGTAAATGCAAAACCGAAACTATCTTTAAAATGTTGTAACACAACTTGTGTTGGCGAATTTGTTCCAAAAATATCACTGTAGGACAAAATTATGTCGTCTTTGTTTCCCTTCAGTAATTCCAGAATATACGAAACAATAGGAACCGAAATCTGCAAGTTAAAATCGCTTCGCAGTTGGCGATTGCGGAATGAAACGCCATTATTAGTTCCGAGGAATGGTACTAATATTTCTACCGGTTTTTTACCAAGTTGTCTTATTTTTTGTTCTATCGGCGAGTTTGGTCCTTCAATAACAAGTTGTTGTACCAGTTGTTTCATTAAATCATCGCCTGCGATATAAAAACTTTCCCAAAATAGCGGGACGGGGATTAATGTACATTGCGCACTGCTGTCTTCGTACTTGTATGCAGCAATCATCAAATCAGTTGTACCTGCACCTATATCCACTGAGCCGACTGTAAGCGACTTTTTGTTGTAATCATCCAAATCGCTACGCACTTTTCCATAGAAATCAAAATAATCCTTAACGTTTTTCTGATAACGTTCTTTTATTTCAGCATAAAGAAAAACAAATTGAGCAGAAGTTGCTTCATCGTAAATCCATTCGGTACGTTCTTCTTTTGCAGAAAGTTTTTTGGCAGACGGAATTACTTGGATTCTTCTATGAATCTCGGTTTCGTCCATTTCTTCAGAATAGGTATTTTCAAAGAAACGGTCGAGCATAATGGCGGCATCTTCGGCACATTTACGCAGTGCAATTTGCTCTTTATGCGACATAGCAATAGGACAGGTAACAATAATGCGACCTATTTTTCGAGGCATTGATTCGTTTCCCCAATGGTTACGTTGCTCATAACTGTTGATTTGCATTTTTGCCTGCGACAGAATTTCGAGAAATGCGAAAGTCATCAATGCTTTGCGGGAATATCGGTTTTTGATTGAGCCATCACCCAGAGTTCCATCTTCGTTTAATTGTTCCGAAATGCCCTTAATATAAATTGGTTGCGCAATTTCACCGTTTAATTGCACAAATTCCCATTCCTGTTTTTGTGGCTTTTCGTCCCACAAAAAGCGTTTCGGACTAGAAAAAGTACTTGTCTTTTCCGTTCCTGTATTCATATTTGTTGCCTTGTGTATCAATTGGTTTGCCTCTATCCCCAAACGGATCATTGAAGGATAAACAAATTGACTGCTATTTTCCAAGCCAAATTTTCCGCCGAAATTGGCTTCGCGGAATGCCAAACGCATATCAAAGGAAGCATGGTACTTGTTGAGTGAGCCATTTACGACAAACGTTGTGAAATCTTGCAATTCAAGCGGACTTGACTTGGTAAAATCGCTGTGGTCAAACAAAACAGCACAAGTACGCGAGTTGCCAATATCAACTACTAAATCAACATTTTCAAATGTAGCATCTTGGTTGGAATACAAGGTGATTGTTGGCAAATTTCCAAATTGTTGAATATATCTGTTAATAAATATGTATTGTGCCAAATACTTCATTTTTGGCATCTCCAATTTTTTGTCGTTGATATTATCGATGTCGTGAAAGTGTTTCAATACATATTTATCCACCCAACCGCATTTTTTCTCTTCCGAGCAATAACCAATCAGACCTTCTTCGGTATTACATAAGGCATAATTTTTAATGGAATCGGCAACATTTGTAAAAATCGGCGTTTCCTGCAAGTCCTCTTCTTCAAAACCTTCTTCTTTAAATACAGTTCTCGTGTCAAAAGCCAAGAGAAGATTGAATTTTTTAATTTTGCCTTCTTGTCGGTTAGGAATAAGTTTGAATCGACACCAATTTGTCGGTCCAAAATCTGACCTTTTGCCGTTGAGTTGAAAGAACGGCATCGGGAACCAAGTATTTTCAAACTTATTCCAATCGGCTTCCTTAATTTTACTGACAGACACATCGAAGCAACCCGAATCCTTTGCATCCTCAGTATCAATCTGAATTTTGCAGCTTTTATCAAATTCCTCATCGGTTGAGATTGTTTCCCAGGAATCGGTAACTTTATAGTTGTTGTTTAAAGTAGCATAACCGAGATTATTCCCGTATAAAATGTGCTTTTTTATCCAAGTATCTTCCTCCGGAAAATAATGAGCAATTTCCAACTTTTTCTTTTGGTCCACCAAATCAAGCCATTCGTGAAAATACATTTTAAAGTTTTCGTTCAAATTGATTTCCAATGGAATGGTGAATAATTGAATGCCTGTGTTTGCTATTAAGTTCATGTAAGAATAATTTTTATGAGAATTGAAAATATAGGCCAAGTATATTTTTAATTATATCTATTTAGAAAATAATCAACTGTAATAAACAAATGCTTCTGGGATAGAGATTTATAAGATAGGTGTTTAGGCATATATCATTTTTTAGGTTATAATTGGGGTTTAAATTTAAGTTGTTTTCAGTTGCTGAACAAATATTTCCACTAAAACTTCAGGGAGAAAACTCAATGAGAAAATTACAGCGATTTTTCAAAATTCCCCACTATCTCCACATACTTCTTCTTTGCCTCAAGGATAAGGAGATACTGATTTACAAGATAGGGGAGAGCTTCTTGTATCCAGAAGTTTTTACAGGTTGCCGAACAGGATCCGAGTAGGTCAAGTATCTGTCCTTTGTTCTTTATGTGGCTGTTTTTACTTTCCCTACAAAGAGTAGTGTATGGTCTATATCCGTAGGATCAACCTTCACATCGGTAGTGTTACATGTAGTTTGTCAGTTAATTATTGATAAATTAAGTGCTTCACGCATATTTCCCCACCAACTCCACAAACTTCTTCTTCCCCTCCAGGGTGAGGAGGTACTGGCTTACCAGGTGGGCGGGAGCTTCCTTTACCTTGAAATTTCTACAGGAGGCCAGGTAGGGGCCGAGCATATCGAGGGTATGGAGCTGGGCCCTGAGTTTCCGCTTGTACTTCCTGTCGACATTGGGCTTCTGGTTGGCCACGATGCCGGTGACCGTCTGGCGGGAGGTGGA
>CAYLYP010000065.1:0-17554 GCA_964387795.1 uncultured Bacteroidales bacterium
GCCGGGGTTGAGCCGGGTTTGAGGCGGGTTTGAGGCGGGTTTGAGCCGGGTTGAACCCGGCTCAAACCCGCCTCAACTATGGTTCAAGTCCGGTTAAATTGACATCCTGGTATCATGTTATTTACTGATTGAAATATTTGAAATTCATTTATATTTGTCTGATAATAATCAAATCCTTTTAAAATGAATGCTGTAGATCTTATTTGGGTGCCATTTGATATCATAGAACAATTCATGGCCGAAGCACTTGTAAAAAGCGGTGTGCCTTCGGCTGATGCTGCTGTCATTGCAGAGGTATTGATTGCTGCCGATAAATATGGATTTGATTCGCATGGGGCAAACAGGCTTAAGCCAGTATATCTGGACAGGATAAAGGAAGGGATTATTAACCCTCTGACACAGTTAGAAATTGTAAAGGAAGGCCCCACCACAGCCGTTTTGGATGGGCACAACGGGATGGGGCACGTAATAGCCAGGCAGGCCATGCAAATGGCAATTGATAAAGCAGGTGTTTACGGTATGGGAATGGTTGCAGTGAGAAACTCTACCCACTTTGGTATTGCCGGTTATTATGCGCTAATGGCTGCCAGGGCAGGGATGATTGGGATATGTGGCACCAATGCAAGGCCATCCATAGCGCCCACTTTTGGGGTTGAAAATATGCTTGGGACCAATCCGCTTACTTTTGGAATACCTACAGATGAGGACTTTCCTTTTTTACTGGATTGCGCTACTTCAATAATCCAAAGGGGAAAGATAGAGCTTTATGCCCGTGAAGGGAAAGATTTGCCTCAGGGATTGGTGATTGGTGAAGACGGGAAATCAAAAACTGATGCTAAGGCGATATTAAATGACCTGACATTCGGGAAGGCTGCTCTTTGCCCTCTGGGGGGCATAGGTGACGATACGGCAGGTTATAAGGGCTATGGTTATGCCACAGTGGTTGAAATCCTTTCAGCAGCCCTGCAAGGGGGTGCTTATATGAAAATGTTGCTTGGTATTAAGGATGGTAAAAAAGTGCCTTCACCAACTGGGCATTTCTTTATTGCTTTTGACGTAAGTGCTTTTGTTGAGTTATCTGAATTTAAAAAGACTTGTGGGGATATACTAAGGGATTTAAGGGGTTCGGCAAAAATACCCGGACAGGATCGTATTTATACTGCCGGTGAAAAAGAATACCTCACATGGCTTGAAAGAAAAGATAAAGGTGTGCCATTTAATAAACCCCTGGCGGATGAGTTCAGACAATTATGCCATGATCTGGCCATGGAACCTTACCTTAAGTATTTTTAATGTATCCGGGCAGATGATTGGAATATGGCTTTGTTATGGTCTTTATTCTATTAAAGTTGCCTTATTTGAAAAACAAAAGCCCCGGTACTTTCCGGGGCTTTTTGGTTAAACCTGTTCCATTTTTGGGAGGAGCAGAATTGGTGTTTGGTTAAAAAGTATATTATTCATAGCGGATGAGATGTTTTTTTACTTCCGACCATTGTTTGGTTGCTACTTTAACGTAATAAATCCCTGAAGGATATGATGACATGTTTACGGTGGTATTGCTGTCATTTAGTTTAAAACGTTTTACTTCCCTGCTTAAGTTGTCATAGATAATGACTTCTGCATCATCAAGGTTTGCTTTGGTATTGACTGCAATTTCAAAAAGCCCGTCGGAAGGATTTGGGAAAACATTGATGTTATTGGTAACAGCAACCGGTTCTTTAATGCCTACAGGCAACAAAGGTGTATTTGAAAATACAACAAGGTTGCAGGCAACATCAAGTGTAGGGTTAAAGCCATCTTCGCAATCGTCACAGGTAACGCCGGTAACACAATCGGGATGGTTTGGATGGCAAAGGTCAACATATCCTTCAAAGAAAGTATATCCTAAAGTTATTGCTCCGGAATTGACCATGTCATCAAGGCTGAAATCAAAGAACTGGGCAATAGATCCTGGGCACCAACCTGACCTGTTGTGGTACCATGTTCCGTTTTGAGGTTGGCAACCATCAGGGTTGGGGTTACATACCTGCCAGTTGTGTTGTTGGAATTTTGCAGTTCCATTCACAAAAATGTCATGGGTAGCTTCATAAAATTCAGCAGCATTTGAGGTATTCAGGTCTCCCCAGCCATGTCCGGTAGATACAAGCTTAAGAGTAGAAGCTTCGGCGTTTTCGGGGAACATGAATGATGCTGCGGGAACAGGTTGGAGGTTAGCATAATCGCCAAATGGGAAAATCTCATCCCAAACAGGAGTAACCTGGCTATAAAGGTATTCAGGTGTTCCGGCCCTGTATTCAAGTGTCAGGTCATAAAGAAAACCGTTATCTAAAGTGGGGCAGGTGGCCCTGAATTTGGTTTTTCCCTGAAGGATAGATTTATAGTCGGTTAAATCTATTTCATGTGAGCAAGCAACGCCGTAAGGGGTGATATATCTTATAATCTCTATCCAATTGCCTTCTTTATCCATAGCTTCCACATAAGCAACCCTGTCCCATGCACCACAGCCTCCTGTTGGGCAATGTACATTAAGAGTCCCAATGATCTGGTCATAGGCACCCAGGTAAGAAGGAAGGTCAGCCTCTATTTCAGAGGTATAGCTGTTGGGATTGAGCCAGATATCTGTAAAGGCTTGTATTGCAGTATTTGCAGCGGTATTTACAATATTCAGGTTAACAGTATTTGATCCAATGCCACCAAAGTTATTGGCAGATTGAATTTCAATGGTAGCATTGCCGTAATCGGTTGGGGTCCACCATGCAGTATAATGTCCGTTTTCAAAACTGGTAGCTTCAATGGTTTGGCCATTGGCAACAAATTTAACCCAATCAACAGAGAATAGCTCAGGGAATTCAATAGATACATAAGCAGCAAGCTGGATAGGTGATAGTGTTGTTATTGGCATATCCCCTGATAGTGGGTTTAGGGCCGTAATATCAGGAACATGAGTCTGTGGATCCAGGACATTAAAGCGCTGGACAACAGGTTCGGCAGGATCATACTGGCCACCACCTGGCTGTGTAGCTTCTACTTCAACAAGACCGGCATCACCGGTGAGAGTAATGACATTACCTTCAATGGTAGCAGGCCCTGAAAGGATATTAAAAATCACTTCAAGTCCTGAGGTTGTTGTAGCCTGGATAGCAAAAGGAGGCTCATTGTTCAGCTTGTTGGGAATAGGAGGGAATGATATTGCCTGATATGACGGGTCGAGTGTGCCATTGAAGTTGGAGGTCTCGCCATTCATTGCAAAGTTGATCAGGTCAGCATCTCTTTCAGGAGAATAAACGCTTGAAGTAAGTTTAGTGATTGCAGTATTGTCACCACCCGGGACACCCTGGTTGTGTTTGTAATAAAGCTCAAGACCATCTTCATTGCCGGTAAGCTCTTCATTAATCATACGTTCAATCTCCGACGGGTCCAATGCCCTTGACCATACTGATACTTCATCGGTGCGTCCACACCAGTAAAAATCAAGGTCACCAACGATACTTCTTCCAATAACAAATGCGACATCAGTTGCAGTGAAAGAACCATTGGCAGCAGAACTGCCTTTTAAAACACCATTAACATATAATGAAATGGCCGAACCATCATATACCCAGGCAAAGTGTTGCCATATTTGAGGGATAATGGTATTGGCAGGAGAAACATATTCGAAAAGGGTGTTGTTTGAGTTTACAAAACGGCATTCAATCTTACCGTCTGCAAGTTCAATCATATAGAAGCCCTGAGAGCCCCTGAAACCCATCATGCCTTGCCCATAACCAAGTTGGTCATCGTAGAACCATCCTGCAATGGTAATCCCGCTTTTGTTGGCAATATATTGCGAGGCATTTGGGGCCACTACATGGTCCTTTGTTGCGCAATTATAGTGCAGGTATTGGTTCGTCTGGGCTTTTAGGCCGGCGAAAGCTGATAAAAGCAATGCTATTATCAGGACTGAATGTTTGAAGTAATTATTTTTCATATTTTCAGGATTTATTAAGTGGTTTTGATTTTTGTTTCTTTAATTTTTTAACTTATGAGAAGGGTGTAACTCTCATCTTTTAAAAAAATGAGATTGTGCCTGTAATTGAATAGCTTCCGTTTAAGGAATCCACCAGATTTTAACATTTGTCTCATCACCACCCTGATTTGATTTTGCCTGATTAAGGTTTTCAACATTATACTGGCTTTCAGATGGGGGATAAGGCATGCGGAAATGGTTTATCGGATCTCCTACTCTTGGGGTTTTCCCGGTGCGCCTTGCTTCGGCATAAGCTTCCCAGGGCTGGCGAAAAGCATCTATCCAGCGTTGGGTGTATATAAACATGAGTTTTTCTTCCTCAGAAGAAGCATTCCATGAACCGAAATGATTAAGGACTGAAGAGGCATTCAGGTTTGAAGGGATGGTAATTTTTTCCCCAAAGGTAACACCGGAGAGCGGGAGCTTAAGTTTTGTTGAAAGGTTTGTCCACCATTCAACAGAAGCATTTATCCCGTTCATATATTCAACATCGGCCTTAGATTTATCAACGGCAACACCAATTCCCCTGAAATAAGCCTCAGCTTTGATGAAATGGACTTCAGCCCCTGTTAAAAGGATGATTGGCATATTTTTACTGTCTGCAATGATGAAAAAGTTGAATGGGGAATAGTTCACATTGTTTTTGATGTGATAATTGCTCATGTCGTCACGGTGGCTTCCATAAGGGATTCCTTGTGAAGAAGGGGTAGATTCATCAGGTATCTGCGGATAAGGTTTCCATTGTTCATTCTGGTCGCCCTCAAAGAAGATGTAAGCCCTTGGGTCAAAGATATCGGCTCCGTTGGGTTCATCCCCGCTTGAGAGTTTTTGCCACATTGTTGAGCCCATCCTGATGCCATTGTGTTCGCGGAAAGACCAGCTAACGCTTTCATCAGTAAAACCATTCATACCAGGCCATATACAAGCTGATTCAAGGCTGGCAGAGGTAAGGTTATATCCAAGGATAACAGGCAGGTCATTATTAATGATTTCTGCAATAATTTCGCCTGCCAGTTGAGGTTCTTTTTCTGACATACGCATGGCATGCCTTAGCCTTAGGGAGTTGGCAAACTTTTGCCACATCAGGAGGTTGCCATTAAAGAGCTTGTCGAATTTGGCAAAAGTAGTGAAAGGCTCCACAGAAGGGGCGGAAGGATTAATGTTTAAAGCCGCCCATTCAAGGTCATTAAGGAGCGAGATATAAATATCACGCTGACTGTCGTAGGAAGGGTGTAGTTTTGAGAGGTCCTGGTATCCGTAACCGGCTTCTGAATAAGGGATGTCACCAAAGATGTCGGTTAGTTTAAATGTTTTATAAGCCCTTACGATAACCAGCATTGCCTTCATATTTGTAACAGCATCAGATGGCTCATAGTTGCTGATCCTTCGTTCAAGCTCACGTATCGAGGGAAGAGTTTTATAATAGTTTTTCCACATCTCCTCTGTGCCGATGGTAAAGTTTCCCCAGGCGGCCTTTGTTAATGCAGCCTGTTGGGTTTGGGCATACAGGATTTCATTATTGATATAAAACTGTTCATTTCCGGTAAGTACCAGGGATTGGATAATCCCATTAAACAAGGAACCATCGCTGGCAGTAGTAAAGCCATTGGGATTGGTATCAATTTCTTCAAAATCTTTCCGGCATGAATTGAAGAGCATGATGATTGAAAAGAGAAAGAGGATATATTTGGTTTTCATTTCTTGTTCTGTTTAATGTCAATGTGCTGTATTGAAACGGTGTTCATTGAGATATTAAAGGTTAGTGCTGATGCTTAGGCTGAATGAGCGTGTACCGGGGTATGAAGCCCATTCAAAGCCCTGTGCGTTTCCTGAGCCCATAATGCCTTCAGGGTTGATGTTGTCAGGCAGGGTAGTATAAATATAAAACAAATCCCGTCCGATAAGAGAAATTGTCAGGTTTTGGAATACCTTCATTTTTCCCAGAATGCTTTCCGGAAGCTTATAGCTTAAAGAAACCTCACGCATTTTAATCCATGAATTCTCAAGGATACCGGGAGTAGAAACGAATTTCCCCCAACCTCCGGCATTGGGCAGGTATTTATAGTAGTAATGAACAACTTTATCATTGATGGTACCGTCTTCATAAACCCCATCCAGGATAACACCAATATTGCTTGTCACTCCATTAGGATCGGTATAGGGCAGGCCTCCACCGTCCCTTTCAAGTAATGTTGAAGGGCTTTGTCCAGTTTGAAGCGAAATGACATAAGATCCGCAATAAATATCCCCGCCCCATTTAGAATCAATCAAAGTGCTTAGCGTGAAGTTTTTGTAGGTGATATCGGTGGTGAAAGCGGCAAGAAAGTCAGGGGATGCATTGCCTATGGGAACCCTTGTGTCAGTGATTTTGTATTTGGTGCCTTCGTCATTCAGTATCCTGTTTCCATTGGCATCATACACATAATCGTAACCAGTGATGGTTCCATATTCTGCCCCGGCATGAAGCTCCATTGCAGGGCCATTTAAGCCCCAGATGTCAGCCAAAACATACGTGTCTGAATAATCTCCAAGGCTGATGATAAAGTTCCGGTTCCTTGAAAAGTTAAGACCGGCTTTAATGATCGTGTTCCTTGTATGCAGGGGAACAGTATTAATAGTAAAGTCGAAACCTTTGTTTGACAACTCACCATTGTTGATGGTAATATAATAGGCCCCAGAGCTTACAGGTAAAGAAAGGTTCAGGATTTGATCGAAAGAGTATTTGTAATAATATGTAAAATCAAATTCAATGCGGCTTTCAAATAATCCAAGAGTGAACCCACCTTCATAACCATTAACCCTTTGTGGTTTTAGTTCAAAAGGAGGGATGACTTCAGGCAGGTAAGATGTTTGTTGGCCTCCAAAGGAATTGGTTGTATAATAAAAGTTTTTCTCGTAAGGGGAGGGGCTGCTAGCAGTTTGTGCGATGCCGCCTCTTATTTTAAGGAAATTGATCCAATTGATTTTTTCCTGGATTTTGAATGCTTCGCTGGCTATAAAGCTAAGTGAGGCAGATGGGTAAAAATAGGAATTGTTATTGGCCGGGAGTGTTGAAGACCAGTCGTTGCGGCCTGTTAGTTCAAGGAACACAAAATCGCGGTAGTTGATATTCAGGAAAGAGAATACAGAGTTGGTTCGTTGTCTTACAATGGTATCATTTGGCACAAGGCTTGAGAGGTTGTCACCATAGTTTTCAATCCCAACAACATTTCCATTTTCATCATAAATATAGGAAGGGGAAGTGTAGTTGAAGAAAGTGTACATATTTGGGTAATACCAGGTGCCGGACGCACCTGAAATCCCGTATGCATTATAGTCAAGCCTGTCGGCCCCAACGCTGAACCTGAGCGAGAAGCCTGAATCAAAAAGCTTATCTTTCTCCGCAATCAACATGGCCTTGATGTTACTGTTTGTTGTTTTTCCAAGGCTGTTGCTATAACCCCCGCCCTGAAGGCCAATATAGTCAATAGGTTTATTTTTGGAAGTAAACTGCTCTACTTTATAATCGCTGCTCACAGTTCCTGAGGCAGTAAGCCATGAGGTGAGCTGGTAGTTTAAGTTTACAGCGCCTGTATATCTGTCACGCTCCTGCCATGTATTGTTGTTATAATAATTCCACCAGATATATTGATCCACATAAAGGAATGGATAATCTGTCCAGGTGTTTCTGGAGCCATCTTCGGCTTCATAGCTTTCCTTGTCAATGCCCTGATAGCTCCTGGGCCATGAGTATAGAAAGCCTTTGCTAAATGAATTTGCGTCTTCACCAAGCATTGGGCTGTTAAGCCTGTTATATTTTACATAAGTAAGTGTGACATCCGCTTTTAGTTTGTCCGATATTTTAATGTTTGAACCAAAGTTGATTGTATTTCTTTGGTAATTGCTGTTATCAATAATTGGTGTATGGTCTTCATTTGTAAACGAGAGCCTGATTGTCCCTTTGTCATTTCCTCCCTGAGCCGAGATGTTATGGATTTGGGTCAATCCATCCTGAAAAGCCATTTTCAGGTTGTCAGGCTGGGGTGAATAACTTCTCATAGTCCCATCCCACCACTTTACTTGTTGGCCGTTCATTTCAGGACCCCAGGAAACTGCTGAACCATAATAACCAAACTCTGCCGAGGTGGAAGATGTAGTTCCGTTTTGGTCAATGATAAGGTTATCGTTACCATAGATCCCCGGGTAAAGCAAAGTGCCATCTTCATCCACCGGAAATTCTGGGCCAGTGAATGAAATAGGGCCGCCATGCCCGTATTTGTTTTGCACTTCCCTGAAGCGATAGGGGTTGGCAACTTTTACACTATAATTATAATTGATACCTAAGCCACTTTGTTTTTTTCCTCTTTTTGTTGTGATCAGGATGACCCCATTGGCGCCCCTTTCACCATAGAGTGCCGATGCAGCACCACCTTTAAGGACTGAATATGTTTCAATATCATAAGGATTGATATCAGCAATGCCATTGCCCCAGTCAACGCCTCTTCCTATATTGTCAAGGCCTGAAGTGTTGTCCATTTCAATCCCGTCGATAACAACCAGGGGCTGGTTGTTCCTTGTGAGGTTATTGTTGCCACGGATTGTAATACGGGTAGAACCCCCATCCACTCCATTACCAGTTGAAATCTGGACACCTGCGCTTCGTCCTGATAAAGCACTGATCACATTTGAAGTCCCTGCTTTAATAATATCGTCCGAATTAATGCTTTCAGAGGAATAACCAATTTCTCTTTTTTCCCTTTTGATACCCAGGGCCGAAACTACCACTTCGCTTAATTTGTATGTTTCGGGTGTAAGACTTGTGTTGATAACGGTCTGGTCCCCAACTTTTATTTCTATCGGGGTATAGCCTATGAAATTGAAAACAAGAATTGTTTCTTTTCCAGGTACCTGTATTTGATAATTCCCATCTATGTCGGTGGTGGTACCTGTTGTGGTCCCTTTAATAATAATGCTTACGCCAGGCATCGTTTGCCCATCGTCAGCTCCTGTAACTGTGCCTTTTATCGTTTTTTGCTGCGCTAATAACGGCATTGTGATCTGGAGCAAAAACATTATGATGACAGTAGCCTTCTTCATATTTGTTAGTTTGTGTAAATTGCTTTATGGTATTTTGCTATTAATTCAAAAAAACTACAACGATTTAGATTGTAAACTTATAAAAAATGTAAAAACAAAATACTTTTTTTTAAAAATATTATGATGTTTATTTGGATTCAGATTTTATAAATAAATCCCTGTGCAAAGTAGTGTTGGAAAGACCTTTGTATTTATCCTGTTTTGGTATTTAATTAATTGACAATTAGATGTTAATGTGTTGTTTATTAAATAATATGTTATTGAAAAGGCTATATTGTTTGTTTTATTTCTAATATTGATTAAAATAAAAAAGCTGTTGTTTTGTTTCAGTGGGTTATTGACAATAATCTTTATTCCTGGTTTAGATTCTTTTTTTCCTAAGGGATGGATAACCATATTGTGCGATGATCATTTTGTTTTTTTTATTGGAAAATATAATATCAATAAATGAAAAACCTTATTTGGGATAAAAAAAACACTGAATTAACAACAACTAAAACGATTTTGTATCATTAATGCTCCTATTCATATTTGATATGATAAAACCTTGTGGAAGTTTGTGTTTAAACTATTGCAATGATACTTTATATTATTATAAATCATTAGTTTAAGAAGTAAATAAGGATTTATCATGTTTTATATACCTTGACCAGGAATGTTAAACGCAATAACATATCGCTGTTTATTTCTGATAATAAAACAAAAGGGCTTTGATTTCTCAAAGCCCTTTTGTTTTGGAGTTATTTTATTTTTTCTTTTGAGTCGCTGCTTGTTGTTTGGCTAAATCTTCAAGACGTTGCTGCCATTTGGATTTTTTAACTGTGACATTTTTCTTTTTGTTTTCCTGGATTTTCAAATGGATTTTTTCTTCATTGATAAATTTACGGAAAAGGAACATTTGAAGGAAGGTAAATACGTTTGCCAGGAAATAGTAATACGACAAACCGGAGGCAAAACTGTTAAACATCCCAAGGAACATGATAGGCATGATATACATCATTGTTTTCATGCCGGGCATCTGGTTTGAAGAGCCCATCATATCATTATTTATTTTGGTATAAATAATGGTAGAAATGGTCATTAAGAGTGTAAACAAACTCACATGGTCGCCATAGAAAGGAATGTTGAACGAGAGGTCAAGTATTGAGTCATATGAAGAAAGGTCGGTAGCCCAAAGGAAGCCCTGTTGCCTTAATTCAAATGAAGCCGGAAAGAACCTAAAGAAAGCAAACAAAATAGGCATCTGGAGCAACATGGGGACACAGCCCGACATAGGACTGACCCCGGCCTTCTTATATAAAGCCATTGTAGCCTGCTGCTTTTTCATAGCATCTTCCTGTTTTGGGTATTTCTGATTGATTTCCTCAATTTCAGGCTTCAATACCCTCATCCTGGCTGATGATAAATAGGTTTTATAAGCAACAGGTAACAGGATAAGTTTCAGCAATACTGTAAGGATAAGAATGATAATCCCATAGTTGAGGTTCATAGTCTCGAGGAAGTTGAATACAGGGATAACAGCAAAGCGGTTGATCCATTGCATCAGGAAGAAACTCCAACCCAGAGGGATCTGGCGTTCCAGGTCATGATCATATTGTTTTAGTGTCCGGTATTTATTGGGGCCAAAATAGAAACTCATTGGGATTGTATAATCACTCGTTGGATCATAGGCCAATTCCATTTTGGCTCCCATCTGCTTCAGTATAGAATCATTTTTAGTTTCAAATACTGAACTGACAGTGCCTTTGTCAAAGTTCTTTTCAGCAATTAAAACGCATGTGAAGAACTGTTGTTTGAATGAAACCCAATTAAGACTGGAGGGTATTTTCTTTTCGACATCTTTGGTTTCTGTCAGGTAATCAACTTCATCTGCCACATATTTGAAATAGGATGTGGTCTGATTTCTTTCGTTTTTCAGGTTCTTTTCCTGACGGAGCAATGAAGCCTGCCAGTCGAGTTCAAGGGCTGTAGTGTTGGCTGGGATAATATCTTTCATCCCTTTGAAGTTAACCTGATAGCCAAGCATATACTCATCCCCTTTAAGGGTATAAACAAATTCTATATAAGATTCCCGGGTTTCATTAATTTGCTGGGGGTAAAGCCTGAAAGCTATTGTTATAGAATCGGACCCGCTAACAGTGTAAGAGGAATCAATAGATTGTTTCCCGTCGAAAAAGGGTTTGAAAAACAATTCAGGTGTTGAGATAGATTTGTTCCCAACGTAAAAATTAAATCCAAATTTATTTTCAGGGCCATCCAAAAGAACCAATGGGGTTCCATCGTATCTGAAGAGGTTTTTTAATTCAACTTTGTAAATGCTTCCCCCTTTGGTGTTCAGGCTAAGCTTCATCAGGTCATTTTCGAGCACAATAAATTTTTGTTCCCCTGTGGCAGCAACACCAAATGGGCCATACAAACCCTGAAGGTATTCACTTTTTAAAGAATCATTGGCTGTGCTATCGCTTAACAGCAACACTTCTTCCTTTTTTTGCTCGGCCAGGGCTTGCTCCTTGGCTTTTTGTTGATCTTGTTCAATCTGGCGGGCAGCCATTTCAACTTTGGCAATGGAATCCCTCTGCTCTTTTTTCCTAAGTTGTTCCTCCTTGCTTGGAGCCATGAAAATTGAGTATCCCAAAAGGATTGCACCTATTAAAACAAGACCTATTATGTTATCTCTGCTCATTAAAAAATATTTTTTCAAAATTAGAAAACGGATTGCAAAGATACCTTAAATGAATAAATGATAAAACATTACATCATAAAAAGGTATAAAAAAAAACTAAAAACCCCAAAGACGAATCTTTGGGGTTGAAGAAAGATAAGGTATCCTTAATGTTTTGCTGATTCAATTGCAGCTTTTACAAAGCCAACAAAAAGCGGATGGGGTTGTGCTACCGTGCTTTTGTATTCTGGGTGGAACTGAACCCCGATAAACCAGGGATGTTTTTTATATTCAATAATTTCAACAAGATGCCCCATGGGGTTTATCCCAACGGCTTCCATTCCGTGAGAGGCGAAGTCATCGATATACCTGTTATTGAATTCGTAACGATGGCGGTGCCTTTCAGATACGAGTTCTGTGTTATATATCCCATAAACGATGGAGTCTTTATTGATGGTGCAGGGATAAGCCCCCAATCTCATGGTGCCTCCTTTAACAGAAATCTTTTTCTGTTCGCTCATGATGTCTATTACAGGATTTGTGGTCTTTGGGTTCATCTCTGTTGAATGTGCATCGCTAAGCCCAAGCACATTGCGGGCAAATTCAACGGCTGCACATTGCATTCCAAGGCAAATACCAAGGAAAGGTATATTGTTTTCGCGGGCATACCTGATGGCAGAAATCTTTCCTTCAATACCACGGTCCCCAAATCCTGGTGCAACAATGATTCCTGAATATCCCTGTAGTTTTTCCTTTGTGTTTTGATCGTCCAACTGCTCTGAATGGATCAGCTTAAGGTTTACTTTACACTCATTTGCAGTGCCGGCATGGATGATTGATTCAATAATTGATTTATAGGAATCAACCAGCTCCACATATTTTCCAACCAAACAAATGTTGACTTCTTTTTTGGGATGCTCTAACCTTGTAACGAAGTTTTCCCATTTTTCAAGATTTGGTTCTTCCCTGAAAGGCAGTTTCATTTTTTCCATTACAACAAGGTCAAGCTTTTCTTCTCTCATTAAGAGCGGAACCTTATAAATGGAGTTGGTATCAATGGACTCGATTACTGAACTGGGTGCCACATTACAGAATAGTGCAATTTTATTTCTGATGCCTTCATTCAAAGGTCTTTCTGAACGGCATACCAAAATGTCGGGCTGGACACCATATTCCAATAATGTTTTTACACTGTGCTGGGTTGGCTTTGTTTTTAGCTCTTTTGCCGCAGCCAGATAAGGTACAAGTGTTAGATGGATTACAAGGCAGTCGGTGCCCATTTCCCATTTTAACTGACGGATTGCTTCAACATAAGGAAGAGATTCAATATCGCCTACTGTGCCTCCAATTTCTGTTATGACAATATCATACTTATGGCTTTCACCAAGAATTTTGATACTGTGTTTTATTTCATCTGTGATATGAGGGATTACCTGAACAGTCTCACCAAGATAATCTCCCCTTCTCTCTTTCTCAATCACTGATTGATAAATTCGCCCTGTTGTAACATTGTTGGCCTGAGATGTATGAACATTAAGGAAACGTTCATAATGGCCCAGGTCCAGGTCAGTCTCTGCTCCATCTTCAGTGACATAACATTCGCCATGTTCATAGGGGTTCAGGGTGCCCGGATCAATGTTGATATAAGGGTCAAGCTTTTGGATGGTTACCGAAAAACCTCTGGCTTGAAGTAATTTGGCAAGGCTTGCCGAGATAATCCCTTTGCCCAGGGAGGATGTTACGCCTCCGGTTACAAAGATATATTTAGCTTGTGGCATGATAATCAATGTTTAAGATATGAACAGAAAATTCACTGCGAAAGTAAAAAAAGATATTGGTCTTACGAAATGATTTTACATCGAATCTTAGTTTTTTATTTAAAACCTTTTTCTATATATTTATGCCGGGTAATGAAACTCTTACTTATTTATTGCTTATGATGCGTTATGCTGTTTGATTTTCATTGTAATCTCTTTTTTGCCATTAGAAACATGACATTATTATTTCTTTTATCTTGATTTGAATGCTTTTATGATAAGTTCTTTTCTTTTAGCAAATATTGAAAACCGCTTTTCTGAAAGTTTTTTTTCAAAAACTGAGAAAGACTGATGTATTACAATTTAAGAATGTATATTTTTGTGAAATTCATTTTTATTTACAAACATTAAAACAACATAGATTAAATTTTTCCTCAGCGATGCGTTTTAAACTTTCCCTTGAACTGGCCGGTGAGCAATCACAACAGCTTCCGGTAAACCACCAATATGAATTTGCAAGCTGGATTTTAAAAGCAATTCAATATTCAAACCCTTCTTTTATCCAATGGCTTCAACAAAACGGATATATGAACGTGAACCGTGAATTTCAATATTTCACCTTCTCACAACCTTCATTTCCGGGAGCTGTTCAGGATGGCGACCGCTTGATTATCAATAATAAAGAAGCGTCTTTGTGTGTTTCTTTTTTAAATAATGAAGAACTTGCTTCTTTTATAAAAGAGGTATTTGAAAATCAGGAATTAAGAATTGGAGACAAAGTAAGCAAAGCTTCTTTTATTGTTAAAAATGTTGAGCCTTTAGCTGAGCCCTCCTTTGAACCAGTTATGCATTTTCAAACCACTTCACCCTTGGTATTAAGTAAGGACAATGGTAAAAAAACTGTTTTCCTTAGCCCCGAAGACAAGGAATTTGAACTTTTGTTCTTTAAAAACCTCATGGTTAAATATGCTTCATTAGTAAAATTCTTTCCTCAATGGGCTGGTGAGTCTAATTTCCCTAACCTTTCGGAAATGAAACTTGAGGTTTTAGGGCAACCAAAAGGAAAAGTTGTTAAAACCCGCACAGACCTGCCCCAACCTGTTCCTGTCAAGGGCTATATGTTTGATTTTAAACTTACTGCACCTGCCAGGTTGCTTAGCATTGGATATCAGAACGGTTTTGGGGAACAAAACCATTTTGGATTTGGTTGTACTCAGGTGCTCTGATTTTTTTAAGATTATTCTTTTCCTAAGATATTATTATCTGTTTTATGGCAAACCTGTTGATTTAAACAATAAGGCTTGCCATAATTATTTTGTTTAAGTCCTGCTACTATTAATAACCATATTTAGTTGTTCAAAAAAATCAGGGTAAGATTTGTTTACTGCCTCTGCCCCACTAATACTAACAGGCCCTGAGGCCCTGAGCGCACCAACAGCACAAGCCATGGCAATACGATGGTCGGAATGAGACTCAGTGTGTGCCCCTTTGATCTTGCAGCCGCTAATTCTCATGATGTTGTTTTCAATCCTGACAGGTACGCCCATCTTGCCAAATTCGTTGTATAGTGTGAATGCCCTGTTGCTTTCTTTGTTATGAAGCCTGTCTGTCCCTGTAATGATAGATTCGCCTTCACAACATGAGGCCAATGCTAATAATGGGGGAAATAAATCTGGGCAATGGCTGGCGTCAAATTCAAATGCTTTAAGGGAGCTTGTGCTTACTGTAACCTCATGTGGCCCTACATGAATATTTGCTCCTGCCAGTGCAAGGGCATCAAGTATTTTTTTATCGGCCTGTGCTGATTCAGGATTTAGGTTGGTGACAGTTATCCTTCCTGCAATAGCCCCGGCAACCAATAAAAAAGATGCTGAGCTCCAATCACCCTCTATGGTTATATGTGAAGGTTTATAGGTTTGGGGCGCTTTAATATAAAACTCTTTATATTGCTCATGTTTTACTTCCACCCCAAAGGATTTCATCATCTGAAGGCTAAGATCAATATAAGGGATGCTTTTCAGATTATCCACAATCAGGTGGACATCGCTTAAGGCTAAGGGAGCAGCAATAAGTAATCCGGATAAGACCTGTGAGCTGTCCTGCCCATCAATATGAGCTGTTCCTCCTTTTAATGGGCCTTTTACACTTACAGGGGCTTTGCCTTCTTTGGTTATACATTCGGCACCCATTGCAATAATTGCTTTTGAAAGCGAATCCATTTTTCTTTGGCGCAAAGTCCCTTCAGCAGTAAGAACTACTTCGGAAGAAAATGTAGAGGCTACGGCAGATAAGATCCTGATGCCTAAGCCCGATTCGCCACATGAGATTTCCCCTGAAGGAAGTGTTATCCCCCCTTTGATATTAAGTGTATGGTTGGATTGGGTAATGCTTGCCCCCAGGTTTTGGCAAGCCTTGATTACAGCTATAACATCCTTGCAGGAGCCGGGAAACCATAGCTGTGAATCGCCAGGCGCCAGGGAAGCAATAATTATTGCCCTTTGTGCTGCACTTTTTGAAGGTGGTGCAGTAAGGGTTCCGTTTATTGTGCCTGGATAAACGATTACTTCCATATATGATGCTTTGTTACATATTCCCGGATACTGTTAATTGGAATTGTCTCAATCAATGGTTGCCCGATATCTTTAATGAAGATAAAGTGGATCTGGTCATTTTGCTTTTTCTTGTCATAAAGCAAAGCCTCAAGAATGTTTTCGGGATTTGTATGATGCGAGACAGGCAGATTATAAAGGCTCAATAAATCAATAATTCTTTGGGCCTGTCTTTTTGCCAGATATCCTTTGTGTTCCGAAAAGCGGGCAGCAAAGGCAAGGCCAATACTCACTGCCTGGCCATGGGGCAGGGAAGCTGCTTTTTCGATGGCATGACCCCATGTATGGCCCAGGTTTAATAATTTACGCCTGCCGTATTCCTTCTCATCTGACTGCACAATATCAGATTTGATCTGTATTGATTGACTGACAAGATAGTCCATGGATTTTGGTTCACATTCCCTTATTTGCTGATGGTTCTTTTCAAGATACGAAAACTGAGGTGCATCAGCTAAAATGGCATGTTTAATGATTTCAGCCATGCCATTGGCAAATTCATCAGCGGGAAGGTATGGGAGCAATGATATATCACAGATAACAAATTCAGGGAGGGAAAAAGTCCCTACAATATTTTTATAGCCATTGAGGTTGATGCCATTTTTGCCACCAACACTGGCATCAACCTGTGCAAGCAATGAGGTTGCAACAAATCCAAACGAAATGCCCCTCATAAATGTAGTAGCAATAAAACCAGTGATATCACATACAACACCACCTCCAATACCAACAATAAAACTTTCACGGTCAGCTCCTTCCTGCATCAACCAAAGGTAAATTTCATTAAGCGTAGCAAAACTTTTTGATTGCTCTCCCGGTGAAATAATAAAGACAGAACTTATTGGAAATTGTGTATGAAACAGTGAATGTACATTCTTATCTGTTATGATAAACAGCCTTTTTTGTGGAAGATACTCATGAAGCATGTTTAAATGAGCTCTTGTGATAATCTTTGATTGACCACTTAAGCCTTTTATCAGTGTACTTTTCATTTTCCTATTACTTTCTTTTAAGCAAAGGTAAGGGCTTTTTTAATTTTTTATCCCTTTTGTGAATTGTCTTTTTGCCTTGTTAAGGCTAATATGGATTATTGATTTTCCTTTATTTCACGGTCATATTTTTATCTGGAAATAAAAAAAAGCCCCGGGATTGGGGCTTTTTTTATGAGAATGAAAAAATCCTCTTATGACTTCAATAGCTTTATTATGTATTAAGGTTTTGTGTAAATAAACATCTGAAAACCAATTAATGAAGCTTGCCGAATCATGTATCGAATTTGGTGTGCAATAATACGCTATTTTTTCATCTTATTATGATTAATTGAAAAAAATAATCCTGTTTGGATGATTTTTGATGGTCTTTCCTTTTTAAAAGGATCAAATTAAATAGGGTCTGCTGAAAAAGTCTTTAAGGCATCAGATGTGAGGCGACAAGGCGAAATTGTATA
>CAYLYP010000066.1:0-17436 GCA_964387795.1 uncultured Bacteroidales bacterium
CCCCAATTTATTGATAAAAACCTTATTTCCTAGATGTATTTAATGGGGTGCATACCTTTAAGTCCGCTTTAAGTCCGACCATGGTATTGAGGGGATATGGATAGGTTTTGGTGAAATTGTATAAAAATCCTTTGAAGGGATAGCAAGCTTGCTAATAATACCTTAAAGGCTTTTTCACCAGACCCTATAATCACAGGATTTCAAAATCAGATAAAGAATAAAATATCACTAATCCCTTTAAGAATTGTACCAAATAAAATATTTTAACCTATATTTGTATTAGCTTGTTCATTTATGGCTCTTCGGGTAAACTCAAAAATCTGATCCTTTAAGTATGTTTTTTGATTTAGAAACCAAAGAAAGAGATTCAAAACAAACACCTCTGCAAAGAATCAGAAATCATATGAATTGAACATGTATGCGAATGGTTATTAAAAAAATCATCATACATGGGAATCCATCTGACCCATTAAAAAACGTAATTCCAAATGAAAAATTCAATTAGCATAGCCATCGCTTTTTTAATGCTTTTTTGGGGCTGCAAGACAGCAGTTGAACCTTCAATAAGACAGATTAACAGCGAATTACCAAAGGAGTATGCCAATAATACAAGCGATAATGGTATATTAAAGGCACATTTAAAATCAGGGGAACTGGTTATATTTACAAATGATTGGCAAACGAATCCTGAACAGTCAATTATTTATGGAAAAGCTTTGCACTATGATGTTCAACGGAAATTAATAAAAGAGGGATTGATAGAGCTTCGCATTGATGAAGTAGCGTTGTTTGAAACCAACCAACCATTAACAAACAGGCGACATGCATCCATAGCTGCTTTGTCAATAACAACAGCAGCAAATGTTTTGTTAGGGGTATATTGCCTTTTTAATCCTAAAGCCTGTTTTGGTTCCTGCCCTACATTTTATTATCAGGATGACCATAGTGTTCATTTTTCAAATGCAGAAGGGTTCTCTTCTTCAATAAGCCCGATTATGGAGAAGGGAGACATTGATGCTTTAGGCAATCCACAACAAGGGCCAGGACAATTCATCATCACAATGAAAAACGAGGCCCTTGAAACGCACGTTATTAACAAAACCAGCTTACTATATGCTCCCAGGTTAAAAGGGCAAAAAGTTTTGCAGACACCTGAAAATTTATTTTATTCATGCAATTCGGCCAATCCACCTGTTTCGGCCATGGCAGGTTCCAAAGATATCATCCAAAAAATTGGGATGCACGACCAGGATGAATATTACTCAAGCACCCACCCCACAAATTTATTACATAAAGAAACAATAGAAATTTCATTTAAAAATCCTGGTATCAACAAAGAATTGGCCTTTAGCCTAAGGTTCAGGCAAACGCAGCTTACCACATTTCTGTTTTATAGCATGCTTGATTTCATGGGCAACGAAGCGCCCGAAGTGTTTGCTGGAGTAGAAACAAAGCCCGGATTTCTGGAGCATGTTATGCGCCCAATGAGGATGTTGGGAGGAATTGATGTTGAATACTTCAATGAGAAAAGCAAAAAATGGGTCGAAATAGGTAGTTTTAATGAAGCTGGTCCTATTGCACCCAACCACCAGGCCATGATTATCAATGCTTCCTTCACAGGAAGTGAGTTTTGTAAAATCAGGTTACATCTCACAAGGGGACTTTGGCGGATTGATGATGCTGCGCTTAGCATTGTCGTGAACCAGGTTGCTGTTAAAGAATTAAAACCTCATACAGCGCTGTTGGATCAACAAAAAGAAGAATGCATCATAGAGAATTTATGTGATGATGATTCTTTATATGAAGTTTCGTTTCCGGGATATATTTATCAATTATACTATGAAATTCCTGAAGGAGCGGACGATTATGAACTGTTTTTGTATTCATCAGGTTATTATTTGGAGTGGATGAGGGAAGAATGGAAGCAGTCATCTGACCTGGTTTCATTAAAAAGATTTGCTATTGGCGATCCATTGATGTGGCGCAAACTCGCCATAGAGTTTAAAACAATTGAGCCTCAGGCTGAAAACCTTTTCTGGAATTCAAGGATGAGCCCTTAGTATTTCCAAAAGAACGTTAAACCAATAAGCCAGACATTCATACTTATTAAAAAAAACAATAAGATGAAACAAACATGTTTGTAAATGATTACAAGAATAAGCAACAAACATAGGGCTCTATCTAATCAAAGGCTTTATAATGATTTACACATGAAAACAAAAGATTACCAAACCATTTCAGGCTCAAAAAGATTTGTCCTTTTTTTATTTTTTTTGGCAACAACATTGTTCCCTGCCTGCAAAACGAACACCCTGATACCAGAGCCACAAAACTATATTGTAAATCCTTATGGAGCCCTTATTTCGTTTAAAGACGTAATAAAAGCTGAAATAATAAAAGGCGAACTTATTGAAGCAGACGAACATTCATTTAAGGTACTTACTGAGGAAGGCCTTAAAGAATATAAACCGGAAGATACATCGGAAATGAAACTTATTGTATCAAGGACAAGCGGGAAAACAGACATGATAAAAATTTGGGGGATATTAAACCCTTTTACAACAATAGCTCATGGATTTTATCTTATTTTGTCATTACCTGTCAATTTAGCTATCAGTGCCTCAACAATAGCAATTTCTGAAAAAGCATACTATTATATTCCTCTTGAAAATTATGATTATATGATTTTTTTATACAAATTTGCACGTTATCCTCAGGGCATGCCGGAAGGAATAGAAATTGAAATCAAAGAGGAGCCATAAATCATATCTTGAAACAATAAATAGCAATCATTCAATGAGCAAAGACACCGACAAGTTTGAAGAATTATTAAAAAAGATGGTCGCCTCAGGCCAAATAAGCCAGATGGCAATTGAACAAGCCAGGGAATACCGCGATCAGGGAGAGACGGCTTTTGAAAAAAAAGACTATGAAAAGGCCATCGAATTGCTCATTGAATCTGTAACTATTAACAATGAAGATGCTTATGCGCATTCCTTATTAGGAGAAGCATATTACCTTACAGATGAAGGAGAGAAAGCAAAAATACATTTTGAAAGGGCCATAGACATTGATCCACAAGATTCAATGAATTGGTTTGACCTTGGCAAAGCCTATTATTATCTCTATAATTACCCAAAAGCCATCGAATGCTTTCAACAAGCATGTAAGCTTGATCCTGAATACGCTTCGGCCTATTATTATCTGGGGACTTGCTATTATCAGAAAGGCGAATTTGACTTAGCCATTCCTCAAATTGAAAAAGCTGTTTCAATAGAAAACAACAGTGAAAATGCATGGAGCCGACTTGGAA
Organism: uncultured Bacteroidales bacterium; assembly: GCA_964387795.1. Lineage (GTDB taxonomy): Bacteria > Bacteroidota > Bacteroidia > Bacteroidales > UBA7960 > CAYLYP01. The sequence continues at coordinate 3,314 of CAYLYP010000066.1, forward strand.
TATGTTATTATTTCAACAATCAGGACCAGGAAGCATTGGACAGTTTTGCAAAATCCATCGGCCTTAACAAACAATTTGCTGAACCCTGGTATTATACAGCAGAGATTTTAATGGAATATGAAAAAAAACAGGAAGCTTATGATGCATACAAAATGGCTGCTCTACTGGCCCCAGATGAACCATCCTATCAAATGGCTTTTGGAAACCAGCTTTTTAATCAGGGGAATCATGAAGAAGCAAAAGTATATTACAAAAAATCTATAGAAGCAGATGCCCATAACCCAAAAGCTTATTATCTTTTGGCGAATGCTTATTATGAATGTAAAGAGTTTTCAGAGGCCATCCCATTATACCAAAAGGCCATTGAAATGGAACACAATAATGCCGATTTCCATATTGACCTTGCATTAGCTTATGCAGGATTAAATAAAAATGATATTGCCCTTGAACATGCACTTATTGCATTAAACATTGAACCTGAATCGGCTACCTTAAATTACCTTACTGCCGATTTTTACTATATATTGGAGAATTTCCCAAAAGCATTGGAACTGTTTGAGGTTGCTGCTTATATTGACCCTGAATATGCCAATGCATGGCATGGTATGGGCGATGCTATCGATGCCATGGGAAACAAAGAAAAAGCCCTGAATTATTACCAAAAAGCAATAGAGTTTGACCCTGAGAATATTAAACTAAAAGAAAAGATTGCGCAGCTCAATCAAAATAAATAAGCTATTATTCGAACCCAATACATCCAAAAAAAAATGAAATCACTAAATCACTACATAACACACATATTCATTTTTGCAATATGTATTTTTAGTGTATCCTGCGCTTCAAAAGGCTTGAAAGAAGAAAAATATGCATTACAGGAAGAAGGAGTAATGATGGATTTAGCCTCTCCATCAACCGATGATGCCGGTCTCCAAAACAAAGACAGGAAACTCATCAGAAATGCATCAATAACATTTGAAACAGATAACATAGAACAGTCGCAGCAAAATATCCATCAGGCAGTTGATAGTTTTGGGGCATACACAACCAGCGAAAACCAATACAATACTGATGAACAGATTACCATAAGTATGACAATCAGGGTTCCTGCCTTAAATTTTGATTCCTTAATCGTATTTATCTCAAAATGTGCAAAACTTATTAATGAGAAAAATATCCAGATATCAGATATCACTGAGCAATATATTGACACCGAAGCAAGATTAAAAAACAAAAAAGCACTCGAAAACAGGTATGTTGAATTATTAAAAAAGGCAGCATCTGTAAAAGACATACTTGAAATAGAAAAAGAACTGGCTTCTGTAAGGGCAGATATTGAAAGCATGACAGGAACATTAAATTTTTATAATAAGCAGCTTGACTATTCACTAATCACAATAAATTTCTACCAAAAAATAGAAAAAGGCCATGCCTTTGGCAATAAACTTACAGAAGGTTTGAAGGCTGGTTGGAACAATCTTGTTTGGTTTTTCATCGGTTTGATTCACATCTGGCCTTTTATCCTGTTGCTTTCTGGTGTTAGTTTGATAATGATCAGGCATAAAAAACGAAATAATCAGAAAAAACAAGATATTTTACAAAAAAAATCATAAAAGAAAAGCAATGAATGGCGGAATTCCTTAATTTTACGCACTCAATTTTCTGCTCACAAACCCGTCTAAATAATTAATAATGAGAATCTTAAACAAGCATTTAGCCTATTTGGTGTGTGCTATATTACTTTTTGTCGTAAATCTGTCTTATTCACAAAATGCAACCCTCAGGGGATTTGTATATGATAAAACAAATGGGGAGCCAATCATATTCACAAATGTTTATTTCAAAGGCACATCTATCGGCTCAACAACTGATGCCAATGGGTTTTATGCCATAAACCAGGTTCCTCCCGGGACATATAAATTAATGGTTACTTTTGTAGGCTATGATACCCTGTCAATAGATATTGCATTAAAAGCGGGTGAAATAAAAAGCCAGACCTTGTATATAAGCCCCTCTGCCCGTATGCTTGACGTTGTAAATGTTTCAGCAGAAAAGCAGACAGCCCAGACTGAAACAAGGACATCAGTGGTTACCATTACCCCTCTTCAGATAAAACAAATACCAACCATTGGAGGTCAATCTGATATTGCACAATATCTTCAGGTAATTCCGGGAGTAGTGTTTACAGGCGACCAGGGAGGACAACTTTATATCAGGGGAGGTTCTCCTGTTCAAAACAGGGTTTTATTAGATGGGATGACAATATACAATCCCTTCCATTCTATTGGTTTGTTCTCAGTTTTTGACACAGAGATCATCAGAAGTGCAGATGTTTTTACAGGAGGCTTTGGCGCCGAGTATGGTGGACGAATATCATCTGTAATGGATATTAGGACCCGCGATGGGAATAGGAGCCGTATTTCAGGAAGATTATCTGCAAGCCCATTTGGGGCAAACCTCCTTGTTGAAGGGCCATTATCAAAAAAGAAAGAAAGCGGACTTAGTTCAAGTTCCTTTATTTTTTCTGCAAAAAACTCATATTTAAGCCAGACTTCAAAAGTCCTTTACAAGTATATAGACAAAGAAGGGCTCCCTTTTGACTATACTGATTTATATGCAAAGTACACATTGTCTTCAGGCAATGGCAGTAAAGTAAACCTTTTTGGCTTCAGGTATGATGACAACGTTCAATACGTTAACAAGTTGGAAGGAGTTAGCGCACTGAGTTCATTCAATTGGAAAAATTATGGACTGGGAGCCAATGTAATTATCATTCCAGAAGGCTTCAACACCTTAATCCAGGCTTACCTGAATTATACTGATTATAATATCTCACTTGCAAACACAACAGGGAATCCAAGCTCAAGTCAGATTTCAGGCTTTAACCTGGGTTTTGATTTCACTTACTTTATAGGAACTAGTGACCTAAAATGGGGGGTTGATGTGAATGGTTCAAAAACAAACTTTGAGTTTTATAACGCTGTTAACAGGTATATTTACGAAAAACAAAACACAACAGAGGCAGCCATCTTTGCCAAATGGAAATTTCTTCCGGGCAGTTGGGTTATTGAACCCAGCGTTCGTTTACATTACTATGCTTCATTAAGCGAACCATCCTTTGAACCCCGCCTTGCCGGTAAATATAATTTCAATGAATTTCTAAGATTTAAGTTTGCTGGCGGTTATTATACACAAAACTTATTATCTACAACCACTAACAGGGAAGTAGTTAACCTGTTTTACGGATTTTTGTCAGGGCCTGATAACATTCAAAAAACCTTTGATGGACAAGAAGTTACCACCCGCCTTCAATCAGCTTATCATGCAATAGCAGGCTTTGAATATGATTTCTGGAGCCATTACTCTTTAAACATCGAAGGTTACTATAAATATTTCCCTCAACTAACAACAATGAACCCTAATAAGGTTTTTGATGATTCCAGTGACAATTACTTCCGTCCAGATTATGAGAAAAAAGATTACCTTTTAGAATCAGGTGATGCGTATGGAGTTGATTTTGTTGTGAAATATGACTGGAAAGATATTTATATCTGGGCTGTTTACTCTTTGGGTTATATTAACCGTTTTGACGGGGTAATGAATTACACCCCCCATTATGATCGCAGGCATAACATCAATTTAGTAACTTCCTATAACTTTGGCAAACAGAAAAGCTGGGGTGTTGATGTGAGATGGAATTTTGGTTCAGGATTACCCTTCACTCAGGTTAAGGGTTATTATGAAAATATTACTTTTAATCAGGGTTCTAGTTCTGATCCAATAACCGACAATGGCGAATTGGCATGGATTTATGGCGATTATAATGCTGCCCGCCTGCCCGCCTATCATAGGCTTGACATTTCATTAAACAAAAGATTTGTTTTCAGCAAGAAAAGCAACCTTGAAATCAATGCTTCTGTAACAAATGTTTACAATCGCAAGAACATCTTTTATGTAAACAGGCTTAAAGGTGAAGTAGTATATCAGATGCCTATCATGCCGAGCCTTGGGATAAACTATACATTTTAAACCTAATTTAACAAAGCCTTTGATTAAATAAAAAGAGCATCATGAACTACTTAGACCTTGTTTTATTGGGGCTGTTGCTTATAGGGTCTATCCGTGGCTTTATTAAAGGTTTTATTATTGAAGTTGCAAGCCTCGCTGCATTGTTTGCAGGGTTTTATTTTGGGATTTTACTTGCAGATATAGGAGGCCAGGTCATATCAGCATTTGTAAGCTGGAACCCAATAGCAATAAAGATTGTTTTGCTGTTTGTTTTCTTCCTGCTCGTGGTCTTCCTGGTTATTACCCTGGCAAAGATTATTGAAAAAACAGTAAAGACCTTTCAGTTAAACCTGTTCAACCGAATTGCCGGTTTTGTGTTTGGCTTTATAAAAACTGCATTTATTCTTAGCTTTCTTCTTATCTTTGCAGTGAAAATAAATCAAAAAATAACGTTTGTAAAAGCTGAAACCATTGAAAATTCAAAATTATTGCCACCTTTAGAGTCTCTTGCCAGTACTATTCTGCCATCAAAAGACTTTATAAACACTAATTTTAAAGATCATTGGAAGAGGATTACAGACCAACCTTCAACTAAAGAATAACTCATTAAACGAACTTACAAATGGGACGCGCATTTGAATACCGCAAAGAAAAAAAATTTAAAAGATGGGGAAACATGGCCAGGGTCTTTACCCGCCTTGGAAAAGAAATCTATATGGCTGCAAAAGCCGGAGGCCCCGATCCCTCGACCAATCCTAAATTGCGGCTTCTGATTCAAAACGCGAAATCAGAAAACATGCCCAAAGAGAATATCGAAAGGGCTATTAAAAGGGCAACAGAAAAAGACCAGAAGGATTATAAAGAAATCGTTTATGAAGGTTATGGCCCCCACGCTATTGCTATGGTAATTGAAACAGCCACTGACAATCCAACCCGTACTGTAGCCAATATCCGTTCTTATTTCAACCGCTATAATGGTTCTTTGGGAACTTCAGGGATGCTTGATTTTATGTTTGAACATAAGTGCTATTTTGAAGTAATCCAAAAAGATGGTATTTCTCTGGAAGATCTTGAACTTGAACTTATTGATTTTGGAGTAGAAGACTTATTTGTTGACGAAGGGCTTATTCAGATATATGCTGAATTTTCTCAATTTGGGCCTATTCAGAAATACCTTGAAGAAAACAGCTTCCAAATCAAGAGCTTCCGCTTTGAAAGAATCCCTAACGACACCAAAGAGCTTTCTGCCGAGCAGCAAGCTGAATTTGAAAAACTATTGAACAAAATAGAAGAAGACGAGGATGTTACCAATGTCTTCCACAATATGAGATAAACAAGTATCTTAAACAACCTGGAACCGGCTTTGAAATCCTTCAGTAGGAGAATGAAGGCCGGTTTCTTTTTTAAAAACAAATATGTCCGAAGAAACCTCAACAAGCAATATCCCCAAAAGCAATACACCTTTTGGCATTTTATACAAAAATATCTTCTTTAAGCCCAGCCTTACATTTATTGATATCCTTGGGAATACAAGAAAAGAATATAATGTCCATTTCTTTATCCTTACAGGGATTTATTCTTTCCTGACCATTGCCCTTTCATCTAATTACAATGAGTATCTCCCTAAAAACCTTCCTTTCAGCACAATTATTATTATGAGCGTGTTTGTTGGTGGAGTAATTGGATATTTGACAGGTTGGATATCCGGATGGGTTTTGTATTTTATTGGAAAAAAAATGGGCAGCACTGCTAAACAGATTCATTTTCAAACAGTATATGCCTGGTCACAGGCTCCGGTATTCTTTAATTTCATTTTGTTGTTTGTTCAATTGCTTGCTTTTGGGACTCCCATCGGAAATCTTAGCACTGATTTGGCTTCTGCCAATATAGCTTTGATTTCAATCATTAACTTTGTCGGGCTCTTTTTAAGCGTGATACAAATGCTTATTGTCCTTCGAGGGCTTCAAATACTCCATAAAGGAAAAATCATGAATGCCTTCGGTAATTTTTTTATTCCTTTTGCTATTATCATTTTGATAAACGTCTTAATTCTTATATAAAACCATTTTAAAACCATTTGCCATGATTGATTGGAATGAAATCAGAAAAGATTTTCCAGTATGCCAAAACCTGGCATATTTTCAGAATGCCGGTATGTCACCTGTGCCAACTCCGGTTTATAATGCAATTACCAATGCCTGGAAAAAGATTTTAGAATATGGTGACCTTGATTGGAAAGGCGACATTGAAAACATTGAGAAAATGAAGGCACATCTTGCCTCAATTATTCATACCTCTGCTGAAAACCTGGCCTTCATTCAGAATTCTTCCCTTGCATTAAACGTGGTAGCAATGGCTTTAAAAAGAAAATACGGGGAGGGGTTCAATGTAGTAACAATGGAACATGAATTCCCTTCAACAAATGTGCCTTTTGCAAGCCAGGGAATTGAAGTAAAGTATGTAAAAGCAAAGAATGCCAGGTTTAATATTGATGATATTGAAAAGCATATCGACAAACACACAAAAGCCATCGTAACTTCATGGGTCCAATATGCAACTGGCTTTAGGCAAGACATTGAAGCCCTTGGCAAAATTGCAAAAAAACACCATTTATTGTTCATCGTAAATGCCACTCAGGCTTTACCAATCTTTGAAATGGATGTTGAAAAGATGAACATTGATGTGATGACTGCATCCCTTCACAAATGGGGCTGCTGCGGACACGTTGGGGCTGCTTTTTATACAAGCCCTCAATACCGGAAGGAATTCCCCTGCCCTATTGCAGGCTGGTTATCAGTTATGCCCCCTGAAGATGATTTTATCCCAACACAAAAAGATAAACCATTTGTTGCATATCAATCTGCTGCACAATATAACTGGGGCACAACAAACAATCAAAATTTCCTGGGACTAAAAGCATCTCTTGAATACATGGCTAATATAGGCTTCGACAATATCAGAACCAGGATTTTTGAAATCACATCTTACCTGATCCAAAAACTTAACGAACTCCCTCTTACTATTATTTCTCCTATAGATAATTTAGATGAACGCTCGGGCATTATTTCCATTTCACTTGATCATGCATCCAATGCCCAATGTTTTCAATACCTTGAAAGCAAAAATGTGGCCACTTCCCTGCGTATGGGAAATATCAGGATTGCACCTTCATACTTTAACAACCACCAGGATGTAGATGTTCTGGTTCATCATCTTAAAGATTTTTTAAAGAAATAAAAGACTTAAAGCAAAACAGCCGGTTCAAATGATGAACCGGCTGTTTTGCTTATAATCAAAAATAACACATTTTATTTCTTTCAGCCTTCGATTATAATAGTAAACACTTATTAAAATAATTCCTATATTTGATTATATTAATCGTTAAAACTTAAATATCAATAGTTATGAAACTAAATATTCTATCTTTTTTTATATTTTTTTGTCCAATTTTAATCTATTCTCAAACCATCAGGACAATAGAAAAAGACAATGTTAAAACCATGATGGTTACAGATAAAAATGGGAAAACTACTACCTATGATTATACAACCCAATCTGGTAAAATATCAGATTTTTTGATTGAGCCAGGTTCTTTATCTGATAACAGCCCGAATCCTTTAATACAGTTTCGGGATAATAAAGAAAACACATTTAGCTTAACAATAAACTTCCTTTCAGATTTCAGCTATGTAAATGTAATTATCACAAACAGTGATACCGTTTATTATGGAGGAGATATGAATTGGTTGGGCACTGCAACCTGCCAGATTGATATTCCTGAAGGCGAATATGAGATAATTGCAATTACATATAAAGTTTCAGAAGCAACACCCATAATTTCTTTTGTATCCTTTCACAACTATGTCCTAAACTCTGACAATACACTTGATGTGGATCTTACCCAGATGGCCATTAACAGAATTGAAAGCAGTTTTGTTGATGAATTGGGAATTCCATTTCCAACAGATGACAATACAATCCAGCAAGGCATAACCATATTATTCCCTTCTTCTTTAAAATCTTCCACTTATGGCTTTTCGGTTTTAGGTGGCCATCCTGTATTTATGCTCTCTGACTTTAATCCCGAATATAGTTTTTTCTCTGAGTTCATTTATGCCAAACCTAATAATTGCTACGCAACTTATTCACAAACGATTGAAGGGATTAATAATGATACGGTTTTTTTGAACCAGGGAACAGATTATAATATCTTTAAAACAGCATTGAAAGCAACACCAAATGCTGAGTCCATGTATCTGACTTTTGGGTCAACTGATATTGTAGGTTCCAGGTTAGTACTGGGAGTTTCAACAGGATTTAATGAGAAATATCCTGTCCAGCACGGTGATACCCTAAATCTGTTCTTAAACAATACGCTTGTTAGTTTAGCCGATAGCAATAAAATGGCCTTCTGCCCTTGGGTTTTCTTTTGGCAAAATCCTGATGAAGGAAAAGCCTCTTATGAACCAATTATTAAAGCACCTTCCCCGCTTGTTATGAATGCAGATAGCATCATGCTCATCGAGTTTGGGGCACATATTGGTTCGCCGAACCTAATATTTAAAAGTGGCGAATCATTTCCTTTGGGTGGCACAGCTCCCCATATCCAGGCCTGGGGATTAAACAATTATAATCAGAATACCGTTTTTGGAAATATTACAATGCTAATAGGGCAACACTCTGAAAACAGGGAAACAGATGGAAACTACTGCACATACAAAATCATCCATAATAATCAGGTTATTGATTCAGGCAAATTGGCTGACTTCCCAAACACATACACCCAGGTAGGACCTGAGACCTACACCTGGGAACTTACAAACCCCAATTACAAAGTACATCAGAAACAAGGGAAAGCCGTGCTTTCATCAACTTTTGATTTAGGCAATGAAGATCCAAACTTCCCGGTATTTACTTCATTAAGGGTTTTTGACAATAACAATACCATTGGCAACGAATTGATACATCATGAATCTGCCAACATTTTATTTAGCACTTTTGATTTTGTTCAGGATTATATGATTATTGAAGAACCTGCATCTGTAAAAGCCTATTACAACATTGACGGGGAAGAAGGCTGGAACGAATTGCTTGTTACAAGTCATCCTTCACTTTATGACCCATATATTTACGGGTATTTCTATTCATGCGATCTGACTTCTGTCCTTGCCCAGTTCGACAATATTGGATATATCAATTTCAAAATTGATGTAATTGATGATTCAGGGAATATTTGCACCCAAACATGGAATCCACTTGCTTTTGTAAGCCATCCTTTAGAGGTTCAGCCATCAGTTTCCTTATTAACCCAAAGCCTGACAGTATCACCTAACCCTGTTAGCGGACAATGCGTTATTGGTTTTAACCTCACTGAAACAGCACAATCAGAGCTTATGGTTTTCGATATCAATGGAAAACTGATAGAGAATATCCTTAGTAGTAAACTGGATGCCGGTAATCATCAAATAAACTGGTCGCCCAGTCCTTCCCTCACAAAAGGCACATACCTGATAAAACTAGTTACAGCCAAAGGCATTAAAACCTCAAAGATTTTTATTCAATAGGAACCCAAACTGGAAAGAATTCATTATCACAAGGCCGGATTTTATTGTAATCCGGCCTTGTGTTTTAATAGGCATTATATTTTTCAAACTTATCAAAATAAAAAAGACTTCAAAAAATAATAGCCCTTCAATAAAGCCCATAAAAGATTTAACGAAAAAAATCAACAGAATTAAATCTTAGGATGAATAAAACCTTGATCATCATAATGGGAGCTATGATTACACTCTTCATTGCTTCTTGCCAACCATCAATTAAAGATTTTGAAAAAGCAGAAAGAGATTCACAGCTAAAAACATGGAGCAATATATTAGTATTCCCGCTTCAGATTCTTTCATGGGACGTTTACCATTGTCTGATGGAAAACACTTACGATTGCTTATCTGGGAAAAGTCTTTCGTGATGATTTGGGCTTACAGTCCGGAACAAATGGCAGCAACCTTCAGGAAATACCACTAATGGAAATAAACAATCAGGTTTCAGCTTTTATGGATACCCAATTAAAAAGCTAAGGTAAAGCATCCGGAGTGAATAAGCATTTCATGCCGTAAATTGGATTAACCTTCCACTTCCCTATATCCCATTTCGAGGATGGCATCAAACTCTTCGGGAAGCAAAGGCATTACCGATAGTCTGCTTTGTCTTACAAGGGCAATCTTTTCCAAACGTGGTTCCTTTCTAATTGATTCTAAGCTCACAGATCTGGGTAAGGATTCAACAGGTGCCAAATCAACTGCTACCCATCTTGGGTTATCAGCAGTAGGGTCAGGATATGCTGAACGAATAACCTTAGCTACCCCAACAACTTCCAAGCCCTGGTTGCTGTGATAAAAAAGCACCAGATCACCTACACTCATTTCCATTAAATTGTTTCTGGCCTGGTAATTGCGCACTCCATCCCACATACACTTTCCCTCCTTTTCAAACTGTTCCCAGGAAAAAACAAATGGTTCTGATTTTACAAGCCAGTATTGCATCTTTAAAGTTTTAAATGTTTATTTCAATTAACCGGATAATGAGTATTTACTATTAATCCGGAAGAAAAAAAGATTTCATAACATCTGTTGCCCATGGACTCCTTTAATTCATCCAAAAGCTATGGCTTGTATAACTCATTCAATCACTTTTCAGGTTCTTTAAACAACAATTTGGTTTAAAGAAGGTGAAAAAGCAAAAAGAACAATAATAATAGTGTATCAACAACCATATCACCATTATTTATAAGAGCCATAAAGCATCTTTGCCTCCTGATAATAACAACTAACAAGGCAAGATGTTTAATAAAAATCAACCGGCATGCAAAATTTTATAGGAAAGTTCCATTAATAATTCACCATCGCTGGCCGAATTATTATCAACCCCTTTTGATTTCAGGTCACATTCCCTTAAATAGGACATGATTTTTATCAAACCATCATAAGTATAATTTCTTGCAGCCTTTTTATAATCCTCCAGAAAGAAAGGAGAAAGCCCGGTAAGTTTCACCAGGGCATCCCTGTCGCTTATCCTGTTTTGGGGTTTTCCAAACATAGCATGGTGAAGCAAAAGCAGTTTTGAAAAATAATTGTACAAAACAGCCAAAGTCTTTATATTAGGGTTTTCTTTTGGATTATCGTTGAAATATTTAGCAATTTGATAGACCTTAAATTCATCTTTTCGTCCAAAAGCATTTTGGAGCTCAAAAACATTAAAATCTTTGCTTATCCCAATGTTTTCTTCAATAATCCGGGTAGTTATTTCAGTCCCCTGGGGCAAATTGATGAAGAGTTTACCAACTTCATTCACAATCTTACTTAAGTCTGTTCCTAAAAAATCGGCCAATAACTGGCAGGCAGGAACGCCTATTTTATATTTTTTTCTCGACACATAAGATGCAATCCATTCGGCTACCTGATTGTCATAAAGCCTTTTGGATTCAAACACCATTGCATGGTCTTTTAACTTTTTAAACAAAGAAGTTCGTTTGTCAAGCATTTTGTTTCTATAACAAAATACAAGCAAAGTACTCTTGACAGGATGCTCAGCATAGGATGCCAGGAGGTCAGGTTTATCAAGGTTTTGGGCTTCTTTCACTATCACAACCTGATATTCCGACATCATAGGATACCTCTTACAATAGCTTATTATTGTCTGAACATCTGTTTCTTTTCCATACAGGACATGAAGGTTAAACTCTTTCTCCATATCAGTAAGGACATGATCCTGAATATAATCGGAGATTACATCAATAAAAAATGTTTCTTCACCCTGTAACCAATATATGGGAACAAACTTTCTATCCTTAAGGTCTTTAATAATCGGATCGATAACCATTGTATGAAGCAAATTTATTATTCGTCGTAATCAAACTTCAGATGTTTAACACTCAACCCATTATCAATCAATTCCCTTAACGCATCCACTCCAATCTCAAACTGTTGTTCAACATAACGCGCCGAAATAACTTTATCACTTTCTTCTGTCTTTACTCCTGATGATATCATTGGCTGGTCGCTCACCAATAACAAAGCCCCTGTTGGGATTTGATTAAAAAATCCTACAGAGAAAATAGTTGCGGTTTCCATATCAACACCCATGCACCTTATTTTCCTAAGGTATTCCTTAAAAACTTCATCATGCTCCCAAACCCTGCGGTTGGTAGTATAGATAGTACCTGTCCAATAATCCTTGTTGTGGGAGCGGATAACTGTTGAAACAGCTTTTTGAAGGTTAAAAGCAGGAAGCGCCGGCACTTCAGGAGGAAAATAGTCATTTGATGTTCCTTCGCCCCTGATTGCTGCAATAGGTAATATAAGATCTCCTAACTGGTTAATCTTTTTTACCCCTCCGCACTTACCTAAAAACAATACCGCCTTTGGCTGGACACTTGATAATAAATCCATTATCGTAGCAGCATTTGCACTGCCCATCCCAAAATTGATAATTGACATATCTTCATAAGTGGCACTTGGCATTACCCTGTCATGACCATTAACAGGCACATCAAAACGCTCGGCAAACAAATTTACATACTGCCCGAAATTTACCAGTATGATATATTTCCCCATATCCTCTGCATGGGTCCCTGTGTATCGGAACAACCAATTCTTAACAATTTCTTCCTTGGACTTCATAAACAATGCTATTTTTTGTGAAGTTTTTAATTTACTTCGCACAAAAATAACAAAAATCAGGCGCATTGTCATCATTGCTGAAAATCTGCTGTTTTATATTGGTTATTTTTACCAACAACCCAATATCCATGCTTTATTTTTATAATCCTTTTGTTTGTTTAACAGAGCAAATCGCTTTTTATTTTTGAATTTTATTAATTTTACACATACTATTGAAAGACTGGCACAGCTTTTCTTTTATTTTACCCACAGAAGTCCGGTAAAAACAATAAACCGCCCTACTGTTCCTTATTTTAAACCAAAGCTGTTTGCCTTTCTAAAAATAAAATGATTAAAACCCTAATCTATGAGAATTTCATTGTTTGCCTTCCCCAGCCGGACAGCCTTTGGCTTGCTTTTAATGGGAAGTTTGTTTTTCTTCAATTTAAACGCATCAGGCCAATCCCCACAGGAAAGAATTTCAACGGATTTGAAATATGCCAAAGCGCTTGAAATCATAAAATTTGCTTATGTCGATACCGTCAACGAGGCTGAGCTCACAGAGCATGCCATAAGGGGTATGTTGAAAGAACTTGACCCCCATTCGGTATATCTTTCAGCAGAGGAACTTAAAGAAGCCAACGAACCCCTTCAGGGCAGCTTTGATGGCATCGGGGTACAGTTCAGCATTATCAGCGATACGATAGTTGTAATCTCACCAACTCCGGGAGGCCCATCAGAAAAGGTAGGCATCATGCCCGGGGACAAGATTGTTAAAATTGATGGGGATGAAGCAGTAGGGAGCATTGTTAACAATAACTTTGTTTTCAAAAAACTAAGGGGAGAAAGAGGGTCTAAAGTACTCATCGGCATCTTCAGGCAGGGAGCAAAAGATATTCTCGAATTTACAATTATTCGCGATCAGATACCCATCAACAGCCTTGATGCGGCTTTTATGGCCTCCCCTGAAACTGGCTATATTAAAATAAACCGTTTTGCCCGTACTACAATCCGTGAATTCAAGGAGGCCTTAATAAAGCTTCAGGCACAGGGTATGCAAAACCTCATTCTGGATTTAAGTTATAATAGCGGGGGATATCTTGACGTTGCCATTGAACTATCAGACCAATTTCTTGAAAAAGAGAAGCTTATTGTTTATACGGAAGGGAATTCAAGCCCAAAACAAAAATTCAATTCTACAGTAAGAGGGGTATTTAAAAAAGGAAAACTTGTTGTCCTCATTAATGAAGGTAGCGCCTCAGCAAGCGAAATTGTTTCAGGGGCAGTGCAGGATTGGGACAGGGCACTTTTGGTCGGTAGGCGCTCATTTGGTAAAGGATTGGTACAGCGGCCTTTCGATTTACCCGATGGCTCGGCTATCAGGCTTACTACTGCCAGATATTATACCCCAACAGGGCGTTCAATCCAGAAACCATATGAAGATGGCATCGACCAATATTACAA
>CAYLYP010000067.1:0-17193 GCA_964387795.1 uncultured Bacteroidales bacterium
ACTGGTCAGCCTGTCCGGAAAGCTCTTCGCTTGAAGTAGCCAGTTCTTCACTTGCCGCAGCGTTTTGCTGGGTAATATTATTTAGTTGCTGTATTGCAGTATTAATCTGGTCTGCCCCGGCATTTTGCTCAACACTTGCAGCTGCAATTTCCTGAACAAGCCTTGTTGTTTTTTCTATTTCCGGGATCAGGTTAGCCATCATAACTCCGGCTTTTTCAGTAATATCTACACTACCGGTTGCAAGATGAACAATTTCATCAGCAGCAGTCTTTGAATTTTCTGCTAATTTCCTTACTTCAGCCGCTACCACTGCAAAGCCCTTACCATGTTCACCAGCCCTTGCTGCCTCAACAGCCGCATTCAGTGCCAATATATTTGTCTGACGGGCAATTTCGCTGATTATTGTTATTTTCCCTGCAATACTTCTCACGGATTCCAAACTTTCTTTTGCAGCCGCCCCTACTTTTTGAACTCCCTGAGAAACATTTTGCGCTATTTTCTCTGTCTCCCTGGCATTATCAGTGTTTTGCTGTATGTTTGATGCCATTTGTTCCATCGAACTTCCGGCCTCCTCTGTCCCCGCTGCCTGCTCAGTTGCCCCTTGTGATAATTGATTGGCAGCAGAACTCATCTCATTTCCAACACTGGCAATGTTTTCTGCTCCTGTTTGAATATTCTGGACTACATCTTTCAGTTTTTCAACCATAATTTTGAAAGCTTTTGCCAATTCTCCGATTTCATCTTTTTGGTTCAAATCAATGTTTACTGTCAAATCACCCGTAGCAATTTTCTTTGTAGCATCGACAACCTTGATTAATGGCCGTGTAATACTATTACTCAAAAGATAGGCAGCAATTATAATAATTAAAATGATTGCTGATGATAGGATTATTGTTGTCGTTAAAACCCCATTACTTAATTTACTGCTAGTATTATAAGCTCCTTCAGCTTCTGCAAGACTCATATCAGTAAACTTATCCATTGAAGTACGCATTAATTCAAATGTGGTTTTAAAATCACCCTCATATGCAACTACTGCTTCATTTACCAGACCAGAGTTAATAAAGTTGATTACTAATTCAGCCTTCCCTTTTAATGCACTATAGTTTTCCCTGAAATCCTGGTTTATTGATTTATTCTCATCCTGTTTTGAAATAAATGAGATTTTTTCAAAATTGCTATACCTTTCATCTACCTGCTTGTAATTCAACCATACATCATCAATATTCTTCTGAAGTAAACCAGGGTTATTTCTGATGTTCTCCATGAGTGTATAACTTAATGCCAGGTTCATCTGATATGCATCGCGGTCTGCTTCAATCAGGTAATCTATGCTCATTAAGTGGTCATTGTATATTGAATCAATTTTCCCTTTAATAGATCTGGTATTAATAATCGTGCTAATAAATGCAACAAGCATTAAAAGAACCACAATTGAGAAAACAAATACCAATCTTGTCCCGATTTTAAAATCTTTCACTTTCATTGTCTTAGTTTTTTAGTGAGTTTTTAAAAAAAAATTCTGTATCGAATAGGCTGAAAACAATGGAATTCTTTCACCTGATTTAATCCTCGAAAAAACCAAAAGTCTCACACCTTCATTAAGAAAACAGATTCCCAAAAAGCAATCTGTTTGCTCAGTTCACTTTAAAGAAACTGATATGGTCTTTCATCTGTTCGGCCTGGCTGGATAGTTCTTCACTTGAAGTAGCCAGTGTTTCACTTGAAGATGCATTTTGTTGTGTAACCTGGTTTAATTGCTGAATGGCTGAATTTACCTGGTTAGCACCACTGTTTTGTTCTATACTTGCTGAGGCAATTTCCTGAATCAACGCAGTAGTTTTTTCAACTTCAGGAATTAGTTTAGACATCAGCAATCCTGCTTTTTCTGTAACATCCACACTTCTGGAAGCTAACTGAACTATTTCGTCTGCTGCTATCTTTGATGTCTCGGCTAGTTTTCTGACCTCAGCAGCAACAACTGCAAAACCTTTACCATGTACCCCGGCATTAGCTGCCTCAACAGCAGCATTCAATGCAAGGATGTTTGTCTGTCGTGAAATTTCACTTATTATTGATATTTTATCCGCTATATTCCTGATTGAGTTTAAACTTTCCAATGCAGAAACACTTACATTTTTAATCCCTTCTGAAACTCCTATCGCAATTTTCTCTGTCTCTTTGGCATTATGGGTATTTTGCGAAATATTGGCCGCCATCTCTTCCATCGAGGCTGATACCTGCTCGGCAGAGCTTGCCTGTTCGTTTGCCCCTTGCGACATCTGTTGTGATGCGGCATTCATTTGTTCACTTGCAACTACTATATTTGCAGCACCAACATTTACATTTGTGATTACATCCCTTAATTTATTTACCATAAATTGGAGTGCCCGCGCCAAATCACCTATTTCATCCTTTTGAACCATTAGGTCATTGTCAAAAGTAACTGTTAAATCACCCTTGGAAACCAAATCTGCCAACAATCCTCCTCTTCTTAGCCCATTGGTTATCACTTTTGTGATCATATAACTCAACACCAGTGCTAAAACTACTCCAATAGCAATTGCAACCATCAGGGAGCTATTACTTGATATTGCAATCATATCTCCTTTTCTTAGCTGTTCATCTGATGCTTCAATGCTCATTCCTACCATTTGCGCCAAAGTAGCCCTTGTCTTTTTATGGAGTACTCCTGATTCGTTAACCATTAAATGGTTCAATTGGTTATAAAGAGCTATGGATTCATCTACCTCAGGAACGATTAACAATAAGGTTTGGTTTATCTTTTCCATCTCTGGAAGCATTACATTATTGTAAATCCTTGAAGCATCATTTCTTCTCCCTTGCTCTATATTCAGAATATATTCCTTAAAGGCCCCATCAAAAACATGAACCTGATTTTTAAGGGCAGTTAAAAGAGGGCTTACAATACTATTTCCCGTTTCAAATTCATCTATGAACCTAAAATGTAAGCTTTCACTCATTTTTCTGTACTCGCTTATATCTGAATTGGTTTGTGAATTTAAACGAACCTCTTTTAATACACTGGCAATAGACAATAGCTCTTGCTTTAATTGTATTGGATTTAACAGATCTTTCTGCAGAAACTCATTATGGACAGGATCAATCTTTTGGGTATTGACCAACCTCCAGGCATCAACTTCAGATAAAAACTGCTGAAACACCCGCTCTTCTTCTGCTTTCAGGGAAAGATTTGAGTAATCTTCAACTGCTTTTCTGTAACTCTTCCTAAACTCAGCAATTTCACTTAGGATATCTTGCCTGTCTTCATGGTTCAATAGAGGATCCAATAAACGATAATACCCAGACATCAGCTTCTCTAAATCTGCTTCCATGATTGAAATAAAACCAACCCCCTTGATGGTTTTTTGACCAACATACTTAAAGGATTTCCCAATATTCTGTATCCCCAAAAAACTGATTATCCCGATTATTAGGATTATCATTATCATTGAGAAAAAACCACCATATAGTTTTGTCTTGGTCTTAATGTCCTTGAATTTCATGTGTCACAGATTTAGAAAGCATTATTGTTTGTCTTATAGATAAACACAGTGTTTGAACTGTTTATTATGCCTCTGGGACTTCACCACTTTTCTTTACCACCTCCTGCGCTACAACAATTTCATCTGTTGAAAACACCTTATCAATATTTAAAACCATGATAAAACGTTCGTCATTTTTTACCATGCCGTGTAGATACTCAGGATTAAACTTACTGCCTATGGTTGGTGGGGGCTCAATTTCATTAGAACCTAATTCCAATACTTCTTCAACAGAATCAACCAAAGCCCCAAGGGTTACCATTTCCCCTTCCATTAAGACATTTAAAACAATGATACAGGTATCAACAGTATCCAGTGTTGGTGGAAGCCCAAACTTTATCCTGGTATCCAATACAGGGAGCACATTACCCCTTAGATTGATTACACCTCTCATATATTCAGGGCAGCGAGGAACTTTTGTTATCGGTCTAAGCTCTAATATCTCAAGTACTTTGCTCACATCTGCTGCAAACATTTCTTCCCCTAATTGAAATGAAAGGTAAGACGTAAGAGCGGTTGATGTTTTTAGTTCATTCATGGTTTAACCTCCTATTTTTGTAACATTAAAGTATTTTTTGGTTTTACTGTCAACATGACATATGCCCAATGGGCCCATTGTTCATTATCCCCTCCCCTTATTATCTCCATGCTTTCTGACCCAAGCATAAATGAATAACCCAGTTGAACCTGTGCCATAGGGTGGATTTTCCTTTGCAGATAAATATCTGTTTCAATTCCAAGATTTTTATCTATTGCTATGTTTTGGTCAACATAGTTGTTTTGCAATGCAAAATAATGAAAATCAGCGTTTAGATTTGTTTTCTCATTGGCTTTATAAGCAAGCTTCAGGTATGGGTTCATAAGACCTGCATTTTTCGTATGAACAGGTATATCTGTAAAATAATCCATATGCCCATTGAAAGAGTGCCCGCTGCCAAAATAAGAATTAAAAGAATTATACTTTGTATTTAGGGTATCCATTGCATCTTTTCCAGAAAACACTTCAGCACCAACAGCTAAAGTTAATTTTGGAATAATCTTGTACTTGAAATCCAATGCAGCATACCATGCCAATATCTGTTGCCCTTCGTTTGTCCTGCCATTCTGAAAGGCAGAAGAAGCATAAAACTTTACTTTATCCTTGTTGAACTGAGCATTCAGAACGTATGTCCCTCGTATATAAAGGGTGTTCTGGGTTTCAGGTCTTTGAAAACCTTCTGCCATAAGCAATGCAGTCAATGAAAAATCTTTAGAAAATTCATTGGAAAGCCAAAGAAAATTCAGGTATTTATAATTGTTCAACTCATAATTTGTTCCGGAAAGCAATTCTTTTTGCTGATTAAAAGCTAGCCCCAGATGGCCTCTTAATGAGTTATGTTTTAATTTTAATAAAGCTGCATCATGTTTCTGGGCTTGTGAGTTCCAATTATTATTGGCCAAAAACCTTTGATTGTCATATACAAGCTCCTGTCTGCCTGCCCTTAATGATACATTTTCATTAAACATTAATTCTGCCCATGCTTCATGAACTGCGAACCCAGGTACATGCTTTTTTTGTTCTTCATTGCCCCAAATCCTTACATCCTGGACCGATATTTTTGTAACAAGCTTTTCAGTCCCAAAGTGAATTGTCAGACGGGTCCTTTGATTGACAAACATAGCAGGTATTGAACCTTCCAACGGCATGGCTTTATATCCGTCACGAAATTCAAATCTGGGACGAATCTCCCCCTCTAGTCCAAACTGGGCAGTAAGAACAAAGGGCAGACCAATAAAAAACAACAACACAACACACCTTTTCATGCCTCTTTCTTTTAGCGTTAGAAAAAATAATCTACTTGTATTTATTTAACAGTGCTTCACGGTCAATCTGGGCCTGCCTGTCAAACAACATGATGATTTTTGAAGGATCCAGCACCAGTGCTATTGTTCCATCACCTAGTATCGTAGCCCCCGAAACAACTTCCTGGTTTTTAAACAACTTACCCAATGGCTTTAATACTGCCTGGTATTCCCCCACAACAAAATCTACTGTCATCCCTACTTTGCGGTCTTCATAGTTTACAACTATTACCTGTTCTAATTTTGGAACATTTTCAGTTATGTCAAACTCGTTTCTTAGATTTACAAAAGGAACCTGTTTCCCATCAAGCACAACAATATTATTGAATGTGTTTACAAGGGATTCATGGGCAGCCTCATAACATTTGTCTACACCTGACAATGGAATAACAAAATGTGTTTTGTCAATTTTCACTAACAATCCATCTATAATTGACAATGTTAATGGCAATTTAATACTTATGGTTGTTCCAATACCCAACTGTGATTCTATTTCAACTTCACCTCTTATTTCAGAGATTTTTTTCACCACAACATCCAATCCAACTCCCCTGCCTGACACCTCAGTTACCTTGGCTGCTGTTGAAAATCCTGGTAAAAACACCAGATTTAAAAGCTCTTTGTAACTCAAACGGGCATCAGGTGATATAAATCCCCTTGATATAGCTTTCTGGCGTATTTTATCAACATCAATACCTGCCCCATCATCTTTTACCTGTAGAAAAACATTGGCTCCTGAATAAAATGCCTTCAGAACAATCTTTCCCTGACGGGGCTTACCTTTTTTCAATCGATCCTCTATTGACTCAATCCCATGGTCAATTGCATTTCTAAAAATATGCATCAATGGCTCAGTCAGACCTTCTATAATGCTCTTATCAAGCTCTGTCTCTGTCCCTTCTGCAACAAATTGTATCTCTTTGCCTAATCCGGCTGATAAATCCCTTACCAGACGCCTGAAACGTACCATTACCGTTTCTATTGGGATTAAACAAATATCAAATGTGTTATCCCTTAACTGTCGGCTAATTTTCTCAATGTTCTCTGCTATTGTTTGCAACTCTGGCTCATTTGCCCTCTCTGAAAACAAACTCAAGCCTGCCTGGGTTGTAATCAATTCACTTACCAGGCTCATCAGGTGATCCAGTTTCTCACTGTTTACCCTGATACTTGATATCCCTGCATCTTTTATTAAGGCCCCATTAGTGCTTGTTGTTCCTGATTTATCAACCTCATCCTCTGCCTTATGCAACATCTGAACCATCGCTTGGAGCATCTCCAGGTTGATATTCTGCCCAAGGCTTACTATTTTTGCAATCTCATCAGTAATTACACTTCTTACAAGGATATTTATGTCTGAGACTTTTTCAATTGTCAGTTCACATTCATCCTCAACAAAAATAAAAACATCCTTAATGTCATTTTCAGTTTTTGATGTTGATAACAATACCTGCCAGTATGTATAGCAATGATCCGGAACAAAATCCTGTGGCAGTGGTATCTCATCAAACCTTACATAAGGCTTACAATGCCCAAGGGTATGCAATTCATCAATTAACAATAAGGGATTGGTACCGTTTTTAAATAAATCATGGTGTGGCTTAAACACAATCAGATAGGTCGGGTCGTTAAAAGTATCAACCTTTTTCACTGGTTGCTCTTCAGTTTTTCCTGACTCTTTTTTTGTTTCTGATGTTGCCTCTCCTGGTACATTATCAATAATTCTGGAGATACGGTTTAACAAAACCTGATGGTTGGAAGAAGTCTTTTCATTTAAATCATCCCCTCCTTCAAGCAAGTCCTTTAAATGGTCAACTGAAGAAAGTGTTACACTGATGATTTCCTGTGATATCTTCATCTTCCCTGCCCTGACAAGGTCATATATGGTTTCCATGTGATGTGTAAATCCATCCATCTTATGAAAACCAAACATGGCACTTCCCCCTTTAAGAGAGTGCATAATGCGGAATACTTCTTCAACCTTGGTTTTATCATCAGGTTTGTTTTCCAATACCAGAAGGGCCTCTTCCAGCTTATTGATCAGCTCAGTAGCTTCTTCAATAAATTTACGTTTAAATTGTTCCATTATCTTACAACTTTACTGATGGCTGCTAATAGTTTCTCGGGCACAAATGGCTTTACGATCCATCCTGTCGCTCCTGCATTCTTGGCTTCTTCTTTTTTCGTCTGTTGGCTTTCGGTAGTCAGAAACAGGATTGGAATAAATTTATATGCCTCCATTTCCCTTACTTTCTTAATCAATTCTATTCCATCCATATTGGGCATATGAAGGTCCGTAACTACTAAATCAATTTTCGAACCATCAAAATACCTTAATGCATCGACCCCATCGACTGCAACCTGAACCTTATGCCCTGCATTGGTAAGTGTAAATCCTACCACTTCCCTAATGCTTTCTGAATCATCTACGATAAGAATATTCTTTTCCATTTTTCTCCAAATTGGGTTTATTTTCTACCGAATTCACCTTTATTTTTGTCTTTATTCTTTGTTCCGTGAGCAGGTTGTTCATACTGGCTTCATGATCTTGTTAATTGCCGAAATTAACTTATCCGGCATAAATGGCTTAACAATCCATCCTGTTGCTCCCGCTTCTTTCGCTTCCAACTTAATATGTTGTTGCGATTCAGTTGTCAGATACAATATGGGCGTATATTTATATGCATCCATTTTTCTTATCTCTTTTATCAATCCAAGCCCATCCATCACCGGCATGTGTAAATCAGTGATCACCAAATCAATATGCCTCCCATCCAAATATTTCAATGCATCCTGGCCATGGATTGCTGACCAAACATTATAGCCCGCATTCTCCAAGGTAAAACATACTACCTCCCTTATACTTTCTGAATCATCAACAATTAAAATGTGCTTCTCCATTATTATTTTATTTTACATTTTTTCTGTTCAATAAAACATCCATGCCTGCATTTTCGAGTAAGGATTTTATTTCGTAAGGCAAATCGACAATCCATTCCACCTTGTGCCCTTTTGATGAAACATCCTTTTCTATGGCTACCAACATCTGAATGGCTGACAAATCAAAATCTGTTACATTCTCAATTTGGATTACCAATTGATCGCTCTCTTCAATGGACTTTAACAACTGCTGCCATATTGAATGGGAATTTTGAAGATATAAATCCCCTTCCATTTTTATTTTTAAATATTTCTGGCCTGATTCAGAAACATGTTCTTTCTGTATGCGAAACCCATTCATGGATTCTGCTTTTAAACTATCTGATTTCTTACGCTCTTTCATGTTGAATTTGGATTAAAAAAATTCCACATCATTACCTTCATCTGTATTCTCTTCCCCCTGATTCAGCTCAGGCTCACCAAACATCTTCTTGTCCATTACCATATTATGGACCAGTCGTTCACTTTTCATCGTATAGTATGCTTCTATCTGCCGCAGTGTCGCTTCCCTGTCTGAAGCATCTCGACCTGGCTGGTTTCCCTGAAGCATACTTGAAATTGAATTAAGTTCAAATATAACCTCCTCAATTGCCTTCTCAAAATAATCATAATACTTTACCTGCTCAACTGCAGTTTTACTTAATCCAGCTATATTACTGCTGAGATCAATATTTTCTTTCTGCAATTCTTCTATTTGGTCCTGATTGGAAAGTATTTTTGCATAGTACCCCAAACCTCCCTGCTCCATGCCCCTTAACTGTTGGTACAATTCTCCACCAAAGAGATAATCAGCTATCTGAGTCTGTAACTCTTTATTTATGTGCAAAGTCTCAAGAAAAATCTTCCTTACTTTGTTCTTTTCAAAATGATTGTCTGCCTGAAGTTTAACAACTTGCTGTGCCATCGAAGAAATTTCTTTCTCAGGTGAATTCAGCAAGCCTGAAGTCTCAAATTTCTCAAGTATTAACTGCTCAAATTCATAATCAAGATCATATACTTCAAGAAATTTTGTTGATATCTCTTTTAAAACCTCATTGACTGACAATATCTCTTTATACCCTATTTTAAACTCATCTATAAATTTCTGTATCTGCCCGATAAGCTTTATAAAACGGCTTTTAATATTGGGCAATAACACAAGCTCCCCCTCTATCTCATGGCCAGTCCAGATAAAACTTAGCTTTGAAACCTCAGTCATATCTTTCCCCATTTGGATCATCTTCCTGGTAATCTTCTCTATCGCTGCCTGATATTCCTTATTGGTATGCAACAATTGCGCAATCTGGATCTCAGTAATTTCAGGAATCTGGATAATAAAGGAATGCTTCTTATCCAATGTTTCTTTGTCGTTCTTTTCTGTATCAATTTTACTTAAATCGTCAATAATCTTATGATGGGTTTGCTGTATATGCTCCATCTTTTGACGAATAATATCATGATACTGAAGATTGGTAATAATGCTCCCAACATTCCTGAAACAGTTATCTGTAATCTCCTTCATTTTTGGCGCCATCAATCGGCTTTCCTTCTGATGGGCTGCAAAAACCCTGAAATCTGACAATACCTTATCGCTGTCCTTATTGCAGTATTGAATCAACTTATCAAGCTCCGTTTTGTGGTTCTCTGATAAACGCGATAGGTGCTCCCTTAGGCTAAAGATATTTTCTTCTATTATTGGGCAACTATCTTTAATCTTTTCAATTTTTAAAAACAGCATCTCAACTTCCTTCTCCGAAAAACCTTTCTGACTACCTGTTAGATATGAATTTGATAACTTTAAATTTGTCAATAACAACTTAAGGCTCATTAAGTTTTGCCTGAAATTCTTTATTGGGACAAATAATAATCCCAGATTGGCTGCTAACCTTTGAACCATCTGAAATGCTGCCATCTGACTCTCATCCAGTTTCACCAGCATTGACTTTACTTCCTGTCCCAAAAGTTCAATATCGCTTATAATAGCTTCATTTCCTGACCCGGATACAAGCTCAACAATCTGATTGGCATTATCTGATACTTTCCTGGCACTTTGATAATTCTTTTTTAAATGATTATTTAATGACAAGAAATCATCTGATGAGCATTGATGTAAAGCCATAATCTTTTCATCAATACCAGAGAACGTCCGGATGATTTCTTCAACCCTTTTGCCTGTCTGATTATCGCCTGATTCCACCTTATCTTGATGCTTTTCCATCATGGTTTTTATTATCGTCAAATTCAATGCTTCTTTTATTTTTGCCCTTTCGGAAATATCCTTTTTAAAAGTATAACCGGATAAAACTCAATTTTGCTTTCTTCATTGCACTTTATCAATCATTTGCAAGCACACCCGATTCATATTCTTATAAAAAATATGAATTCTTATACTTCAGTATTGCTTCAGATACTGAGGGGATTTCATTTGCAAAATACCTGAACAGCTCCTTTTCCGGAAAACTCCCTCCATCCATTAGCCTTACACAAAAATGGCCCTTTTTCAAAATCTTTATTCTGATCTGAAAACTATCTATGCTTTTCATAGCTGTAATATTTTAAAATTTTTACTCTTTCCCTATCAACAACAAAAGATTCTGATTCTGTTTTGAGTTCTTCACCTGAAACAAAATTAAAAGCCCCAACTCCCTTTTAAAACAGTGTTTTTACGCGATTTATTAACATATTGATACGTAAAACACCGAATTACCTATTATCAATCATCCCGATTATTAGACAGAACATCTGATTTTTTATTTATTTATTTACCAAACACAACTCTTTAGCTTTTTTATTCGCCTCATTATTAAGCCATTCGCTTT
The DNA here is from genome assembly GCA_964387795.1 of uncultured Bacteroidales bacterium. Lineage (GTDB taxonomy): Bacteria > Bacteroidota > Bacteroidia > Bacteroidales > UBA7960 > CAYLYP01. Next base: position 11,147 of record CAYLYP010000067.1, read on the forward strand.
TATCTCCTGAATTAACCTCTTTACAAATGAATAAAATGTATTATATCTGATTAATAGGGTCAACTACACAACTGCCATTCCTTTTTATCCACAAATTCTTCAAAATCATAATTATTATGACAGTAATTGTAATTTAATAGTAAAAAAGTTTATTTTGGGGTCTGCTGAAAAACACTTAACAAGCAGGATGAATACCATTTTCAACGTCATTTTATCACATTGTGAGCATGGATTTATTTCCTTTGGTGCTGATTTGTTTGCATCTTGTTTCCATTAGTTTTCATAGCATCATCTGCTTCGTTACCTTCGGCTCAAAGTATTATTATATGCTTTAATTCGCTATTGGGCAATAACCAAACACCTTTTTGTTATTAACAAACAGCAATAACAATAATTTTTGTGGATCAACAATCAATTATCATTTATGCTCTTTAAAAGAAACACGTATTTTTTATGCCCATACCATTCGTAATTTCGCTTCATAACAAATTAATCAAATACCCTTTGATGAAAAAAAAAATAAAATTCCTCATTGTTGACGACATGGCCACCAATCGAATTAAGCTTTCAATGACAATCACTAACCTTGGTCATCTTTACGAATGCTGCTCAAATGGGAAAGAAGCTATTGAATTGCTCCAATCAAAAACCTTTGATATTGTGTTGTTAGATATTGAAATGCCCGTAATGAACGGATTTGAAACAATAAAATTCATCAGGGATAAAACAATAGAGCCGGTAAGAAGCATTCCTGTAATAGCCATTACTGCTCATAATCCTTCTGAAATAGAAAATGATTTAAACCGATTAGGTTTTACTACTATACTATCTAAACCTTATACACCTGATAAGTTTCATGAAATAATTGCAGCTACAGGTTTTAAAATTTAAAATTTTTCTTTCTATATAAAATATTCCAAAATGCAGGTTTAATATTTTTTTGAATCCCCTAAATTATTATTCAAAAGTTTTACATTCATTCAAAAAAAACAATTGGTCAAATTATGGACTACTGAAGAAGGCCTCTATGATTAACTATTTAGGGTCTGCTGAAAAACACTTAACAAGCAGGATGCATATCATTTACAATGTCATTTTATCATATAGCTTGCATGGATTTATTACCTTCGGTGCTAATATGTTTACATCTTGTTTTCATTAGTCTTTAAGGCATCATCTGCTTCGTTGCCATCGGCTCATAGTATTATTATACAATTTCGCCTTATCGCCTCGCATCTGATGCCTTAAAGAATTTTTCAGCAGACCCTATTTAATACAACAATTATTAGCCGATAACATCAATACTATATGTTTTAAGAAATCTGTTTATAAATGCAAAAAACAGAGGCTTGCTTATTTTTTTAATGAAATAATATTTTATCTTTACAAAAACCTGATTTTTTTTGCATTTTTCGCTTATAAATCAACAGAAAATGCTATTTTGGCTGGTAATTGTATCCCTGAATAAAATATCAGCCAAGTAAAAAACAGTTGCAAAGAAAAACAACCAGATAATTATTGCCGGAAAGAAGTGAAAACCAGTTTATGACTTCCCAAAAGCATTAAAACCACTTGCATTATAGATGAAAGCGGCATCAAAACACATACTTTTTAAGAAATCTATCCCTTTCTTAATATTAGCAGCATTACTGTCGCTGACTGTTTTGATTTGGAATTATTATATTCGTAATAAAATTGAAAAAGAAAATCAAAGATTCTATGAAACCTGCTCAAATCACCTAAATCCTTTAAATGAAAGGTTTAAAAACTACTGGATGCTCCTTCAGGGCGCTGCCAGTGTTATAACTGCACAGGAGCAGCTTACACAACAAGAATGGAAACTTTATTTTGACTATCAAAATATAAAACAACTTTTCCCCGAAATTGAAAGACTTGAATTTGCTGTTAAAACTAATTATTCATATCCTGAAAACATAGAGCCTTTTAATACACCCTATTCCTTTAATGAGGCCCCCATTTATCCTGTATCATCCTCTAAATCCATATATTACCCTATTCGCTTTTTAGAACCACATTCTGAGCATAATGATCAATTTCTTGGATATGATATCTCTTCCAATCCGTATTATTTAAAAGCCATTAACCATTGTATCCTTTCAGGGACGGCATCAATGTCAAATACATTTTATCAACAAGATAATATTGACAGCATCCCTGTTTTTGTTATTGTTACTTCATTATATAAAAACGGCATTATCCCAAATGACCAAAAGAAAAGAAAATCAACAATAAAAGGTGTAGTTTCCCTGGTGGTTGACATTGAAAAAATGCTTAACTCATTGATTATGGAAACAAATCCAAATATCAATATCAGGATTTTTGATGGTAATTCAACATCCCCTGATAGCCTGATTTTTAAAAATACTGATAGCCAGGGTACATCTTCAGGCCAGTTTATTTTTAAACCCTTCAGAGACACCCGCAAAATAGAACTTTACCATCACCAATGGACAGTTCAATTCGAATCAAACAGGATTTTTTTCAGTAAATACGACCGCTTCAGTTCACTTATTGTCCTCATTTGTGGTGTCCTCTTAAGCATCCTCTCATTCTTGCTGATTAAAAAAACATTGCATAAAAAAGAAGAAACCGAAAGGCTTTACCACACCTTAATTGAACAATCAGGTGATGCTTTTTTCCTTTTCGACCAACAAGGCCGAATACTTGAAATAAATAACCAGGCCTGTAATTTTTTAGGTTATAAAAAAAATGAACTCCTTAAGCTCTCTATCAATGATATTGAACCTCAACTTAAGCTGGATGATATAAAATCGGAATGGAAAAAACTTTCTTCAGGAAATTCCTTTATCCGAAACTCTAATTTCCTTCAAAAAAATGGACAGCTTATACCTGTTGAAACTCATTTTGGCTTCCTTGAGTGGGAAGGCAAAATACTCATTCCTGCTTTAAGCAGGGATATTTCTGAAAGGATACATCAGAAAAATGAACTTATCGAATCCAGGCGCATGCTACATAATGTCATCGACACTATCCCTATCAGGGTTTACTGGAAAAATATTCATGGTGAGTACCTCGGGTGCAACAGCCTTTTTGCTAAGGATGCAGGATTTGCTAATGCCAAAGATGTAATCGGTTTAAACAACAACGACCTGTCATGGGCTCCAATTGCCCAAAAATTTATTGATATTGATAAAAATATCATCGAAACAGGGCAGTCAATACTGAATTACGAAGAACAAAAAAACCTGCCTGGTAATAAACCTACCTGGTTCAGAACTTCTAAATCACCTCTTCGCTCTTCTGATGGAACTATTGTAGGGATTTTAGGTATTTATGAAGATATCACCGAACAAAAACACCATCTGGAAGAAATCAGGCTTTCCAATGAAAGGCTCCTTACCGTAATGAACAGCATCAATTCTATTATCTATATCGCTGACATTGAAACTCATGAAATCTTATTTATTAACGACACCCTGAAAAAGTCAAGAGGAGATGACCTTATTGGAAAAAAATGCTGGGAGGCACTCCTGAATTATAATCAGCCCTGCCCTTTCTGCACAAATGACAAATTACTTACTGCTGACAAAAAACCTACTGGCATTATTCAATGGGAATATCAAAACCCGGTTGACAACAGATGGTACGATATCCGTGATTGTGCAATACAATGGGTCGATGGAAGAATGGTAAGAATGGAAATCGCTACAGATATTCATGAACGAAAAATGACAGAAGAAATGCTTAGGCAAAGTGAAGAAAAATATCGTCTTTTCTTTGAAAAAGCACCCTTGGGCATTTTTCATTTTGATAATGAAGGCACCATTACTCAGTGCAATAAAAACCTGACCAGAATATTTAATGCCCGCTACGACCAGATCATCGGTATGAACCTTTTGCGCCTCTCCGATAAAGAAATGGCTGACTCAATTGCTAATGTTCTTAAAGGGCAATTCGTTAATTATGAAAATTTATTTATCTGGCATGTCTCCGGAAAAAGCACACCTATCAAAGCATGGCACACTCCTTTATTTAATTCAAAAAAAGAAGTTACCGGCGGAATTACCTTTATTGAAGACCGTACCAGCCATTTTGAAATGGAAGCCTATAAAAAACAAGCTGAAATTGCTCGTGAATCTGCAAGGTTCAAACAAAGCTTCCTCGCTAATATGAGCCACGAAATACGCACCCCACTTACCGGTGTACTGGGAATGGCCGAAATACTCTCTAAAACAAAACTTGATGAAAAACAAATTGAATATGTTAATACACTAACTGAATCAGGTGAAAACCTTAGAAATATCATTAACCTGATCCTTGATTTCTCAAAACTGGAAGCAGGCCAAATGTCCCTTAAACCCTCTTCGTTCGATTTCAGACAGTTTATTGATAACACAAAAAACCTATACGCTGTCCTTGCAAGCAAAAAAAACCTCCAACTTATATTCATTTCCGATCCAAATATCCCTTCCCAAATATTTGCCGACAAGCCAAAACTAACCCAGATATTGTCTAACCTTTTGTCTAATGCTATTAAATTTACAAATACCGGCGAAATAACCCTTCAATCCTATTTCGTTCATGACCAACAATACTCCGATAATGTCGATTTCTCTATCCGCATCGAAGTAAGGGATACCGGTGTTGGCATTAAAAAAGAGTACCTTGATAAACTTTTTAAACCTTTCTTCCAGATTGATGATGAACAAATCAGGAACAATTTAGGAACCGGCCTTGGTTTATCTATTTGTAAGCAACTTGCTGAACTTATGGGCGGAACTACTGGTGTTGATAGTGTTGAAGGGAAAGGCAGCTCTTTCTGGTTCACTTTTAATGCCAAACATGCACACACCGATTCTTCTGATTCTTCAACCACTATACAAAAGACTTCACTTTCTGAACACAAATCCCTGAATATCCTTGTGGTTGAAGACAATACGATTAATCGTAAGGTAATCGAAATCATGCTTAGCTTTCTGGGCCATAATGTGAGCTTTGCCCACAACGGACAAATGGCCCTCGATATCTTCAAACCCAACACCTTTGACATCATCCTCATGGATATTGAAATGCCTGTGCTTGATGGAGTTTCTGCCACCCGCATCCTTAAAGAAAAATATACTTCCCTGCCCCCTATTGTTGGACTTAGCGCTAATGCACTGGAGGGTGACCGTGAAAAATATATCAATTTGGGAATGGACGAATATCTCACCAAACCATTGAGCGAAGACGATTTTAACCTTCTTATAAAACGCCTTTTTGATAAAAACAACTCCTGATTTGTTCTAATTTCAACCAATGACCCTCATTCGTCTTAAATATGAATGACATCAATTATCGAAAAATCCTGCTTTCATCCCCTTTTGGATATGCATATCACAAAATCATTATTGATGATTCGGGGAAACCTATTGACTATACCATTATGGAAGCCAATAAAGCATATCAGGAACTTACCGGACTTAATATAAACAATATCCAAAATAAAAGCATTAAACAATTACTTCCTGAAATCGTTAACGACTCCTTTAACTGGATTGAATTTTTTGGCAATGTGGCCCTCAATGGCGGCTTTAAAACTTTTGAACAATACAGTAATGCCCTTAATCGTTGGTACCAGGTTTATGTCCATTCCCCATTAAAAGGTTTTTTCTTTACTTTGTTTATTGATATTTCAAACGAAAAACAAAAAAACCAGGAACTAGAAGGCTTTTTCAATGTAAACCTGGATTTGCTCTGCATCGCCGATATCCATGGAAACTTTTTAAAAGTAAACAAAGAGTGGGAAAATATTCTTGGTTATCCGGCAGAAGAACTTGAACACCGTAAGTTCCTTGATTTTATCCATCCTGAAGACCTTGATAAAACAATGGAAACTATCCAAAACCTGGCAAATCAGAAGTCTGTTCTCAATTTTACTAACCGATACAGGTGCAAAGATGGCTCTTATCGTTTTATCGAATGGCGCTCCCAACCGTTTGGCGAAATAATTTATGCTGCTGCACGCGACATTTCTGATAGAATCCATGCTGAAAAACAACTTCAAAAACTTAAAGAACTTTATG
>CAYLYP010000068.1:0-17029 GCA_964387795.1 uncultured Bacteroidales bacterium
TGTCACTCATTAATCAGTCCATTATTAGCCTCAAATATAGCAATTTTAAATCAGTAAAACACTGTCGTTGTGGTAGTCGTTCAATGTGGCCTAAACCTTAGGGATTTTATTCATTTTCCCCCGTACACAAAAATATCAAAAAAGCGATAAATAATAATATTTTATCTAAAAATGTTTATTGTATAAATGGAGTAATAGTGAATAAAACAAAGTGGATCTAGCCGTGCTGAATTCTTAATCAGGAAAGCTTCACCCCCATTCTTTTCTTTAAAAATCCATACCAAAGCCCTTTAAAAACCTTAGAGCTTTCCTGGGGGATGATTTCAAGCTAGGCTTATTCGCTATCGCTCATTAGCTGGCACAACATACTGGGTCCTGCTAACCACATGAAGCCCTATTTATTAGTGCCAGTTATTTATTTGTCTATTATTTCTTTAACTCTTTCTTTTAGCTCGTTAATGTCAGGTAAAAATAGCTGATATTTCGAAACAATAAGACTTGCATTATCATTAAGCATAGCATATTCAACCATGATTTCATCTTTTTCCTCAGAAAGGATTATTCCGATTGGTTGATTGTCGGCTTCGTCATTGATTTCTTTCTCATAATATCCAAGATAGAGTTTCATTTGACCAATATGTTCATATTCAACTTCTCCAATTTTTAAATCTATCAGAACATAACATTTTAGTTTCGCGTGATAAAACACTAAATCAACGTAATAGTGTCTGTTATTTAATGTTATTCGTTTTTGTCTGCCGATAAATGCAAATCCTTTTCCTAATTCTAAAAGAAAACTTTGAAGATTATTTATAATCGCATTTTCAATATCACTTTCAGAGTATTGCGATTTTTCTGGTATTCCTAAAAACTCAAAAACATATGGGTCTCTTGTTAAATCATTTGCGGTTTTAAAGATTTTACCTTCTTTGGCTAATTCTAAAACTCCCTCTTTATCTTGACTTAATGCGAATCTGTGAAATAAGCCACTTTGTTTTTGTCTTTTTAATTCTCTAACAGTCCAGTTTTCAGAAATGGCTTGTTTCTGATAAAAGTTTCGAGCTAAATCATCATCAATTTTAAGCAACTCAAAATAGTGAGACCAAGTCAATTTGTGAGACACTGTCTCACGTTTTGGGTATTTATGAAAAAATTGTCGCATATAGGTTAGGTTGCTTCTGCTAAATCCTTTACCAAATCGAAGACTCAAGTCTTTTGACATTTGAATCTAAAGCTCTTTGCCGTATATTGCTTTTATATTTCCATCTTGCTCGAATTCAACTATAAACCTGCCAATTTCCCAATATGCATTTAACATTTCAATATTTACGGCAGAAACAACGTTTGTTTTTGCTTTATCATAAATAGAACCAATATTATTTATCAGTTCTTCATATCCTTTATTTTCAATCAGTTTGCTCATAATCTTGAATTCATTAGACAGTGTCTCACATTTTCATAAATACACTAAAAATTAGTCGTTCCTTATCGCAAGTGATTGTATGCGTTTTAATTGGCGGTAATCTTATGGATTTTATTCAAGTCTCCCCGCACAAAAATATCAAAAAAGCGATAAATGATAATGTTTTATCTAAAAATGTTTATTGTATAAATGGAGTAATAGTGAATAAAACAAAGTGGATCTAGCCGCACTGATCTTTTTATCAGAAAACTTCACCTCTATTCTTTTCTTTAAAAATCCATTCCCAAGCCCTTTAAAAACCATAGTGCTATCCCGCGGGATGATTTCAAGCTGGGCTTATTCGCTATCGCTCATTAGCTGGTGCAACATGCTGGGGCGTTCCAACCACATGAAGTCATATTTATTGTGCCACTTTGTTTCTCTATTTTGCCATTATTAATTCATTTACTCCAATTACAATCAATATTGCAAAAACTCCCAAAACGGTAAAATATCCTATTGCTTTCATGTTTTGTTTCATAATCCGTTTGCTTTTCCATAAGATAAGGAATAGTATTGTTAGCACAAACGCTGAAACTAAATACTTATTCCAATCCAACATCACAGCAATCCTTGCTTCGTCTTGCAGATTAATTCCACCGAAGACGATAGAGAAAAATCTTAAGAAAACAGCAAAAAATGAAATAGAAAAAGCATAAATTGATTTTGTCAACCAAGTAAGCATTAGAAATACTAATCCTTGAAGGACAGTGAAAATAGGACCACCTAATGCTGACCATAAAGCACCTGAATCATCTATAAAATGTCCATTTTGGGGAGCCGAATTATTTAAACTTAATGTCATGTCATTCCCGAAAAGTTCCCCAAATGTCCAATGACCAAATTCATGAAAGAGATATGAGATAAATGCAATTGGGATAAAAGAAATAATAACTTTCCAATTAATTTGACTTTCTTTTAAATCATTTTTTATTTTATTAAAAATCTCTTTCATTTATGAATCTTGAATTTTACGATGGTGCCTACCACGTTGGCTGTGTTTTCATTATCAACAGTTCGTAATACCTGCGTTTTACAGGATTGTCAATTTTTATCAGCTCAACAAAATGAGAATACGAAAGTGTGCAAATGAGATTATTATCACTACCGGCCAATTCTTGGGATGCCGTCCCAAGAATCTGCACGGGCCTTAGTTGTTTATTTGTAGGATCGCCCACCCTGCAAATCAATTCCTGGGATGCCGTCCCAAGAATATTTGGATATACTGTATAAAACTGCCGGCAACGCGATAGCTCAGGGGCAGTAAGGCCTTTTATTGCAATACTTTGGGCAATATTTGAAAGCAATGCTGTGCCATATTCGGCCCTGTCGTTGCCATTTTGCTCAAACTCAACAATGTAAAAACCAATAAGCCAATTACGTATGGTTAGGCCAACATTAACTGCTTTTGCAGCTTGCTCCTGAAAGCTGGCATGTACGTGCTGGATGGTTTCAACAAGTGTAGCGAAATTCAAACTGCTCATCGTTCTATCTCATTTACTATTGCATCAATATCAGCACGTAGTTTATTAATTTTCTGAACGGTTTCCGATATTTCTGCATTTAACCTTGCAATATCAATAATCTCGCGCATGTCTTTGGCTTCAACATACGAACTTACCGAGAGGTTATAATCGTTTTCGGCAATCTTGCTATTGTCGATAGTTTTTGCTACATGTTCAACATCGGCTTTGCTATCGAATATGTGCATTATGTTTTTGATGTGTTTGTCTTCCAGCACATTGTTATTGGTTGCTTTTTTATAGAAATCTTCACCGCTGGCATCAATAAACTGTGTTTTATTTTCAGTTTTATGTTTTGATAGCACAAGAATATTTACCGCTATTGAAGTGCCAAAGAAAAGATTTGGAGCTAAAGAAATGACGGTCTCTACAAAGTTATTATCTACAAGGTACTTTCTAATTTTCTGTTCTGCACCGCCACGATAAAAGATACCGGGGAAACAGACAATGGCAGCCCTGCCTTTACTTGAAAGATAACTAAGGGCATGAAGCACAAAAGCAAAATCGGCTTTTGATTTAGGAGCCAAAACTCCGGCAGGAGCAAAACGGTCGTCATTGATGAGCGTTGGGTCATCGCTTCCTATCCAATTGATGGAATAAGGAGGATTAGACACAATGGCATCAAAAGGTTTTTCATCGCCAAAATGAGGATCACGAAGCGTATCGCCAAGAACTATATCAAACTTGTCGTAGTTGATGTTGTGCAAAAACATATTCATACGGGCAAGGTTATACGTGGTATGGTTTACTTCCTGCCCATAAAAGCCTTCTTCAATAATATGATTGTCAAAGTGTTTTTTGGCTTGTAACAATAAAGAGCCTGAACCGCATGCAGGGTCATAAATTTTATTTACTGCAGTCTGCTTGTGCATGGCCAATTGTGCAATGAGTTTTGAAACGTGCTGTGGCGTAAAAAACTCACCACCCGATTTACCTGCATTGGCTGCATAATTGGAAATCAAAAATTCATAAGCATCGCCAAAAAGGTCGATTTGATTGTCCTCGAAATTTCCAAAATTAAGTTCTTCTACACCTTTCAAAACGGCAGCCAAACGAGCGTTTTTGTTTTCAACGGTATTGCCTAATCGAGTACTTGTAGTATCAAAATCAGCAAACAATCCTTTTATATCGTGTTCCGATGGATACCCATTTGCAGAACTTTCAATAGCGTCAAAAATTGCTTTTAAGTCTGTATTCAGATTGGGGTTGGTATTGGCTGTTTTGGCAACATTTACAAATAGTTGACTTGGATAAATAAAATAACCTTTGGTTTTTATTGCATCATCTTTTATTTCGGGTGTAATTACATCGTTAGATAATTTTGCATAGTTTACGCTTTCATCACCTCCTTCAATGTAATTGGTAAAATTTTCACTAATAAAACGATAGAAAAGTGTTCCTAAGACAAACTGTTTAAAGTCCCATCCATCAACCGAGCCACGAACATCGTTGGCAATTTTCCATATTTTGTTTTGCAGTTCTTGTCTTTGCGCAATGCTTGTCATTTTGTTTCCTTTATTAAGTCCTTTGGATTTACTCCTAAAATTTCAGCAATTTCAAATAGAATTTCAAGTTTAGGTTGTTGTCTGTTTTGCACATAAACATTCACCATATTATAGTTTTTACCAGCTTGTTCAGCAAGCCATTTTTGCCTGATTCCTTTTTCTTCCAGCACCCAATAAACCCAATTCATTTCCATCAGTTTATTTTCAGCTAAAATACAAATATATCTCAAAAACAAGACTTAATTATCAATGCACCCAATCTGTGTAAGAAAAATTATTGCCTGCATAAAATTACCAAAAAAGGGAACCGCTTCCTGAAAACCAGCCCCTTCTCTTCCGAACTTTAAATACAATTACCCTCCCTTAACCTATCCATCCATCTGCACCAAAGCATCTATCCTTCCCCCACATCTTTTGAAACGCCCTATTCGTGAACCTTACGAGCTTTGGTGTGAGAGGTGGTTCAATAAATGACATTGTGAATTGCCTGCTGCTTTTGTAACAATTTGGCTAAAGCCAATGATTTGATGGTGTTTCAACTTAAAAAATGGGCTAAAGCCCATTCCTATTCAAAAGAATGAATTTTCTCTATGATATGCCTCCATATAAATAACTGGGCTGAAGCCTGTTTCTATTGAGAATAATAAATTTCCTCTACGATTTTCTTTCTTGGTTTCCCTCAATGTAATGCTTCTATGAATTGACTCTTGCTTTTTAATGTCTCAATGAATTGCCTACAGCTTTGTAGTGCCTCAATGAATTGCCTACAGCTTTGTCTCAATGAATTGCCTCCAGCTTTAGCTGGGGGAAAATGAAAAATCAAAATTGGCTTTAGCCAAATTGTTATCTGTATGTTCCGGTTAACTGTTTCCCCGCACAAAAATATCAAAAAAGCGATAAATGGTAATGTTTTAACAGAAAATGTTTTAAGTGCTGATGGGGAAATAGTGAATAAAACAAAGTGAATCTAGCCGCACTGAATTCTTTATCAGGAAAGCTTCACCCCCACTCTTTTCTTTAAAAATCCATTTCCAAGCCCTTTAAAAACCATAGTGCTTTCCTGCGGGATTAGTTCAGGCTAGGCTTATTAGCTATCGCTCATTAGCTGGCGCAACATGCTGGGTCGTTCCGACCACATAAAGCCCTATTTATTGTGCGTTCGCTTTTTTTATTTTGTCAATAATCTTTTTCCCAATATAATCATTAAGTTTTGGGTATTTTCGTCTATAATATTCATTCCAATAACTAATCATCCTACTCTCAGTCTGTTGCCAATATTTTGGATTTTCTTTAATGAAATTTAAATATTTACTAATATTTTTTTCGTTAATATGCTTGTCCAAGACTTCAAGTATTTCAATCACATATTCTCCAAGTAATTGAAAAGTAAAAGGAATCACAAAATAATCACTAGAATTAATCAACATTTCAAGTCTCTTTTGTCGAATATATCCATCGTGATGTCTTAAATACAAACAATTTAAAATCGTTTTTTGTGTTTCAGTCAAATTTGTCTCTACTCCCAAATCAGGCTCATTAAAATATACTCGACAACTTATTTTTAATGTTTCATTATTAAGTCTAACAATCTGAAAGTTATCATGTATTAAATTCTCAACCTTGTGAGTCTGTCCATCATATAGTAAAACATTATTCTTTTTTAATGGCAAAACATTCATAATCAATTCAACATCGGTTTTTATATCAGCCGGAAATGAATTGAGTATCTTTTCTTTATAACCTGTTATCAAATTATTTTTATTCCAAAACATCATTTAGCACTAAGCTTTTTAAAGTGACGCACAACGGTTTGGCGCTTGGCGCAGTGGCGGATTTCGGAGCACAAAACTGTCAATACACCACAAAAGTTGATGCGAAGCAGAATGTTCAAATAACCACTTCACCCGCCATTGAGCCAAACGCTTGTTATGGGCTGTGGCTATTCTGTTCTTTGTGCTATCTAATATTGCTAAAGTTAATTTTTCATTGATAAGTAAGCGATTACTAATCCTATAATTCCGATGACAGTTGTTATGATTGTGTCTCGTTTTTGCCAGCGAAATGATTTTTTTGCAATCTCATCACTGCTATTTACTTCTATTTTATTGTCTTTACCTAAGGTAATTTGTCCTTTATTATTAGAAATATTACCTACTTCAATTTTAGCTTCCATATTAAAAACATTAAAATGATTTTTTGTCTTTAGTCTTTCAGTAGTCGGTGCTACTTGTTTTTTGCCAAAAATTGTTTCGGTAGGTATTGAATATTTTACGTTCTTTCCAATGTTGTCTTTTAAGTTTTTTGCAATTTCACCGAAATCTCCAACTTCAATTGTCTTAGTTTCAAAACTGTCAAATTCGTTTTCCTGTGTGTCTTTGAAAAAATCAAAAAGAACTTTATATATTTCATCTAAGTTAGAAAACACAAATGACAGACAAAGAAAATCATTATTCGTTTCAGTTCTAAAGAGCAGATATTTTTGTTTGTAAAGGAATACTTGTTCTAAGTCTTCTTGAGTAAAATTTCTTTTGAATTCTTCGATTTCTGAAATATTGTTGTTCCAAATACTTATATAAACATCATCCCCAAACCAAATTTTTAATTCCCGTAATTTACTTGTGACTGGTTTGTAAATATTTTCCGTGATAGGTTCAAATTTTTCCTTTATCTCTTTTTGAATGCACTCATACGATTGTCTGTCTTTGTAGTTTTCTTTTGGTTTTAGTTTACTTCTTTGTTTGTCAAGTTCCCTAAGTTCATCGCAAAGCGGAATGTATTTCTCAATGTATTCCTTTTTGTTTTCATCCAAAAAATCTATGAAATCAAATAATGCTTGTATTTTTTGTGGTATCATATTTCAAGATTTCATTTGATTGTTGTGTCGTCCAGCCATTGCCCATAACGTTAGGGATTTTATTCACTGTTTCCCCGCACAAAAATATCAAAAAAGCGATAAATGATAATGTTTTAACAGAAAATGTTTTAAGCGCTAATGGGGAAATAGTGAATAAAACAAAGTGAATCTAGCCGTGCTGAATTCTTTATCAGGAAAGCTTCACCTCCATTCTTTCCTTTAAAATCCATTCCCAAGCCCTTTAAAAACCATAGTACTATCCTGGGGGATGATTTCAAGCTGGGGTTATTAGCTATCGCTCATTAGCTGGTGCAACATGCTGGGTCGTGCCGACCACATGAAGCCCTATTTATTAGCGTTTCGTTGTTTTATCTTTATACACTTCTTGCAGATTTAGTAACTTATTCCAAGTATTGTCAACGCACTGAAATAGCTTTCTAAAACTAATTCAAGCTTTACACCCATTAGTTTGAACTCTTTCTTTAGAAGTAACTCAGTTATACGGTACGGCTTTTCCGTACTTTGTCCTTTTAAAAGATTGACAAGCGCACTTGTTGATTCTTGTTTAAACAAATCAATAGGCATAACAGGATTCAAAGCCATTTGCTTCAAAAAACCGACAACTGTAAAAATTGTATTTTTGTTTGGAATCAATCTTAACGCTGTATTATTGATACAATGAGCATAATTATTAGGTTGGTCTTTAAGTTTCTTATTTAATTCTTGAATTAAAATATTTGATTGATATGTATGACCAACGTATTTGTTTTTTACAAATTCAACGTAACATCCATCGCTACCATGTTCAGTTGATTTAACATACAATTCAGAACTTATTGTTCTTCTACTTTGAATAGGAAGAAACTTAAAATATATGGAATCGTCAGTTAAGAGAATACGATTTTCTTTTTCCATTACAAACGAAAGATTCTCAATCATAAGATTCATGAATGTTTCGCTTTCTATCTTACCTTCTAATTTGCGAATTAAATCGAGCTTACTTGCGACAATTGTTTCAGAACAATTCGAATCTATCCATTCTAAAAGCCGTTGCAAATATATAACATTACTATTGGAAGCATCTTCAGGAATTTTATCAGCAGTAACACCATCCAGTGTAATATTTATTGACATCTTTTCTTTAGGTTCAAGCTTTTCCTGTTTTAGAAATGCACGTATATATTCTACAACTCCTTTCGCAATTAGAAATTTATGTTCAAATACGATGTTGTGTTCTCTTGATATTTGATGTAAAATGAGTAATGAACTAAAATCAATTACAATTTCAACATCGTTCGTTAAGATGTTCTTTGGATAATAAATCATTGGAACTTGAGTAATGCCATCTTTAAAACTTATTAAGTTGAAATAACCTCCTAAATAATTTGAGAAATATATTTGAATGATTATTTCAGTAAATGATAAATTAAAATTGTAATAGTTCTTAAAGGCGTCATCTTGTCTGTCTTTTTGAATTGTTCCTTCAGCTCCAAATAATTCCATTAATGTTTTATTCAAGCCCTCTGGTGAAGTATCTTTAAATTCAATTGATTGCATTGGAAAGCCTGAATAGGGATTTGATTTTACATCCTCAAGTATCTCATCATGTAAGCAGAGATATTTATCCATTATTCTAAGTATTTGAACATTATCAATAGTTTTAACCATTGGGCGTTCAATACTAACTATCTCTCCAGTTTTATGACCAATTAACTTTTCAGCTAGGGAATTCCCTTTATTGATTTTTAAGAATTTAGTTTCATTGTTAATTGAAAATTTGACATAAGTGCCTAAATCAACAATTTCTTTTTCTTGTATAAGTTCTATTGGCATTTGCGTTGTCGCAAAGAAATAATCCATACGAGCTTGAATATTGCCAGTATCGGTCGCTCTGTTGTATAAAATATCTAATGCGATTTGATAAAACTTATTTTCAATTAGGACTCTACTTACATTTTGAACATGACCATAGAATTTAAAATCGAGTGTTTTAAATACTTCAGCAAGCTCTTCAATTTTCTTTGTTTTTTCTTTAATATCTATTTCATTTAACGCAATTAGTTTAAGCACAAGGAAAGATTCATCGCTCGGATGTTTTGACAAGTATTTCTCTGAAATAATTAGGCATCTATTCCAATCGGGTAATTGGCGACAAACATCAGCTTCAATTCTCAATAATTCTTCATTAAAGGAGAACCCATTTCTCCAAATTGCCAATAATTCAAGAAGTTCCTTGTGATTAGAAAGCGATTTTTCAAGAGCAAGAATATAAAAGTATAAATCACGAGATTGCTTGTCCTTAGAAATATATTTCCTAAATGATGATATCGCCAAATCCCACTTTTCAAGTACAAAACATGAATAGGGGATATAGAATTTAATGCTAGATTCAAGCTTAAATATTTCGTCTTCAATTGACTGTAAATCCTGAATATTATTTTCTACATTTTCTCTTTTGAGAATTTGAATAATGGAGGTAACTAACTTTCTTAATTCTTCTGTTTCAAAATCTTTGTCGGTCAAAAAATCTGCAACCTCAATATCATTTATTCTATTATTTTCATACAGAGTTACAGGAATCGATAAAATACTTTCGCTTGAGTTAAAATCAATTTTAGTTATTGAGTTAAGAAGTTCCTTGGAAACCCGTATGTAATTTTCAATATCAGACTTTTTAAGGAAACAAAAGGCTTCAAGATGGATAGTTTCAATAAACTTAGTTTCTTGCTTATTAATAACAGCTATTGCTTCATCTACTTCGCCAATCAATTGAAGAGAATTTGCTAACATCATCAATAGAGATATGTCATGTTTATTTATTGCATCATATAATGACCTCATTTTAAGCACAGACTCCCTACTTTCAGTCAAAACAAATTCTGAAAAGTAGTAACAATATTCAACTGTTTTATAATTGTTTAATATCTCTGATTCAGACACCTCATTTAAAAAATGTCCTAGTATTTTATTGATATTTTTTATGAAATTTATATCATTTGTTTGATTTCTGGTAAATATAATAAACGGGGCTCTTAACAATTTTGAAAGAGTAATCTCAATAACAAATAAAGTTTTTTTGTAATTAGTTAAAGTAAGAGGTTCTTCGTCGTAACTTTCATTTAAGAATTCATATTTATTGAATATTTCCATTTGAAGTTCAAAATCGGTACCATTTAATATATTTAGGTAAACCAATCTTTTAAAGTTCCAATCATTTCTAACCAATGGTGGAGTTTCCAAAATGTGGGATTCTAAATTCTTACCTTCATCAAGGATAATTTTAATTGCCCATGCCACCGAATTATATTCATCATACTTTAAAATCTCATCAATTAAATTATTTGATTTCTCTTTCTCCCCAGTTTTTGCATACGAATAACAAGCCTTTTCTTTGATTTGAATCGTAGCAGAATTTAAAAGATTGGCTTTGATATAGCTTTGATACATTTCTTTTGCCTTGCCAATTAATTCATAGCACTGAGCTTTCAAAAATTCAATAGATGATAATAGGCTGTTAGAAGGTTTTACATTATTTGTAACAAAACTTTCTTCAAGTTTAAGAAGCAGGTTTAGTGCCGTTTTAGGTTTGAAGTTTGAAATGCTTTCTTTATAAACTATAAGTTGTCTTTTCCATTCTTCTTCAAGAAGCGCACTACTTTCAGGAAGGTTATTCTCTATAAAATCAGTAAGTTTTTTATTTGTGTCTTCAACAGTGTCTTTTATACTTGAAAGAAATGATACCTCTGTTCTATATCTTTCTAAATCCTTGACCTCTTTAATATAATGGTATGCTGCACTATATTGAGCTAATGCTTCATCAAACTTCTCAAAAAATGAATTTAATTCAGGACTTTGGTTGTTTATGTCAGCCAGAAGTTCTGGCTCTGCAATAAATTTATCAAGAGTTCTTTTAATTTCATTTCTCTTCCTTTCTCGAATATCATCATTTTTGCACCAAGAAATTAAAGCTTTCTCAAATGCGTTCTTGATTTCTTTTTTAACAGTCCCTTGTGATTTATTATAAATGTCTAGAGCAATTCCAGCAGCTATGCTTATTCCAAAAGAAGAGAGCGGTTCCATGATATTTATTTTAGGCATTTGATTTGGATATCTTTATATGTCATAGTTATCTAAATGCGGCGTCTTTTTTATAATGAACGCTAACGTTAGGGATTTTATTCACTGTTTCCCCGCACAAAAATATCAAAAAAGCGATGAACAATAATGTTTTAACAGAAAATGTTTTACTTGCTAATGGGGTAATAGTGAATAAAACAAAGTGGATCTAGCCGTGCTGAATTCTTTATAACAGCTCCACCCCCACTCTTTTCTTTAAAAACCCATTCTCAAGCCCCATAAAAACCATAGTGCTATCCTGCGGGATTAGTTCAAGCTGGGGTTATTCGCTATCGCTCATTAGCTGGCGCAACATGCCGGGTCGTGCTAACCACATGAAGCCCTATTTATTATGCACAGTAATTATTTTACATACTTATCAAGTTCATTAGCCATTTTTAAATATAATTCTAATTCAGTTTTTCCACTCTTTGTTTCAAAATATTCAATCCCTTTTACTCTTGAAGTCTTAAGGTTATCAATATGCATATTCGCATTTACAAGTGGAATTATAAAATCATTATTATTTATGTCTGACTTCCTATTTCTGTCAATTATTTGCTCAAATCCTGATTTTATATCTTTAATGTCAATGGTAAAATTTTCCGAGCCATCAAATGTGAAATAAAAGAAAGAATTCAATAAATCTGTATCTAAATCTTGACTATGATTATAATTTACAAAAAATGCAATATTTATCTCATGGTCATTATTTAATTTGTTGGTATTCCAGTCACTAAAGTCTTTTGTTGAAGGAAAAACTATTCCTTTATAATCATGCTCAAGCAATGCCGCTGTTATCATTTGAGGTAAAACGTACTCCGGAATAAATGTGCCTTTTTGCTCCGTAGGAAAAGTTAAAATGTGAGATAGAATTGTCTTTTTAATATCAATAATAATTGTAGAATGATTAGGTGTAACATGATTATCAAAATAACTTATTCTAGAACCACTTTCAAATATTGCTGGAAGGCTTTTATACAAAAGATTAAATAGCATATTCTTGATTTCATAAATTCGGTGCCCATAGTATAAATAATATTTAGGTAAGAAAGCGGCAAATGATAAGTTATCATAACTCTCATTAAGTTCTTTCTCGATACTAAAAACTGAATTAGAAAGATATAACATCGGTTGACCTGTAATACTAAATCTTTGGTTTCCTATCAAGTGCCTTTTACTAAAAGGAATATGAAATAGTTCTTTAATATCTTTTGTGTCAAATATACCATCATTCTTTCTAGCACGGAATAAAAGTCGAGTATAAGAAAGTGCTCCTTCTGAGTCCATTAAAAGGTTGTTTTCATTTAAGAAGCTCCAAAATCTATCTAATGCGATTTTATTACTTTGAGAAATATAGCATAAATAAATCTCTCTAAGTTCATCAAAAGTGCTTTCAATTATATTAATATTCCGTTGAAGATTTTGAAGTAAATCATCATTCCATTTAATATATTCCGCTGAAGTACTTCTATAAGCACAGTCACATTTACTTACGCTAATTAAATTTTTAATCTCATTTATATACAGCTCTTTATATCGCGTTATTTTATTTTCAAAACGATTAATACCAAAGCATTTCCTTTTTAATTCTTTTTGAAAATCATCTTCTGAAAAACATGCTATACATTTCATATCTGACTAAATTTTTCTGGTCTCTCATTATTTAGCATAACCTTAGGGATTTTATTCACTGTCTCCCCGCACAAAAATATCAAAAAAGCGATAGAAAATAATGTTTTAACAGAAAATGTTTTAAGTGCTAATGGGGTAATAGTGAATAAAACAAAGTGAATCTAGCCGCACTGATCTTTTTATCAGAAAACTTCACCTCTATTCTTTTCATTAAAAATCTATTCTCAAGCCCTTTAAAAACCCATAGTGCTATCCTGAGAGTTTAGTTCAAGCTGGGGTTATTCGCTATCGCTCATTAGCTGGAGCAACATGCCGGAGTGTGACATTTATTAGTGCCTGACAATTTTTTTATCGTCAGTGTATGTTTTAATCAATCGAATAGTCTGCATCAACTCAGTGTTATAACGTCCACTCTTTTCTATTTTTTCATAGATGTCAGGAATTATGTCATCGAAATACCAAATCTCACTTTCAAATCCGAATTTGAGTAATCGGTCTTTCATTTCGTTTTCTATTTGTTGTCTTTTTTCAGTGGATTTTCCAAATAGACTATAAGTTGTAATAAATATCTTTATTGTCGGCTTATTTCCTATGATACTTCTAATTGCTTCTTGTCTTTCAGGTTTTACTAGCTGTTCAACAAACTTATTAAAGTCTGTGTCATTCTCAAGGTTCTTTTGAGAAATTGTATATGCAGACCTAAACTTGACTTCTATATCATAGTATTTATCTTCATCTGGGTTATATGCCAACAAATCTATATTACTGTAATTAAATGGAACTTTAAATGAAATATCAGACATATAAAACCATTTCTTTACTGTCTGTATGTATTGAGCAATTATTTCTTCGTTGACGTCCATATCTTTTCGTTTCTTTATTAAATATTCCAAGCATTACTGTCAGAACACTTGGCACTAATCTTTGGGATTTTATTCCTCCCCGCACAAAAATATCAAAAAAGCGATAGATATTAATATTTTAACATAAAATGTTTTAACTACCAAAGGTAACCGCTTTCTGAAAACCAGACCCTTCGCAAATGAACTTTGAATTTAAAAACCCTCCGAAATCTACCCATCCATCTGCTCTAAAGCATCTATCCTTTCCCAACATCTTTTGGAAGACTGAAGTTAATACTCTATCGATTCTTGCCTCTAGAGTTGCTTCATTTACTGCCATAAAAAAATGATTAATGTTTATTACACTATATATATTTCATAAATCATAAATAAATTACATCCCATTCTTCACTTGCATCAAAATATGCCTTATGGTTTTCTGTGTATCTATCCTTGTGAACTGCTAAACAAATAAAATGTGATGCCCTAGTCATTGCAACATAAGCAAGTGGCAATCTTTTTCTAAAAACATCATCAGTTCGTTGCCTTGTGCGCTGCCTTTCTGCGCTAATAATAAATTCCAAAATTTTGCTGCCTATGTCGTAAACTCTGTTGAAGGTTTCAAGGTAAAGAGTCGCTGAATGTGTTTCGCCTTTTACTCCATGAATAGTATCAAAGTGAATTTGCACTTCCTGTCCATTTATAGCAAAATGGTAAGTTCTGTTTTCTATCTTTTCACTTGCTGCTTCAACTTCGGGGTTTGTAAAAAATTGCTTTAGGTCATCATTTACTTGTCCACCTAACATTGCAAGCAAATCTGAAACATAGGTTTCAATTTCTCCCTTCAAAATCTCAGTTTGGGAAATTGATATTATCCATTTTGTAATATTATCATTGATCTTTTTGGAAATACTTAAATCGTCCAACGAATTTAGATATTGATACAATGTAAAAGGCGTAAAGTAAAATCCTGTAACGGGATGCTTGACTTTGCAAAGGCGTAAGCATTTGCACAAAATACTTAGCAATGACTTTCTTACTTCTTTTACATTTCTACTTTGTAAAGCCAACTGATTTGCGTTTTCAAGAAATGAAGTAATGTTTGAGAAATCTTTTTTGTTATAACCACGATTAAACTCATTCCAATAGGAGTTAATATTTAAACGGGAATCACTTAACCTTGCTCCAACAACTTTACATGGTTTTCCCTTATGGAGATTATGTTGGATAAGGAGTTCTCCAAACTTGTCTTTTACTTTTAGAATAGAGTTGTTGTCAAATAAAATGATTGTCGGTTTCAAAGGTGTTGGGTTAATCCAACCAGTCATTACTTGAGGAGCAACGCAAATATCTTTTACTACTCGAACAATGTTCTCTGAAATTCTTGTTGTTTCGGTTAATTGCAAATCTGAATTAATTTTTGGTTGCCATTCATTTTGTTTATCAGAAGATGAATAATTGAAAATTGACTGATTGATGTCACCAATTTTTTGAACTATAGCAGAAGTGCCATCACACAAATAGCTTATGAGTTCCGATTGGTGAGTTTCCATGTCTTGCATTTCGTCAATAAAAATCAATGGAAATCTTCTGATGAATAGGTCTTTCAACTGCGGGTTTTCTCTGAGGTATTTGAAAGCAATTGAATATGCCTCATCATATTTAACGAATCCATCTTTCAATAATTTATTTTTCGCCTCTTCAATTTTTTTATAGTGAATTAGCATCTTGTCTTGGGAGATTCCATCAATTGTAAAAGGGCTTACTTCATTGATTGTCTTTGATACACTAAAGTTGTGCATGTTAAAAGATAAATAACCAATTTCGTCAACACCCTTTGCACTTAAAAACAAAGCCGTTCCGTAAAGGGACTTGAATTTATTTATCTCTTTACAGTAAGAATCTGTATCAGTAATATTTGGTGATTGTTTGAACTCATTTTTGTAAGCAGGAATAGTAAAGAATTTATCAACTACAGATTGAATTGTTCCGAAATGATTTGGATAATTGAAGTAGAAATTAGAATAGGAATCCAGTTTGCTTTTAATTTCTGCAACTGCAACATTTGTGTGTGTGATTACACACACACCTTGCTTAAATGATTTAGGAATTTTATTAGCTAAAATAATAAGTTTAGCAGCAAGAGTTGTTGTTTTGCCACTTCCAGGACAAGCTTGAATGTCAGTGCTATCCCAAAATCGGATAATCCTTTTTTGCCTTTCATTGAATTTAAAACCAAAATGATTTTCAACAAAAGCAATATCTTCAACAGTGATATTTAATTTTTTGAAATCAAACATTGGTTACATACTTAATCGCATCAACTAAATATTTTAAGTATGGGTCTTTCAAAATCTCTACGACATCAACTTTAGATTTTGTTAGAATTCGTGAAAAGATTTGTGCAACTACCGCCTTTGATACTTGCTTGCGTTCTAATGGAGCATAAATTTCAACTGCAATTTCAATATCACTTTTAGCATCTTCTTTCCATCTTGTTATATCTTTCTCTATTTGTTCGTTAATCTGTTTGGAAATTTCTTTGCTTATTTCCTCTTGAAGGTCATTAGTAGCCAATGCAAATAGAATTGACTTATGAATTGCGTTACGTAGGCAACTTCTTGCGATCTCATATTCAAGTGTCCAAGTGTTTGGAAGGAATACTTGAACATCACCACCACCGTATTTGGCTTTTTTCTTTGAAACTATTTCAGCAATTTCTTGTGTAGAATATTCGTCTTCTGTTTTACGGTTATCACTAAGTAAACTAATTTGCTCTACCACTCCTGTAACACGCCTTTTGACTTCGTAGGTGAATTCTTTTGCTTCTTGTGGTGGAATATCTCGATCTGTAATGCAAGAAACTTTTATTCCAATTCCATTACCAGCTTTTCTCTGAAATATTTTTGCATATCGCAACAGTGCTGTGCTTCCTACATTTACAACTGAAACTCCATGTTTATGTATTGGAAATCCGATGTATTCAGCAAGTGTTGGAATAATTAAATTCTCTGCATCGCCTTCAACTATTATTACACCGTTTGCAAAAAACAAGTTTGCCTTTGTATCGTCCAAAAACCGTCTGAGAAATT
>CAYLYP010000069.1:0-1460 GCA_964387795.1 uncultured Bacteroidales bacterium
CTGCAAGGCTAAGGTCATGGATAATCATCAGAACTGTAAGCTGAAGGGATTCGTTTAGCTTTTGAATGAGGTTGAGTACCTGCACCTGGTGGGTAATATCAAGATGAGAAGTAGGTTCATCAAGCAGCAGGAGATTGGGTTCCTGGGTAAGGGCCTGGGCAATAGCAGCCAATTGTTGTTCCCCGCCACTGAGTTGGAGCATGCTTTTATGCTTAAATCCATCAACCTGGGTAAGCTTCATGTATTTTTCTGCGATTTCAAGATCCTGTTTGGTTTCAAAAAATTGAAAGGATTCCCTATATGGCAGCCTTCCCATAAGCACATAGTCCTGGACGCTTATATCAACTGCTTCGGGAAATTGATTGACAATAGCTATACTTCGGGCTTTTTCCTTCAGGGGCATTTGCCTGACATTTTGTTCATTCAGGGTGATGCCTCCTTTTTTAATCCCAATTTCACCTGATATCCCTTTGAACAAAGTGGTTTTCCCTGAACCATTGGGGCCAATAATCCCTGCAAACATTCCTTTTGGTAAAGACAGGCTTAGCTCCTGGAGCATAAAGCCGGAACCATACCCGCAACACACTTTATCCAGTTTGAGGAATTCTTTCATTTTAAAAAGCTTTGTTTTTTTTACTCATCCTGCTAAGGACAATGATAAACCCTATCCCGCCAAAAATCCCTGTTATCACCCCAATGGGCAGTTCATGCGGGGCAATGATAGTCCGCGCAATCACATCACAGATAATAAGGAAAATACTTCCCCCCAGAAAAGAACCTATGAGCATGACCCTATAATCAGACCCTATAATCATCCTGATAAAATGGGGTATTACAAGGCCAACAAAACCTATTACCCCGGCAACTGCTACTGATGCGCCAGCCAACAGGGAACAGGTAAGGAACAAAATCTTAATCGTAAAAGAAGTATTTATTCCTAAGTGAAGGGCTTTGGTTTCCCCTAAACGCAGGGCGTTCAGTGGCCTTGCAAAAAAATAAGTGGTGACAAGACCCAGGAGGGATATGGATAACATGATGTAAATAAGGTTGATGTTTGGCTCATCTAATGAACCCATCATCCAGAACACGATGCCATGCATGTTTTCAACAGAGGTGACAGCCATAAAAAACATCATTGCTGAAGAAGCTACGAAGCTTATCATCACTCCAATTAGTAGCATCCTGTTAATCTCTATGCCCCCTTTGCGCATGCTTAGGAAGTAAACCAAAAAGATTGTTGCCAGTGCCCCCAGAAAGCCAGCCAGAGGAAGGATAAATGCCCCTATTGATATTTGTAAACCTGTAACCACAATGGCTGCTACACCTAATGCTGCCCCACCTGAGATGCCAAGGGTATATGGTTCCACAAGCGGGTTTCGGTAAATCCCCTGTAGCACAGCCCCTGATAAGCTTAATGCCCCTCCTATTGAAAATGCAAGCAGGAGCCGGGGAATCCTGAT
>CAYLYP010000069.1:1560-16852 GCA_964387795.1 uncultured Bacteroidales bacterium
TACGAAGTAACCCCGACAACAAGGTCTTTTGCCCCAAGAAAATACAAATTCTGGGTAAGGGAAGGGGCAAGGGAAACAATACGTTTTACATTTTGCGCCTGTGTGTTCAGGCTCAGGAACAGCAAAATGTAAATCGCTTTAATCAGGTATTTACTCATGGCATGGTCTTGGTAAAAAACAATAATCTTCAATCAAAAAAAAGATTCACTGATTCAAAAAATCAGCAATCAAGGCTAAAAACAGGGAATCAATCAGGGAAAGGATGATAGTTCCCGAAACTTTTTTCCCGAAGTTCGAACATTATGCATACAGTATTAATGGCAGGTCTTCTGGCTTATCCTGTTTTTTGAGGCCTTCCCGTAATAATATTTAAATTACAGTGGCGCGGAGGTTTCAAAAAACAATTCTTTTGGATTTACAGCTGCGGGCACAGCTCCGGTATCGCACCGGATTCCCATATTAAGGCTTTGTCCTGAAGGACAAAATCCACCATTTTGTGATTGCAAAGGTAAGAAAAAATGTATTATTAGAACAAATGATTAGATATTGGGAGCAATGCCCTTGTCAATAACTGGAAATAAAAACCGGAATAGTGTTATGTTTTTTTTTATTTTTGAAAATATTCAGACTTACGATTATGAAACTAATATGTTTGCGTATTAAGACCAAATATCACAGCAAATAGCATACATAGAGTTCCATCGGATTATTAACAAAAAGAACAGTAACGAATGAAAAAATGCCTTTTTATTGTATTATCGCTAATATCCAGTTATTATGTTTTTGCTCAAAGTGGAATACAGGAGAGGCAAGGGCTTTTTAAAGGGCTTCAAAATGCCTTGGAAAAAAAGGATAGTTTGGATATTGCACGATGTTATCGCAAAATTGGGATATCCTATATTTATGAATCTTCGCTTGACAGTGCAGTAATATTTTTGAACAAAGGGCTTGATATGGCAAGAAATATTAATTCAGTAAAGGCTCAGGGAGCTATTTTGAATAATCTTGCTGAATGTTATAGCAAGCAGGGAAGGAATGATAAAGCACTTGAGGCCTATGAGGAAAGTGCATCATTGTTTTTAAGCCTTCCTGATTCAATAGCCTATGCAGGGGTTTTAATAAATATCTCAGCCGTTTATGATGAGGCAGGTAAAGCAAAGATGGCAATTGAGAAGGCCCTTCAGGCCATTGATGTTAAGGAAAGTGTTGGTGATTCAGCCCAGCTTGCATTTTATTATAACAAGGTAGCAGAATTGTTTAAAGGCCTTAACAGCCCAAAATGGAAAGAATACCTTATGACGGCCTATTATCTGTCAAAAAATCCTGATCACACAACTTTTTATACCAACATCACCATATTTAATAATATGGGGTTTGTTGCAGACTCGGAAGGAAGGTTAGAAGATGCCATTGCATATTATGATACAGCATATATGATAGCCAAAAAATATAACCATATAGATGGGATTGAAACAGGATTATCCAATAAGGCTTCATTGTATTTAAAAATGGGGGATTATGAGAAAGCCTCATTGTTGTATCGTCAGGCTGTTGAGGCCGGAGAAAAGGGGGAAAATGTTTATCGAAAGACAGATAATCTTATTAATGCAGGCAGGCTTGAAATAAAATTAAAGCATTATTCCAGTGCAATATCGTATTTAAGAATGGCAAATGACTATGCCAACGAATATGATTATCCCAAATTTGAGCAGGAATCCTATGCATTGCTAAGTGAAGCTTATGAAAACACAGGCCAGTGGGAATTGGCATTAAAGGCAGACAGGAAGTCCATGCTGTTAAAAGATTCTCTTGAAGGCCTTGAGATAAAAGCTTTTTTACATGAACTTGAAATCCGTTACAAGTCTGAAAAACAAGCTCAACAGATTATGTTTTTAGAGAAAGAGAATTTATTTAATAAGAAGCAAAAAAGAGGGTTGGCAGCTTTGCTTTTTACCAGCGTTGTTTTAACCATTACTATTTTCGGCCTATTTTATTTAAGGAGCAGGACACTTAGACAGCAAAAAGAGATGGCCGAACAAAAGAAGGAGATTTATAAGCTTGGCCAGGAAAAACTAAGGCTGGCTATCGACCAGAAGAACAGGGAGCTCTCCTCATTAGCTCTTAAGATTGCTCAAAAGACAGAAATCTTATCGGAACTGAAAAAAGGAGTTGAAAAGGATCATGAAAATATTGATGGATTGATTAAAGGTATTGAACGTCAGTTGAACACTAAAGAGGATTGGGAAGCATTTAGATTTCATTTTGAAGAAGTTCATCCGGAATTCTTCAATAAGCTTAAAAGATTGTTTCCTTCGCTTACTCCCAATGAAGAACGATTATGTGCGTTTATAAAGTTGAACCTTTCAACAAAAAAGATTGCACAGTTAAATAATAATACAGTTGTGGCAGTTGATAAGGGCCGAAACCGCTTAAGGAAAAAACTGGGGCTCTCACCTGATATCTCAATAAAGGATTTTTTAGATACGGTTCAATAATTGTTTTTTTAAGTGTTTTTTTTTACGATTTATGATGAATTATTAGATAAATAATCAAAATGTCATAGTGATGTCATAGATGAAAAATAGGCTATTATTAAGATTATAAAGATTTTTGCACCCATTCAATCATCATGTGATTTATAGTGCCTTTGGAAATTTATTTTCATTTAATTGATTGGAATTATTTCTCAATTAGTGAAATGCTTAATAAAAGGCGTAAAATCTTTTGGTGGCAACTGATTTCTCATGGGATATCCGGCTAAGAAGCATATTCCTTTTGACAATTAATTTGTTTAATACTAAGAACCTTTGTTCATCATTTCATAATGAATGAAGCTTTCTTATTGAATAGAATGAAAATCATTAAACCAAATAATAATTAACAAAACCAAATGACAATGAAACGAAGTATTTTTTTTGCAGTAGCTTTAGCTATGACGTTTTTGGCTTGCGATCCTGAAGAAGTAACGCCTGTCGCACCTCAAAGCCATTCAAATGAAGTAATCAGCCAACCAACGGTTTGGAAGGTAGAGAACAACCCACATACAATTACTGGGACTGTAACAGTGAACGGCGGGGTTTTAACTATTGAGCCGGGTGCTATTATTAAATTTGCTGAGAATGCCAGCTTAATAATTGATGGACAGAACTCAAGCCTTGTTGCTGTTGGAACTCCTGAAAAACCTATTACTTTTACTTCTGCCTCTGCAAATCCTGTTCCCGGGAATTGGGAATCTATCGTTTTTAAAACAGGCGTTGTGAATTGCCAGATGGCTTTTTGTAATGTTGAGTATGGTGGAGGTAATAGCAGTTATGGGATGATAGAGGTGAGGGGGTCAGCCCAGGTATCAGTGAATAACTGTAATCTAAAAAAATCTCATGGCCCGGCAGCAAGGGCTCTTGATGAAAATGGTTTTGTTAGTTTTGCAAACAACACATTGGAAAGCACAGCAAATCATGCCCTCAGCCTTAGTGGGAAAAATGTAAAAACTCTTGGACCTGGTAATACTTTTATTGCTGGCCCTGGATTCGGTATCCTTGTTTCTGCTTCTTCTTCCGGGACAATTATCATCAATGATGAGAATACATGGGCAAAACAAAACGTCCCTTATTTTTTAAAGGATGAAATGAGTATCAGGGGTGGTGGTAAACTTATCCTTCAGCCAGGGGTCATTTTAAAAATGATGGCCGGTAATTATATTAATGTCGGATATAATGGAGAGAATGGACAATTTTTAGCAAAAGGCACTGTGAATGACTCAGTCTATATTACTTCAGCAAGTAGTGCCCCTCAGGCTGGTGATTGGAAATTTATCAGGTTTCAAAGTGGTGCCATTAATTGTGAACTTGAATACTGTAATGTCAGCTATGGTGGTGGTGATTCATACGTTGATATGATATATGTTAAGGATAATGGTCAGCTTAGCATTAAAAATTCAACGTTTTCCAATGCAAAACAAATAACTGCAATATCTGCTATCGATGATACAAATGGGTTCACTGCTTTTGAAAATAATGTAATTTATGCCCCAACAGGCAGACATGCAATGCGGTTGAGAGGTTGTTATGTAGATGAAATTGGCGAGGGGAATGTTTTTCATACTTCTGCTGGTTATGGGGTTCAAATTACCGGAGGTGTTTCATATACATCATATATATCTGCTGATGCAATATGGAAAAAGCTCAATGTGCCTTATATTGCTTCTGATAATATTGTGGTTTATGAAAATGCAACACTTACTATTGCACCGGGAACTATTATTATGTTCGATGCCGGAAAAACCATTGAAATAGGATATTCTTCCTCTTATGGCCCTGGAAGGATAATGGCTGTTGGGACCCTGGAACTTCCAATTGTATTTACCTCTTCCAGTGCTGCCCCTCAGAACGGTGATTGGAGTGGCATTATTTTTAATAGCTACACTCTGGCTGACTCAGAGCTTGATTATTGTGTGGTTGAATATGCAGGCAAAAGCTATGGGAATATTGAAGTATATCCCTGTGGCGCCGGAAATCCTAAAATCCAGAACTGTGTGATAAAGAATTCCAAAAAGTATGGGGTTTATAAGAGAAAGGTTAGTGGTGTACATGGCGACCCCCTTTTAGTTAATAATACTTTTATTGATAATATCTCTGGTGATATTGGTCAACAATAATTTGTAAAACATGTTTTTAGGTGAAGCATCGGATTTTGATTCATAAATTTGAGTGCTTCACCTTTTTTGTTAATAAGAATTGGGATGAATCCTGTCTGGAGAATAATCCCATATAAAGAGATGCCTTATTAAGGCAGGGTTCAAGGCGATTGGTCTGAATAATTAAAGCTATAAACTTCGATCTAACAGGTAACCAGTGAAAAATAATAAAACAAGCTTTTTGTTGTTGTTGCTCCTAATCCTCTGTTTTAAGGGTGTTGTTGCCCAATCTTCAGTGGTTTCTATAGGGGGTGATATGAGTGGGGCAGATGGTTCTGTTGCATTTTCAATAGGACAGACATTTTTTCAAACTTATTATTCTGCTGATCATAGCATATATCAAGGAATCCAACAACCTTATGAAATATCTGTCATCATGGGAGTGGAGGAAATGAATGGCACGGATTCCTATGTAAACATCTATCCAAATCCAGTGACAGATTGTTTGTCAATAATGCTTTCGGATTATAACCAGCAGGATTTGCATCTTGCCCTTTACAATACCCAGGGGCAGGAACTCTTTGTTTCAGGCCTTATTAATGCTCAGACAAGAGTAAAAATGGATTGTTATACACCCGGACTTTATTATATTAAAATTATGTCTGGGGGCAAAACAATAAAAACTTTTAAAGTTGTAAAACAATAGATAATCAGTGATTTTGGTTTTTAACACCAGGAGAACATAAAAAAATAAAGTTTTATGAAATGTAAGTGTTTTTTAACAGCCGTATTGGTTTTTGTTTCAATGTTTGTATTAAGGGATGCTATGGCACAAGCTCCCGGGAAGATTAGTTATCAGGCCGTAGTAAGGAACTCAGCTCATCAACTGATAGTTAACCAGCAGGTTGGGATTAGGATAAGCCTTATTCAAAACGGACCTGAAGGTGCTATTGTTTATCAGGAAACCCATCTTGCAACTACTAATGTAAACGGACTATTGAGCATTGAGATTGGTGCAGGCAATACAAGTGATGATTTGGGTGAAGTGGATTGGTCACAGGGATCATATTATTTGAAAACTGAAGTTGATCCAGAAGGGCAGGATAACTATACAATTGTTGCCACTAATGAATTGCTTAGTGTCCCCTATGCCTTACATGCTAAAAGTGCAGAACAACTATCAGTGCCAATTGAGGAAAGCGATCCTGTATTTATGAATTGGAACAGGATGGATGGAATACATATTATTGAAAGCCAGATTGTTGATTTGCAGGCTTATTTGCTTGAGGAAAGTGATCCGCATTTTACTGGTTCAATTGCTGCAACAATAAGCCAGGAAGATATTGATACATGGAATTCTGCAAATAATGAGCTTTGGGTTGCAAATGGAAATAATATAAGCTATGTTTCAGGAAATGTTGGGATAGGAGAAGGTTCTCCGCTTGAAAAATTACATGTTAAGGATGGGGTAATACTCGTTTCCGGATCTAATGGGCAAGGGAATTCCCTTACGATAACAGGAGCCGGGTCAAGAATGTTTTTCAATCCCTGGAACGCATCCTTTAGGGCTGGTATTGTTTCAGGGAGTCAATGGGATGCCTCAAATGTTGGTAGTAATTCTATTGCTATGGGCGAAAATGCCACTGCTTCAGGTTTGAATGCAATTGCTTTTGGAAGGGATGTTAAGGCGAATAGTAGTTTTTCAATTGCTATTGGCAAGGATGCAAAAACAACCAATAATTTTTCCATTGCTATTGGTTCTGAAGTTGAATCTTCAGGTTATGAGTCTATTGCTTTAGGCTCACAAACAAAAGCATTTGGTGACAGGTCAACAACAATAGGTTTTAAGTCTCAGGCCTCAGGAACAAATTCAATTGCTATGGGTTTTGATACCAGGGCAGATGGATATGGGTCTGTTGCTAGCGGTGGAGAAACAAAAGCTTCAGGGAAGTATTCATTTTCAATGGGAAATACAACACATGCAAAAGCTTATGCTTCCCTTGCCCTGGGGCAATACAATGATACAACTGTTATGGTCAATAGCCTTACATGGGAGCCTACAGATGCAGTGATTGTTGTTGGTAATGGGATTGGGGCCTTTCAAAGATCGAATGCATTTGTTATGTTTAAAAATGGTTCTGCCCGTTTTTTAGGGGGACAACAGGACGGCCCTGATGTATTTCCAACTAAGGTTTTGTGGGATGCGCCTAAAGGAGTTTTTAGGGCTGGACGTGTTGATGGGGCTCAATGGGATGAAAACAATTGTGGGGTGAATTCTTTTGCTGTAGGACATAATACAATTGCCAGTGGGACAAATACTGTTGCAATGGGTAATAATTCTATTGCTTCTGTAACTTTTGCCACTGCTATTGGTTATTATTCCAAGGCTTCTTCTTATGGAGCAGTTGCAATGGGATTGTTTACTGAAGCTTCTGGCTGGGGGTCATTCTCTGCCGGTTTCAATACCCAGGCTTCATCTTATAATTCATTTGTTATAGGCAGGTTTAATCAAATGCCTTCTAATGTCAATTCATTATCATGGGTAAGTACTGATCCCCTCTTTGTTGTGGGCAATGGTTCATCTAATTCATCACGCTCGAATGCGATGTTGCTGTTGAAGAATGGCTCGGTTTCTTTTTATGGCACGCAATTGGTTGCTGGTAACCCTTTTCCAACCAGGTTGTTTTGGGTCGCAGATAAAGCTGCATTTAGAAGTGGCCGGGTTGATGGCACTCAATGGGATGATTCAAATATTGGGATTATGTCATTTTCTTCCGGATTAAATAATATTGCCTCAGGACCTTATTCATTCGCTGCAGGTTATCTGGCTACTGCAAGTAACGCTTATAGTATTGCTATGGGCTATAATGTGATAGCAAATGCTGCTTATGCCGTCTCCATAGGAAATCTTGCAAATGCTACTGCCGTTTCAGCAGTTGCCCTGGGGAGTTATGCCAAAGCTTATGGAGAGGGCTCTTATGCCCTGGGATATAGTGCTGAAGCCTCCGGGATGTATTCAATTGCGATGGGCAATATGGCAAAGGCCACTGGTTCTCGTGCTTTTGCAATCCATCTTGGAAGTAATGCTGCCCCTTCTGTTGGTAATAGTGAATTCATAATATCAGGGGCTTCATTGATTGGTGGTAACCTTCCCTGGACAAATAACTCTGACAGGCGATTAAAAAAAGACATCGTTTACCTTGATAAAGAAAACAACCTTGACAAAATAATGAAGCTCAAAGGTGTCAGATATCATTGGATTGAAAATGATTCTTTGCCTTATCTTGGGTTTATTGCGCAGGATGTCATTAACATCCTTCCAGAATCTGTTCGTTATAGTGAGCAAAACGATTTATATTCAATGGAATATACCGCAATAATCCCAATACTTGTTGAAGGCATAAAAGAACAACAGCTAATTATTGAACAACAACAGCAGCAGATTGATGATCTTAAAAAAGCTGTTGAACAACTCCTGAACGGAAAGCAATAATTCTGAGATACACATTTAAGGCTCCTGAAAAGGAGCTTTTTTTTTGCGCGAAACTATTAATTGCCCATTCAAAAATATTACTATATTTGAATCCTTCCTGATGAATACGATATCGTTAAAATATGCTTAACGCAAAAGCACATATTTGTTTATATCACCGCTACGGAAAAGGCCTCTTTGAGTGCTGGATCTGTTGAGGCTTTTGCTTATTATCTCCCCTTTTTTTTCTTTTTCTTTTAGTTAATTAATTACCTTGTAGTGAATACTGGATTGATATTCGATATCCGGAGGTTTTGTGTACATGACGGACCTGGCATCCGTACTACATTGTTTTTTAAAGGATGTCCTTTAAATTGCTTATGGTGCCATAACCCTGAAAGCATTAATCCCGGAAAGGAACACATTCAAAAACCTTACAAGCTGGGCGATGAAACAATTTGTAAGGATGAAGTCATTGGACAGGATTATTCAATTGATGATTTATTGGATACCCTGATTCGGGATCATGACTTCTATCAGGCTTCTAAGGGTGGTGTTACCCTTTCGGGGGGAGAGCCAATGATGCAGTTTGATTTTATACTGGGCCTTTGCACTGAATTAAAAAAGCAGGGTATTCATATTGCCCTTGATACTTCAGGCTTTGCTCCCCCACATCAATACATTGCTATTGGTAAACATATTGATTTGGTCTTATTTGATATCAAGCACCTGGATCCTGTTAAGCATAAAGCATACACGGGTCAGGATAATGAACAGATATTGAACAATCTGGATCTAATCCTCGGGCAAAAGCTTAGGGTGTTTATACGTTTTCCTTTAATACCGGGGATAAATGATGATGATAGGAACCTGTCCGCCATGAGGGATTTGCTAATCAGATATCCTCAGATTGAGGAACTTCATATTTTGCCATACCACCGTATTGCCAATTCCAAGTATCAGTCTCTGGGGAGGGAGTTCCCAACTGATGGTATTATGCCCCCTTCTGAGGAGTATTTGGAATGTGCTGCATCTTTTTTACAAAACCAAAACGCAACAATAAAGATTGGAGGATAATCCATGTTAAGTCAAAGAATAAAAAATCTCCGAAATAAAAGCCTGAGTGCTATCCCATATATATCTGCTGAAAGGGCATTGTTAATTACAGAGTATTATAAACAGCCTGGAGTAGATGGTTTGCCAAAAGTGCTCCAAAGGGCAGGGGCTTTTGAATATATCCTAAACAATAAGGAACTCTATATCGACAAGGATGAGCTTTTTGTTGGGGAACGTGGCCCTGAACCCAAAGCAGTACCTACCTATCCGGAGGTATGTATCCACAGCCTTCAGGATCTTGAAATCCTGAATAGCCGGGAGAAAGTGTCCTACAAAGTAGGTGAGGGGGTGATGAAGGCATACAACGATATCATTATCCCTTTCTGGAAAGGGAAAAGCCTCAGGGAGCAAATGTTTTCACTTCTTCCCCCTGAATGGATTGATGCCTATCAGTCTGGTCTGTTTACTGAATTTCAGGAACAAAGGGCTCCCGGACATACTGCCGGGGGCAAAGCATTGTTCAGCTATGGGATGCTTGACCTTACAAAGCGCATTGATAAAAACCTTCATAAAATTGAAATATCTAATGACGAAGACAAAGAAGGTAAGATTTTCCAGCTTCAGGCAATGAAAACAGTTGCATTGGCTCTCATTGCCTTTGCAAACAGATATGCTGAAGCATACAAAGAACTGGCCGAAAAAGAGACAGATGGGGTTTTAAAGGAGCACTATAATGACCTGGCATTGCTTTGCCAAAGGGTTCCGGCCCATGCACCACAGACATTTCGAGAAGCAATTCAGCATTATTGGTTCATTCATATTGGGGTCATTACCGAGCTTAATCCCTGGGATTCATTTAATCCGGGAAGGCTCGATCAACATCTGTATCCATTTTATCAAAAAGAAACCGGTGAAGGCACCTTAAGCCCTGAACAGGCTAAAGAATTGCTTCAGGCTTTCTGGGTGAAATTCAATAACCATCCGGCCCCTCCTAAGACCGGGGTCACTGCAAGAGAGAGCAATACATACACCGATTTCACCCTTGTCAATGTAGGGGGCCTGGATGAAAATGGTGAGGATGCAGCCAACGAATTATCATTTCTGATACTGGATGTGATTGAAGAAATGCGCCTGCTCCAACCGGGAAGCATGGTTCAGATAAGTCATAAAAACCCGGATGCCCTTATACATAGGGCTTTGGGGATTATTAAAACTGGCTTTGGCCAACCTTCTCTTTTTAATTCGGATGCTATTGTTGAAGAATTATGCCGCCAGGGAAAATCAAGAACGGATGCTTATAATGGGGGTGCCAGTGGATGCGTTGAGGCAGGTGCTTTTGGAACTGAAGCATACTGGCTGACGGGTTATTTCAATCTCCCAAAAGTCCTTGAGCTTACACTTTACAATGGCTTTGACCCTGTAAGCCAAAGGCAACTGGGGCCTAAAACAGGCTCCGTTAATGATTTTATTTCATATACTGACTTTTTTAAAGCTTTTGAAAACCAGTTAAAGCATTTTGTAAATATCAAAATTCAGGGCAATCTTATTATTGAATCATTGATTATGGAAGAGCTCCAGGCGCCTTTCCTGAGCCTGTTCATTGAGGATTGTATTGATAATGCAAAAGACTACAATGCAGGTGGTGCCCGTTACAATACAAGCTATATTCAGGGCGTGGGTCTTGGAAGTATTGCAGATTCACTTACTGCCATAAAGTACCATGTGTTTGATAAAAAAGATATCGCCTTCGCTCAGCTCATCGCCTTGCTTGAAAATGACTTTGCAGGAAATTCCCCTGCCAGGGCTTCCCTGATTTATGAAACCCCAAAATATGGGAATGGTGACAAATATGCTGACCAGCAGGCCAAAGAGGTCTTCGATTTGTTCTTTGACCTCATTGATGGCATACCCACTGCCCGTGGGGGACATTTCCATATTGATATGTTGCCTACCACCTGTCATGTTTATTTTGGTGCCGTAACAGGGGCAACACCTGATGGCAGAAAAGCTTTTGCCCCATTGTCTGAAGGTATTTCTCCCGTTCAGGGTGCTGATAGGAATGGGCCTACTGCTGTCATTCAATCTGTTGCTTGTTTTGATCACCTGAAAACAGGAGGCACTTTGCTAAACCAAAAGTTTGCACCTGATTTCTTTAAAGACCAGAATGCCATAAACAACCTTACTGCTTTGATTCGGGTGCATTTCAAAAAGATGAACCATCATATCCAATTTAATGTGGTGGATGCTGAAACCCTTAAACAGGCTAGAATAAAACCTGAAGATTATGCAGATCTTATCGTTCGCGTTGCAGGCTATTCTGATTATTTTAACCATCTCACCCCTGAACTTCAGGAAGAAATCATTCTCCGAACTATGCACCAGGGGATATAAGCTTTCCTTGCAGTATCAGTCGTCATTTCGATGGAGCAGGGTACGATAATAAAAGGGTGGTATGGCAATTATTAAAACCCAAAAGGTGGTTCATTGTCCCTGCGACTGAGAAATCCCACAGAATAAAATATCACCCTTTCAGGGTTTATAAATCATTCGGTTGATATTTTGCTATAATACTATCATCCCTTCGGGATTGGGTTAGGGTTAATACATCTTGTTTATTCCTGATGGGATATAGGGATTACGGTCTTATACATGCCAAACATTTTAAAAACCCGAATGTAAAACATCATCAATTGATTTGAAAAACTACCTTTGGATATTCTTTTCAAAACAAAGAAACAATGATTGAAATTGCATTTGTCCTTGTTGAACCTGCCAGGGAAGAAAATGTAGGAGCTGCTGCCCGGGCAATGAAAACAATGGGTTTTACGAAAATGGTCTTGGTGAACCCTTGCGACCATCTCTCGGAGCGTTCCCGTGTTGTGGCGCATGCTTCCAATGATATCCTTGAAGATGCACAAGTATTTACAAGCCTCAGGGATGCCCTTAAGGATTATTCTTTGGTTGTGGCGTCTTCGGCAAAGAAAAGAAACCTGAACAAAGACATCCTGTCTGTAAACCAGTTGCCTGAGATATTAAAAGAGAAAAAGGGCATTGCGCAAAATGTTGCAATTGTCTTTGGTCGTGAAGAATCAGGGCTTACCAACGAGGAGTTGGATCTGTGCCACCTGGTTTCGACAATCCCAATGAGGCGAAAATACCCTTCACTGAACCTGGGGCAGGCTGTCATGGTTTATGCCCAGCATTTAAGCAGTCTTTTCTTTGATTACAAACAGCCAAATATTAGGATTGCTTCTTCTGATGAGCTTAAACATATCTCTGAAGGTTTGTCTGTTGTATTGAATGACCTTGATATTGCTGCCGATAAACCTTATTATGGCAAAATACAAGAACGAATGATGCTTCTTGGTCAAAATGACCTTCAACTTATCCATCAGATTATTAAACATTATAAATCCAGGCATCTTTAAGAAAGACAAATAATGGCAATGGTTATGATTGCCAATAATTGTTTCAATGAATGGAATGCTTTTAAAATAATAATGGAAGCGGTTATGATTTTTCAGAAAGGCTTTTCAAAAAATCTTCCAATTGTGCTTTATTGATATCAGTCATGACAGGCTGGCGTGATTTCAATTTAAGGGATACATCTGTTATTTTACCGTTCAGGTGTTTCTGCATGGATTTGAACATGCTGCCTGTAGCAATAAGGTAGGTGGTGAACAGTACTATTTTTTTATCATGTATTGCCGGTGTTTTCTTTGCAAAATCAACCCAACGCTTCTCAGGCCGCTGGGCGATAATCATTAATCCGCTTGTCCAGCAGCCAAAAAATACCATGTCAGCCCCCTTGAAATGGTGGTCTTCACAATCGGCTACAGAAACAATACGACTTGATATATTGTGGCTTTCAAGGAAACGTGCGATGTCCTTTGCATATTCTAAGGTCTTGCCTTTTTTACTGTTAAAGGTGATAAGTGCGGATTTCATTTTGGGTCAATTATGATGTCAATATGCAAAAATACTAATTTCAGCCCCTGAAATTCAATCAATCCAATGAAAAATGATTTTAAAAAAGGCTTGCCAGTAATTCTGGCAAGCCTTTTTTTATCAATAGCTGAGTCCTTAAAGGTATTTATTAACAACTTCAACAACCTCTGGTAAATCCATTCCAATATTTTTGAGGTGTTCTATTGTAGGGATGCCATTGGGTGTCCAGCCACGACGCTTATAAACAGCATCAAGGAGTTTTTCGTATTGAGATTCGCGATGTTTGCGCAACACAGCCATCTTTTCTTCAACACTCTTGCCTGCAGGGTCAAAACCTACTATTTCTTTCAATTGTTTGTCGTAACGGTCGGCCCTTGAGGTATATTCTTCTGCTGTTACCGGGCCTGCTGCACGATAAGGCTGTGCATCATGGATACGTTGGCCATACCCCCTGCGGATATTAAATACCCTTTGGAAATTATATACCCTTTCGCTCATACGGATCAGTTCGTCTTTATCAAAAGGCTTCCCTGTAACAGCTTTATAAATGGTAACATAGTTGTCAACATGTTCAGGGACTTTTGCCGGTTCCGGTGTTTTGGAGTTTCCCTCCGGTTCGATGTCATTCCAGGGGAGCTTGCATAAGCCCACCAAACCAAACCATGTCCTGAACATTGGGAAATAGTGCAGTGCTTCTGCCTTGTTTTCAAAGGTAGGGATAAGGTTATTTACCATATCCATAAAGATCAGCCAGGCTTCGTCATGCTGTGGCCCTTTATTTGTCATGGCATAACCTCCCTGTTGGGCCAAGGATTCTTTTGAGATGTACATTGAGTATTCAAGCCCTTTGTTTTCCATCCCAATATCCTGCAAAAATTTTGGATCGCCCCAGCCTTGTTTGACAAAATATTTTTTCATCTGGCGGATGCCCAGCCCTGCAATTTTTCCCATGCCTTCGCCTCTCGACATCTGGTGGATAAGCTCAAGTGCAGCATCGGCATTGCCAAAATTCAATTCAAGGCCACCGGTGCGTTCTTTATTAAGGACGCCATTTTCATAACATTCCATCACAAAGCCAACGATGGTGCCAAAAGAAATGGTGTCGATGCCATAAGTGTCACAGTAAAAGTTAAGTTCAACAATGTCTTCAGGGTCAAAGATCCCGAGGTTTGAACCAACACTGGCCGCTGTTTCATATTCAGGGCCATCAACAAGGACTTTGTGGCCTTTGTATGGCCCTGTCCTGAGTTCAAAGTTTACAACTGCCTTGGCACATCCCATATTACATCCAATCCAGCAACCATCAGGGGTTCCCTGGGCGAACATCTTCTTGAAGATATCTGAATGCATTTTTACAGCATCAGGATGTGAGCCAAATTTAAAGTTGTTTGTGGGCAGGAGGTCATAGTCGTTCATCACATTGGTGAGGTGGGCTGTCCCTTTGGCCCTCATCTCGCACTGCTGGTCGTCAAAGCGGCGCATCTCTTCATTAAAGCGCCTGCCGCGTTCACGGATCGCTTCCATATCAACAACGTTGTTTGCATTGCCACTTACACCCGGTACTTTTGCAATTATTGCTTTTATTTTTTTATCGCGCATAACTGTACCAAGGCCTCCACGACCGGCTTGTTTTAAGCGGATTTCCCCTTTTTTCTTGTCGTAAAAAGTGAAATTGATCATGCCTATGTTGGTATGATCGGCAGCAGTGCCTGCTGATACCACGCCTACATTCATCTTTTCCTTATCTGTTGGCGCATACATATCGTATAACTGCTCAGCCAGTACATGGCTGTCAATGGCTTCTTTGGGCGCTTCATAAATGTGGATATATCCTTTTTCCCCATCAAGGTAAATGATTATATCCTCTTTTGCTTTGCCCTGGATTTCAAGTGCATCAAAACCGCAAAACTTTAAAAAGGGACCAAAGAACCCTCCAACGTTTGAATCAATTACAATGTCTGTCAGAGGTGAAATAGAAACAATTAGTGATTTACCTGTTCCT
This sequence comes from uncultured Bacteroidales bacterium, assembly GCA_964387795.1. Taxonomy (GTDB): domain Bacteria; phylum Bacteroidota; class Bacteroidia; order Bacteroidales; family UBA7960; genus CAYLYP01. The sequence continues at coordinate 16,672 of CAYLYP010000069.1, forward strand.
GAGTATTGGGTAATCCCACAGATTGGACCCGGGGCAATGACGATTTCATTCTCAGGATCGTCCCATTTGGTTGTTGGGGTGGTTGCATCCCATAATAATTTCAAGCCGTAGCCCTTGCCTCCTACGAATTTTTCCTTCATCAGGGCAGGGACATCTTTTTCTTTGATGTTGTTATCACTTA
>CAYLYP010000070.1:0-16804 GCA_964387795.1 uncultured Bacteroidales bacterium
AATCTTCAAAAACCTTCATAAATTTGCATCCAAAATTTATGAAGGTTTTTTTATGAGAACAATTATACTGCTTATTATTTCCAATGTGTTTATGACCTTTGCATGGTATGGGCACCTGAAATTCAAAGGGGTAGCCCTTTGGAAAGTTATTCTTATAAGTTGGCTGATTGCTTTCTTTGAGTATATCTTTCAGGTCCCTGCCAACAGGATTGGCCATGGGCAGTTTAGTGCTGCCGAATTAAAAACCATTCAGGAAATTATTACCCTCGTAGTTTTTACTGTGTTTTCGGTGCTCTATCTCAAAGAGGATTTCAGATGGAACTATGCTGTGGGTTTTGTATTTATTATTGCTGCTGCATTTTTTATTTTTAAAAAATGGTAAAATGTTTGTAGTAAGTGATTTATAATCAATAATTAATGAAATACATGATTGATGGAAAGCAATAATAGGATTAGGTAATCAATGATATATTCAGGCGAATAATAAATAATATCACATTAATAAACGAAAATTATTTTTATATTTGGTATTCATTATCACATGATAATAAAAAATGTAAATAATGGAGACCAGGAACCATATATAAAAACGGGGCGAAACCGAAAAGCCAGATGAGTAGGAAAAAAAAGAATCATAGTTATGGCAAATTACAAAATCGAAGAGATTGAAGGAATTGGCCCTGTAATGGGTGAGAAGTTCCGTAAGGCAGGCATAAAAAGCACGGATGAATTATTAGAGAATTGCAAGACAAAAAAGCAGCGTAAGGATCTTTCTGAGAAAGCAGATATATCTGAAAAGTTGGTATTGAAGTTTGCCAATATGGCTGATTTATTCAGAATTAAAGGAGTAGGCCAGGAATATGCTGAATTACTTGAAGTAGCAGGTGTTGATACTGTTCCTGAACTGGCTCAAAGAAGTGCAGAAAACCTTGCTGCTAAGATGGAAGCAGTAAATAATGAGAAGGAGCTTGTCCGCAGGGTGCCTTCAGTAAAGGAAGTAGAAGACTGGGTTGCACAGGCAAAAGCTTTGCCAAGGGTGCTTGAGTATTAAGAATTGATGTAATTTATAAAAACCTTCCCTGCTTTTGGTTGCATGAAGTGTTTTTACTGTGTAATTTCCCTATTGGTGGAATTAAATAGTATAAATATCAGGATGCAAAATATCAGGGAAGGTTTTCTTGTTTATATATACTACAAGAACTTCCCAATTAAATAGTAGTAATGTAAGTGATTATGTTTAGTCTATCTGAATTTGCTTCTTTCTTCTTTTAGCTTTTCTGCTGCAATGCTGTCTTCAGGATTGTTGTTATGGTTTTTATAGGCCTGTATAAATTCTGGATATTCCCCATACAGGATATCTAAACGCTTATCAACCGAAATGCTTAACAGTGATGCACAAATTGTAATTAATATAATACTCCGAATAAAGAACTGACGCACATAAGCAAATGACTTATGATTGATAAAATAATAGACTGCATAAAAAGACAATGAAGTGAGCAGGCAGAACAATGAAAATCCGAGCATAAAGTTCATCCCCGAATAAATATTTATCGCATACATGATTGAAATCAGTGAAACAGAGTAAACAACCCCCATGCCAATACCGCTGGCTATTTTAAATGCATCTATTCCTTTGAATGCCTGTTTGATATGAACATGCCGAAACGATAATTTATTGAAAAGAAAAAATCCAGTCCACAAATAAAAAACAGATAGTATTGTAAGGGAAACCCTAAGCATCAAATTGACCGGTACTCCCCAAATAAACCTAAGAATAAACAATATTGAAGTGATGATGACCAGCGTTATTTCTGTTTTTTTCATGTAGTTTTTTTTTAATTGCCTTGATAAAGTATACGTATTTTTGGTTTTTTTGTTATCTTGTTAGAATACAAAAATAACATGCACGGCAAATAAATGAATCAAAAAAATAAAAAAAAAATTCACTTGTCTTGTATTTTATCCTGAAAAGCAATCATATAGCAGTATATTTTTTACTTTTTTGTGTGCTGGTCATGATATGATTTTATAGAAACCTAAAATGCTCATGGCTTATATTTCATGCAAAACCGAACATATTTACAACTGTTTCTTTTAATAAAAAAGGAAATCATGGGGTTTCATGTAGTCAATAAAATAAAATATTCCTGGAGATGAAATAAATCATTGATTAAAATGCCTTGAAATACATCAATAAAAAATCAGGAACATTGTTCCTGATTTTTTTGTGGAATAAATAATATATGGCATTCAGAAATCAGGCTGAAAGGATAATGTCTTTTTCATTGACCAGCCTTCTAAGGTTTAGGATGGCATAGCGCATCCTTCCCAATGCAGTGTTTATGCTTACATTTGTTGAGTCAGCAATATCTTTAAAACTCATGCCCGCGTAATGCCTCATCATCAGGACTTCCTTTTGCTCCTCGGGCAGGAATTCAATTAATGCCTTGACATCCCTGTGGATTTGTTCCGTGATTATCTTGTCTTCTACTGTTTTCTCATAAAGGCGAAGTTTTTCAAAAAAGTCGTATTCTTCGCTTTTATCTATCATAGGCATGCGCTTTGATTTTCTGAAGTGGTCAATAATCAGGTTATGGGAAATACGCATTACCCAGGGAAGGAACTTGCCCTCCTCGTTATAATGTCCGCTCCTAAGTGTATTAATGACTTTAATGAAGGTGTCCTGAAAGATGTCTTCAGCTTCATTACGGTCTTTAACCACAATCAGGATATAAGAAAACAACCTGCGTTGATGCCTTTTAATTAAAAATTCAAGTGCAGAGTGATCACCATTAAGGAATAAGTGAACTAACTCCTGGTCATTGAGTGAGTTGTCGATCATATCGATAGCCTCCAGATTAATTGAACAAGAGTATAGTGTTTCCTATAGGCGGGTTAATTTGTTTATTATTAGGTGATCTTTTTTGAAGTGGGAGCAAAGATAGTGCGTTTTTTTAAAAGGTTTCATTTTTTCTGCTTTTTTTTTACTATTTTTTATTATCATTAAAAATAAGTATTAACAAGTTTTTTGTGTGCATTAAAAGTATATTATATCATACAAAGTGTAAAGGTTAATGATTTTTTTATGCATTTTTATTGGCTTATAGGTATAAAACAGGCATGTAAAGTTTGTTTTTTTGGTAGAAAAAAAGAAAAGCCTTATGCATATATATAAGGCTTCAAATAATAAATAAATTGACAGGAATTTTATTTTTTTGCCGGATGGATAGGCAATACTGCTTTTTTGAAATATTCATTAATTACCTGTGCCATACCTGTATATAAAGCACTGGCTCCACAAAGGATCCCAATATATCCTGCAATGGTGTGGATGATATGGCTTCCGGTGGCATTTGCTAAACTCAGGCTGGCGAATAGTAATACTACCAAAGCAAAAACTATCTGTAATGCCCTTGTCAATTTAAGGGTGGCCATAAAAAGGAACAATGAAAACACGGCCCACAATCCAAGATAAAAAGCCATACTAAGAGGTGAAGCTTTTTCTACAGCACCTGTTTGGGGAAGCAGCCATATTGTTACAAGGCTGAGCCAAAACAAGCCATAACTGGTAAAGGCTGTTGTGCCAAAGGTATTGTTCTTTTTCCATTCCATAATCCCAACAATTACCTGTGCCAAGCCGCCATAAAAGATACCCATCGCCACTATCATTGTGTCAAGTGGGAACAAACCTGCGTTATGGATGTTAAGAAGAATGGTAGTTAGTCCAAAGCCGGCTAAACCTAACGGAGCTGGATTAGCAGTGTTATCACTGAGTTTTAAAAGGTCACTTTGATTCATACTTCTTTGTTTCAGTTTTAAAATTTTGAGCCGCAAAAATACAATTACTAAATTTGATTTTTATACAGTTATTACGTATAAATAGCGCTGTTTCTGTTTTAAGGGGCTGTGTTTTATAGTTTTTTAAGCCATAGTATTTTATTTTCCTGATGTATTTGGCAAAAGGGGCAGACTAAAAAATATTTGGTTCATTGTTTAAAGCAAGAGCCTTATTAACACAAAGAAATCATGTTGATTTGATATGGTTATGGATTGAAAATGAGTATATTCTGGTTATGTTCTGCTTAAGGCGCATATTTTTTTCAAAAAAAAGGAAAAATGGCTTATTCAATACAAAATGTTTTATTAATTTTGCACCACGAAAAAAACGGCGGGGTAGCTCAGTTGGTTAGAGCGTCGGATTCATAACCCGGAGGTCACGAGTTCAACTCTCGTCCCCGCTACTAAAAAGCCCCTGAAACAGAACTGTTTCAGGGGCTTTTTGCTTTTGGGCAGGTATTCATTTTCGGGTCTGTTGTTTGAATCTCCCTAAAAATCAATTATTTTATGAAGATCCCTTTTGCCTTGAGTAAATTGTAAATATCCTGCTATTGTATTACAAGTTTTTGGAAATAAATGCTTTGATTTGTTATGAGTTTTACCAGGTAACTGCCTTTACTTAGTCCTGCTACAGTTACATGGATTTCAGAATTACCAGGAGTAAGCTTTGAAGAAAGAACAAGCCTTCCAGAGAAATCACTAATCATTAGGTTTGCCTCTTTATCAATACCTTCAGGAACAATGACCCTGATGTTTTGTGTTGCAGGATTGGGATAAATGCTTAGTTTTTGTTGACTGCTATTATTGTCCCCAATACTATTGATTAATAGTGGAATATCAATAAACATTCCCCCGGCAGGTGGTACCAAATGAAAGTTTGGGTACAGATAATCATTTTCGTCTTTTTGGCTTTTATAATTTAAAGTGCCGGAATAAATGAGCAAAGCTGCTTTTGAAGCAAAGCTGGTTAAATCAGGCATTTCATAGTATTTGTAAAAACTGCCATCTGTATGATTTACATTAATTGAAGCAACTTCTGGTTCGGTAGCGAAATAGTCTGATAGGGAACCAAAAGTAAAAGGATCAATCAATGCAACGATATTACTATTTTGTACGTATTCAACAATGTAATCAGGGGTGTTGGCAGCAGCATGGAGAAACGCAAGATCCAATTGACCCGTTACTAAAGATGTATCCCTTACATGTTCAAAAACAAGCATATCAGTTGCTTCTTCACTGCCTGGTTCCCAATCAATAGCATTTAAAATGAAATAATACTGGTTTTCAGCCTGTAAGGTTACCGATTTACTGAGAAAAGCATTTGATGTGTTGGTGCTCAGTGGTTCGGTAAAGCTGATATTAAGTGTTTCATCAACGGGCAGTTTCATCCATGGGGAGGCTGATTGAAAATTAAACCCGGATATTAGTTTTTCGTCATTACACCAAACATCAACTGCGGTATATAGATTGGAATCGTAATTTTGGATCCATTGCACTAAAACTGAATCGGGTGGGGTAGGTTCATTGACATGTATTAGCCCATCGCGTGTGTTACTTCCTTTATATGTGCCAAATAAAACATTTGCCTGCTCCATTGATACATTAAGGTTATAAACATTGATATAGGTTGAATCGGTGGGTTGTGCACTGGATTCATAAGAAAGTGCAACAAGGTCGAGGAGCCCGTCGCCATTAACATCGCCAAGGTTAGCACCATTCATAAATGTAAACCCTGTAGGGCGCAACGGGAATCCGGCAAGCTCTGTCGAGCCGTCCAATGAATAAGCGTGGATAAAACCCTGTCCTTCAACCATGAGGTTGCTTCCAAAAATGATGTCATGGGAGCCATTGCCATCGACATCGGCAACAGATAAAAACCCTTCAAGCCCACCTGCTTTGGTAATAGGATAGTTGTCAAGGATGTTTCCCTGAGAGCTATAGGCCCAAAGCATAGGTAGGGGTTCATCAGAAATAGGACGAGCCATGAAAATCCGGTGGCTTTCTTCACCAGGAATCTTTACAACAGTAGGAGGGAAGTATGTCCAGCTATTATCGGCTACTGGTTTTGGCCAACCTTCACGGTAAGTACCGTCATACGACCTGACAAAGTATTCAGGTGCATCACCATGTGTTGCCCCGGTAATTGAAAGGTAACCCTGCCCATCGTAATCAACGAGCATAGGGGATTGATATGAAAAGCTTTTTCCTGTCAAAACAACAGGGAAGCCATCTATATTTGTGCCGTTTGTATTTAATGCAAAAATGGTCCCTGAAGAGATTGCTGTAACAATTTCGGGCGATCCATCGTTGTTTATGTCCCCAACTGACGGGGTAACAGCAAGTGTTCCACCAAGAGCAACGGGCCAGTTAGCGTTAAGGCTGGTGCCATCTGTTTTTACTACATGCAATTGGTTTAGCGTCCTTACATTGAAAATGATTTCCAATTTATCATCAGCATCCATATCTGCAAGGCTGGGCGCACACAATATCCAGTTGTTGTTAAAGCTAAGGGGCCAACCACTAAAGTCATTCCCATTGTTATCAATTAAATAAACCCTCCCGTTGTTGGGGATGCCTCCTGTTACCTGCACGATTTCAGGGATGCCGTCATTGGTGAGATCGGCTACTGAAGGTGGATAAATAGCTGAACCTGTAAGGCTTTTTTGCCAGATGAGTTCTCCTGTCCCTTTGTAAGCGTATAGTTTGTTATATATACCAAAAATAATGTCATCAACACCATCCATATCAATATCTGCAATGGTAGCCCCACGCATGCTTTTAAAAGTCGGATTGGCTGCAAATTTCTTTGGCCAACCTTCGTGCTGTCCATATTCTTTGGATGGATTTTCGGGTATGCTTGCTTTGTCAATGACTATGGATTTGGTAATTATTTCACCGTTTTCTCCCAGTTCGGCCTGATAGGCTTTTACTTGCCCGTATCCCTTAATAGCAAAGAAAGGTACCAACAATATCAATAAAAATCGTTTCATAAGATGGTTTTTTAATTGTGTCCTGATGTTTAGTAATACTTTTTGTCATGATAAAGTTATTGTTTATAATCAAAAAAAGATAATTTTAAAGACTTTATTTTTAGTTTTTATCACGTTTTGCCGCTAATAACAAGGTGTTGTTTCCAATTCTGCCTATTTGCATGGCCATATTTGAAGGCTGTATTATGAAAATTATTAGCTTATGTTGCTTTTCTGTTTGTCTTATTTTTTGGTGGAGATTGATGTAATATTAACATGTATTTGTTTTTTTATTATATATTTAATTAGATATAAATCAGAGAATAATGAAAAATAAAATTGCATAAATGAATGAAAAAAAACAAAAAAAATATGAAACATACAGTAAATCAATTGTATATAAAAAGTAAAAATCATACCTTTGTTGTAGAAATTGAATGAATCAATTTGTTTAGATGAACAAATTGCTCTTAAAGAGTGTTGAAATATTGTGCGATAAACCTGTCGCCAAATGCCCTGGAACCTTAACAGGGTAATTCAGATGGGAAAACCCCGGCTGAATAGAGATACAAACTAAAACAAATATCTGGAATGATGATTAAAACATTTTATCCGGGCGATCCTGTGAAGGAAGCCGATTTACATAATATTACGGAATTTTTATATGAACATTTGCAGGAATATAGGGATGAAAGGCCTGCTATCAGGATGGCATTGGATTATGCATTGACTGATAAGTCTAAACCAGGGGGCTTTGTTCTCCTTGCAGTAGAAGAAGAACAAATATGTGGTGCTGTTATTGTAAACAAGACCGGGATGAAGGACTATATCCCTGAAAATATCCTTGTATATATTGCAGTTGACAAATCCTTTAGGGGCAAAGGGATTGGGAAATCCCTGATGAAAAAAACCATAGAGCTGGCCCAGGGCAATATCAAACTGCATGTTGAACAGAACAATCCAGCCCGTTTTCTTTATGAGAAGTTTGGTTTTGAAGCTAAATATCTTGAAATGCGTTTAAGCAGGTAACCATGGCTTTTCTGACAATAAAAAGGGACAGCCTTGTTCATAATTATCAGTTTCTTGATAATTTATTCGCTTCAAATGGCATAAAATGGGGTGTTGTTTCTAAGTTGCTGTGTGGAGATAAGGGGTTGATCAGGGAACTTGTTAATCTGGGCGTTACTGAGTTGCATGATTCACGTATCAGTAATCTAAAGGCAATTAAGCAAATTGCACCTTCAGTCCAGACTGTATATATTAAACCGCCTCCAAAGCGCAGCATCCCTTCACTTGTAAAATATGCTGATATGAGCTTTAATACAGAGCTTGAAACCTTGAAGCTTATTTCTGCTGAAGCTGTTAGGCAGGATAAAGTCCATAAAGTTATTATTATGGTTGAAATGGGCGACTTGCGCGAAGGCGTTTTAAAAGAAAACCTGGTTTCTTTTTACGAAAACGCTTTACATCTCCCAAACATTGAACTTGTAGGCCTGGGCACCAATTTCAATTGCATGTATGGCGTTATGCCCTCGCCTGATAAGTTAATCCAGTTAAGTTTATACAGCCAGGTTGTTGAGTTGAAGTTCGGCAAAAAAATTAGTATTGTTTCAGGTGGGACTACAGTTACGCTGCCTTTATTAATTAAAAAACAAATCCCTGAAAGGATTAATCATTTCAGGATTGGGGAAGGACTGTTTTTTGGTAAAGACCTTGTTACTGGAAAAACAATAAAAGGGATGAAAGATGATGTGATATCTTTCTCTGCTGAAATTATTGAACTCATTGAAAAACCTATAGTCCCTGATGGTGAGCTTGGCGAAAACCCTTCTGGGGAACAGTATTCAATCAATCCTGATGATTATGGCAAAAAAGCGTATAGGGCATTGCTCGATTTTGGGTTGTTGGAAGTCTCCATAGGTTTATTCCATCCCTTTGATAAAAGGATTAAAGTTGCAGGGGCCAGTTCAGATATTGTTGTAGTGGATTTGGGCAAAAATCCCGGAAAATACAAGGTTGGCGACCTGATTCATTTTAGGTTGAAATACATGGGCGCACTGGGGCTGTTTAATTCTAACTATATTGACACAAGAATTGAATAAAAAAAAACCGCCTTCAGGCGGTTTTTTTTACCTTAGGCGATCAGCTGCCCTTACTAATTTTTCATCCTTCCGGATTGCAATATTTGCCAATATTATTAATACGATGGATACCAAAGGGAACACTATTGAAATCCCGTATTTAATATCTAAGTCCAAAGCATTGCTTACCTGATTTAAGAACAGTGCTGCCAGTGCAACAAAAATCACATGCAATGCAATGTTCAATCGTCCAAATTTAATCTGGAGCTTGCGTTTTTTATACCTGAAAATGGTAATAAATGTTATTATCATTATGATTGCCAGAATTGCTGCAAGGCCGTATTTAAAATATCCTGCACCTGCAAACAATTCAGGCCCCTGGTGCTTAAAACTTATCAGGTTAATTGAAAAATATTCATTTGCCGCAAATACGTTGGCCAATGGAAATGTAAGTGACAAAAGTGCAAATACAAATACAAGAAACAGGTAAATAGATTGAATTCTTTGGATCATGGTATTTTCTTGAAACGTTAGTAATGATTGGGTACAAAAATAAGGAATATTTAACCTTCAAAATATATGAAATGATATGACAATGGATTTTTTTTTGAATAGCATAAAACTTGAAGTAAAATAAGTATATTTGCAAAAGATTTGCTGTTGTTTTAAAAGCAAATTCCTCATTTCATTATTCAATCAATCGGTTTTTCTTTCAGAATAATTCTATCTGCCTGATTCTTTAGGGTATTATTGTGATGGTTTTTCTATGTGAAGCCGGTTTCAATCAAAAGAGTCTTTTTCCAAAAAATTATTTCATGTACGATATTGTTGAACTGAAAGGTATGTTATTGCCAGAGTTGCGGGATATTGCCAAGCAGCTTAATATTCCTAAAATTCAGTCTTTTTCTAAAGATGAGTTGGTATATAAAATCTTAGACCATCAGGCCCAGAACCCACCAGAAGAAGTATTAAAAGCTGAAAAAATAGCTGCTGAAAGAAAAGCCAACCGCAAGACCCGAAAACCAGTTTTTCAAAAAAAAGAAAATCCAAAACCAAGCGGTGAAAAGACTGAAGCAAAAAGAGATCCGGCAATGGTGAAACCTGAACAGCAAAACAGGCCTTCAAATCAAAGAGAAAACCAGGACAGGAACAGGGGTCCCAAACCTGTTGCCTCATCTGATGAGCGCAAAGAAAGGGAACCAAGGTCCAATCAGGGTCAAAGGCCCAGGATACCGGATGAAAGAAGACCAAGGACAGAAGACAAACCGATGTTGCCATTTGGTGAGAGCGAGGAGGCAAAGAAAAGGGATTTGTTCAAACGTCCCCAGGATGTAAAAGCTCCTTCGCTCTATGAAGATAAGTCGCTTATTGTTGATTCAACAAGCATGTATGATGAAGATGAAGTAATCCCTGATGTTGTTGAGAACAAAGAAGATAGCCTCCTTGCTGATATTGATGTACAAGAAAGTGCCCCAACAGAAAAAGTTGATTTGCCTGTTGAGCCTGCACAGGAGGCACCACGCCAGGAAACAGCTCCTGCCGAAGCAATTGCCAAAGCTGAACATCCTCATAACAATCCCCGTCACCAGGCGCAACGCGTTCAAAAACCAGTAGATAAACCTGCCATCGAGTTTGAAGGGATTATTGAAGCTGAGGGCGTACTCGAAATTATGCAGGATGGATATGGTTTTATGCGTTCATCGGATTATAATTATTTGAATTCACCTGATGATGTGTATGTTTCCCAATCCCAGATTAAACTTTTTGGTTTAAAAACAGGGGACACAATTAAAGGCGGGATCAGGCCCCCAAAAGAAAATGAAAAATATTTCCCTCTCATAAAAGTTGAGCTTATCAATGGAAGGACTCCCGCTGAAGTAAGGGACAGGGTTCCATTTGATTATCTAACGCCTCTTTTCCCTCACGAGAAATTTGATATTACAAGCCATAAGGAAGTTACCCTTTCAACACGTATTATAGATATGTTTGCCCCAATAGGTAAAGGGCAAAGGGGTTTGATTGTTGCACAGCCAAAAACTGGTAAGACCATCCTGCTGGCTGAAATTGCCAATGCCATAGCTGCCAATCATCCTGAAGTGTACCTTATCATTTTGCTTATTGACGAGCGTCCTGAAGAAGTTACCGAAATGGCACGTAATGTGAAAGCGGAAGTGATTTCTTCTACTTTTGATGAACCGGCAGAACGCCATGTTAAGATTGCAAACATAGTCCTTGAAAAAGCAAAACGTCTTGTTGAATGTGGACATGATGTTGTAATCCTGCTTGACTCCATTACACGTCTGGCCCGCGCTTTCAATACCGTATCCCCTGCATCGGGCAAGGTGCTATCGGGTGGTGTTGATGCAAATGCACTTCATAAACCTAAACGTTTCTTTGGTGCTGCACGTAAAATCGAAAACGGCGGGTCTTTATCTATCATTGCAACTGCCCTTATCGATACCGGTTCAAAAATGGACGAGGTTATCTTTGAAGAGTTTAAAGGGACAGGAAACATGGAATTGCAGCTCGACCGTCGCCTTTCAAACAAAAGGGTCTTCCCTGCCATCGATATTATTGCTTCCGGCACCCGTCGCGAAGATTTGTTAATGGAAAAAGAAACCTTGCAACGTATCTGGATTATGCGTAAATTTATAGCTGATATGACGCCCAATGAAGCTATGGAGTTTTTGTTGGAACGCATGCGGAATACAAGAAATAATGAAGAGTTCCTTATGTCAATGAATGGTTGATGCCGGACAGGTTCTCAGAAAGAAAAAATATTTTCCGGTATTTTAAGGAACAACTTCTCCAAAAACCTCCCTCAAGGAGGTTTTTGTGCTTTTAGGAATCCCCTGACTTTTTATCATGCTTTTTTGCATCTGCCCTCGAACTAACAAGCCTTTACCTGCCAAAATTAATTTTAAGCATCATTTTTGAAATTTAATGACAATTCAATACTAAAAACAAAATTCGATTAACATTTATTATGATTTCATATCAATCTCATTTGCTTGATAATCAATAAATAGCATTTTCTAATAGTTAAGATAGGTTAAAATTAACTTATTAAATGTTAATAAAAATTAGATAATGTGCTGAAAATCAATATCATGAATAGGTCACGGTATTACCAAGGATATACCAAGGTCTTATCAGGTTCAGTATCGTCCATGTGAGTACTGGACAAGTAGTGGAGATGGTATATATTTATTGACGATTTACGATTTTTGATTTACGATTTGACTGAAAAAACATGTATTGTTCATCAGAGCTTTAATGTTTCTGAACAAAAACCTTTTTCAGGGAAATAAGAAAGCAAAAAATAGTGGCTCCTATTGATAAACGATAGAAAAAATACTTTTATAAATATTAAATATATTTGTATGATGGATGTAATACATAAGCGGTTAAAATCCCCAGGTTATGTATGAAACATCATCATGGCTAAAGAGATTACCGTAAAACATTAAAATTGCACTATAGTAATCCCTTTTCCACTTTGTTTTTATTCATACAATAGGTGCTTAGTCGTGGAAAAAAATTAAATTTGTTCATTTTACATTAAATGTGAAATGGGACATAATTACATTGACCTAAAATAGTATAAAATGTCTGATATCAAGCTGAAATCCTTTACTATTAAAGGATATAAAAGTATAAAGGCAATAGAGGGCTTTGAACCGCAGCCAATCAATATCCTAATTGGCCCTAATGGTGCCGGTAAAAGCAATTTTGTTTCTTTTTTTAAGTTTTTGAGTTGGATGTTAAACTCTAATGGAAAACTTCAAGAGTATGTTGCCTATTTGGGTGGTGCAAATGATTTATTGCATGATGGAGCTGACACCACAAAAAGTATTGATGCTCAAATCGCATTAGAAACAAGTTCAGGATTGAACGAATATAAGTTTAGCCTTATGTTTGCTAAACCTGATAAACTTGTATTCAGGGAAGAAAAATATAGGTTTACACCTAATCATATTGTTGATGAAACCACATGGAGCTCTTGTGGGGTAGGACATGAAGAAGCCCACTTGCCTGAAGTATCAAATCCTACAGCAACTGCTATATTGGGCCTTCTAAGGAAACTGATTGTTTATCAATTTCATAATACCAGCGACACTGCTCCAATGCGATTGAAATGGTCTGTTTTTGATGGCAGGTGGCTAAAACAGAACGGAGAGAATCTGGGCAGCTTTCTTTTTCGTATTCAGAATGAAGAAAAACAATACTATTTAAGAATAATAAAATATATTCGTCTGGTGCTTCCTTTTTTTGATGATTTTGAGTTCTATGAGGAATTTGGTCAGATTCTGTTAAGGTGGAAGGAAAAAGGGACTAATAAAGTTTTTAATGCTGGTCAGGCTTCTGATGGAATGTTAAGAACAATTGCATTGATAAGCCTTTTAGCTCAAAATCCAAAGGACTTGCCAACAGTTTTGTTTTTGGATGAACCTGAATTGGGATTGCACCCAAGTGCTATTGATGCAGTTGCCGGATTAATTAAAGCGGCTTCTTCCCATTGTCAGGTTTTTATTGCAACACAATCAATTAGCTTAGTCAATAATTTTGAATTAGATGACCTGGTCGTAATAGACAGGAAAGGCCGCAGTTCTGAATATAGGCGTCCTGATAGTAAAAATTTGCAGGTTTACCTTGATGAGTTTTCTACTGGACAAATATGGGAGAAAAATGTAATAGGAGGGCGCCCATGAAATATTTAAACATTATTGTGGAAGGCAGTTCCGAAGAGGCGTTTGTTAATGATGTTTTAATAAAACACTTTGCACCTCTCAATATTTTTGTTTCAGCACGTAAGATTAAAACTGGCTGGGATAGGCTTAATAATAAGCCATCAAAGGGAGGTTTGCTCAAATATGTGCAATTCCGTAATGACGTTTTAAGATGGATTGAATCGGATAAAAATCAGCCTCAATTCTGGTATTCAAGTATGCTTGATTTGTATGCTTTCCCAAAAGATGAATTAAGTCCATACAATGCAAGTGTTCAGTCAATTAGTGACCCTTACCGGAAAATTGTTGCTTTAGAGACTGCTATTGCTCAGGATATTAATCATCCACAATTTATCCCTTATGTCCAGTTGCATGAATTCGAGGCTTTTTTATTGGTAGAACCGGATAGATTAATTTCAATGTATCCTGAAGGGCAAGCAGGTATTAGTCGTTTGAAAAAAGACATAGGGGATAAAAGACCGGAAGAAATAAATGAATCTCCTCAAACTGCACCATCAAAAAGGATTATTAAATATCTGCCTGATTATGAAGGCCAGAAAGCACAGGTTGGACCCTTAGTAGCTGAAGACATTGGATTAACCGCATTAAGAAACAACTGTCGTCATTTTAATGATTGGATTACCAAACTCGAAAAGATATAGAACGACTTTTTTGAAGTGAGAATAGGATTATTACCGGTTAAATGCAGTATTTGAAGTTGTTTAGTAGAAGTGTTTTTTGAAAATTAATAGTCGAAAAAAAACAATAACATGAAGGACTTGATTTTAGTTGCTGTAATCTTTGTACTATTTTCATGTAGTCAAAACAATAGCACAAAACATAATCAGGAAGCAGAAGCTGTTGGTGCCACAAACAATGATGGACTTCCTGCCTTAACAGAGGCTGAGATTTCATTAACGGAAAAGGATTTTGGTAGTATTATCGAGCTTAAAGGGACATCACATCCTGTTGAACAAATATTTAGAATATCAGAATGTGAGATGATTGCTTCTGATAGTATTTTGATTGTTAAAAATCTTGCAAATTCTGAAATGTTCATGGCTTATTCTCTTCCTTCTTTTAAATTCATTAAATCATTTGGGGTGTATGGCAAGGGAGCTGATGAATTTCAATACCCTCATTTAGTAAAGGATGAAAGTGGAGCGTATATTTGCTTTATTTATGAAAGTGCAAAGGCTGGTAATACGATATATGCCCTGGATAGAAAGCTGGAGTTGAATAAATTGCCTTTTGCCATTCCTTCTGGTTCTTCTTCATTTGATGATAAGCAGTTTTATGCTTTATCTTCAAATGAATTTTATTACGTAGAATCAGTAAAAAACGGGAAAGCCATGTTTCATCTTGATGCTACAACTGATACTGCGAAAACAACATTAATAAAAGATTTGTCCTTTTCAGGCAAATATAAAAACTGGGCAGCTTATATTGGTGATTTTGGTGTGAGTGGAAAAAACAAAAGATTGGTTTTTGCTTATAAGTATTTTAAACGCTTGTTGTTTTATGATCTTGAGCACAAAACATCAAAAACAATATCTTTTGAGGTTCAGGATGAAACCAAAACAGGAGACGCTGTTTCAATGCAGGAACCTTCCAATATTACCCACTACTGGGGAATGTCATCAAACGATAAATATGTATATGTTTTATATTCAGGAAGAACGCCTATTGAGGTGTCAAACGAATTAAAAAAATCATCAGGCTATATTTATATTGAGAAATTTGATTGGAACGGCAATCCTGTTTGTAAGTATAAATTAGATCATTGGGGATATTTTTGTGTTAATGCCAGCGAAAATACAATTTACCTGGCATCAACCACAGAGGAGCAGCCGTTCTTAAGTTATAAACTACAATAAGGTCAAATCACTAATACTCTCTTTGGCTCTCTGTCATGCTGAACCTTTTACAAATAAATAACGACACTACTATGGTATATGGAATTCTAATTGTTTTCATTTGTATAGCCCTAATATTCATGAGTATTAGGCGTGTTAAGAATGAAAAATCAGAAGTACAAAAATTGGAAGAACAAATTGAAGATGAATACTTGTATGACCCATCTTCCGGTGCTAAAATAACATTAGAACAAGCTGAATCAGGAAAATGGCCTGTTGACACAATCAGCAAGGAAGAATTCAATGATTACCTTAATAAATGCGATTCTGTTGAAGAAAAGGAAGAAAAATCGGCAATTAATTATTTAACAAAAGAGAAAAGTTATGATGAAATAACGCTTTCAGAGGGTATTATTAATCTGCTAAACGATTCTGCAATACTATCAAAAAATAAAAATTGGAAGTATTCGGATGCATACCTGTTCAATAATAAAAGCACATTTATCCTGATCAGTGTTGACTCTTATATGAGTACGGAATTATTGATGATTATAAACATTAACAATATTGATGGGCATTATTATCTGCGTGAGAAGTCTGTAGTTGAAAAGGTTTTTGATGCCTTTAGAAATGATGATGAGTTAAGCCTTGACAACTATGAATCTTTTACTTTCAGAAAAGCGAAATCCATTGAATCAGTTAATAAGGTCCTTTTGCAACTGAAAGGCCAGCAACAACTTGAAATAGAATTAGACAATGATATTTTACTGCTTAAAACCATAAAACATATTAATATTGGAGATATTAAAAGGTTTGAAAACATTTCAAATTGTTTTCACCAATAATTGGTTTTCGTGATATTTTATCTACATGCATTAACAGAATTTTAAATTATTCCCAAAGGATTGTAATACATCTAATTTAAGGATTGCTGAAGGATATTAAAGAATATAAAGGAGATAATATTTCAAACTTGTTTAATGGTGAAATTCAGAAAGCAATAGTCTTTTTTGAGGCCTGGTTCAACCATGTATTATTTTCTTTCTATAGACAATTGGAACATTTCAGATAACACAGTTTTGTTAACTGCTTTTTTGATAATTTTGCGCGAGAAATACTGAGTAGAATCATTAAGATTTGTCATGGACTATAAAAAAGTAAGGTTCACTAAAAACAAAACAACAATTTATGATAGATGAAAATAAATTTTCCACACAGTTTTTAACCGATTTGAAAAATAAGATTTTTAATCTTTCCATTCGGATGTTGTCTGATGTGCAAGTTGCAGAAGATGCAACTCAAGATATTTTAATCAAGATTATCAATCA
>CAYLYP010000071.1:0-16539 GCA_964387795.1 uncultured Bacteroidales bacterium
GGAGTAAGGTCAAAGCCTCCGGGGCAAGCCCTGTGCCGTTTAAGCCCTGTGTTTCTTAAAAGAATGCTGTTGACATCAATACCATATTTCTTTCCAAGCCTGCGTGCTTCGAAGAAGCCTTTTGTATATGACGAATAAAAATCTTTTAAGTCTGTATTGTTTGAAGCAAGCTTTTCATCAATTACCGGGTCAAAGCTTAAGCGTTCAAGGCCGGGGTATTTGGAAGCAATCTCTAAAACCATTTCCTCTTGTCTGAATACATTAGCCGGGGTGATAATGGTATTCAGCGATGGCTTGATATTGGAGGCTAAAAGACTGATGATGTTTGTGCTTACCAATGAATGGTTTTTGCGTTGCAGGTTTTGAATATCTTCAAGGATATCAAACGAAATATTGGCTTTGACATTATTGTGTTTTATCGTATCAATAATTTCTTTTGAAATCACTGAGCCATTGGAAGCAAAAGAGAAATGGATTGTAAACCCAAACTTATTGGCTTTTTGGGATGCATAATCCAGCGCATGTTTCATGATATCCCAGGAGAGAAAAGGTTCGCCTCCGCCCCCAAAAGAGATATATAAATTACGGTTTGAAGTTCTTTTTGGGTCAATAAAAAAATCAATGGTTTTTTCAAGCTTGAAAATACTCAGCTCCTCACCAGTGTGGCCTTTGGATGCATAACAATAGCTACATGAGAAATTGCATTTTGAATTGGGCAATATTGTAAGGGAGCAGGTTTCATGAGGCGATTGGATAATGTCATTTGGGTATTGATCGGGTATAGCTGTTAAAGCCTGCACTGCTTCAATGATGTCCCCATTATTGTTGATTTGAGGGGCATGAATAGCCTGGTGCAGGGTGTTTGCTTCTTCAGCAGATGCTATCAGCATATAGCCATTCAGGGGTGCATAAATTAAATATGAGCTTGCTTCCTCCTGAGGTGTTGTATTTTCAAGGGGGATGAAAAAAATGTCGGAAAGTTCATTCTGAAAAGGTTTCAAGGTGGCAATAGATTTGGTTATTCACAAATCCCTGTTGCACTCAACACGCTTTCTTTTAAGCTAAGCCCGGATTCTTTGAGATACTGTTGGTTTAATTTTTCAAGGATCATCCTTTTTGTAAAGTTCCTTGTAAACTCACATATTTCTTCAAGCGCCTCAGGCTGATAAACATATTTCCAGGCCATACAGCCACCCCCGCATTGCCATTTTGCAAAACAGTATTTACATTTTTCTTTGCTGTAAACATTATCATCTGCAAGGCTTTGAAACTGGAGTTCATCTATGATGAGTTTATAATCCTTGTCAAAAAAACCATAAATGCTCTCTGAAAAGCCAGGATCGGCAGGAGCAGTGATACGTGTACACATACTAATCAAGCCATCAGGTGTGAGTGCAAATTCACCGGGACAAAAGCGTTCAATCAGAAGGTTGAAATTGCGTGAAGCAGAGCATTCTACATTTTTACCATGTTCAAGACCTATCTTCCATGCTTTGAAAAAATGATTGATATATTGATTATAGAAATCCCTGAAATCCTGAGAGTTTTTAAATGACTCAGCATCCGTAACTGCCTCTGTCATAATGTCCGTTACCTTAGGATAAACGGAAATCACTTCCTGGATCATTTGTTCCTGTAACAGGACGTTTTCAGGGGTAATGGTAGCCCTTAGCTTTGGAATTATCCCATTATCTATTAATTGTTTGATGTTTCGGGAGACAATCTGGTAACTTCCCCTTTGCATGTTTTGGATGCTTTCAAGGATCTCGAATGAAACAGAAACCGTAACATTGTATTTTTTTAATACACTAATGATTTCATCATTAATGACAGAACCATTGGTGACAAGTGAAAAATCAGTCTTAAAGCCATGCGCATCAGCTAAAGCCTGCCCATATTCGAGGATGAATTTTACATGATCCCATGACAGCATAGGTTCTCCCCCTCCTAATATTGCAATAAAAAGCATTGGCGCCTTGATCCTTTTAGAATCTATAAAATGCTCCAAGGTTTTTTTAAGGATTTCCTTATCAATGATTTTTCCTGATCTTCCCTGAGCCGAATAGCAATAGCTACATGAGAAATTACAAACATTATTGGGAAGTATGGCAAGACGGGTAAAATCGTTTGGAGATACGAGCCTGGCTGCTTTTTTCTCAGGGTCTTTCTCTGATAAAGCAATCATTGCCCCATGTATTTCTTCATCGGTGCAAGACCCTGGTGCTTTTATCCAATCTTCCATCTTTTGCACATAATCGGGGCTAACAATCATTGCATTGTCTGACCAGGGAGCATACATTAATACATAATCCTCTTCAGGGGCATCAAACCAACTGCCAACAGGGATTGGATAAATATCAGCATTTTCTAATACAAAGGAAGATTTCATAAATGGGGACTTAAAATCATTAAAAAAATGGCACCACTGAATTCAATCTTTTGTATTCAATGGCACCACTTAACTTTTCACCTTGGCGAAATTAGTTATTGCATTTGCAGCCACCACAATGGTCACAGCATCCATAACTGTTTTTCTTGGTGTCTTTCACTTTTACAACTTTTGTAAGCATAACTCCTTTTTTTAGTGGTAATGGTTTACTTAAATTGCGACTCAGTTGGGCGAAATTAGTTTCTATCCAATGAATACTCTGCTAAGGTAAAAAAATATTTAAATAACCAAAAAGAATTATAATAAAAATCACTTTTTTATGAAAGATGCACCTGCAACAGATGCTTTGCAGCAATATAGCCGTATCAGTAAATTAAGAAAGATTTTAATGGGTGTTGAAGAAGTAATAACCTCCATTAAATGTCCAGTAAGACAGGTATTTGTGTTTTGAGTTGTTTCCTTAAGATACAATTGAGACAGTAGTTAAATACGATGCTATTTTTTCTAATTTTGTATCCTTATCTTCAATCAGATGGAAAAGAAGCCGGCAAACACGTTTGTGTATTATTCATTGCTTTGTGTTTTGATGCTTATATGGGGCTCGTCCTTTATATTAATGAAAAAAGGCCTGATCAGCTTTACAGGCTTTCAATTAGGGGCATTGCGCATCAGTATAAGTTTTTTTGTTTTATTGCCTTTTGCGGTCATGCGAATATCAAAGGTATGGCATCAACACCGTAAGAGCCTGCTTTATTTCTTTCTGGCAGGATTAATAGGTAATGGGATCCCTGCATTTTTGTTTGCCATTGCCCAGACACGGATTGATAGTCTGTTGGCAGGGATTTTAAATTCTTTGACTCCTTTGTTTACAGTGATTGTAGGTGTTTCCCTTTTTGGGGCAAAGACCCGCTGGGCTAATGTAGCAGGTGTCCTTACGGGCCTGGTAGGGGCTATTGGTTTGATGGTTGCAAGCAGTGGGCAAAGTTTTTCAATCAATTCTGCTTATGGCTTGTTGATTGTAGCTGCCACAGTGTTATATGCATTTAACCTGAATATCATCAAACGCTTTTTATCTGCCTTTGATGCAATCACTATAACATCAGTGGCATTTTTAAGTTTTGCAATACCTTTTGTAATCTATTTATTTACAACTGATTTTATAAGCCGAATGGAAACAATGCCCCAGGCCTGGAGTAGCTTTGGATATATTGTACTGCTTTCGGTACTTGGAACAGCGATGGCAGTGATATTGCAAAACTGGCTTATCAAACAGACCTCGCCTTTGTTTGTTGCAAGTGTGACCTATCTGATTCCTATTGTGGCAATATTTTGGGGCATTATTGATGGGGAACGTTTTGAAGCAGTTTATATCTTTTGGGTGGGTCTGATATTGGCTGGTGTCTATCTGGCTAACAGGCCTGATGGGGGATTTATTAAAAAACGGCTGGGGAAAAAAGTGTAGTTGATCTTTTTGTTTTTCTGATATATACTTTCCCGGAGATTTCTTGAAAGGCTGATAATGAAGGAGAATAAGTGGTTTGGTGACTTGAAAGGCATAATAGTTCGGAGAGCAGGTGATGTATTCGTTTTTTTGGAATAATAATGGATAAAAAAGTTTGAATTACGAAAATAATTTTTAACTTTGCAGCCCTAATTAAAAGAGTTCATATTTAAAACCTGGTAAACGATGTATGCAATTGTTGACATAGCAGGCAGGCAATTCAAAGTAAGCAAAGACCAGAAGATTTTTGTTAACCGTTTGGACGCTGAAGAAGGCTCACAAGTGAGTTTTGATAAAGTGTATTTATTAGCAAACGAAAGCAAAATCGACGTAGGCGCCCCTGTTGTAACTGGTGCACAAGTTAAAGCCAAAGTGCTTTCGCACCCCAAAGCTGACAAAGTAACAATCTTCAAAAAGAAGAGAAGAAAGTCTTATCAAAAAAGGACTGGTCACCGTCAGCCTTTAACCCAGATTTTGATTGAAGAAATCATTTTGGGTTAATTAATGAACCGTTTTTTGTTATAAAGAAAATTGAAATAACATGGCACACAAGAAAGGAGTCGGTAGTTCCAAGAACGGTAGGGAATCGCACAGTAAACGACTTGGTATTAAAATATTTGGCGGGCAGGCAGCCATTGCCGGAAATATTATTGTTAGACAAAGGGGTACCGTTCACAACCCTGGCGTTAATGTTGGTATCGGCAAAGACCACACCTTATTTGCTACTTCAGATGGCATCGTGGTGTTCAGAAAAGGCAAAAACGATAAGTCTTTTGTTTCAGTGCTTCCAAAAGAAGCTCAGGCATAAGAAATCCAACAAGCCTTCGGGCATTAAAAGCATAAAAATCTCCCGCCAGTTAAGGTTGGGAGATTTTTGTTTAAAAGAATTCCTAACTTTGTAAAGGAAAAATAAATTCATCATATTAATGTTCAATAAACCTGTTTTCAAATGCTTCAAATTAGCTTAATCCGCGAGAACCCCCAAGAGGTGATTGAAAGGCTCAAAATAAAAAATTTTGATGCAGCCCCACTGGTAAATCAACTTCTTGAAACTGATAAGCAACGTCGTGAGACCCAAAAATCCCTTGATGACCTTTTGGCTGAATCCAACCAACTGGCAAAAGAAATTGGTCAGCTTTTTAAATCGGGAAAGACTTCGGAAGCCAATGAGAAGAAAGAAAGAACATTTGTGCTAAAACAACAGGTTAAGGAATTGGAAGACAAGTTGAATGTGCTTAAGGAAAGCTTCGACAATGCCCTTGTGTTGCTTCCCAATATCCCCCATTCATCTGTTCCGGCTGGCAGGACAGCTGAAGATAATGAGATTGTCCTTCAGGATGGTAGTATTCCTGTATTATTCGAAGGTGCCGTGCCTCATTGGGAACTTACTTCAAAGTATGATATCATAGATTTTGAACTGGGCACCAAGATTACCGGTGCAGGTTTCCCTGTTTATAAGGGCAAAGGGGCAAAGCTTCAACGCGCATTGATAAATTTCTTTTTGGATTGTGCCGAGCAGGCAGGATATACCGAGTATCAGCCCCCTTTGATGGTGAATGAGGCTTCGGCTTATGGTACAGGCCAATTACCGGATAAAGAAGGGCAGATGTACCATGCAACAATTGATAACCTGTATTTGATTCCCACTGCTGAAGTTCCTGTAACAAATATTTTCCGTGATGTAATATTACGCGAACAGGATTTACCTGTTAAGAGCACCGCTTACTCAGCTTGTTTCAGGCGTGAAGCAGGTTCTTATGGAAAAGATGTCAGGGGACTTAACAGGCTCCACCAGTTTGATAAAGTAGAAATTGTTCAGGTTACACGCCCTGATAAATCCTATGAGACCCTTGAAGTTATGAGGGATTATGTGGCAGGGATACTTCGCAAACTTGAACTTCCATTTCGCATTGTAAGACTTTGTGGGGGTGATATGAGCTTCGCTTCCGCACTGACTTATGATATGGAGGTCTTTTCTGCTGCACAAAAACGTTGGCTTGAAGTGAGCTCTGTATCAAACTTTGAATCATTCCAATCAAACAGGATGAAGCTTCGCATTAAAGGCAATGATGGAAAAACAGAACTTGCACATACCCTTAATGGTAGTGCCCTGGCTTTGCCCCGTATCGTAGCCTCTATCCTTGAAAACAATCAAACCCCCGAAGGTATACGTATTCCTAAAGCATTGGTGAAATTCACCGGCTTTGAATACATCAATTAACATAAAAATACCCGTTGTGATTTTGATATCGCTTTCTATGACTCAAATCACAACGGGTTTGCTTTTATATAGTTTAAACATTCTTTTCCCTTTTGACTTTTTAACTCATTTGTAATATGAAAACATCCTTCTGCCTCGTTTCATCATCTATTGTGTTTGTTTCTTTTTTCTTATTTTCCTGTAGTTCCCAACTTGAAAAAACAGATGCACAAAGAGTTGATAGCCTTATTACTGTTTTGGATTCTGCCTATTTTTATTCCTCTCAGATTGATACCATTGAGGTAAATAAGGTCTTTGATGATTTTAAAATTCATCTTGATGATATGCAAAAGTATATGTTTGATAAACCGGATAAAGAAGAAGATGCTCAGCTTATTACCCGTTATAGCCAAATAAGAAAACCTTTAAGGGACTACAAGAAAAATGCAAAACAAATACGAAAAAGCATTGATGAACAAAAACAACAATTGCTTGCTCTGAAAAAAGAAAGACTTAAAGGCATTATCAATGATTCGGATTTTGTGATTTTTTTCCATCAGGAAAAAGATCTTGCTAAGCAAAATTTTTTAGAAGCACACAATTTACACCAAAGGACCAAAGAGTCATTAAATACCTATTATGAACTCAATGAACGGATGATTGAGTATATGGATAGTGTGATTCAAAATAGTAAACATTAATCACCGGGAAACGTTTGCGTTCATGGCAAAGTGATTTGTTTTTTTTCTTAATTTTTATTATTCTGAACGCCTATGAAACCTGCTATTAAACAAATCCTGCTCTTTGGGGCCTTTATGCTTGGGCTTTATTGTAATATGCCGGGACAGAACCGCAGCACTGAAGAAATGCTTGCTGCGCAGTATCTTCAGAATGGCGAGTATGATAAAGCTGTTATTCTTTATGAAGAGCTTTTTGAAAAAAAACAGGATCCTGTTAATTATAATGCGCTCCTTAATTGTTATATTGGCCTTAATGATTATGAAAGGGCAGAACGCTTTATAAAGAAACTGATTAAACAAAACCCGGGTAACTATAGATATGAGGTTGACCTGGGTTGGGTATATGAACGTTCGGGCGATATAAATAAGGCCGAGAAACAATTCAAGGGTTTAATAAATAAATTGCCTGCCGAACCCAACAGGGTCATTGATTTATCAAATGCATTTCGCATCAGGGGCAAAATAGATTACCAGTTGCAGACATTTCTAAAAGGACGTAGCCTGTTGAAAAACAGTATGCCTTTCAATGTTCAGATTGCCCAGATTTATGAGTTTCAGGGGAATTACCCTGAGATGATGAATGAGTATATTGATTTTGTTGATCTTTCCGGGAATAACATTGATATGGTGCAGGGCATTTTGCAAAGTGCTTTGCAAAATGACCCCGAAGGAGGAAAAGCTGAAGCTTTACGCCAGGTATTATTGTTTCGCACCCAAAAGAATGCATCCAATACATTATATGTTGAAATGCTTTTATGGCTTTCATTACAACAAAAGGATTTTGAGACTGCACTCATTCAGGCTAAAGCTCTTGACAGGCGCCTTGGCAGGGATGGATATCTTGTTTTTTCTGTTGGTTCCCTTAGCCTTTCAAACCAGAATTTTGATGTTGCCATTAAGGCATTTAATATTATTGTTGAAAAGGGTATTGATAACCCTTATTACACCGATGGCCGCATTGGCTTACTTAATGCCAATTTCCAAAAGTTAAACTCTTTATATGAGCGCGATAAAGCTGCATTTGTAAAACTAGAGGAAGATTACAATGCCACACTTGATGAACTTGGTTATCATAGTGGCACGATTGGCCTTGTAAGGAATCTTGCAAGGATTAAAGCAGTTTATCTGGATAAGGTTGATGAATCTATTGAATTACTCAATAAGGCAATAAAACTACCCGGGGCTACACCGCGGATGCAGGCTGAATGTAAAATTGAACTGGCTGATGTTTACCTGATCCAGGGGGAGGTATGGGAAGCTGCACTTCTTTATGGGCAGGTTGATAAAGCTTTCAAGGAAGACCCACTTGGTCATGAAGCAAAATTTAAAAATGCCCGTTTGTCTTTTTATATCGGTGAATTTGAATGGGCCAAAGCGCAACTGGATGTCCTTAAGGCTGCTACCAGTAAACTTATTGCAAATGATGCCATGGAACTCAGCCTCCTGATACAGGACCATACTTCATATAATGGGGAACCCGAAGCTCTTAAAATATTTGCCAGGGCTGATATGCTTCAGGTCATGATGCTCTATGATAAAGCATTGGTAACCCTGGATTCCATCCCTGCCAAATATCCTTTTATTGACCTTAATGCCAATGTACTGTTCCGTAAGGCTGAGATTGCATTAAAAACTGGGGACTATAAAAAAGCTGACGAATGTCTTGAAGCTTTATTACAAAAACATCCTTCAAGTGTCCTGGCTGACCTGTCCTTATTTAAACGTGCCGAAATTAATGAAACACTTCTGGACAATAAGCCCTTGGCAATGGAACTCTATCAAAAACTTATGACTGATTTCCCGGGAAGTCTATATGTGACCCAGGCAAGGATCCGCTTCAGGAGCCTTAGGGGTGATGTATTATAATTCTTGCCTATTGGAAATGATTTATTATCAAAGAAGTAAATCCATTAATCATTAACCTTATTTTAAATCCTTAAGGATACATCAATCTTTTCCATTTTCAGGTGAAAATGATATTATGCCAAAACTGATATGGTTTATGATGCGTGCTTAATTGAAATGCCAAAGTGGTGTCAGTCTTTTTCCCAATAACTTGCAAGGATACATGATTCATTGTCCTGCTTATCAAGGATGCGATGTTTGCATAATAAACCGTTTTCATTCGTTTCCAATTGAACCTGAGATGTGATTTTCATCCCATAATGGTTTTCTTTTTTAAACATCACCTGGATACGCTTCAATGTATATGCCTCATGAACTTCAACAGGGATTGCTTCCATGGCCCATTCAACATATTTTACATTATTGACATGTTTGTTGAAATCAATATCGGAATACCTTACCTGAAATTCTTTTTGATATTGACATTCTTTAAATTCCGGTATTGGTTCAAAATCTTCTTTGGTGTCATTATTAAGGGGCAAGCCATAAGCCAGTGTGATCTCATCATGGATTTTTGTCGGTCTTTTGTTTTCTGTATTGACAAATAACCATGAAGAGTGGGCGGTGATTAATTCATTGTTCTGCTGATCAAAAACATGAAAATAACGGTATCCAAAGAACCTGAAAAAACCGGAAGGCTGGGTAACTACTTTAATGTTTTGAAGAAACTGAGGCGGATTATGCAATCGGATATCAAACTGGTAAAGCATCCAGGCAACTTTGTGTTTCGTATAATAATCAAGCCCGACCTGTTTTGATTCGCTTTGAAGCAATGCCATTTCTTCAAAAAAACAAAGCAGGGAACTGATGTTTAGCTTCTGGTCCTTGCCTGTTTCATAATAATGAATAGAATAGTCTTTCTCGAATGAAGTGCCTCTCATAGAACATGATTTAATCGAACAAATATGGATAAAAAAAACGAGGATGACATATAATTTCTGATTTTTTGGCGAATAAACATTAAGGAATTCATGCTTTTCATTTGTTAAGGATATAATCCAATATGGAAATAATTCAACTTGTATCAGGGTGATTATTTCGCTGGTAATATTTAAAGGCTTACATTTGTGGATGTAATAAAAAGATTGCTGGAAGGGAATCTGTTAGTTAAACAATAAACAAGAAAAAAGCGTAAAGAATGTCAGATTTTGTAAGGGCCAAAAAACACCTGGGGCAGCATTTTCTTAGAGATGAGGGTATTGCCATGAAAACTGCCGAAAGCCTAAGTTGGCATCAGGGCTATAAGCAATTGCTGGAAATAGGGCCTGGCACAGGTATGCTGACAAAATACCTTATTAAAATCCCTGATGTCAGCTTTTATGTGATTGAGGTAGATACAGAAAGCATCAGCTATTTAAATGAAAATTTCCCAGTCCTTCATGGCCGGATAATTGAAGAGGATTTTTTGCGTTTTAACCCAGAGACAATCTTTCAGGGACCTTTTGGTATTGTCGGTAATTTCCCTTACAATATCTCGACCCAGATTTTGTTCAGGGTAATGGAATACAGGAACCAAATCCCTGAGGTGGTAGGGATGTTTCAAAAAGAAGTAGCAGAGCGCTTAGCCGAAAAACCTGGTTCGAAGACTTATGGCATCACTAGTGTATTGCTCCAGGCTTTTTATGATATTGAGTATTTGTTTACTGTTGGTGAAGGGGTTTTTGTCCCTCCCCCAAAAGTTAAGTCTGCCGTGATTCGTTTAAAACGGAACAGCAGAGAACATTTGGATTGTAATGAAAAAATGTTTTTTACTGTAGTGAAAACAGCATTCAATCAAAGACGTAAGACTTTAAGAAATTCATTGAAACCGTTATTGAAAAGCGGTCATGGCATTTCACCACAACTTCTTGAGCTTCGCCCTGAAAGGCTTAGTGTTGAGGATTTTATTGGATTAACTTTGTTAATTGAACAACAACAATAATCGACAACAACAATGAGAACCTTAATATTCGTTTTTTTGTTAATTTGTACCCTTACGGGGATACATGCCCAGGATGTTAACCGGGTTATCAGGGATGAAACGATAGATAAAGATGTTTTGTATGGCCTGTGTAATGTGGAAGGGTTAAAAGGTGAAGTGTTTGGTGAAGCTTTTCAGAGCGAATACCAGTCCTACGAGCCCCAATCGGATGTTTTGCTCAGGTTAAGGATTATACCTGATATTGATGAACTGGAAGTAATCATTGTTTTTGGGCCATGGTGCGGTGATTCAAAGCGTGAAGTCCCGAGGTTTGTCAAACTGGCAGAACAGATAGGTATTCAGGAATCTCAGATAAAAATGTATGCCACAAACAGGGAGAAGAAATGTGGGGAAGCTATCATCGACAGCTTGTTAACCGAATTGGTGCCAACATTTTATGTTTATAGGGGAGGGAAGTTCATTGGAAGCATTGTAGAGTTCCCCATCAACAGTCTGGAAGAAGATCTATTGGCTATTTTGTTAAAAGATGAATAGCCCTTTTCCAAGGATATTTTCAAAAATTGACAACAAATTATTTTCAGGTAAAAGATGTCAGATAAGGAAAGCAATCAAAACGAAATACCTTCGGCTCTAAAGGTGAATAAAGGGATACCCCAGCCCCCTTCAATAAACGAGGCTGCTTTGGAGCATTTGCGTAAGCACAAGAGGAAGACCTTTTCGTTGGATGAATATGTGAGTGCAATACTTAGCGGCAACAGGGTAATGCTAAGTAGGGCTATTACCTTGATCGAAAGCCAGTTGAATGAGGATTTTATATTGTCACAACAAATTGTGGAGCAGTGCATCCCTCATTCAGGAAAATCATTGCGTGTTGGGATTACCGGTGTCCCTGGTGTTGGGAAAAGCACTTTTATTGAAGCATTTGGGACTTTCCTTACCTCAATGGGCCATAAGGTTGCTGTATTGGCTGTTGACCCTAGCAGTGAGATAAGTAAAGGAAGTATCTTGGGTGATAAAACAAGGATGGAGAAGCTGGGCACTGACCCAAACGCCTTTGTAAGACCTTCCCCTTCAGCAGGATCTTTAGGCGGAGTTGCCAGAAAAACCAGGGAAATCATTTTGCTTTGCGAAGCATCTGGCTTTGATGTGATACTTGTTGAAACAGTTGGTGTTGGACAATCTGAAACGGCTGTCCATTCAATGGTTGACTTTTTTCTGCTGCTCATGCTAAGTGGGGCAGGGGATGAGCTTCAGGGAATTAAACGCGGGATTATTGAAATGTGCGATGGTATGGTTATTAACAAAGCTGATGGTGACAATATCAATAAAGCCAAGGCTGCACGTATTCAATACCAGAATGCACTTCATCTGTTTCCGCCTTCTTCTTCCGGCTGGGCTCCAAAGGTTGAAACCTGCTCATCAATCAGTCGGGATGGGATAGATAAAGTTTGGGAAATGATTTCTGAATATAAATCCCAGACCCAATCCAATGGTTTTTTTAATTTCAGACGCAATGAACAAAAGAAATACCATTTGTTTGAAACCATCAACCAGGCCCTGACTGATAATTTTTATCAGCACCCCGACGTGTCTGCTTTGATGCCTAAGGTCGAGCTTGACCTTATTGCCAATAGAATTACCTCTTATAAAGCGGCAGCTAATTTGCTTGAGGCTTTTTATAAGGCTTTAGATAAAATAAATAAAAAGACCAATCCTTATGACTAATATCAGACTGATTGCAGTGTCCCTTTTGTTTTTAATGTTATTCCCTTTTTCTGCCAAACCCATTGGAAAGAAAAAGGAAGCCCCCTTATACAGGTTTGAATATGGGATTTCGCTTGGCGGGTATTTTGCCAACCGAAACACTGCTTCTTACTATGATGGTAGTGGTGATGAAGTTACCGATAATTCTATTTCAAGAGTGCTTTTACTAGACTATAATTACCAGAGGTTAAGGAATGTATTGGGAACTGATTTTATATTATATGAACTACCAGGAGCTATGCGATATAATCCAGCTTTTAAGGTAGGCTTTTTTGGAACTGTAAATATTACAAATAAAACCGGGATTATTGCTGAGTGCAATTACGCAAAACTGAAGGTAGAAGATGGTTTTACAATCAAACTTGATCAGTATAGCGGGACTTCTGAACCCGTTTTAAAAGTCGGGTCTATAAGGGGCACTGAGGAAAGAATTGATATCCGTCTGGGCATCACACATGTGTTTAGAAAAAAAGATGCCTATATAAACCCTTTTATTGAAATAGGTGGTAATCTTGTAGATACTAAGGTTGTTAACAACAAGATTAATGTTGAAGGCATCGAAATGAGCATCCTTAGTACTTCAAATCAATATTATCAGGTGGAGGATTATGGTATCGGTTATGGGGGCTACGTCACCGCAGGCCTTGTTTTTGATGTAAGTGAATCATTCGCATTCAGGTTGGGAGGCAGCGCCAATGTATGCAAGATTAATCTTGGTGAAAATAAAGATATGAAACCCCAATACAGCGTTTTTATTAGGATTATGCTTAATCCTGTTGTGAGTTAGGTTTTTGTTTATTAAGCTTGTCCTTTTCCCTTTGTTCCTTATACATTGGGGATAGGTAATAATCTTCTGGGAATTTTGCTGTAAAATTATTTTGGATATAGAAATCCTGAATTGTTTCAATATCTTTTTCATAATCACCTGTAGGATAAAAAAGCATTCCCAGTCCGGTTTCCTTTTTCTTATAGTCAATATAGCCTGTATAGATTGGAATATTGGCTTTAACAGCAATAAAATAGAACCCTTTTTTCCAATGCTTTGTAAGTTTGCGGGTGCCTTCAGGGGTAATAACAAGGTACATCCTTTCTTTTTCAGCAAACATATCGGTGATTTTTTTAATAGCATTCTGACTGTTAAGCCTGTCAACCGGAACGCCTCCCCACCATTTAAGGAAAATCCCCAAAGGAAAGTAAAACGATTCTTTTTTTATCATTATATTGGGTTTAATCCCTTTAATAAAAAACGAAAGCCTGCCCCAGATAAAGTCCTTGGTGCTTGTATGCGGAGCTGAAAGGATGATCGCTTTTTTGATATCTTTTGGAAGTACGGCAGTTGTCTTCCAGCCTGCCAGACGCATTATAATCCACGCAATATATTTCATTATGTAATTTGATTTTCTGGTTAAAGATTTGCCATTGCCATCTTTTGCCCAAACTTGTTATGCAAAATTCCGGTTTTGACATTTTAAATAAATTACAAAATTAGGCTGTTTTTATTAACATAAATACAGATGGGATGCAATTTTTTTATTTATGACCCATGTATCGCAATGATACCAGCGTTTTATCCCGTGCATTGTGAAATATAGAAAATAGAAGATGTTGTAATAACAAATTTGATTGAATTGTCCTTAGGCTTTTTGAATAATGTCGGTTAGGGGGGCTTATTTTTACCGGAACAAATGCATTTTTGCATTTATAAGACCATAGAAGGAACACAAATACATGCCTGAAGTCTAAAATCCGTCATTTAATAATTAATTATCGTCTTTCATTGAAGTTTTAAATTGTCGTGAATTATATTTTGCATAAATTCGCTTTAAACAAATGAACAAAAACTAAAATAAAAAACAATGGAAACATGGTGGAGTTCGCTTGAACTTTTTCAAAAAGTAGTATGGCTTATCGCAATACCATCCAGCTTGATATTTATTATCCAGATGATTGCAACATTTGTTGGAATGGATTCAGATGGCGGTATGGTTGATAGTGCTGATATGGATGGAAGTATTGGGGATTTCCCATTTCAATTATTCACCTTCAGAAATTTTGTAAACTTCTTCCTGGGCTTTGGTTGGACTGGAATACTGTTTTATAACACTATTGAATCAAGGTTCTGGCTGGTGTTTTTAGCCACAGTAATTGGCCTGGGATTGGTGATAGGGGTAATGGCAATCTTCTATTTCTTAAGTAGGATGGTACAATCCGGAAACATTGATGTGAAAAGTGCCGTTGGGCTTCATGCCAATGTCTATTTAACAATCCCTTCAGAACGAAAGGGACAGGGAAAAATTCAAATCAGCATTCAAAATGCTGTCAGGGAATATGATGCAATCACTGATGGGGAAGAAATACGAACTGGTGGCTCTGTTATCGTGAAAGACATCATCAATTCCAATCTTGTTTTGGTAGAAAAACTCTAAAACCTAATTATAAATTCAAATTCATACAATATGGAACCTTTAGTATTGGCCGTCATTGGCGTAGTAGTGTTTTTTGTAACTTTTGCTGCAATCCTGGCACGTTATAAACGTTGCCCATCCGACAAGGTACTTGTAGTATATGGAAAGACTGGTAAGAACCTGCAGGGAGCTGTGAGTTCAGCCCGATGTATCCATGGTGGGGCTGCCTTTATCTGGCCTGTTTTCCAGAGCTATTCATTTTTAGATTTAACCCCGATATCTATTGAATGCAACCTTACAAATGCATTGAGTAAACAGAATATCAGGGTCGATGTACCTTGCCGTTTCACAGTGGGTATCTCGACAGAGGCCGATAGCATGACCAATGCTGCTGAGCGTTTGCTTGGCTTAAAGCTGGATCATATCCAGGAACTGGCCAAGGACATCCTTTTTGGACAGTTGCGTTTGGTTATTGCAACAATGGATATTGAAGAAATCAATGCCGATCGCGATAAATTCCTTGCCAATGTGAGTGCCAACGTTGAAGCAGAATTGCGTAAAATTGGTTTGAAACTGATCAACGTTAACGTTACAGATATCCGCGATGAATCAGGGTATATCGAGGCTCTTGGTAAAGAAGCTGCTGCAAAGGCTATCAACGAAGCCAAGAAAAGTGTTGCCGAACAGGAACGCTTTGGTGAAATTGGTAAGGCCGAAGCCGACAGGGACAAAGATATCCGTATTGCTGAAACACAAAGGGATACCCGTGTTAAGACAGCCGATGCCAATGCTACTGCTGTTGAAGGTGAAAACAAAGCTAAAATTGCTATTGCAATGTCTGATTCTGAACGTCGTGAGCGTGAAGCTGAAGCTTTAAAACGTGCAGTATCGGCAGAAAAAATCCAGCAGGCCAAAGCACTCGAAGAAGCTTACCATGCAGAAAGAGAAGCTGAAACTGCCAGGGCTGAACGTGAAAAAGCTACACAGGTTGCAAATATCGTTGTTCCTGCCCAGATTGACAAAGAAAAGGTTATCATTGATGCAGAAGCCGAAGCTGAAAAACTACGCCGCAGGGCTAAAGGTGAGGCTGATGCCATATTTGCTAAAATGGATGCCGAAGCCAGGGGTATTTATGAAGTGCTTTCAAAACAAGCCAAAGGTTATCAACAAATCGTTGAAGCTTCAGGTAATGATCCTCAGAAAGCCGTTACATTCCTTATTGCTGATAAATTACCTGAATTGGTTAAGACCCAGGTTGAAGCTGTTAAGAATATTAAAATTGACAAAATCACTGTTTGGGATGGCCAGAATAATGCTTCAGGACAAACATCAACTGCCAATTTTATTTCAGGGATGATGAAATCTGTTCCTCCTTTAAATGAATTGTTCCAGATGGCTGGGCTCGAGCTTCCTAAGTTCCTCAAAGGAGAAGAAAAAGATCCTTTGAAGGCTGATGATGCCCGGATTGATGAAACAGAAACAGATACTAAATAATTGTTTTGGTTGATGGCTCTTTTATAGGGCGATTTTTTCAGGACTGCAAAGGAATTTTTTATAAAAGGATAGAATCTTTTAAAAAAAATACTACCTTTGCAGTCCATTTTAATAAATGGTCAAATCATTGATTACAAATAAAATTTTACAAAAATGTTGAAACAGTACGAAACCGTTTTCATTATGACTCCCGTTTTGTCTGATGAACAGATGAAGGAAA
>CAYLYP010000072.1:0-16141 GCA_964387795.1 uncultured Bacteroidales bacterium
ACCATAGACCAGCTTCTGAGTCCTGATGAATATACAATTGTTCAGGCTTTTTTTCAGGATTCCTTAAATATGCCATTGGAGAACCTGAAAATGGTGAAGCCATTAATGCTGTCTTCAATCATTACCGAAAAGACAATGGGGAGCGATAATGTGGCTTATGAACTTGTTTTCATGGATATGGCAAAAGAGCAGGAGAAAGAGGTATTGGGAATTGAAGCGATTTCTGAACAAATTGGGTATATTGATAAAATTAGCTTAAAAGACCAGGCTGAGATTTTATATGAAACAACAATAGACTTTGCATCTGCGAGAGAAGAGATGGCAGGTATGGTTGCAGTATATAAGCAAAAAGATGTGGAGAAGATATATGAATTTACAATTCAGTCATCGGAAGAGTATAAGGATTTTGGTGCGTTTTTAATTGATGAAAGAAACCAGAACTGGATACCACGTATTGTTCAACTTGGCAATGCTTATCCATGTTTTATTGCAGTGGGATGTGGACATCTGGGCGGAAAGAATGGTGTATTGCAGTTGTTCCGTAACCTGGGGTATCAGGTTGAAATGATCCAATAAGGTGAGATGTTTAATGAGATGGTTGTAATAAGGAAATGAAGCCTTAGAGGCTTGATATTTTTTGAATAAGTGTAGATGGATAAAACCATTCATTAAAATTGGATATTAAAAATTGAGGTAATAAAGGAATAAAAAACCCATCATCTTTTACAATGATGGGTTTTCCCTTTTTGTTCTAAATAGAATTCTTATATCTGAAATCAGAAGAACCTATAAACCTGTCCTTTGTTAGGCCCATCGGCATAAATGAGTTGGAACTGTTGGCTGGCACCAAAGTGGGTATCCCATTGAAGGATCCTTTTGCCATTCTCAGTGACTGTTCCGCCTTCTACATCAACTGCCTTCCAATTATTGGTCCTTAGCACAAAGGTTGTTGGAGAGGTGGGCATGATTGCAAATTTCTGGTCATTTCCATTGGTTTTATCATGGATAATCAGGCTAACACCATTTTCAGACCTATTGCTTGGGATTGAAACAAAGCGCCCTCCATTCTGGATTTGAATATTTACCCAGGAGTGGGCATTGGCAGAGATAATTTTAAAGATCCTGTCACCGCCACCATCAAGGTTCCAGGTAATCAATTCTTTGCCATTAATATTATTTTCTGTGTCTGCTCCTCCTAAATCAAAGTATTTATCAGAATAAGAACATTTTATATAGAAGTTTTGTCCTGCCGGGGGCATGTGCCACATGGGAGCCATATAGAGTTTCCATTTTTGGTTATCACCACCATGCTTGTCATATTGGATTAATGGGCAGCCATTTGTGCCAACATGGGTGTTAGATGCATCAATAACTTTACCGCTACGCTTGTTAACAATGAAATATGTTAAAGGCTCTCCGGCAAATTCAAATGAAAACAATTGCCCATCCCTATCATGTCTTTCCCAAAGCTGAAGCCTGGCTGTATTTTCTTTTGATTCGCCTTCAATGTCCCAGACATAAGCACTGTGCATGGGCTGGATGACAAAGTAATTTGATATTGTGGATTTATGAAAAATCATATATCTGTCTGGATCATGATCCATATCCCACAGTTGGAGCAATGCATTTTTCATTTGCGCATTTTTGTTTGCCCCCGGAACATCAATAAACCTTTTGCCCATAACATTCTGGATCGCATATTTCTCTGCTGGTGGGGGAGCCATTTCAACATAAGGGTTGGCTGGTTCAAAAACCCATTTTTGTTTGTCGGCATTTGTCAATGCTTCCTGGGTGATAGCATTTTTACCATTTCCGGTAAGGTATAAGCCGGAACTCTTTACCTGGACATAGTAAGTGTTCTTTTCATTTTCAACGGCTACAAGTTTAAACATCTGTCCGGCATTATTTACGCCTTTATCCCATAGTTGAACCTGAGCACCTGCAGTTTTTGCCCCTCCTGCAATATCCATTACAAAGTCGGAATGCTGTGGCTGTAAGAATACATAATCCGATTCTGTGGCATGTCCAATAACCTTAATAAACCTGTCGGCACCCTGGACTCCCTGATCGTTTACATCTTTCTCAAAGCATTGCACACGGCCTGATTTTGCTTCTGCATACAGGTGATATCCCTTCATATCCATATATAGGCCATCTGCTTTATTCTTAACAAAGAAAAACTTATTGGTAAACCTTATGGATTGGGCAATCTCTGCCGGGAGGGGATACTTTTTCAAAAGCTTTTCAAATTCAGCCTGTAGCTGGTTTTTTCTTTTTGGGGTTGAAGCAAATTCCCAGATAGGACGAAGGCTTTTATTATCAAAATCACATAATACTGGCATGTCAGCAATCCCTGAAGCCCATTTTTCGTAAGTAACAGGATCGGCAATATTATTTGCATATTCTGAGTTCCCTCCAATTACCCTAAGTTTTGTTTCTGTCTTGGCATTCTTAAGAGTGTTTTGATTCGATGAACTAAGAGCTGTGTTTCCACTTACTGATTTGTATTTTGCTTCCACGGCCAGTTCGATATCCCTTGTGACAGTGTTTTCAGAAATAGTTGAAATGGAGTTATAATCAGCCCTGCCACCCAAATATGCACTTGCAATATAATGGGTTCCATAGGTTTCAAAAAGCTCTGCCGGATCCATATTGTCTATATCTATTTTGAACTGGGGTTCCAGCATCGTTTTTAATGCATCAATATTACGGGTGTCAAGTGAGATACGCCATTTGGTGTTGGCATCCATATAGGTGAAATAATAACTCATTGTGCTCCCGGAAGTGCTTTGGCTGATGCTGCTGTTGACAGAGCCAGAGAAAAAAAGCCCATCATAAGCTAATCCAACCTGTGCAGAAAGATTGCTTGCATATTCCCTTACACTTTCGCCTGAAACGGTTTTAATGATATGTTCGGAAATATTTTCAATAATAACTTTTTGGGGCACACTGTAGGTTTTGTTGCCAATCATCTGGTTTGAATACTGTTTGTATTCGAACAAGCAATAGCTTTTCTTGCTCTTCTGGTTAGCGTATTCTCCAAAAACATCATAGCCAAAGCCAATAATGTCTGTTCCGGGAGCATAGTTTTGTGCTACTATTGACTGGCCCTGGAAAATACTGAGCAGGATAATTGCCAGTAGTCTGATTGTTTTTTTCATTGTTTGTAAATTTAGTTTGAAAAAGTTGAGCAGGTTTATTTGGTTACCCCTGTAATGAATCCTTTTAGATATATTGTTAGTGGATGTAAAACCACTAACAGAAATCAAAAATGAGATAAATTATCTGAAAGGGGATATCGGTTATTACTTAATTTTAAATGCTAAAGGATATTTTTTATTTTGTTGACATCACTTTTTCCCATTTCTGTCCCAAAACGGTATCCGGCATAAATGTGGATTGAGCCCACATTTTTAATGGTATGTGTGTTTTGAAGGGCTTCCGGAGCAAGGTTTTTCCATCCGAAATGGATGTCAGCACCAATAAAAGCCGCCCTGATACCCAGCTCCCAACTTACGATACCTCCTATGTCAAAGGGTTTTAAGTCCCTGTTTACTGAGCTTGAATGTGTTTCAGCTTCTCTTTCAAGGCCGCTGTTTTTTAGCTTTGAAGAAGCCCCAAATGCATAATTGAAATAGATGCCAGGTTTAAATGCCCAGTAAACATTATTGATGATTTGTTTTCGATAGGACAATTGAAATGGGAATTCAAAATAATAAAACTCAAAAGATGAACAGTTTGTAAGGCTAACGGTATCGGAAGTAAAGGGCTTTGCTTTATATTGCTTGCGCCCAAACTGGAGCTCAAAGTCACCGTAAACTTTGCTCCCTGTAAATTGAAATGACTCATTGTAAGCTACAAACAAACAAAAGGTATTTAAACCGGCATTTCGGGGATTATTTTTTTCAATGGCTTTGAAATAATCAAAGCCTGTCCCGAATTTAATATTGCTGCCACCCAAAAAGGCTGAATTGCCCAAGGCTTTAATCAGTTTTGTGTCTGATGAGCTTATTTGCTGGGCTTGATTGGTTTGAACAGAGATGAAAAATACTACAATGATTGTAATTTGTTTTATTACATCTGGTTTTGTAATCATTCTTTGAAACATATTAACGATGTTTTGTGTGAGGGATTTAATTCCTTTGTTGCTATTGAGATCCCTTTTTGAAAGAAAATCTTGTTTTTTTTTGTGTGTCCTTAATGAAAAGTTTTCGAATACTATGTGCTTGTTCATATAAGGTGTTGTGTATTATGGTTTTATTTGGATAAGTGCTATATGAAATAATATTTTTTGGAATAATCAGGGTTTTTTATTCAAAATGAAAGACAGCATGCAACTAATGTATTGATCAGAAGCAAAATCCTAAAATGAACAGTGCTGGTTTCCTTTGTTATTTTTTGATGTCATGTAATTTTCTTAATTGCATGGATCCGGTTTTTTGGCCTGAGCATTATAGTGTATGCAAATTCAGGGAGCCACAAAAGCCAGGCTTGTTCATCTTAAAGGATATTGAGCCAGGACTAAATCCAAATGGAAATTTGGTGATATCGGGTTCTTGTCCTGATGAACCAATTAATGCTGCTTTTTTTTCCGGGAACAAAACATATAATTATCAGAGCGACCTCCCTTCATGCAGGGCAACAGGCCAGGCAGTTGTAATTGAAAACAGTGACAGCATTGTTTTATTAAATATATGGGGGAGCAGTTATTGTTCTGAAATCAATCTTGGGGAACCTAATGAAAAGCAGTTCCGGTTTATAATGCGTATTACAATTAAAGATGGGCTGTTTTATATGTCGGGTAATGATGATAAACGTCTGGTTAAAGGAATAATGAGCAATGATGGGAAAAGCCTAAGCTTCAAAAACGAAAATATTCTGACAATAATAAGCGTTTCGGAATAGTAAGGGGGATTATTTGTATGGGGAGGATAAACCCGCTTCTGTAATGGAAGCGGGTTTTGACTTTAAATCGGTTACATGTAATATGTTCAGTGAGCTTGTTTTGATGAATTGTTCAAATATGGATTTTCTTGCGAAAAGCTGATTATTCAAATAGTATTTTACCAACGAAAAGCAAATCAAAATCCTCATTGATGAGCTTCCAATAGTATAAGCCATTTGGCATTTCAGGGATTAGTGCATTATTATTGGAAGAGGAAAGACTGAGTTTTTTTTCACCTTTGTTGTTAAAGATTTCAACATTCAAAAGTTCTTTATTGGGGTTTATCCATTTAAGGGAATCACCCTGATGCCAATGAAGAATGTTTTTTGAACGGATTTTAATTTCTGAACCTCTGTAACTCCCGGAGAAGTTTTGAGCCAGTTTTTCGAGATTTTCATCTGGCTGATAGGATGCAAGCAATGCTTGCTGATGATCTTTTGAATTGCTGATGTCCTGATTTTGTTTGTCAATCGGAAGGGTGTTATTTTGAAATCTGCTGGAATCAGAAGCGTTTAGATTATCTTTTTGTGCCGGTCCTGAATCAGGTAAGGAATCATGCTGTATTGCCTGCTTATTGTCCTGCTGATTAAGTGCGACCTGCTTATTGTAATCCTCTGAGAAGTTGAAAATAATCAGGACTGCAATAAGTATAACGGCTGCGGCTGAAATGACTGTCAGGAATGCTTTACGGGCATAAAAAGGCACAATTCTCCCATTTGATTTAACTGCAGGTATTTCTGCAACATCAGCAACCATCAATACTTCATCTGCACACTGGGGACACTGGGCAAGGTGCTGGTGCAGAGAGGGGGCAAGGGATTCGTATTGCCCTTTAAGGATTGCTTCAGCACAAAGCGCTACCTCTTCTTCTGTTAAATGGCTATGTGTGTTCATTGCAAATATTTTTTTAATGCAAAACCATTATCCTGGTTTTTGCACATTGGGTTAATTGTCATTGTTTTCAATTTCAATCAAAATGGCAAGGCTTTCACGTGTATGAAATGAGGTTTCTGTCCCGTTTAGCCTTTGAAGCAGGATGTCAATCTGTTTGTTGAGCCACATCCTTACAGCATCAGCTTTAATATCCTTGTTCTCAACTGTATTCACAAGCTTTGCAAGATTTTCAAATGTTTCACCTTTTGAAAGGCATTGTTGGGTAAGGAAAAGCGATTTTAGATCAATGGGAAGGCCTTTGGAATAATGCTCAATATCTTCATCCTGAACAGGTATGTCGAAGAAGAATTTCATAAACAGATATACTTTGGCACGTTCTTCATTGAAAAACAGCATCGCATTCTGAAAACGTTTTACCTCATTTTTAATAACTATCTTCTTCTCTGTATCTATATGTGATGTGTGGATTTGATTAAATGTGAGCGGATTCTCATCTTCCGGGAGCGAATACCAATGTTTGTTTTCTTTACGGATTATCTCACAGCACATACGGTTGATAACAGCAGTGTAATAAGTGCTCAGGGCTGCTTTGCCTTCAAAAGCTTCCAGTATTTTTTCCTTTTTGAGCAAGAATTTTTCAACCACAGCCATAATTACATCTTCTTTTTCCCGTTCGGGGATAGCTGACCTTGAGATATAACGGGATACTACTTTAGAAGCAATATCCATGATATCTTTTATTAGTTTTGTTTCATTTACTAATTGGTTGCCCGATGTGCCCATTTTTGAAAATAATTCTGTTACAAAAATAATTAAAATAGAGCAAGATATGGGCTGTCTTACTTTTTAACAAAATGGAAAATTGAAGTGTTGCTATACATTCAGGAATTTTTCAGATACAATGGAAGAAAAAGTTATCAGATTTTGAATACCTTTATCTGCTGCAATAAACAATATAGACCGTTAAGAAGTATATTGGCCTGTATGTTTTTATATTGGAGCAAGAGGAATAGGGGTCTGAAATGAAAATGGGTGATATACTTAAAATAGCTGGTTTTGGGTTTTTGTACTTTAGTAAAGAAAAAATGAATTGTTTTATGAGGTTTTATTTAAAGTTTTCAAGGGTTTTTGTTGTTTTTATTTTGTTGATTTTTTGTTGTTTGCCTTCCAAAGGCCAATATGCAACATTCTATATTAAACAAAGGGGGCTGGAGTTATACTCAGCATATCCGGCCTATAAAGGTATTATTGATGCTTACAATAAATCAAAAAACATCCCTGAAACAATACTGAGGTTGGATAGCCTTGCATCTGAAGCCAAAACTGCATCTTCCCATGAGTATTTGTTTCTTAAGAATGAGGTTGCGAATTTTTATAAATTCAACAACCAGATGAATGAAGGGGCAGAGGATTTATATCAGGCCATGAATTGGTTTGCATCAAAGGAGGACACTGTCCATATAGAATATGCAGTCTCTCTAAGGATGCTACGGACTATTTTGTTCAGGAGCAATTTGTCTAACTTAAGGACTGAACGCTCATTGTTTGAATCAAACCTGGCTATTTTAAAAATCCTTAAGATTGAAGGAGAGCCAATGACAAACCTTTTGGTTGATTATGGCTTGTATTTAAACCGCAGTGGTGAGGAAAAAGATGGGATAGAGTTATTGTATCAGGCAAGGGGTATTGCACTTCGTGAAGGTGATTTTTTAAGCCTTGCCATTGCTGATTATTCATTGCTCTCTAAATTAAGGCGTAACGATTTGCAACAAACAGTCCTGGAGGTTTTAAAGAATGACTTATCTCTGATTGAAGAAAGGCCAAAGTCAATTCCATTATTAAGCTATTCGGTATATTTCAACTATCTTGTTGGACAAAGGTATTATGAGGATTTCTCAGATATTGACAAAGGTATTGAATATACAAAAAAAGCCATTGCCTGTCTTGATACTTTGCAGTATCCTTCATGGAATATAATGGCCTCATGCCATTCACAGCTTAGTTTATATTATTCGGAGCTGGGTGAATATGGGCTTTTTAATGACCATTATCAAAAGGCAAAGATGATAGCTAAGGAGAAACCTATGTCGGCATATAACAAGACGCTTGCTTTTGTTAATATTGCTGAAGCTGTATTAAGGTTTTCTCCTGATAGCTGCCTTGCGCTTATTGAGCAGATAAAGGGGCAACAAGGATATGTGAATTTTGTGTTCCCTGTGGCATCAATAGAAGCTGAAGCATTAATACAGCTTGGAAAGAGCAAGGAAGCAATCAGCATTGTTAATGATCTTTTTGATCAAAAAGATGATTTTAAGGGCTATCAAATCCCTGTTATTAATGTTGATGATGATTTGGTTGAACAGGCACATTTGTTAGGACTTATTGATGAGTCTTATCGAAAGCTTAGCCTGCTCAATGAAAACCAGGATTATACTGAAATAGTGGGTATTCTTATCGACAGGCAAAACAATGCTTTTTTAAAGCTCATGGAAACGGATGTCTATGGGCAGGAAATTGTTTCTGCTGTGTCTGATTATCATCGTTTTGTGGTTTCTGCCATTGATTTCTTGTTGGAACATAATGCCGAAGGGCGTTTTAATAAGGATCTGATAAAGCTTTTTACTACTTCAAAAGCATTGCAACTTACTGCTAATATTGTTAAAAGTAGCATTCAGTCAGGTCTTGAAAGCGATACGGCTGGTTTTGCCATCATAATGAGAAATGTGGAAGAAGTGCAGGGGATTAAAAATGAACTCAATCGTAAGGATTTGGATGTTGTTGCGCAACAGGAGCTTAAGACTTCTTTGAACAGCTTATTGATTGACTATCTGATGCTAAGGTCCCGCTTAGGTGAAAATGCAAGCCTGCCATCATTAGCACTTGAAATTCCTGATCAGGTGCAATTGCAGGCTTTGTTAGCTGAAGATGAAGGAATTATTGAATACATTCAGGCTGATTCAATACTCTATTGGTTTTTTATTGCGAAAGACCAGGTGAAGATTGGAAAAAGAACTGTCCCGGATCTTGATAATCTTATTAACCAACAAATATATGCCTGTAAGACGGGTTCAGCTTTTGATGGATTGGAAAAAGAATTGTTTGGGGATGTGGAAAGCTCACTGGTAAATATTAAGCGTTTGCATATCATACCGGATAAGAAACTGTCGTTGTTCCCATTTGAGATGCTTAGTCTGCCTGGCAGCGGGAATAAGCTTATTGAGCGTTTTGAAGTGAGTTATAGCTATTCAAATGCCTTGTGGTATATGAACAAGGTGTCTGGGGAGGAAAGGCTTGTTGATGGGGTATTGGTAATTGCACCTGTCTTTGAATCCCGTAAGGAACAACAAAATGACGCATTTATTGCCTACAGGGGGCATGAGGATCTGGTCCCACTTTTGGAATCAGGGGCAGAAGCAGATAATATTAAGGTTTTAGGCCTGAAATATCAAAAAGGGGTAGATGTCCTGAAGGGGATGGATGCAAATGAATATAAGGTAAGGGCTAGTCTTGGCAAGCACGGTATTGTTCATTTTGCAACTCATGGGCTTGTGAATAAAGAGTCAGATGAACGTTCAGGCTTATTTCTCTCGGATATCCAGGCCGGGGAAGGACAAAATAAACCCTATGATGGCTTTATGAGCCAGGGCGAGTTGTATCATTTAAAACTAAATGCCAATCTTGTTGTATTAAGTGCATGCAATACAGGTGTGGGAAGCGTATGGGAAGGAGAAGGGGTTTTATCATTGCCCCGTGGTTTCATTTATGCAGGAGTGCCGAATGTAATTGCAAGTTTATGGAGGGTAAATGATAAGAAGACAAGAGAGTTTATGTCAATGTTTTATGAGTATGTTTTTCAGGGAGAAAGCTATTCAAAGGCCTTGCAAAAGGCAAAGCTTGATTGTATAAATAATGCCTGGCTACCTATTGATTGGGCAGCTTTTGTACTTATAGGCCTTTAGGAAAAGAACAAGAAAAAGAGAAGGGGCAAAATTGAAATTGTTTTCAATTTTACCCCTTAAAATCTAACAACATGAAAGATTTAAATTGACCAGGAACCTGTATAATGGTTTCCGTCTTCACTGTATATCCACCATGAGCCTGAGCCATCGGCATTCCAAATAATTTCTGCAAGTTTGAGTGTCCCTTCATAAAGCTTTAGGTAACCACTGTTATTAACCCTGCCTAAAATATCAAAGTTAATGCTGTCGGCTCCATCGTAACCGTATAATAAAATATTTGCAGCAAAATCCTGAACACTGTTAAGGGTCCAATCATATTTCCAGAGGATGGTGTGGGTAGCTTCAGGGTCATAAATCATCCAATTACCCTGTAAGCCGGTTTTTAGCTCATTGGCTTCAATAAAAGTAAACCTTGACATGCCTGGGAATTCATACTCATATTTCCAGTTATAATGAGTAGAAGTAGCAGAGAAAGTCATCCAGTAAGAATAACCTCCATAAGTCCAATGATAAACGGAAGCAGAACTTTTTGTGTTTTCAGGTTCAACATCTTCCGGGATGACAAATGAAGTAGCCATAGCAGCCAGGCCATTTGCAAGACCCATATAAGCTACCCCCATTTGGGCACCAGGATCCTCTGAGTTTTGCAGTCCCTGGGGAATTGTTACAATTTCAGTGCGTGATGCAACTGTTGGTTGTCTGTATTCCAATACTTCAGGTTCTTCTTCCTTTTTGCAGGAAATAAAAACGAACACTGGTAATGTTAACAGAAACAGAATTGATGAAATCTTTTTCATGGGGCAACGGTTTTTTGTGGATTGTTTTATAGAACAAAAATACGATATGAATGCCGAAATGATATCCCTTAAAAGAAGGATTTTATTAAAAGCTCAAAAATCTGATACGGTGAAGTATTTCAAATGACAGGATGTGAGGATGTTGGATTAATAAATAAAATATTAATATAAAGGGCTATAAAGTAAAACTTGATTTTTTATTCAATAAAACTTTTGATGTATAAGATTGGAAAGACTATAAATGA
The DNA here is from genome assembly GCA_964387795.1 of uncultured Bacteroidales bacterium. GTDB lineage: Bacteria > Bacteroidota > Bacteroidia > Bacteroidales > UBA7960 > CAYLYP01. Next base: position 10,841 of record CAYLYP010000072.1, read on the forward strand.
AAAACCCCCTCTGGTATTATTACAATACTCAGGAGGGGGTTTTTTTATTTGTATTTTTCTGTAAGAGTACAGATATTATTTATCTGATTAGTTCCAGGTGCCTGAATAGCTCCCTAACAATAAATCATAAACCCACCATGAACCAGAGCCATCTGCATTCCAGTTTACTTCGGTGAGTTTTTGTGTGCCATGATGTAGTATTACATGTCCACTGGCATTTGTTTTTACCAGAATTTCAAAACGAAGTAAATCATATCCAGCAGACCCGGTGAAATTAATAGTTGCCAGATAATCATTGGAAGCATTGAGTGACCAATTGTATTCCCATACTTTTTGGGTGTTGAATACTTGATTATAGATTGTCCATGTGCCACTCTTATGATCCATGTCTTCTGAAGCCTCAATTAATAATATTTTGTTGGTATTTAAGACTTCATATTCGAATTTCCAATTGTACTGATCATTGTCATACGAAAAAGTCATCCAATAAGAAATCCCTGAATCAGACCAAAAATAAACATTGGATTTTTTTTCATATTCTACTTCAGCGCTGGTAGGAACAACGAATTTTTGAGAGAAAGAAGCCAGTTCGTTAACAACGTTAATCCATGATTTGGCAGCCTGTGCATTTGGGTCAGGGTTGTTTTCCAATCCTTCTGGTACTTCGGCAATGGCTGAACGGCTTGCTACAGCAGGTTCCTGATATGGTTCGGGATCTTTCTTGCAGGAAGAAAAGATAAGAACAGGAACTAACAGTGCGGGGAGAATGCTTAATTTGAATTTCATTTTGGAGAGATTAATTTTGCAAATCAGTTATTTAATGTGACAAAATTAGTGCTATTTTTTTTTGTTAAAAATAGGAGAAAAACCGTATTTTATTTTCAATTTTTTTTTTAATCATTGTTTAAGCATGAAACAATTTTTGAGAAGAATATTTCGAATTATGATTATATTTGTAATACAAACGGATGAATAATTGAGAAGTAAATAAAAGTTTTAAAAGATCATATTTGATAATGTTAAATAGTTGAACAAGTAACATCTTTTAGCTTTTTAATTTTTTTTACTAACAATCAAATGTTTTGGTTTGCAGCTAACGAAGCTACCATGTTTACAAATTACCAACAAACAAAAGTGGGAATAACTTACATTTAGTTTCTCCGGCCATTAAAGAAAAAGTATTTACTTATGGGAAAAAGAAAGGCTTTGATCCTGCTGCTTGTGATAATATATTTTTTGTTGGGTCTGGAAGCTTTCGGCCAGGTAAGGGATAGCCTGGATGTGAAAAGCAAAGTGGTTTTTGAAGGTTTAAAGCGCACACGCCAGAGCTATATCCAAAGGTTTGTATCTCCCGGACTTTATGAAAAAACGGATATTAATCTTATTCAGCAAAGTGCCAGACAGATATTGAACACAGGTTTTTTCTCAGAGGTGAATTATCGGATAGATAGTCTTCAGGAACAGGAACGCATTGTATTTAAGGTAAAAGAAAAGTGGACCATGCTCCCCAGTTTTAATGGAGGCCTGTCTGACAGGCATTCATGGTTTGAACTGGGGGTGATAGATTATCATTTCAGGGGAGTAGGAGGAAGGCTTGGTCTTTATTACAGATATTACGGGAAGAGTGCTTTTCAGTTTTTTATAAACCAGCCATATATTGGTAAAAGCCGTTGGGGGTATGATTTCCTTGCAGAGAATTATATTGACAGGGAAAATGTTTTTTTCCCTTCCATGGATTATAAATACAGGCTGGAACGGTATCATTTCTATCTGCTTGGGAGCCGTGAGCTAATGGGGATCAATAGAAGCCTTCAATTAGGTCTTGGGTATTTATCAGAAAACTATGTGTTTGATGATTCATTGTTTGTTAGCGGGCAAAATGTCCCGGTGAAAGAAAAACAGGACGCCATTTATGCAGTGTTCAAATGGATTGATAATAGCAAAGTAAAACAGGATGTGCTCTATCAGCAGGGTTTTGGGTATTCGTTTTATGTTGAAGCACCTTTTTTTTCAATTAGTAAAAGTAATTATGCAAGGATAGGTTTAGAGAACAGATGTTATCTTAAAATCGGGAAGCGGGGCAACCTGGCAGGGAGGATGCGCTTTTTATGGGTAGAGAACCATACGGCTCCTTTTGCACCTTTGATACAGGATGATTTTAAAAACCTAAGGGGTGGTGGACATTGTTCAGGCAGGGGAACGGCTGAATTTAGCCTTAATATTGAACACAGGCAAACATTTTGGGATAAGCCATGGCTTGCAATGCAATTTGTTGTATTTACTGATATGTCTTCTTTACGTCCCCCCGGGGCATCTTTGGCTACATGGATTAATAATCACAACTTAAAGTGTTTTGCAGGACCGGGAATCAGATTGAATTTTAAACGGATATCTGGTTTTATCCTTAGGGCTGATTATGGATTTTCATTGCGTAATAATGATAAAGGCCTGGTATTAGGCGTTAATCATTTCTTTTGATTTTCTGATATATACAGTTCATTGTTGGGCTTTGCATGTCTTTTCTTAAATGCATGGCACCTCCCTGACATAATCCAAATTCATTACATTGTTTACAACAACCGGTTTTCATCCATGTTCTGTCGCGCATTGCCAAAAATCCGGATTCCCAGATATCAATAAAATTATCATTATAGATATTGCCCTGGATAAAACTATGATTAATATTGGGACAGGCAGAAACAGAGCCATCATTTAGTATGGAAGCAATATTTATCCCTGCCCTGCAAAAGAAAAATGAATCCCTTACCTTTTTTTCATATCTTCCGGTGTAAGCCTCACAACTAAATTTCACATCCATCTTTGAATCCTTTCTGCACTGGCAAATAAAATCCATGAGATATTTCAACTGATCCCCGTTCAGTTGAAGGTCTTTGTTGATAGCTGCCCTGCCAATGGGGGCAATAGTGAAAAGCCGCCAGGCCTTTGTCTTGTGGTTTAGCAGTAAATCATATATATCAGGGAGCTCAGAGATATTTCGGCTATTGATACAGCTTACAACATCAGAATTAATTCGGGGGTATGCATTGATAAGGTCAAGTGCATTAAGGGCTTTATCGAATGCATGTGGGTTGCCCCTAAGCCAGTTGTGGTTATCTTCCAAACCATCAAGGCTAAGCGTGATGGCACCTATCCCGGCTGAGACAAGTTGGCTGTGCATGCTTTGGTCATAAGCATATCCGTTGGTGACCATGCCCCATCGAAAGCCATTTTTTCTTAACTCCATTCCACAATGGGCAATATCATCTCTCATCAAAGGTTCTCCGCCCGTAAAGACAATCATTATGTTTTCGGCAGGATATTTATTTTTTAATGGAATGACTGCTTTTAAAAAGTCCTCAAAAGGCATATCATTTGAGGATGGACTGGCTTTGCAATCAGAACCGCAATGAAGGCAATTGAGGTTGCAACGAAGCGTACACTCCCAAAAGAGATAGTTAAGAGGGTGAAGAAGGATTTCGTTTTTACGAAAAACCTTAAAGAGGCTTTGCTGGAACACAGATTATTATTTACTGGAAGGCTTCAGGGTGATGTCAAGCTTCATATTGTCATACATATTTGTAATGACGGTATCATGTGTGAGGAAAAGCTCTTGTTGAACAGAATCTATGTCTTCAAATTTCAAAAACATCTCTTCCATATAAGGTGCGTAAAATGAAAACTTACCTTGGGCATCTGATATGGATTCTAAAGGATATCCATCAACAGATACTTTAATCCCTTGGATTGCAGCACCGGAACCGGCACTTTTAACAGTGCCTTCAATATAATAGTCATATTCAAAGTCCTGGGGAGTGCCATAACAGGCCTGAAAGATAAACAAGGCAGTTGAAAAGCTTAAAATCCCGGCTGCTTTTCTGAAAAACATCCTTCTGCTGTTTGGTTTATTGGCGTTCATCATGTTAAGGTTTTAATCCGTTTGGTAAAAATATGAGAAAGCATACTGATAACAAATGTACTAAAAAAAGCACAAAAAAAGTCCCTGATAAAGGGTAATTTTCAGGGACTAAAGTGTTAAGTGTATTCTGATTTAGAAATTAAGGTTCCTTCTTTAAGTTACTGACAGCCATACTTCTTTTAACGGAATCAATATTCAGATTAATTGGCTGTAAATTTATATAAAAAAATATTATTCCCAACATTGAACTGATTTTTTTTTGTTTTTTTTAAACAATGCCTGCTGAAGAATTCGAATAGGCTTCAATTACAACGTTGCAGGGCGAAAGTATATTGCTCCTTACTTCGACAATTTCCTGTAAGTGGTTTTTTATATATACAATCCCGCCAGAATTGGCTTCCAACATTCAATCATAAAACCATGCAGGGACAAAGGTATTTGCACCAGGAATAGCAAATGATGTATTCTTTTTCATTTACATCATTTAATAATCCACTACCGGTTCTTAAAACCCATAATGCCCTGCTTTTAGAACTAATTCAAGAAGTTTTATCCAGTGATTTTATTCATGATAGAATTTAATATTTAAGCATGACACCGGATTTTTTTTGTATGTATTCTGAAATACGCTGATAATAATGTTCATTGCGGATTATATGGTCATGAAAAAGCGATTGCCATTGAAAAAATGAATAGCAATTTTTATTGCACCATCGTTTTACTGATGATTTGTATTGTTTCTGACCAACGTTTAAATGCCAGAACAAGATGCTGGAGCTTGTTGATCAAATGAAACCCTATTTATTCCCTCTTAATTTTCTTTGTGGTGTGTATGTTCCAAATGGCATACCCCCGATGACATGTCCAAACAATCATGGCATAATCCAACATAGGAAAATCCTTACAGGGTTTTGTGTTAGCAATTCCTGTCACCTTCCCCCGGATAAATCAAGGGGTTATTTACAGTAAAGCCCTACAGCCTTTTAACCGTTTTTATTATCCCCATTTCATTTCCTTTTCCGGAATATTAATGAACTTTCATTAGAAAGACACATTGGATGTTCAATTTTATTATTCTTACTCCCTTAGGAGTATCCTGTGCATAATCCATGGATTTATCTGGGGGCACAATGCAACTCCTGCGTATAAAACTCCATAGGAGTTTCCACCCTCAATCATCTAAAAATAGATCTTCATCCCTATTGATACCATCTTCTTCCAACAGGGATCTATCATAACAGCTATTTTTCGAGATATTGCACTTATAGCAGATACCCTTCCTCTTTGGAGATGTGCTTGTGATAAGTAAATATTCATAACATTCTATATTTTAAATTTTATTGCCTGCTACTCATCATGACCGAACAAAGAACCCTGCAAATACT
>CAYLYP010000073.1:0-16082 GCA_964387795.1 uncultured Bacteroidales bacterium
TGTTTATGCGCTTTATCCTGCCCTGGCTCATGCACAGCCTGGCAAAAAGCCAGGAGCTTTTATTGTTGTTTTCTATCGCCTGGGCAATATCATTGGCTGCCTTAAGCAATTTTTTGGGCTTCAGCAATGAGGTTGGGGCTTTTCTGGGTGGTATATCTATTGCAAGCACACCATACAGGGAAGTCATTAGCGGACGGCTTGTTTCGGTAAGGGATTTCTTGTTATTGTTTTTCTTTATTAACCTTGGCAGCCAGTTAAAGATTGAATTATTAGGTGACCAGTTATTCCCCGCCCTTGTTTTTTCGTTTTTTGTCCTCATAGGCAATCCAATAATCGTAATGATAATTATGGGATTAATGGGGTATCGCAAGCGTACTTCATTTCTTGCCGGTCTAACAGTGGCCCAGATAAGTGAATTTAGCCTGATCCTTGCCTCCCTGGGCATGAGCCTTGGGCAAATCAATGAGGATACTGTTGGATTAATTACTTTGGTGGGATTAATCACAATTGGATTAAGCACTTACCTTATTAATTATTCGCATCAGATCTATGAGAAGGTATCTCCCCTCTTAAACATCTTTCAAAAAAGTGTACCTTACCGGGAAGATATGATAAAAAAAGAGAGCGTTGAACAATATGATGTTGCAATATTTGGTTTGGGAATGTATGGACGTAGTATTGCAAAAAGCCTTGAGTCAAAAGGTTATCGGATATTTGGAATCGATCATGATCCAGATGCCGTAAAGCACTGGGCAAAAAAAAATAAAGCTGTTATGTATGGAGATGCCGATGACCCAGATCTTCCTTCACGTATTCCTTCTTCAATACATTGCGTAATAAGCACGCTGCCCGATAAAACGATAAACCTGTCATTATTAAAATTCCTGAGAGCCTCAAAGCCTGAATTAAAGATTGCTGTTACATCTTATACCGGGCGTTCGGCTAAAGAGCTTGAACTTGCAGGGGCTAATCTTATCCTTTTGCCTTTCCAGGACGCAGCAGAAAATATTACCGAAAGGTTTATCGGCTTATCCCCAAAGATAAATGAATAGTTTAATCCCATAATCCAACATGAGTTATATGAACATGAAATTAATGGTTAAATCCTTTTTGGTTTTAATCCTTTTAAGTTTTTTCTCCTGTAATTTTTTAATAAAGCAGCATGCTGTATTGCCTGAAAGCTCAAATACTGTCAAGATTATCCTTATGAATCCGACAGTAAGAAATATAAAAACAATTGAATACCTGAGCGAAAACGGATTGTTGTGCCCTTCAAAGAAGATTGTGGTTACAGGTGTATATCATGAGCAAAGCGCATACAAATTTGTGCAATCAGAAAGGTATTTGAAAAAGAAAATGCTTGATAATATTTCCCTAATCAGGATGGTCTCCAAAAAGGAGTCAGAACCTGTTTTTGGACTAAACTTATGGACTGATGAGTTCATTAAACTGTTTCAGGAAAATGATGCTGCATTTTTTATGGGAGGCCCTGATATCCCTCCTTCATTTTATGGCCAGGATGTGAACCTGCTTACAATAATTGAGGATTATTACAGGCATGAACTCGAACTTTCATTTTTATTTCATTTGTTGGGAGGCTATCAGGACAGCCTTTATATCCCCCTGCTGGAACGTAAACCAGGTTTTACAATTCTTGGGATTTGCCTGGGTATGCAAAGTATGAATGTAGCTACTGGTGGGGATTTGATACAAGATATTCCTACTGTGGTTTATGGGCAGAACACTTTAGAAGACGTTTTAATAGCATCTTCTCAAAACAGGCATAGAAATTATTATGTTCATTATGGAGAACATCCTGATGTGGCCTGGGGCTGCTTTCATCAGATATTTCCCTATGGGGATTCTGAATTCAGCAAGTATCTTTATCAACAGGATAGTATGCCCTATGTTTTAAGCATCCACCATCAATGCATCGACAAACTTGGCAAAGGAATACTGCCCGCAGCCCTGGGACAGGATGGTAAAGTGATTGAGGCAATTGCGCATCAGAAATATCCAAATGTCCTTGGGGTGCAGTTCCATCCTGAAGCCATTGAACTATATGACACAGCGAGCGTTTTCTTAATGCATAAAGCTCAGGATACGCTTTTTTCATATAAGTCACTTTATCCTGAGAATAAAGGTGTTTTTTTTCATCATGGCTTTTGGAAGCTTATAACGGAAAAAATATCAGTAACACCTTAATAAGACTATTTTTTGAGCAAATAAAACCATTTGGATGAATAATAGTGCTTAATAATAAAGTAACAGTGAGTATTTTTGCAAATAAGTATTTACCTGAGGCTTTATTTATGGCAAAGAAAAAGGGTATAAACAATCATTCTAAAAGATTTCTCAATCGCATTGAGTGTAGTGGAAATGCTTTGCCTTACTCGGTCTGTTTTTTTTGCTTATTTGCCCTTTTCGTGATCGTGATTTCCTGGATTGGACTTCGGCTTGATTGGGTAGTAATACATCCAGACAACCAAGAGATAATCCATATTGAGAACCTGATTTCCAGAAATGGTTTACATTGTAGCATCCTCGAAATGTTTAATGATTATACCTCTTTTGCCCTGCCTGGCATCCTTATGTTATCCCTTCACGAAATTGGTATTGCTGAATCTAATGGATTAATCATCACTATGCTGCCATACTCAATCCTGTTTTTTGTCTTTTGGCCTTTGTTCCATATTGCATGGGTATATCCGGAAATCCCTCATGGATTTGATTCAGGGGTTCATTTTGATATACCTTTGTAATCAAAATCAATTTGTTAATATTAAGAATCAAACCTTGTTATGCATACTTCTTTTTCAAGTAAAGTAAAGTTAGGAATCCTTGGTGGAGGCCAATTAGGGCGCATGTTCATTCAGGAAGCCATTAATTATAATATCGGCGTCCATATCCTTGATCCTGACCCCAATGCACCCTGTAATACGATTGCTGAGTCTTTTACTGTTGGCAATTTTAATGATTATCAAACAGTGTTGGATTTTGGAAGGCCAATGGATATTATCAGCATTGAAATTGAACATGTGAATGTGGATGCCCTTGAAGAACTTGAAAAAGAAGGTAAAAAAGTCTATCCATCACCCGCTTTACTAAGAATGGTTCAGGATAAAGGTTTACAAAAACTTTTTTACCAAAAACATCAAATTCCAACTGCTCCCTTTCATTTAATTGACAACAAAGCTGAAATACGCTCATACAACTCTTCTTTCCCTTTTATGCAAAAGCTCCGTAAGGGCGGATATGATGGTAGGGGCGTATGTAAATTAGATAATCCGGAAAAACTGGATAAAGCTTTTGATGCTCCATCTGTACTTGAGAGCCTGATAGACTTTGATAAGGAAATTTCGGTTATTGTAGCACGGAATGAATCTGGTGAGATCAAATATTTCCCTGTTGTTGAGCTTGAATTTAACCCTGAAGCCAATCTTGTTGAATATCTTTTCGCTCCGGCAGGGATAAATAAAACAATTGAACAAAAAGCCTATGACATTGCAGCAATGGTTGCAAAGGCTACTGAACTTATTGGTATCTTAGCTGTTGAAATGTTTGTTACCAAAGATGGGGAGGTTTTGGTTAATGAAATTGCCCCTCGCCCGCACAACAGTGGTCACCATACTATTGAAGCAAACATTACAAGTCAGTATGAACAACATCTTCGTTCCATTTTAAATCTTCCTTTAGGCTCAACTAAAGCTGTTTCGGCTGCTGTCATGTTAAACCTCCTTGGCGAAAAGGGATATGAGGGTGAAGCTTTATATGAAGGCTTTGATGAAGCCCTAAGGATGGAAGGAGTGAAGGTTCATTTATATGGTAAAAAGATTACAAAGCCTTTTCGTAAAATGGGTCATGTGACAATAGTGGATGTAAATGTTGAAAGCGCAATGGAGAAAGCACGCGAACTTAAACGGATCCTAAAGGTTAAAGCATAAAAACAAAAGAAGTTAATAAATAAAAAAATCATTCAATGAGTGCTCAGGTTGGAATTGTAATGGGAAGCAAATCAGACTTACAGGTCATGAAAGAGGCTTCTGATATATTGGCAAAGTTTGGTATTGCTTGTGAGATTACTGTTGTATCTGCACACAGGACCCCGGAAAGGATGTTTGAATATGCAAAATCTTCAGTCGGGAAAGGACTCAAAGTAATTATTGCAGGTGCAGGTGGCGCTGCCCATTTGCCCGGAATGATTGCTTCAACAACACCATTGCCTGTTATCGGGGTGCCTGTTAAATCAAGCAACTCTATTGACGGATGGGATTCTATCCTTTCCATTCTCCAGATGCCAAATGGGGTGCCTGTTGCTACTGTTGCCCTTAATGCAGCCCAAAACGCAGGTATCCTTGCTGCTCAAATCATTGGCGCCTCAAATCCCGAAGTCCTTCAAAAAGTGGTTGATTTTAAAGAAGGACTTAAAACAAAAGTGATGGAATCCATCCCTGAGGTTGAAAAGTTCTCTACTGATTTCTAAATGACCATTAAAAAAACGTTATGATCCCAGAAGGCCAGGACATTAAATTTGCAGCCAAATGTATTGCTGAAGGAAAGCTTGTGGCTTTTCCCACCGAGACTGTTTATGGCCTTGGGGCTGATGCTTTCAATCCTGAAGCTGTAGCTAAGATTTTTGAAGCAAAAAAAAGGCCTTCCTTTGACCCTCTTATTGTTCATATTGCCAATGTCAACCAAATTGAAAAAGTTTTTGAAAGCCCTGTCGATGAAAGGGTTTATAAACTTGCTGAGGCATTTTGGCCTGGGCCACTAACGCTTGTTTGTGTTAAAAATAAAGAGGTGCCTGATATCGTAAGCTCTGGTTTAAATACTGTGGGTGTGCGAATGCCTAACCATAAAATAGCACTTGAACTGATTCGGGAATCAGAAAGTGCAATAGCTGCCCCTAGTGCCAACAGATTTGGAATGTTAAGCCCAACAATGGCTTCTCATGTCCAGAAACAATTAAGTGATGTGGATTATCTCCTCGATGGAGGCGCAACCCACTTTGGTATTGAATCAACTGTAATGTCCCTTGTCGGCCATAAACCTGTTGTTTTGCGCCCTGGGGCTATCACATTGGAGCAGATTAAGAAAATATTGCCTGAGGCTGTGATGTTAAGCCATTCAGATACTGTCTCTGACCTGCCCTCGCCTGGCTTGCTTAAAAGCCATTATTCTCCCCAAAAACCATTGTTTATTGGTTTGCCACAGCATGATGCCCCTCCCGCATCTGGTTTTATTTGTTTTATGCCTGGTTCCCTGAAAATTAAAGCTGATTATGTAATTTATCTCACTCAGGATGGGAATATGTACCAGGCTGCTGCAAACCTCTTTATTGCATTGCACCAAATGGAAGAAAATCCTGCTATCGAACAAATCTTCATTGAGGCTGTTAATGAATCAGGATTAGGCATTGCAATCATGGACAGGATTAAAAAAGCCGCTTTCAGGTTTCTTTAATCCATTATCCTTATTAAGGATGCCTCAATTGCGGAAGTATGTTTTTAAATATATAATTGAACAGAAAAATGAAAACTGCCATTGTTATCGGTGCTACAGGCCTGGTTGGAAGTAATGTGCTTAAACAACTTGTTGATCATCCCGATTATGATAAGGTGATTGTGTTTAGCCGTCGCGCCCCTGAAATTAGCCATGCAAAACTTATTGTTCATATCGTTGACTTTGAAAAACCTGAAGATTGGAAACACCTTGTTCAGGGCGATGTTTTGTTTTCATGTATGGGGACTACCTTAAGGCAGGCAGGGAGCAAAGAAAAACAATATCGAATCGACTACCATTACCAATTTAATTTTGCGCATATTGCCAGGGAAAATAATGTGGATGCAATGGTATTGATATCTTCTGCCGGAGCCAAACCAGATAGCAGCTTTTTCTATATGCGCATGAAAGGTGAATTGGAGCGCGATCTTAAACAATTGGGATTTCCCCATCTTGTTTTTATAAAACCAGGGCCTCTCGAAGGTGAAAGACAGGAAAAAAGAATGGGCGAAAGTATTGGCCTGGCCGTAAACAGGTTTATGAACAAGATTGGGCTTATGAAGAAATTCAGGCCTGTTCATGGAAGTATCGTTGCAAAAGCTGCCTTGCGTGCTGCTGATATCCAGCCCCAGGGTTTTTATGCTTTTCAGCTGGAAGAATTGTTTGAATTATAATTCATTTTTATTTTTTGGATTACCTTTAACTCTCTGGCATTTCTTTAATACTGTGTTTAGGGTTTATTCTATTGTAATCCGGTTACAAAAATGGCTTTTAAAAAAAATAGCGGAGTTTTTACTCCGCTATTTTTTTAGTACTATATCTGGTGGTTTATTCAAGTATCACTTTTTTGTTTTTAGGATACTTTACAGTATATGAAAGCATGATTTTTTTATTCTCTGATGCTTTGAGGTCTAACGCCCATTTGAGTTCCCCTGTTTCAATATTGAGTTTTGCACCACTAATTTCTTCAGCAGTGATTTCTATATCTTTTTGCATTGAAACAGGAACCTGGTCTATGATATTTAGTTTTATGTTCTGGCGTTTGTTGTTGCGGATATTAATTTCCCAGGCTATGGTTTCTGATTGTTTAGAACCGATAGTCTTTCTTGAAGAAAAGTCTTTTCGTTTTTCCCTGCTTACAACAATCCCTTTATCCCTGCCCATCGAAACATCCAGGGTATCTGAGGTAGCTGCTGCATCAATAAATGATTCGCCAAGGTAAGTGCCTTCGAAGAAAAGGTTTGCCTGTCCGGGAAGGAAATTATACTGTTCCCATCCACTGATACGTGCAACAAGGAATGCATCCCTGTCAATTTTTGGCATACAATAATACTCAAATTGAGCAGGCATCTGGTATTTCTGAATTTCAACTGCTTGTGGGTTGTTACCTGAAGGGATATTATATGGTATTGATATCTCATAGTCCATCGTGGTCTGATTGGAGTTTACCTGGGTATAGAAAGCACTGGAGCCGCTGGCAACAGCTTCAATGTCCATTTCAACTTCATCATTCATAATCGTCATTTCTTCCTTAGCTACCATAGGCGATGGGGCTGCTCTTGAATAACGCATTTTCAAATCTTCCGGTGCATAGAAGTCAAGCCACCAGGTTGCAAGGGAAGGCATTTGTCCTCCCAGCATAGGGTTGCCTGTGCTTAAAGTAAGCTTTACATTGTTCCAGTCTTCACCTGTCGATTGAAGGACATTTGCTTTAAAAACAAAGTCTATGGGCTGTGTTACGTTGGTTGCCCTGATATCATATATTGGTGACCAGCCTGCATTCATCCCTATATAGCTTAAAGATAGTTCTGCCCTTGTGGCTGAGGATGCTGAAACAGTGACAACGATTTCTGACTGGGGTTGTTTTTCTATGCCCTGTAACTGACGGATCTGGTTCAGGATGCGGTCATGTTTCTCCTGCATCTCTTTTATCTTGCGGATGTGGTTTAGCTGACGGGTTTTAATATCTGTCAGGCGTGTTTTATAAAAGTCAGCAGCCTCTTTTAATTCTGCTACTTTAAGCCCTGTTTCTGTCCCTCCAAGGTTTTTGTTTGTCATCATCAGGCTTTCTTCTTCATTGACAACCTTTAACATGACATTTTCAATGTCCATTTTTTCCTTATAATACCTGATGCTGTCTTCAAGGTTTTTTACCTCCTGGCTTTTTTCCTGTGCCTTTAAATAGTTTATCTGGTGGTTTACCGATAAGACCGTAAAGTTCCCTGAACCTTTAATCTGGATACTCTGTGGATTGATATCCAACGGGAGATCGGTGAAAATCAACCTGCTGATGCCTGCGGGGATTTGGGCCTGAGCCTGTCGTTGAACCTGTGCTCCCTGCAAGAATACTGTCACTTCTTTTATCTGGGAGTTTATGCTCTGGTCTTGTGCAAAAGAAAAGCCTGAGACAATCAGGATTAAAATAGCTGTGATGATTGCTTTTTTCATGTGCTTTCTTGGGTTTTTGTGCTTTGATTCCGTGAATTGTTCAAAAAGAAACCGGGGTATTGCCCCGGTTTAAATATAGTGTAAATATTTAGAATCTTGAAATGTATTCATTAAGTTCTCTTTTGCTGCTTGAGAATGAAAATGCATTGTTGACTATAAAATAACGCTCTTTGTCGATTGTGCTTTTGTAGGCATATTTTGCAAGGTCTAACTTATTCGATTCAAAGGAGAAGAGGTTAAGGATTTCAAGAACCTGTTCGGATGTGACATAATTGTTTGCAAGGGCTTGTTTGGCAATTACAAGGCGGTCTGAATCAAATGAAGTGTTTTCTATTGTAGCACATAGGGCAATAAAATCCCTTTCATCCATTACAGGGATATAGTAATTGTTGGAATTTTGATACCCGCTGTAGTTGTTATTGTACCCATGATTGTTGTTGTAACCGTTGTAGTTCCCATAACCGCCTTGATTTTGATGGTTATTGTTTAATGCTACCCGGTCAATGATATTTAAACGCCCGCCACGTGTTACCTCTGCTACGATCCTTGTTCTTGGTGGAAGGTTTACCGAACCTGAAAAAACAATCCTGGGGTGATCAAAACTAAAACTTGTTCCCCTTTTTATTCTTTCAAAGCGGGTTACTTCTATATAATGCTCGCCAGGTCTTAGATTTGGAATTGTATAAACTGTTGAATACTGATCATACAGCTTATTGTCAATTTTCAAATTGAAAACCCCATTATCATGTAACCTGATTGTAATCTCAGATGTTCTTTGAGGTTTGGCATATACACTTATCATTAATATGCTCAAAACAAAAGTAATAATGCTCTTTTTCATGGCTTGTTCCTCCTTTATATTGGGGTTTATATTGTCCTTTTCTTTTTTTGTTCTCAATAAGTGTGCCAAAAAATCTAAAACCCTATTCTGCAAATTGCAAGAAAAGGGTTTTAGATTGTATGTGTCTCATGTAATAATTTGATTACATGATTGTTGTGTGTTTATTTCTGAATTGAAATTTTTGAAGCACTCCGTTTCATCTGATCATTAAGAACTACAATATAGATTCCATCTGCCCATGATGAAACATCAAGTTTTATTTTCTGATGGCTTGAAATGATGTCATTTTTAATTTCTGATACCATTACTCCCTTTGAATCAAAGACCTGGAGAACCCCTTGGCTATTGGCAGGAAGCTCAACTGTGATAAAATCTTTTGCGGGATTTGGATAAATCACTAAAGGATTTACAATATGCTCTGTGATTGATTCGGTAGTCTGGAAAACAGCAACAACATCTTTGTCCCCATCTACTGTGATTTGAAGTGGGTTTGTTGTTAAGGTTTCTTCGTTGACAATCCAATGCAGGAATATCCATTCTGGGTCAGGAGTAGCTGTAAGTGTAGCAATGGATCCTTCTTCATATTCATGGTTTCCTGCTTCGGGATCAACCGAGCCGTTGCCCTCTTTTGAGATTTCAACATTGTAATAGGTTGGGATAATTACTTCACTGTGGGTAAATGACAAGCAGTAATCCAAAAGGGTTCCTGTATCACCGTTGGCGCTGTCATAAATACGTAAAATCCAGTTTCCGGCAATGGCTTGCCCGTCAAAAGTACTTAGTGAACCAGTAGGTTTAAACGAACCGCTAAAAGGTGGTTGGGCACCCTGGATACTTTGTTCTGCCTCATCATCAAAAATGGTATTGGTAAAATTGTCCCCACTGCTTCCAATAGCACTGACAAGGGTAATTTCCTGGCCATCGGGTCCCTGTAAGTATATACCCAGGTCTCCCGTCCAGGTGTGGGTTATATCTACTTTGACGTTCAAATCAATGAGGTTGCCTTCTCCGGTAACAACAATTGTATCAATGACATTAATTTTGTCAGGGATAGGTTTAGGGAGAGTAGTTGAACAAATGTCTAACTGTGCAATATGTGCTACCTGATAGCTAAATGTTGTCGAAGGATGAATGCTGCCCGGAGGGTTAATGCCTTTACCACCTGCCGGATATGTTGCTGAAAACCTTCCCTGGGCATCCTGAGCTGCAAAATAATAGTTTACCATTGTGCCTATTGCCTGCCCTGGGATCAGGAATTTAAATGTGTCCTGATTGCTATAGTTTGGCATAACAAAATCAAAGTTTGTTCCACCATCTGTTGAATAGTATAAGCGTGGTGCATTGTCCCCTCCTGAAATTGGATTTTCTGATTTGATTACTACACTGGCTTCCCTTGCACTTGTTGAACTTCCTGAAGGAACAGTTGTGTGGGCAAAATCAATCTTATAATTATTTGCCAATGATAAAAGTGTTGCTATTGCTACCCTTGCATTGCTTTCAAAGTAAGGCCAGTTGATAGATGCAATATTATCATTCACTGTATGATAGTATGGGTGAAAATCATCAAGGTCTTCAATGATTAACATTGCTTTGTAGTTATACTGCCAGAATGGTGCATGATCACTGTTTGCAGTGTTATCTATTGTTTTTATGGGAATGAGTTCAGGAGTATAAACCTTGATAGAGCTGATGATATCATCTGTTATTGAAGCTGAAGCTGTATTTGAAATCAGAGATACCTTGTTGTCATCATCTCCGTCATAAGCAATCATATCAAGGTTTATGACGCCCTGAATATCAATTGAATTGGTATTGGCATAAGCAGAATAAAATTCACTTCCATAAAGGCCTCTTTCTTCTTCATCAAAAGTGATGAATATGATGGAACAATCGGTAGGGATGTCTTTCAATACCCTTGAGGCTTCCAATACACCTATGGTGCCGCTGGCATTGTCATCAGCACCGGGTGCTGTGGCTCCTGAAGGCATGGAATCATAATGCCCGCAAATAATATAATATTTTGTGGGTTGGGAAGTGCCTGTTTTTATTGCTATTACATTTTGTCCACCACTGCTACCAAAGGTTTGGAAACTTGGTGTATAGCCATAAGACTGGAATTTTTCAAAAATATACTGGGCTGCAAGATTATTCCCAGGCTGGGAGTAATGCCGCGATACGATAGTAACTGCTTGGCCGTTTACAGTTGTAGGAATTACTCCGGTGAGCTGCTGCATCAGGGGTGTCAATGTTTCAATATTTACAAGCTGGATGATTGAATCAACCTGTTCGCTGTAGCCTATCTGGGCTTTAGCTGAAAAAACTGTCAGAAGGCTGACAAATGAAAGGAGGGTGAGGAATTTTTTTATCATTGGTTTAAGTTTGATTATACGAACCTGATGTGGTATTACTGTTTTTGGATAGTAATCTTTATTCAGGTTTTTTTTAATTGGGTTAAATGGTTTGGTCTATTCTTTTGTGTTTTGATTTGCAATATGCTCCAACAGACTTGTCACTAAAGACAGGATAATTCCAAAGAGAAATGCCCACAAAAAATTATTCACTTTGAAGCCTGCAACAAAATGCCCCGCTAATTGAATGATAAAGGCATTTATAACGAGTAAAAAGAACCCTAGTGTAAATAAGGTTACGGGTATTGTTAGGAGCACAAGTAAAGGTTTAAGAAAAGCATTTAATAATGCTAACACCAAGGCTACAACTATCGCTGTTGTAAACTGATTTATTTCTACTCCCGGTAAAATCCACGATGTGAAAAACACGGCTAAAGTTGAAATGAGAATTTTTATTAGAAATCTCCAAATCTTATTATCCATTTAAAATACAAGTTTTTTAAAGAAAAACTGTCCAAAAATACAATAATATTTGAGTATTTCAAATAGGTTATATGTATAGTTTTTAATTAATTGAGCACAAATGGCTTTATACTGTCTTCTTTTGCTGAATAATTGGGAAATAACAGCCCTAAATGATTGAAAATTGTTTGGGTTGCCCCGGTTTTTAATTTTACATATTCTTTTGATATCTGGCTTGTCTTTCTTAACAGATCATAGTTGCTTAACAATAAATAGCTTGTATCTATAAGTTGTTGTGAGTCATGAACACAAAAACCACTTCCGAATTTTATAAGATCATTGGCTTCCTGGAACTTTTGATAATTGGGGCCAAATATCACAGGCATCCCAAAAACTGCTGCTTCAAGCACATTATGGATCCCTGCCCCAAAACCCCCTCCAATATATGCTAAAGAAGCATATTGATATAAATGGGTGAGTTTTCCAATGGAATCAACAATCATTACCCTGGCTCCCGCATATTTTGATGTATCCGGATCCGAAAGCCTTACTGTTCCTTCACCTATTTCTGTTTCCAGTTGTTTGATATGTCCTGCTGATATTTCATGCGGGGCAATGATATATTTTATGCCTTTATAATCTTTCTTTATAAGTTCAACTATTAACTTCTCATCTGTCGGCCAGGTGCTTCCTGCAATGATAATTATTGATGCCTGTATGAACTTTTCAACTTCAAGAAATGATGTTGGTTTGTTCATTACTGCACTAACCCTGTCGAAACGGGTGTCGCCACTCACTGTCACCTGCGTAATCCCCTTCGATAATAACAGCTTACGTGATTCGGTATTTTGAACAAAAAAATGTGAAATATGCTTCAATTCCTTTAAAAAATATCCTCCCCAGGGCTTGAAGAAATACTGGGATGGCCTGAAAATACCTGATATGAGAAAAATGGGAACCCCTGTTTTTTTCAATTCCCTGAAATAATTAAACCATAACTCATATTTGATAAAAAATACCATTTTCGGCTTTACCAGCTTAATAAACCTTTTTGCATTGGCAGAGGTGTCCGCTGGAAGGTAAAAAATATAATCGCCCAAAGGTGTATTTTTCCTTATCTCATATCCTGAAGGAGAGAAAAAAGTCAGTAATATCTTAAAGTCAGGGTATTGTTGCCTGAAACGCTCAATCACCGGGCGCCCCTGCTCAAACTCACCCAGTGATGCGCAATGGAACCATGCTATTTTTTCCTGGTGAAAGGGTATCTTTTCAAGTTTCTCAAATAAACCTTTGCGCCCTTTTACCCATAAACGGGCTTTCTCATGAAACAATCCTGATACCTTAATGCCTAAGGTATATAATTGAATTATAATGTTATAGATTATTTTCATTGAGGTTTGGGGTTATTTGTTATTCTTGTAGTTTTAAAACACTAAAAATAATAGTGTTTCTCTTTTCTTCCTTTGTTTATAATGAAAATCCAACCAACTTTGACCCCACTTAACATATCAAACCTCTTTGTGTTGTCATAGCCCATCTGATCATAGTTGTATTTACGGCGGTTTTGGGTCCAGCCTTCTATAAATTCAAAACCAGCATAAAAATTCACCCTTCCCCTGTTGGACAGATACATATAACCTAAAAACTGGCTGGTCGAAAATCCACTGCTCAATCTGTCGTAACCATGTATGTAATCCCCTTGTAAGGCAGGCACCTCATTTTGGGGTGTTTCTATCCTTATTTTATGTTGCATCATCCCCAAACCTGCTGTTATTAAAATCCCTGAATTTGGATTAGGGCCCCAAACAGGGATTAATCGGCCAAATTGGAAATGGCCTGTAAAACCTCTTTCAAATACACCTATCTCTGCAACAATGCCTTCGGCATCAATAATTGTTTCATTTTCAGTTAGTAAGTTGTCAAATAAATCTGTTTCCTTAACATCATTCCCAAATAAATAATTGCCCTCTGCACCCAGGATCCAGTTATTCTTTGTTTTATACCAAACAGTGCCGCCTACGGATGCACAGTTTCCAAAGCGGTCTTTCATGTCTCCCGAAGGAAGGTGCCCCCCGAAATGGCCATTTATGAATACTAAGGAAACTGGTTCTTCAGATATGGCTTTCTGGGCTTTAAGTCCATTCCCCTGAATAATGATTAATGCTGTTAAGAAGAAAAGTATTTTTTTCACCTGAGATGATTTTTTATTTACACATTTTTTATTTCCTTTTTTATAACGGCTGAGCTCAGATATTATTATCCTTTACCCTGTAAAAGTGCATTTTTTTTTCTTTGGCAAAGTTAACTATTTACCTCATATTGTGTGAGTGCTTTATGTTTTATTAGTTTAACTTTTTTATTTAACATCAAAATTTTTGAACCAGGCATTTTGGTAAAGAAGAGGGCTCTTAATAACTGTTAATAATATGTTTACAACATAAGGAGTGACTGCTGGCAGAAAAAAATTTTCAAACTGCTAATCGCTCAATACCATGTTAAGGGTTGAGCCGGGGTTGAGCCGGGGTTGAGGCGGGTTTGAGGCGGGTTTGAGCCGGGTTCAACCCGGTTTAAACCCGCTTTAACTCCGCTTTAAGTCCGCTTTAACTATAGACATGGTATTTACCATTTACGATCTTTGTTTTTTGATTTAAGATTTTTAATTACGTTTACAACTTAATAATCAATTCGTTTCCTTTGGTATGTTAAAATATTTTATGAAAAAGGATCATCATTCATCCCTTTTTTGATATTTTTGTGCAAGGATTGGGTGATTAAATGCCCTAAGGTTGGTGTTCATTGGAAGAAGCAGAAACGACACCTTTAAACAGAAGAATAACCGATAAATCAAAAAAAGCAATAACGAACAAAAATGGAGGACACAAATGCGATGTAAACGATTAAACATATGTGCCATACTCATGTTTGGACTTGGAATAACAGGATTACAGGCACAAGAAAGCATTAATGCGTCAGGCGGTAATGCTTCGGGTAGCGGAGGCACAGCAACCTATTCCGTAGGGCAGGTTGTTTACACCACCAATACTGGAACCAATGGGTCTGTGGCACAGGGCGTGCAGCAACCGTTTGAAATTTCAGTTGTAACATTTATTGAAGAAGCCAAAGACATTAAGCTTTCGTTTTCGGCTTATCCAAATCCAGCTATGGATTTTCTGACATTGGAAGTAAATGCTTCGACTACGCTTAGCATACAATCAATGATGTATCAACTGTTTGATATTGAGGGAAAACTTTTACAATACGAAAAAATTACTGGCACCCAAACACGCATTGAAATGAGCAGCCTTGTGCCTGCAACGTATTTTGTAAGAATAACCCAAGATAACAAAGTATTAAAGACATTTAAAGTAATCAAAAAATAAGGAGGAACAATGATGAAAAAAACATTTTCATTTTTAACAGCCATATTACTTACGGTAAGTGTGTTTGCACAATCACCAAAAATAATGAGCTATCAGGCAGTAATCCGAAATAGCAACGATGCTTTAGTAAGCAATGCAAACGTAGGTATGCAAATCAGTATTTTGCAAGATTCTGTAAACGGTACCGCTGTTTATATTGAAACCCAAACGCCCACTACCAATGCCAACGGACTGGTAAGTATAGAAATAGGCAAGGGTGAAATTGTTAGTGGAAATTTTGCAAGCATTGACTGGGCAAAAGGACCTTATTTTATAAAAACTGAAACTGACCCCTCTGGCGGAACAAGTTATACAATTAGCGGCACAAGCCAATTACTTAGTGTGCCTTATGCCCTTTATGCAGAAAAATCTAATTCGGTTTCTCAAACTGTTGTATCTGTGACTGCCCAGAATGAATGGATCAACCTTTTTCCTGTTAACATTGACTGGGGTATTTGGACAATAATGGCGCGGGCTCATGGTTTTGGGTTCAAAGAGAAATTTCAGGAATGGAAATTCATTATTGGCGATAATGTTGAAAATGTCTATTTTGAAGAAACAGCAAACGTTGGAAACGCTGTAGACTATGCTGAATTAAGAATCGAAGGCGGATATGTTCAGGGAAGATGGACTGGTTTAGTCGGAGGTGGGCCATTCTGTAAATTTATTATCCAATATACTCCAATATATTAAAAACAATCAGATAAAGTAAATATCCTCAATATTAAGAAAATTGAATAAAGATTACGGGTGTTTGGTGGTAAATGGGGGTAATTTTTGATTGTTTTAATATTTGATTTGAATAAAGCAATAGTCATTACATCTTTTCGGGATCAGACAAGGTTTGTTAATTATAACCCAATCCCGAAGAGATGGCATGATTAAAGAAAACAAGATGTATCAACAATAGCCAAACCACGAAAAGGTAATATTGAATTATGTCAGGCCCTGTTTATTTTCTTCTTTTTTCTTCTCGTCTTCAATAAGGTTCAATTCCATTTCTTTTTGCGAATATCTTGAAATGCGGATATTAAAAGCAGCAAAGATAATCGTCATAAAAGG
>CAYLYP010000074.1:0-11970 GCA_964387795.1 uncultured Bacteroidales bacterium
GCGTTAGCCCTGACATCTATTAAACAAGACATTACATTAATTTACGATTTACGATTTACGATTGACGAATTGAAATACAAAACCATCTATTTACGATGTACGATGTACGATTTACGAATTGAAATACAAATTTTCGGTTTCAATAATTAGGACGATGATCATAATGTTGTATCACCATGGATCTTATATTTCAATTTGCTCATTTGCTAATTCGCTCATTATTAAATCATTTGTGTTAATTTGTGTATTCATTTGTGTTAATCTGTGGAAAAAAATACTCCCTCTTATTTTCATGGTCATACTTTAACCGGACTTTAACCGGGCTTGAGCCGCTTTCAACCCGGCTCAAACCCGCCTCAAACCCGCCTCAAACCCGCCTCAACCCCGGCTCAACCCTTAAGATGATACTGCTCTGATATGTGTGCGAAGCAAGCTGACGAATAGCCGATCAGAGCATAGGGGTTGATACTTGATAGGTTGGAGTTGGACAGCTGTTTTATTACCTGATTAAGCCTTCTTTGCTTTTGGAAAATATTTTTATTTCAAGCAATACCCTGGTATAATATTGAAAGTTGATATTCTGTATTCCTATAAAAAAGGGCTAAATACTTGGTAAGCCTTTTTTAAAACGATAATAATCATGTTGAATGGGAGGTGAATCCTGATAAAATATTTTTTTTAAGAGTTAAAGTTTTATAAACATCATGAGGTGTCATACTTTTGTTAAACAAAATGACAGAAAAACAGTTTTAATAGGAAATATGTCCTGACAACAAAAACAATAATATCCGACTATGAATACTGATCTTGAAATAGCAAAGGCTTCTAAGATGAAACCCATTGCTGAAATTGCTTCCAAACTTGGCGTTAGCCAGGATGACCTGTTCATGTATGGGAAATACGTTGGAAAACTTCCTTTAAAACTTATTGATGATCATAAACTTAAGGGCAAGAAGCTAATCCTGGTAACTGCCATTACACCTACACCGGCAGGTGAAGGGAAAACAACTACAAGTATTGGCCTTACCGAAGGATTGAATAAAATTGGGAAGAAGGCAACTGTTGTAATCCGTGAGCCTTCATTGGGTCCTGTATTTGGTATTAAAGGGGGTGCTGCTGGTGGTGGCTATGCGCAGGTGCTGCCTATGGAGGATATTAACCTTCATTTTACCGGGGATATGGCTGCTGTTGAAAAAGCACATAACCTCCTTTCGGCATTGATTGACAACCACCTTCAAAGCAAGAACAACTCACTGAACCTTGATCCGAGAAAGATTATCTGGAAAAGGGTCATGGATATGAACGAAAGGGCACTTAGGGATATCGTTATTGGCCTTGGGGGAACTGCCCAGGGTATTCCACGTCAGACGGGTTTTGATATTACGGCTGCTTCGGAGGTGATGGCTGCCCTTTGTCTTGCTAAAGATATGGAAGACCTTAAAGTGAAATTTGGAAACATCCTTGTTGGTTTTACTTATGACGATAAGCCTGTTTATGCCCGCGACTTTAATGCCCAGGGTGCAATGGCAGCATTGATGAAATATGCAATCATGCCAAACCTTGTTCAGACCATTGAAGGAAATCCTGCAATTATTCATGGCGGGCCTTTTGCAAACATCGCTCAGGGGACAAACTCTTTGATTGCTACCCGAATGGGCCTTTCATTATCTGATTATGTTGTTACGGAGGCTGGTTTTGCTTCCGAACTCGGAGCTGAGAAATTCCTTGATATTAAATGCCAGTATGGTGGCCTGAGCCCAAATGCATCTGTCATTGTTGCTACCATCAGGGCATTAAAATACCATGGGGGCGTTAAGCTGGCAGCACTGTCACAGCCCAATGCAGAAGCAGTGAAAACAGGGCTTGCCAACCTTGAAAAACACATCGAAAATGTTAAATATTTTAATTTAAGGCCTGTTGTTGCCATCAACCGTTTTGCTACTGATACCGAAGAAGAAATCAGGATTGTAAAGGAGAGATGCGAAGCATTAGGTGTTCGCGTTGCTTTATGCGAAGCCTGGGAAAAAGGAGGGGATGGTGCAATAGAGCTTGCCAGGACTGTTGTTGAGGAAGCTGAAAAATGTTCTACCTGTTTCAAACCTCTTTATGATTTTAACTGGGATATTGAAACAAAATTACATACCATTGCAACCAAGCTTTATGGTGCAAGCCATGTGGAGTATTCAATTCAGGCTAAAAGCCAGATTAAAAAGTTCGTTGAACTGGGTATTGATAAGCTCCCATTGTGTGTGGCAAAAACACAGAAATCGCTCTCTGATGAGCCCAATAAACTTAACCGTCCTACCGGCTTCACTCTTAAAATCAGGGAGTTTGAAGTGGCTACAGGTGCCGGTTTTTTAATCCCTATTGCCGGGACTATTATGCGTATGCCCGGTTTGCCTGCCCATCCTTCGGCTGAGAATATTGATATTGACAATGATGGTAATATCACAGGTCTTTTCTAATGATTGTTTTGCTTTTTTGCATCACATCTGTGTTTGAAATTTTTATCATTTAGAATTGATAAATCATTGTGCCGGGGCTGATTGTTCAAATCGCCCCGGCTGTTTTTTTTATGCTTTTTCTTATTATCGTTATATTTCAAACGGTAATTAATCCTTTCTTCGTACCTTTGCCAATTATCAACCCATTAACATCCTGCACCATGCAATCCGGCCCGAAAAAGGCTTTATTTGGCCTAACACTTTCTCAAATTGATGATGTTGTCCGCGAATTGGATTTGCCAAAGTATATCGCTAAACAAATTGCCGATTGGTTGTATAAAAAAGATATAACAGATATTGACCAGATGACCAACCTCTCGAAGAAAGTGAGGGATAAGCTTTCCGAAAGTTTTGAAATGGGATTGTCTTTACCTGTTAATGTTCAGGAATCAAAGGATGGTACTAAAAAATACCTTTATCCGGCGCTTAATGGTAAGTTTATTGAAACAGCCTATATCCCCGATCGTGAAAGGCATACACTTTGTGTTTCTTCACAGGTGGGGTGTAAGATGGGTTGCCTGTTTTGTATGACTGCCAAGCAGGGTTTCCAGGGAAGCCTGAGTGCCGGGGCCATACTGAATCAAATCAGGAGCCTTCCCGAGAGGCACCTGCTTACGAATATTGTTTATATGGGGATGGGCGAACCCTTTGATAACCTCAATGCCGTTTTGGACAGCCTTGAAATCCTGACTTCGGAATGGGGCTTTGGGATGAGTCCCAGAAGGATTACAGTGTCTACAATTGGTGTAATCCCGGCCATGCAGGAGTTTTTAGAAAAAAGCAGTTGCCATCTGGCAGTAAGTTTACATAGCCCCTTTGAAGAAGAGCGACGACGAATCATGCCCATTGAAAAAGCGTACCCGCTCCCTCAGGTATTACAGGCGATACGTAATTTTCCCATTGGCAAGCAAAGAAGGGTATCATTTGAATATATTGTTTTTAAAGACCTCAATCATAGTCCCCGGCATGTTAAGGAACTGGCAAGGCTTCTTAATGGCATCCGTTGCCGGATAAACCTTTTACGCTTTCATACAGTGCCTGGTTCGCCTTTTGTCTCTCCAAATGAGACGGAAATGAATGCTTTTAAATCGGCTTTGGAAGCTAAAGGTATTGTTACAACAATACGAAAATCGAGGGGACAGGACATCTATGCCGCATGTGGCTTGCTATCAACGCTTAACAAGACAAATGATTGATTTTTTGCATCTATCCGTAAGCAATAAATCGGCTATCTGACATGGGATTAGTGCCCCAAAACAACGGAGTGACAGATGCTTTATTGGTAAATCATTGTTGATTCGGTAACTGCTGAAGCAATGAAATAACCTAAAGCCCCATTTGAGATATTTCCTTTAATATTAGCAGGGGGGCCGGCAAAAGGGCCTCCTGTTGAACCTTGGTTTCGCATCAGGGCAACCAAAAACATCATGTATTCATAGTCGATGCTATACATCCTCACATTAATGGTGTCGCCTTGTGAAAGGGTATAGAGGTCAGGCCTGATGTTATAGATGGAGGCGGAAATATATATGCCATCCAATCCCTGATCGTCACTAAAAGGTGTTTGGGAAGGCGTGTTTGTTATATCATCACCATTCAGGAAAACCTTCCAGAGATAGAAATCCGCAGAGTTTATCGTTTCCTGAAAATGTACAAATATCTGTTGGATTACGGGCATAATCGGATAAGGGGCAATACTTACTGAGTCGAGTGGGGGCACAGTTCTGAGTGTTGAACTTGCAGTATATTCTTCTTCGCCCCTGGTGATTTTTAATTGATAGGTATGTCCTGCAACCCCAAAGAAATTGCTGTCTGTGGCATAAACACCATCCTCCACTTGTTGAAGTATCCATGTTGAATTTTCGTCCGAAATGCTTACTTCGGCATCGCTGATGGCTGTAGGGGCTTCATCGGTAAAATAACTTGAGGTGCTTGTTACTTTAATGAAATGAGGGCCGGGCTGGTCTGTAATGGCACCTTCAACAACCAGGCGGGGATAGGTGTCGTTGAGTTCGAGGTCTATCTTCTCTGAGCAGGATTGTAAAACAACCAGCACGAACAAAAAGGACAATATTTTTAAGGTTTTCATCTTTAAATAATTTTTTTTGTTAAGGTCGGATGGAGCTCCATGTTTGCTGTTTTCAATTGAATTTTTGTGTCATTAGCAAACATGTTCGGTCCATATCTTTTTTTTATCGTTTTCTGTTTGTTAGAAAGAAAAATTATAGGTGACAGAAGGAAGGATTGGGAAGAGATACACTTTGTAAGCTTCCATCAGGTTTGGGTTGTTTTCGTTTTGGCGAAACTCTATCATCCAGGCATTTTTCCGATAATAAGCATTGTAAAGGCTTATGTTCCATTCTGACTTGAACTTTTTCTGGTTCAGTTTCCCTGTTTTTATCGTTACACCCACATCCATCCTGTGGTAATCTTCCATGCGGTGCGAATTTCTGTCAGTATAAACCGGGAACACCTGGTTATTGTATTCAAAGCGGCCCGATGGCAATGTAACAGGGGTGCCTGTTGAATAAACCCAGCTTGCTGAAAGCGAAACACGGTCGGTGGCTTCGTAGTTTAAAACAACAGAAACATTGTGGGGCCTGTCATAAGAAGCAATGTATGGGTTGCCTTCATTAATGTCATCAATATGCCTTCGTGCCCTGGAAAAGGTATAGCTCACCCATCCGTTAAAACGGCCTTCATGTTTTCTTAGCAAGACTTCCATTCCATAAGCTTCTGCTTCACCAAACCGAAATTCACCTTCAATCTTCGGGTTAAGCATCAGCCATGCATTGTCCTTAAAATCGATCTGGTTATACATCTCTTTATAAAATAGTTCCACAGAAGCCTCAATGACATGCTTTTTATGGTGTATATTTTGAAAATAC
Organism: uncultured Bacteroidales bacterium; assembly: GCA_964387795.1. Taxonomy (GTDB): domain Bacteria; phylum Bacteroidota; class Bacteroidia; order Bacteroidales; family UBA7960; genus CAYLYP01. The sequence goes on from CAYLYP010000074.1 coordinate 5,393, forward strand.
CCAATAGCATATTGGTTGCCGGTCTGCGGTTTTACTAAAGGGGAAGATGGCACCCATATATCAAGCGGGTTGCCGCCAGTGGAGTAGCTTGCCAGGTGGGTATATTGAAAAGTCCTGGAGTAGCTTGCTTTGAGGGATGAGTTTTCAGACAGGCTGTATTTAATGCTTAGACGGGGTTCAATGCCAGTGTAGGTATTATAGATGTCCCCTTTTTTGTAAAGTGTAGAGTCAATGTAGTTGTAATTGGCGTCATAGTTGTAAACCGTTGAAGCACCAATATTTTGGAATACAGAAAGCCTGAGGCCATAGTCCAATGACCAGTCATCATTTAAGATTTGGTTGTTGGAAGCATAAACAGCATGGAGCAGGGCATTAGTAATTGGGCTGCCGATGGGTGTTGAGCCACTTTCGCTGATCATGCTGATTTTTCCTGGGCTAAACTCCTGTAAGGTGCTTGAAGCACCAAAGCGGATTTTGTTTTTATCATTGGGGATGAATGAGAAATCAAGTCTTATGCCCATATCTTTATTATAGGCATCCCATCTAAAATCAAGGCTTTCGCTTTTTTGTTCAAGGAAATAGCTGTATGAAGTATAGGTTCCGTAAAGATCGGCGAAGAGCTTTTTATTGAAAAAGTGGTTCCATTGCAAAGTATGGGTTGTATTGCCCCAACTAATAATAAAAGGTTCTTTTTTGCCGAATCCAAACAAATCAGTCCCGGTATAGACAGAATATGAAATCCTGTTATTGGGGTTTATAGAGGCATAGAGCTTAAGGTTAAGGTCGTAAAAATACAGTTGATGGTCATGGATAGTGGTATCTTTTGCCAAAGGCAAAAACAAATCTGCATAGGATCTTCTTCCTGCAACAACAAAGGAAAGTTTGTTTTTAACGATAGGCCCTTCAAGCATCAAGCGGCTGGAGATAGTACCTATTCCTCCGTTCCCGTGATATTGGTTCATGTCGCCTTCCTTCACGCTGATATTTAATAGCGATGAGAGGCGCCCTCCATATTCGGCAGGGATATTCCCTTTAAACAGGCTGAGGTCTTTAACAACATCATTGTTGAACACTGAAAAGAACCCCATCAGGTGGGAAGCATTATAAACAGTGGCTTCATCCATCAGGATCAGGTTTTGGTCAATGCTCCCGCCCCTTACATTAAAGCCGGTGGAGCCTTCTCCACTCGTTTGAATGCCCGGTAGTAACTGTATTACTTTTACAAGGTCAACTTCGCCCATAAAGGCAGGGATGTTCTTTATCGTTTTGCTTTCAAGCTTTACAAGGCTCATCTCGGTAGAAGCCACATTTTCGTTGGTCCTTGTATCTTTTATGATAACTTCCGAAAGTACTGAAGCAGATGGTTCAAGCCTGATATCGATTGATGTTGTTTTCCCTGCTGATATTTTGGTAAAAAATGATTTATAACCAATAAACGAGCATTCCATATCAAAGGTGCCATCGGGCAGGCTTAATGCAAAATTCCCATTGGCATCTGTTACTGCTCCTTTTTTGATTTTTGAAAAATATATCGTTGCCCCGGGCAGGCTTTCCCCTGTTGAAGCATCATAAACCTTACCTTTTAAGGGGTACCTTGCCGGGATTTCTTCAGCTTTTGTATTATAACAAAACACTGTAAGCAACCATAGAAATAATAGCTTTTTCATTTTTTGTCAATTGTTTTAGGTTTTGTCTTTTGAATTATTGTTGGCCATAAATCAAAATGCAAAGATATTTTCAGCTTTTCTCTTTAGAAAAACAAAAATGGTGAATGGCGGTTTTTGAACCTTGAAAGAAATAGCTATGATTTGGGATTATTTATGAACTTGTTCCCGGGTAGCTTCTAATCAGTGGGTTTTATGAGATTGGATATAGTTTTCGATGTAAGCATCAAATCCTTTCCTGATTTTTTGGAGCAAGGGATTGTTAACATCAAAAAGCAGGTCTTCCACTTTGTTGACGGGTAAAACTTTTCTAGAAGTTCCTGAAATAAAAAGCGCATCCATGTCTTTAAGCCCTGAGGTGTGGACATATTGGTCGCTCAGGTTCACCGATAAGATGCTGCACAGCTTAATGATATTCATACGGGTAATGCCGGGCAACACCTGCTCGAGGGGAGGGGTAATAAGCTCATCGCCTTTTATGAAAAACACATTCGACCGGCTGCCTTCTGTGATAAATCCCTCTTCATTAACAAGCAGGGTTTCATATACATTTTGCTGTTGTTTAATCGTATTGGCATCAGCCCTTAAATGGGTGTCCATGACTTTTGCATTTGGATTATGCCTTATCGCGTTCATCAGGCTGACTTCAATACCATAAGTTTCTTCGTGGGTAGTAGGGTATTGGTGTGGGGTAATATATGCCATCAGGTTGCCCTTGCCTTCAGGCAGAAAAACAATTTTTATATTCCCAGTGGCAAGATGATTTGATTGGATGAGCTTTATTATGTTCTCCTCCAATTGTTCGAAATGAGAAGGGAGTTGGTTTCCGGTAAGCTTCAATGTTTGTGAAAAACGATTAAGGTGATCGTTGATAAACAGGGCAATGCCATCGATAACCCTGAACACCTCATATAGGTATTGGGCACGGGAAAGAAATTCATCAGAAAAGGATACTGAAGGTTCAAGTTTGTTGTTTAACAGATAAAACCGGCCCAGGCATTCACTCATTTTTTATAGGATTTAATACAAACAAAAATACGAAATACGGAAATGATTTACCGTATTTCGTATTGGATTATCACTGTTAATAAATGCTATTGTTCTTCACAATGAAGCTTAAGTTCGAATTCAGCTTTTTTAAACCCAAGTTCAAGGGCTTTTCTCAAGTCTTTACAACCTGCACTTTTCTGGTTGTTTTTGATTTTAGCTTCGCCTCTGTTGAAATATGCTTCTGCGTAATCAGGTTTTAAAAGTATTGCCCTGTTATAGTCAGATATCTCGCTTGAAGCACTTTGTCCCATGTGGTATTTTGTATAGGCCCTCCAGAAATATACTTCCGGGTCGTTGGGAAAAATCCTGATTGAACGGTCGAAGTCAGTCCTTGCCAGTTTATATTCGGTCAGGTTGAAATAAGCGAACCCCCTTCCATAATGTGCTTTATAAAGGGTTTGATAATCAGGTTGAAGTTTTATACAATATGAGAATGACTCAATGGCTTTGTTCCAGTCTTTGTTTGCCAGGTGCTCATCGCCCATGCGTAAAAAATCTTTAGCATTTTGTGCCATCATCATCCCTGATAACATCATCGCAATTGATAAAACAATAATCTTCTTCATTTTATTGATTTGTTTTATGTATTATTCATTTGAAGGCACATCCAAATAGGATGAAAAAGGTTAATTCACATCGCAAACCTTTTTTTACAAATATACTGATTTACAGTATTTGTTTCATGAGGTTTGTTACTGAAAAATCTTTTTTCAAAGGTCGTGCCATTTCATTTTTTTTTGAATGGGTGTTTTTACCTATTTTTTTAATTTATTGCAGGTTACTTTTCTTAAGCCCTCGGCCACCCTTTATTTTTATTCATTTTGCATTGAAGAAATCGTTCAATGTTTTTTTTGTTGGCTGAAAGCAGTCCTTGCCCGGATCTTGATAATTGCCTTGAAATTGTTTCAGGTATTTATGTCGTTATTAGTATTGAATACATTTAGTTTGTTCCTGGTAGTATTTCTAAAAATCCTTTGTCTTTTATCGACCAGTAATCCCAATGGTTTTCTTCACATTTGGTTTTCCAGTAATTATGATACCAATTGGTGAGGCTGGCATCAAGGATCAGGGTTTTAAATTTGATTCGTGGTGCCAGTATTTCGGCTTTCATTTTGCTTTTGCGGTTAATGATTACATAATCCACATCAATGGGCTGACGAGACGAAAGTTGCTTATGTTCGGGCATAAGGATCAGCAGGGTGGTATTGGCAGCCTGTAGCAATCCGTTATTTAGCCTGAAACAGGGTTGTTTGTTCACGCTTGCCTTATAATCATATACTGTCTGGTCTGAAATGCTGTTCGCAATTTTGTTTTTATCAATCTGATATCCAATCAACGATGGATTGGTGTATATTAAGCTGTCGGTTATCAAAAAACTTTGCCTGCCATTAATAACATCTATTGAAGTGCCTTGCCTGGTATGATAAACGATTATTTTTTCCTGGGCAAGGTTATGGTATTTATGAAGCAGGCTATCGGCAGAAGCAATAATAAAGCAAAGCAGCATTATATAAGCCCATCTGTTGTTTTTAAGGTGGATAAAAAACGCCAGTGAAACAATCCCTGCTGAAATAAACAACAATGCCGGTGTACTGAGATATAATGCCTGGGAGAGGCTGAAAGGCAGGCCCTCGACAAACATTACACTATTGTTTAGTGCTTTGATAAGGAAATAGAGGCATGAACTTAAGAGTTGACTTAGGAGAGGGATGAAAGAAAAGGCGAGAAAAGCAATGCCTGTATAAAGAATGATTGACGTTAGTGGGATGGCAACCAGATTGGTGAGCAGGAAAAAGTTTGGAAACTGGTTGAAATAATAAATTGACAGGGGAGTAGTGGCCAACTGTGCTGCCAGTGATACAGTGATGATGCCCCAGATATAAGATGCTGGCTTGTTTTTAAAAACAAGGAGCTTTGCCAGGGGTGGCTGGAAAGTAATAATACCAAGCACAGCAAGATATGAAAGCTGAAACCCGACCTTTGTAATGACAAAAGGATTTATAAATATCAGAAGAAATGCCGATGCAGCAAGGGTATTAAAGGTGTTTGTCTGCCGTTCAAAAATGCCCCCAAGTGCCATGAACGAAAACATGATAGCAGCCCTGTTGGTGGAAGGGGAGAAGCCTGTGATGGCTGCATAGAGCCAAATGCTAATAATAGTTAGGATGGTTCGTAGTGTCCTGAGAAAAGCATTTTTATCCATAAATGAAAAACATACTGACAACACCAAATAAACAATACCTACATGTAATCCTGAGACGCAAAGGATATGGATGGCACCAGAGGCAGAGAAGGATTGCAATAGCTCCTGGTCTAATGCTTCGCGGTGCCCCAGGAGCAATGCTGAGGCCACTGCAAATTCCTGTTGGTGAAGGCTGCTGTTTTTCAGGATATTGATTAATCTTTCACGAATTGAATAAATGGGTTTTAATAAAGGATTTCCCTCATTGGTGCCGGTTTTTCTCCAAGCTCCTGATGGGCAGTAAAGCTGACTGAAAATCCCTATATTGGCAAGGTGCCTTTTGTAATTGAATTCGTGGGGATTAAGAGGAGGTGTAATGATTTGGGGGCTTCCATAGCAAAGCACAAGATCCCCATATTTCAAGCCGGACGAAAAACTGTCTTTCTGAAGATAAACAATCAGTTGGCCCTCTGTCTGATGCCAGTTCAAACTGTCTTTTATGCCTGCCACATTGCAGAACAAGCGGATTGAATTTGGCTTCTCGGTGGGAGGTTCCGTAATTTTTACCAAAAGGGCATTTGTGTCTCCGTCATAATTGTTGAAATGGGAAGGATTATTAAGTTCGTGTTTTACCGGAACCAGGAAAAAGCCTGCAGAGAACAAACATAAGTAGCAAGAAAGTCCAAATACCCAGCGGTATTTCCATCGTCTGAGTGTGGGTATCTGTTTGATAATAAGGCAAAGAATAAACAATGAAACGGGGATAAGCAGGATGTACAATGCCCCTGTTTTGTAAAAATCATTTGTAATAGCTACAATAATACCTGTGGCAAAGGGCAATAACAAACGGATTAAAGGTATTTCACCCGCAGTTCTCATGGATTTCTTTAGCTTTTATAAATATCGCGATGAAGGTATAAATAACTATTATTAAAAGCAAATATTGTATTATGTAAATCAAATATATTTAGACATGGATGTATGATGCCAATGAATATCCATACGCAGTAATGCCTTAAGAATGAATATAAACAACAGATTTACGATTTACAACAGAAAGAATAATCCCACAAAGGCACTAAGTTTCATTTCTTAGAGGTCTTTGTGGCTTAGTGGGAGAAGAATTTTTTTTCCCACAAAAGCACAAAGAGCACAAAGGGTTATTTTTTGTTGGCTTTATTGCTTAAAGGGGGAAGAATATTTTTTTCAAAAAAGATAGAGCGGTGCAAAGGTTTTTTCTTTATGAGCTTTGTTGCTTAGTGGAAAATAATATAATCCCACAAAGGTAACAAGGCTCACTAAGTTTCATTTCTTAGAGGTCTTTGTGGCTTAGTGGGAGAAGAATTTTTTTTCCCACAAAAGCACAAAGAGCACAAAGGGTTATTTTTTGTTGGCTTTATTGCTTAAAGGGGGAAGAATATTTATTTCTGAAAAGATAAAAAGTTGCAAAGGGTTTTTCTTTATGAGCTTTGTTGCTTAGTGGAAAATAATATAATCCCATAAAGGAAACAAGGCCCACAAAGTTTAATTTCTTAGTGGTCTTTGTGGCTTAGTGGGAGAAGAATATTTTTTCGCACAAATGCACAAAGAGCACAAAGGGTTATTTTTTGTTGGCTTTATAGCTAAGAGGGGGAAGAATATTTATTTCTGAAAAGATAAAAAGTTGCAAAGGGTTTTTCTTT
>CAYLYP010000074.1:12070-15525 GCA_964387795.1 uncultured Bacteroidales bacterium
ATGAGCTTTGTTGCTTAGTGGAAAATAATATAATCCCATAAAGGAAACAAGGCTCACTAAGTTTCATTTCTTAGTGGTCTTTGTGGCTTAGTGGGAGAAAAAAAGGAAGGGGAAAAAGAAATCAGGGTTTTAATTTCTCAAGGAGGAACTCAAGGCCGTTTGATTTGATGACAAAGAGGGTTTGGAGGAGCATTCCCAGTTTTCCTTCAGGGAAGCCATTGCGGTCGAACCATTCGAGATAGGAGACAGGTAGTTTATAGAGAATCCATCCTTTGTATTTTCCAAAAGGCATTTTCATGTTCATCAGGTCTAAAAGCAATTGGGGATTAATGCCTGAATCAGGGGGAAGGGGGTTATTGTTCATTGTGATGGATGGATTAAACGATAGGTTAAAATGAAAAAACCACTGATGACACAGTGGTTAAAATTGTTTTTGTGGAGCTGGAGGGATTTGAACCCTCGTCCAAACAGGCAGCTAAAATGCTTTCTACATGCTTATCCTTTTATTGAAAATTCGGTACTCAACAGGGAAAAGGCCACCCAATCTTGCACCTACCCCTCTAAGGTTTTCATCGCTGCACCGAGGTATTACAGCGCTTATCCCGACATTTGGCGATGTTTCATCGGAGACACCATCGGGCGGAGTTTCTCCGGGAAACAGCACGAACCTAATCTTTCCGATTAAGCTGCAAGTGCGTAGTTTGAATTGTTGCCATTTAATTGGCGTGTGACTTGGGATTATCGAGCCACTTCCACAACGCTCGGCATGCTTACACTCCAACTCGACCTGCTGTCTAATCCATATCAGCCCCAGGTTTAAAGACGGAATGTCAATAGGGCACAAAGATACACATTTTATTGCGATCTGTTTCAGGAAAAACTCCTTTATTAATTTTTAATGCTTTTTAGCGGGCAATAAATACCCCAAATATAAATACCTTTTGCATCGGCGGGGAATGAGAAAGAACGTTCGTCCAGGATTTTTATGTCTTTTGAGGGGGAGAGTTTATTGTCAAAGAGGGCATTCAGATCGGGATGTTTGCCCTTGAATTTAAGCTCATACTTATTGTTGACAAGTTCCCATGTTCCATTAAAGTCGAACTTTTCAAGTTTTGAGCCCATGTCCATCGAAGGCAGGAAGTCCATCTTCATTTTAAAGGACTTATTGTTGAACATCCTGAGCTCAATATTTGCCAATTCGTTGCCGGCAGAGATGAATTCTTTAATGAGGGCATTTGTGGCAGTTTTTTTTAAGCTATTGCAGGATGTAAATACCAAAGCCATTGTTATTACAACAAGGGATAAGATTTTTAGTTTATTCATGCCTGTATGTTTTAAAAAGTCAACAAACAAAGTTCAATAATGTTCCCGGGCAGCAAAGCGGATGTTTTTAATGTTTAATGCCAAAACAGGGGAATACATTATATGGCAAAAATAAGGGAAAAAGAACATATTTTGGTGTTCTTTTTAAAATCTGAAAAAAAGGGAACCATTATCCAATCTGTATTTCAATCTATGTATTCGGCCTAATCTATTGATAATAAAATCCAACAAATGATGTCAATGTTGCTTAATAAAATCTATATGAAATTACACATTGAAAAATGCATGAATAAACTGATATATTGACTGATATACAATTTTTTAATACAAAGGATGTAATAAATGTCTGTAAGCATTCAAGATTTTTGTTACTTTGCAAATAAAAATCCTGTTTTATATGAAGGTTTTATTAATAGGTTCGGGAGGCAGGGAACATGCCTTTGCATGGAAGATGGCCCAAAGCCCAATGCTCGAAAAGCTATGGATTGCCCCGGGCAATGCAGGTACGGCATTATGTGGCGAGAACATTGGTTTGAAGGTAAATGATTTCAAGTCAATAGCATCTTTCATTTCTGAGAAAGGGATAAACCTTGTAGTTGTTGGGCCTGAAGACCCTTTGGTAAATGGGCTCCATGATTTTTTGGAGAAGCAGGATTTGCCCTCTTTGAAGGGAGTAATAGGCCCGAAGGCAGAAGGGGCGAGGCTTGAAGGCAGCAAGGATTTTGCAAAGGCATTTATGATAAGGCATGGGATACCCACCGCAAGGTATAAATCATTTGGCCCCGGAAGCTATGATGATGGCTTGAGATTTTTGGAAAGCCTGAAAGCACCTTATGTTTTGAAGGCAGATGGGTTAGCAGCAGGCAAAGGTGTTTTGATATGCGAAGATATTAAAGAAGCCAGGGCTGCATTGAAAGAAATGCTGATAGGGAAGGCGTTTGGGAAAGCATCAGAAAAGGTGGTAATAGAAGAATATTTATCAGGGATCGAATTATCTGTTTTTGTAATCACCGATGGCACATCATATAAAATCCTGCCACAGGCAAAGGATTATAAAAGGATAGGGGATAGGGATAGCGGACTAAATACAGGAGGGATGGGAGCTGTTTCGCCGGTTCCTTTTGCCAATTCAGTATTTATGTCAAAAGTGGAGGAGCAGGTTGTAATCCCCACCATAGAAGGGTTAAAGAAAGATGGCATCCCTTACCAGGGCTTTATCTTTTTAGGATTGATGAACGTAAATGGCAATCCTTATGTTATTGAGTATAATGTAAGGATGGGCGACCCGGAGACCCAGGTAGTGCTTCCCCGTTTGGATGCAGATATCCTTGAAGTGTTTGATGCAGTGGTTTCAGGAAGGCTTGGCTCAATAAAGATAAAGGAAATTCCACAGACAGGTGTCAGTGTGGTAATAGTTGCAGGGGGATATCCAGGCGATTATCATAAAGGGGACATCATCTATCAAGGCAAAGCATCTTCATTTGGTGAGATCTTTTTTGCAGGGGCCATTGAAAAGGAAGGCCATATTGTCACCAATGGAGGGAGGGTAATTGCATTCACCGCACTTGCTGATTCATTGAACGAGGCCATAGAGAGGGCTTATTCGGGTGTAGGCCATATTAAGTTTGAACAGAAATACTGTCGTAGGGACATTGGCAAGGATTTGCTTATGTATAAAAAACAGGAATAAAAAAACGAGGCCATGCTAATAAAGACATTCAACCGGAGCAACCCATCCTTAATTTTGTTATTGCCATTTATAGGATTGATATTTTGGATAGATGCTTTTGTGTTTTATAAACAAACAGAGGTGATTGTAACAAATGCACCTCCCTTATATGCATGGATTGCGCCCTTTTTAAACAGCAATCCGCTGTTTAATGTTATTTTTGGATTTATCTTTTTGGTCATCCAGAGCTTTCTGCTCAATTATGTTGTTACCCGTCATGACCTGCTTGACAGGACCAGTTCGCTGGCTGGATTGTTATATATGGTTTTGATGAGCAGTTCTTTTGATCTGTTGCAGGCGCATCCGGTATTATTTTCAAACTTTTTCCTTATCCTTGCTCTCGACAAAGTGTTTAGTGCTTATGGGGAGGAAGAGGTTTTTCTTGAAGTCTTTAATGTGGGCT
>CAYLYP010000075.1:0-7889 GCA_964387795.1 uncultured Bacteroidales bacterium
GTCTTATATTGAAAACTATAAGACAAAAGCATTTCAGGAGGTAAATGTTCATCATTTTCAGCTTTATCAAAGTATGCTTTTACCAACGGGACCTAGGTATAGTGTTATAAGGGAATTTGAGCTAAAATAAAAAGGATTGGTAAATACATGAATAAAAAATCAGGAAATTATGCTCCCAAAAGAACTGGAATTTGCTTTTTTGAGGATGATGACAGGCAGGGGGCTTGCAGATATACAAATAATTAAGTATGAAGCGATAGGAGGGGGCAGCATAAACGAAGCCATAAAAGTATATAGCAATAGGGGAAATTTTTTTATAAAATATAACAAATCAAAGAAATATCCCGGGATGTTTGAAAAAGAAGCAAAGGGATTAAAAATACTAAAAGAAACGGAAAACATTTTAATTCCGGAAATTTATGGTTATGAGGAGTTGGAAGCTTATTCATTTTTAGTTTTAGAATTTATTGAAAGAGGAATACAAAGCATTACTTTCCAGGAAGATTTTGGGAAGCAATTAGCTTTACTGCATCAAAACAAGTCAGCGCGCTATGGCTTAGACCATAACAATTATATCGGGAGCCTGAAACAGGATAATCATTGGGAAAATAATTGGCAGGATTTTTTTATTCTAAGGCGTTTAGAACCACTTTTAAGACTGGCATCAGATAATGGATTAACAGAAAGGAAGCTGATCAGGCAATTTGAAAGCTTTTATCAATTGATTCCTGAGATATTTCCGGATGAAGGGGCATGCCTGATACATGGTGACTTATGGAACGGGAATTACATCATTAACCAGGAGGGCAAAACATGCCTTATTGACCCTGCTGTTTACTATGGACATCGTGAGATGGATATAGGGATGAGCAAATTATTTGGTGGTTTTCACAATGAATTTTATGAAGCATACAATGCTACCTGGCCATTAGAGAAACACTGGCATGAACGTATTGATTACTGTAACCTCTATCCATTACTTGTACACCTTAAGCTGTTTGGCAAGGGATATTATAGCACAATAGCAAGAATAATGGAAAAGTTTTAGTTCAGGACTATTTTTTATTTCTTTCGGCCCAGAGGGTATGAAAGGTTTTAGGTTGAACTTTTGGAAGGTTACGACGAGGACCCCATAGCTTTTTGAAGAGCAGGTTTAAGCCGGCATTTTTCAAAGCAGGGGAAGCCAAATCAATCATCCAGCGATTAGACATAGCTGTTTTCCAAATGAACATACTAATCTTGTCCATTCGGTTGATATATCCAGCCTTAACAGAGTCACGGCGGTTATAAAGCAATTGGGCATGTAGGTCAATTTCGACAGGGCAGACTTCAGTACACTTACCACATAAAGAGGAAGCAAAGCTTAAATGTTTGTATTTTTCAAGTCCTAAGAGATGCGGGGAAATCACAGAACCTATAGGTCCACTATATACAGTCTGGTATGTATGGCCGCCAATAGTACGATAAACAGGGCAGGCATTAAGACATGCACCGCAGCGGATACAGGTAAGGGCTTTGCGTTGAGGGATTTGTGAAAGAAGATTTGAGCGTCCGTTATCAACAAGGATGACATACATTTCAACTGGTCCTTCCGATTCTTTATCAGACTTTGGACCTGAAACAACGCTATTGTAAACAGTCATATTCTGGCCTGTTCCATGAGTAGCAAGCAAAGGCCAGAACAAATCAAGGTCTTTAAGGGATGGGATAATTTTTTCGATACCAGCAATAGCAATATGAATTTTTGGCCATGACATACTCATCACACCATTTCCTTCATTCTCGGTAAGGGCAATAGCACCGATATCAGCAATAAGAAAATTGGCACCCGTGATACCTGCACCCGCCTTAGTAAATTTTTCACGCAATTCGTTTCTGACAAAAGCCGTAATTTGTTCAGGAGTACTATCAACAGGCAGACCAAATTTCTGATTAAAGATAACAGCGATATCTTCTTTAGAACGGTGCATAACAGGGGTTACAATATGATAAGGCCTGTCATCAGATATTTGAACGATATATTCACCAAGGTCAGTTTCAATTGAATCGATTCCATTTTTTCCAAGGAAATCATTTAGATGAAGTTCTTCGGTAATCATGGATTTAGATTTAACCACAAGGCGGATATCATGTTTTTTAAGGATCCTGTAAACTTCATTACGAGCTTGTTCAGCATCTTCGGCCCAGACCACTTTGCCCCCTCTTGAATTAAAAGCAGCTTCAAACTCAATAAGATATTCCTCGAGCTCATTTACAGCTTTATGTTTAACAACAGCAGCTCTTTTTTTGGCAAGTTGCAGGTTTGAATATTTTTTTTTCCCTTTAGCAACGGCCATGTCATATCTGCCGATATTAAAACGGATTGTATTTCTGTGTTTAATATCAAAAGCTTTTTGCTCCGACTGGCTAATAAATAAATCAGTTATTTCACTCATGGCATTTTAATCACAATTGCAGGGAATTTTGTTAATTCTGTTTAGATGTCGTCCACCTTCAAAGGGGGTATCAAGAAAAATATCAGTCATTTCAATAGCGGTCTTTTCATCCACAAAACGAGCCGGAATAGAAAGAATATTTGCATCATTATGTAAGCGTGCAAGTTTAACAATTTCAGCATTCCAGCATAATGCAGCCCTAATACCCTGATGTTTGTTAGCAACCATGCTGACACCATTACCGCTTCCACAAAGAATAATTCCTCTTGGGATTTTACCAAATTCAATAGCAGAAGCCAGAGGATGAATAAAGTCGGGATAATCCACGCTTTGTTCAGAATGAGTACCGAAATCATCAATTTCAAAACCTTTATTAACAAGGTATTGTTTTATGATTTCCTTATATTTAAATCCGGCATGGTCACAGCCTAAAGCAATAATTTTGTCATCAGCACCCATTGTTAATAATTTTATTTTATGATTTCAAAAGTACAAAGCTACAAAATTCAGCAATATCCTTCAAATTGAAGTTTTTAAAGATTTGCAATTTATTGGGGTATTGGTTTGCTTAAATATTAATAAATTTAGCATCAAGATATTAAATTTTTTAACAAGAATCTGTTAATAAGTCCGTAAATTTGTTCAAAAGAAAATGAAAAGAAAATTTGGTTTTTTTCAGTGTTTCACGCATGTACATATTGGTGAAAAAACAAAGGAAAAAAACCGTGTTCTTTTGAAAAATTGTAAACAATAATTTCACATTTTCAGAGTGAAATATAGGTGTTAACAAGTGAGAAATTATCAAAAGACACGTATATCAACAGCTTGTTAATAATTACGTGTTTCACTTCATTTTTAGTTCTTTAAGATTTTGAAATGATGTTAGCGTTTTGTTGAAAAAGTTTAAATCATGAACAAAGCAAGTTTTTGTCAAAAAATTTTTAAACAATATCAACAGCCTAATAACATTAAATAAATTTTTTAAAGACATTAATATATATTTTTTTTGGTTAATAAAAACTGTGTTATGAAATTGAATTCAGATCATTTTTTGAAGGAAGAAATATTGAGGTTTAAGAGAGAAAAAAATGCAGTTATCCTGGCTCATTTTTATCAGGTACCTGAGATTCAGGATATAGCTGATTTTGTAGGGGACAGTTTACAGCTGGCAGAAGCTGCAAAAAAAACAGACGCAAATATCATAGTTTTTTGTGGGGTTCATTTTATGGCTGAAACAGCAAAGATTGTTAATCCTGGAAAAAAGGTTTTATTACCAGATATTGAAGCAGGATGTAGTTTAGCTGATTCATGTAAGCCTGATGATTTTAAAAAATTTGTAGATTCAAATCCTGGAAGTACTGTAATAAGTTATATAAATTGCAGTGCAGCAATAAAATGTCTTTCTGATATTATTTGTACAAGTTCAAATGCATTGCATATTGTAAATAATCTGCCGAAAGATGAGAAAATTATTTTTGCACCTGATAAAAATTTGGGAGGATATATTAATGAACAGACAGGCAGGAAAATGATTTTGTGGGATGGTACCTGTGAAGTACATGATGCAATAAAAATTGAAAGTATATTGGAGTTGAAACGATTACATCCAAAAGCATTAGTATTGGCTCATCCTGAATGCAAAGGACAGATTTTGGCTATTGCTGATTTTATTGGTTCTACAAATGCTATATTAAACTATTCTGTTTCTTCACCTGAAAAAGAATTTATTGTAGTAACTGAAAGTGGGATTATTCATCAAATGATCAAAAAATCCCCTGGTAAAAAATTTTATGCGTTATCATCACAGAATAATTGTAATTGTAGTGAATGTGAATACATGAAACTAAATAACCTGGAGAAATTAAAAAGATGTCTGGAAGCTGAAGTTCCTGAAATTTTGCTTGATGAAGAAACAATAAGGAGAGCGAATGTTCCTATGGAAAGAATGCTTGAACTGAGTAAAGAACTTCTGAAGTAATTTTTAATAAAATGAAAATGTTTGCAAATTAAGTTTAAGTTTGATTTAATTTAGCAGCGAAAGATTATTCATTAAATGTGACAATCCATAAGCACATGAAATTGTTAAAATTTATTTTTTTGAATTTATGTGTTGTTTCATTATATGGTCAACAGATTAATCCTGATGGATTTAATAAGTTTTACCATGATAACGGAGTTTTGTCGGCAGAAGGATATTTAAAAGAAGGAAAACCTGACGGGTATTGGAAAAACTATTATGAAAATGGATTATTAATGTCAGAAGGGAATAGAAAAGAATTTTTATTGGATAGTACCTGGACTTTTTATTCAGAAGATGGTCAATTAATAAAAAAGATAAATTATAAAGAAGGTAAAAAGAATGGTTTACAGGTATTTTTTTATAAGGATTACTATCTTGAAGAAAATTATAAGGATGATTCAAGAGAAGGTTTTTTAAAGAAATTTTATTTGAATGGAAGTATAAAAGAAGAAGTACCATTGTTAAATGGAAAAGAGCATGGCATTGGAAGGGAATTTAATAAAGAAGGATTGGTAATTACTTTAAATACCTATCTAAATGGAATAATTGTTGGAAAAGAGATTATTAACAGATATGACAGAAATGGAAAAAGACAGGGAAAGTGGAAGTTTTTTTATGATGAAGGTACTTTACAATTAGAAGGTTTTTATAAAGCAGATAAGAAACATGGTTTTTTTAAACAATATAGCAGGGATGGTTCTTTATTAGGAATTGCAAAATATGAAGATGATGTCTTAATTACAGATGCAGTAGAACTTGTAAGCTATGATTTGAAATATGAGTATTATGTAGATGGAAAAGTAAAAAGTATAGCAAGTTACAAGGGAAAGCAAAAAGAAGGCTTATTAAGAGAATATTCATCTGAGGGAGCATTAATTTCTGCTTCAATTTATGAAAAGGATATTTTGATAAGCAAAGGCTTGTTAAATGATAATGGTTTTAAAGATGGGAGCTGGGTTGAGTATTACCCATCAGGAACGATTAAATCAAGAGGAAGTTATAAAGGAGGAAAAAAAGTTGGATTGTGGGAACATTATTATGAAAATGGATTATTAGAGCAGAAAGGAAATTATGATAATGAAGGATTAGCAGAAGGGGAGTGGATATGGTATTTTGATAATAATCAAATTTTAAAAATTGAAAATTTCAGAAGGGGATTAGAAGAAGGAGAAGTTATTGAGTATAACAGGGAAGGTGCTGAAATAGCAAAAGGTGAATATATTGAAGGAAAGAGGGAGTATGAATGGTTAATAGTTGTAGATGGAGTTAGACTTGAAGGAAACTATAAATACGGGGAACGTGATGGTTTATGGAAAGTATTTAACCGTGAAGGCATATTGATATTTGAAGGATCCTATATTGATGGATTTGAAAATGGATTGCATAAGTGGTATTATGATAATGAAAAAATAAAGGAAATTGGAAGTTATAGGATGGGAGCAAAATATGGTGAATGGAAAAAATTTATGGAAGATGGTTCACTCTTTATTACGATTGAATTTTTAGATGACAATGAAATAAAGGTTGATGGTGAAGATTTGTTTAAAAAGGGTGATTAGTGTAAAATTATATTTTTTTGTCTTAATTTATCTTTTGTTAGACAAAGAATTTTAGGTGATTAAAAATTTTGTAAATTGAAAAAATGTATTACATTTGTAAATCAAATAAGTTTAGAAGGTTTTTATGGCATTTATTTAAACATAAAAACCTTTTTTGTATCGTAAACTTCTTTCAAAACACATAAGAACATTAAATTTAATAGTAACATGGCAAAAGTTAAAATATTGGTTGTTGAAGACGAAAGCATTGTAGCTAAGGATATTCAAAACAGTTTGAAGAAACTTGGTTATTTGGTTCCTACAACAGTTTCAAGCGGAGAAAAAGCCATTGAGGAAATTGAAGAACTGCGTCCTGACCTTATCCTGATGGATATCATGCTAAAGGGTCAAATGACTGGTATTGATGCTGCAAATATTATTAAGGAAAGGTTTGGCATTCCTGTGATATTTTTGACAGCCTATGCTGATGATAATACATTGTCAAAAGCAAAAATCACTGAACCTTATGGTTATATAATTAAGCCTTTCAAGGAAAAAGAGTTACAGACAACCATTGAAATGGCAATATATAAGCATGAGAAAGATGAACAAATCAAAAAAGAAAGGGATTTGTATCATTCAATCATTGAGAATAAAGAGTCAAAGGATAGTATTTTTGTAAGGGCAGATTATCGCTTAAATAAAATTAATTTCGATGACATTTATTTTGTAGAAGCTTTAAAAGATTACGTTGTTATTAACACAAGTGATAATAGCTATACTACGCATACAACAATGAAAGAAATGGTAAGAATTCTTCCTGCAAAGAATTTTGTTAGGATTCATCGTTCTTTTATTGTAAACCTGAATAAAATTTTCTCTATCAAATATCCTGATTTGGTAATTGAAGGGAAGATGAAAGTATTACCAATTGGTGGGTTATATAGAAAAGAGCTTTATAGCAGGTTAAATCTGATATAAAGGTTTAAAAATAATCATAAAAAAAAGGGAGTAATTATTACTCCCTTTTTTTTATACAAATTCAAAGTCAATTTCTTTACGGGAAAGATCAGTCTTTTTTACCCTTATTTGAACAGCATCACCAAGTTTATAGATTTTTTTTCGTCTTTGACCAATTACCTGAAAATTATCCTCATCAAGGAAATAGTAATCATCTTCAAGGTCTCTAAGACGTATCATACCTTCAGATTTATTTTCCTTTATTTCAACAAAAATGCCCCATTTGCTAACGCCTGAAATTAAACCATCGAAGACCTGGCCAATTTTATCTGATAGAAATTCAACCTGTTTATATTTAATGGAATCCCTTTCAGCTTCCTGAGCTTTTTTCTCCATTTCAGATGCATGGATACATAGTTCTTCATAGTATTCCTGATTCGCTGATTTTTTACCATTCAAATAATCAAAAAGCAAACGGTGAACCATCAAATCAGGATAACGTCTGATAGGAGAAGTGAAATGGGTATAATAATCAAAAGCAAGTCCATAATGGCCGATATTTTGTGTAGTATATTCAGCTTTTGCCATTGAACGGATTGCTAATGTTTCGATAAGGTTTTCTTCCCCTTTTCCACGTGAATCATCAATAAGTTTATTAAAAGAAGAAGAAATATTTTTTCTTGTATCAATTTTCATTTTGTAACCAAGTTTGGATACAAAATTTGAAAGAGTATCTAATTTCTCAAGATTTGGTACATCATGTATTCGATATACAAATGTTTTAGGCGTAGTACCTGCTTTAACTTTACCAATTTTTTCAGCTACTTTTCTATTTGCTAAAAGCATAAACTCTTCAATGAGTTTATGTGCATCCTGTTGTATTTTAAAATATACACTTAAAGGTTTACCTTTATCATCAAGGTTAAACTTAACTTC
>CAYLYP010000075.1:7989-15459 GCA_964387795.1 uncultured Bacteroidales bacterium
AGCATTGGAATTACCCTGTCAACAAGATAAATTGAAGTACCTCTGTTTTGAGCTTCTTCATCAATGATTGAATTTTCTTTTACATAATGGGATACATCAGCAATATGAACACCAATTTCATAGTTTCCATTTTTAAGATATTCGATTGATAAGGCGTCATCAAAATCTTTAGCATCTTTAGGATCAATAGTAAAAGTAGTAATATTACGAAAGTCTCTTCTGGATGCAAATTCTTCTTTTGAAATTATATCTGGAATTTTTTCTGCTTCAATGTCAACATGTTTAGGAAATTCAAGTGGTAATTCGTATTCAGCAAGGATAGAATTCATTTCTACTTCATGGATACCTGGTTTACCAAGGACTTTAGTGATTTTTCCAAAAGGGTTTTTAGCCTGCTTAGGCCAGTCGGTAATTTCTGCAATTGCTTTTTCACCTTGTTTTCCATTGTTTACATTTTCAATAGGGATAAAGATATCTACGGGCATTGATTTAGAATCAGGGATAAGAAAAGCATAATGTTTAGAAATTTGAAGAGTTCCAACAAATGATGTTTTATCTCTTTTAACAATTTCAATAATTTCTCCTTCTGTTTTTTTATTTTTTCTTTTGGGAAAGAGAATAACTTTAACAATATCACCATTTAAGGCATTATTTGTATTGTTAGGGTTAATGAGAATATCTTCAGATGATTCCTGAGAAATGACATAGGCTTTACCGGTCTGTTTCATATCAACCCGTCCTGTAATGTAAGGTCCGGTTTTTATGATTGATTGAGTTTTGGTAGGATTTAGTTGAAATTTACCCTGGTAAACTTCAAAAAGCATTTTATCTTTTACAAGTAGATGTAGTGTGGAGATGATATGTTTTTTATCCTGAGTATCATCAAGACAAAGTGCTTTCGCAATTTGTTTATAGTTATACTGATGATTGGGATTATTAAGAAATATATCCAGTACTTTTTCTTTAATTTCGCTTTGGAAATCTTTTTTAGTCTTCTTCATTTTGAAAATATTTAGTTACAATTGATTTTGAAATCATGTACGTTGATTCTTAATAAATGAATTAATAATATGCAGCTATAAATCGCTTAATATACAGCGATATAGGTCATAGTTATTAAAAACAGGAAATTAAGAACTTGTTCAAAATCTTTTTCGTAAATTTAAAAATGATTTATGAAGTATTGATTAAAATGAGATTATTTTTGTAATATGGAAAAATCATATGATATTTTTATAAAGAAACTGGATAGGTTTGTATCGGGTTATTATCTGAATAAGGTTTTATTCGGCTTATTCTATTTTATTATTTTCTCAGTTGCAGTATTTCTATTTGTTAGTATTTTAGAATATTTTGGATGGTATTCAGCAAATACAAGGAAGATTTTATTTATTTCATTAATTCTTTTAAACCTTATTTTATTAATAATTTCCATTGGTAAGCCGATTCTTCAACTTATCAAAATTTCGAAAGGGATAAAACGTGAAGAAGCAGGTAAAGTTTTAGGTTCTTTTTTTCCTGAGATAAATGATAAGATTGTAAATATACTTGACTTAAATGAGATTATTCAAAAGCATGAAAAGTACCTTGATTTGGTTTTAGCAGGTATAGATCAGAAAAGCAGGTTTGTACTACCGTTTTCATTTGAAATGGCTTTAAATAAAGAAAGGACCAGAAAACTTTTTTTATATAGCTTGTTGGTTTGTTGTTTATTAATAGTTGGGGTTATTTTTATACCAGATTTATTTATTAAACCTGTTAAAAGGATTGTTCAATATGACAAAGTATTTGTAAGACCTTCGCCATTTGTTTTTACACTTATGAATACTAATCTTAGCGGTTTTCAAAATGATGATTTCGTTTTAGATGTAAAGGTTTCTGGCGAATTATTACCAGATGAAGTTTTGTTTATTTCTAAGAATCAGGAATTTTTGATGGAAAAGAAAAATGCTAATAATTTTAGTATTCAGTTAAAAAACCTACAGGAAGATTTAGACTTTTATTTTAAATCGGGAATTTATAATTCAGAGGAATACCATTTGAAGGTATTTCCAAAACCTGGTGTTAAATCATTTGAAGTTAAAGTATTACCTCCTTCATATACAGGACTTGATGTTCAGCAATTAAATAATATAAGTGATTTTGTTGTTGCAGAAGGTAGTAAGCTTGAATGGAATTTTTATACAAGATTTGGGGATATCTATCATTTTTATAATGATACTTTAAGGATTGAACTAAAATCTGCGAATGGATCGGAAGTGAAAATTAGCACAAATCATAAAGAAACATCTGCATATTCATTTTGTGTAAGATCTAAGGACCATAACAAAACTGATAGCTTAGGTTTTTATGTTCAGGTTGTAAAAGATAGTTATCCAAAAATTACTGTTGAAGAATCAAAAGATTCTATTTTGATTTCTTCTGTATTTTTTAAAGTAGGTATTGCAGATGATTATGGATTTAATAAGCTATTGTTTCATCACAGGATTATTAAATCAAAAAATGGTAATGATCCTTTTGTCAGTAAGAAAATTGAGTTAAAAAATATGATTAAGGAAGAAATACTTTTTCATGAAGAAGATTTTAGCCAGTTTAATGCATCTCCGGGTGATGTGATAGAGTATTATTTTGAGATTTTTGATAATGATGGTGTTAATGGATCGAAAAGCACAAAGAGCAATATTTTTTCTGTGCAGTTGTTAGATCTTGAACAGATTGAAAATATTCGTTCAGAAAATTCAGAGGGACTTAAAGAAAATATGCTAAATGCGTATGATGAATTAAAAAAGATTCAGAATGAAAGTGAAAAGTTAAGGGAGAAGATATTATCAAGTCCGGAAGTAAATTGGGAAGACAGAAAGGCACTTGAAGATTTATTGAAAAAGAAAAATGAATTAGAAAAAACAATTGAACAGATACAGGAGCAAAAGGATTTTTTTAATGAATTGGATACACAGCTTAATGAAGAAGATCTTGAGTTATTAAAGAAGCAGGAAGAGATTGATAAGCTTTTCAATGAATTGTTTTCTGAAGAAATGAAAAAACTTTTTGAAGATATTCAGAATAAGCTGATGGAATTGAATAAGGAAAAAATAAATGAAATGCTTCAGCAAATGGATTATGAATCTGAAGAGATGAGCAAACAGCTTGACAGGACGCTGGAATTGTTTAAAAAGTTTGAGGTTGAAAAGATGTTGGAAGAATCTATAGAGAAGTTAATGGATCTTGAAAAACAGCAATTAGAATTAAGTATAGAATCACAACAAAATGATTCGGAGACAGAAAAGAAGCAGGATTTATTGAATAAGGAATTTGATGAACTAAGTAATAAGATTGATGAAGTAAAAAACAAGGCCCAGGAGCTCGAAAAGAGTCCGGAAGCACCAATGACAGATGAACTGCAAAAAGACATTCAGGAGGGCATGAAAAATGCTTCAGAACAGTTAAATAAAGGCAGGAAGATGGATGCCAGTAAGCAACAAAAAAGGGCATCAGAAAAGATGGGTGAATTAGCAGATCAATTAATGGATTTTCAGAAGCAATTAGGTGAAGAAAATCTTGGAGAAGATATTGCAGCATTAAGGGAGATTATGGAAAATCTTTTAAGGACAAGTTTTTCGCAAGAGAAGTTACTTGAAAATGTAAAAGCAACGAATGTAAATGATCCGAAGTATCCTCAATTAATCATTGAACAGAAAAGAATTGCAAACGATCTTAAAGTTATAGAAGACAGTTTGTTTGCATTAAGTAAAAGACAAAGTTCAATAGAATCATTCATTAACAGGGAGATTGGAGACATAAACCTTAATTTAGAGAAAGGGATAGAAGAGCTTGTTGGGAGAAGGAAAAACTCTGCTTCTTCAAGGCAGCAATTTGTAATGATGCATGTAAATAATCTTGCATTGATGTTAAATGAGAGCCTTAAGGAGATGCAGAATCAAATGTCGCAGCAACAAGGGGAAGGGAAACCAAGTGAGGGAAATCAATCAGGGGAACCCAGTTTTAAGTCTATCAATCAAATGCAAAAAAACATGAATGATATGCTTGAAAAGATGCAGGAAGGATATATTCCAGAAAAGGGTCCAATGGGAGAAAAGCCAAGTAGTATGAGTGAATCATTGGCAAAGATGGCAGCTGAGCAGGAAGCTATTCGTAACCAATTGCGTAGGTTAAGTGATAAGTTAAGCAGTGAGGGTATTGGTGACAGGAAGTCATTAGAGCAGTTACAAAGGGATATGGAGCGTACTGAGCGGGATATTGTTAATAAAAATATTACAAAACAAACAATTCTCCGTCAGCAAAGTATAATGACAAGGCTATTGGAGCACGAGAAAGCTGAGATGAAACGTGAGATGGAAGAAAAACGTGAAAGTAAAGAAGCAAAAAATTATAAAACACGTAACCCTGAAGATTTATTTAAGTATAAAAGGGAAAGAAACAAAGAGTCGGAATTATTGAAAACTGTTCCGGTAGGACTTAAACCTTTTTATAAGAACCTGGTTAATGGGTATTTCAACAAATTTGAAGAATAGAAGACATGGTTGAAAAATCAAAATCTATCATGCTTTTTTCAAAAAAAGTAATGATACATGAGGTTGAAGGCTTTGTAGAGGATATCTGCGATGAATTCAATATTTTTAATTCCTATTTTGGGAATATATTATTATGCGTAACTGAGGCATTTCAAAATGCGCTTGTCCATGGAAACAAAGAGGATGAAAAAAAACGCATTAAGATTACTTTTGAAAGTCTTCCGTTAGGACTTTACTTTCGGATTGAAGATGAAGGAGATGGATTTAACTATGAGCCATACCTTCAGAAAGAGTATTTTCCTGAAGAAGGGGATAACAGGAACGGTTTATTTTTGATTAAAAGTCTAAGTGATGAATTACACTTTTACAATGATGGAAGGTGCATTGAAATTGTTTTCTATATTTCAAGTATAAATCTTGATAAGCTCATTGACAGAGTTAAAAACCTGGATGATTACTTTAAAAAGTCTTCTGTAGAAAATATTACAAAGAAAGAACAATGATAAGTATTTTTACAGAAGGAATAAAAAAGAAAGAACTTAAAGGAAAGAGGATAATTTATAAAAACATCAAGGATCTTATTGCCCGGGAGGGCAATAAGATACCTGGTGATATTAATATTATTTTATGTAATGATGCTTACTTGTTAGAAATCAATAAAAAATATCTTAATCATGATACATTGACAGACATAATAACTTTTGATTATTGTGAAGAAAAAATTGTATCAGGAGATATTTATATAAGCATTGATAGAGTAGAAGAGAATGCAAAATTATTTAATCAGGATAATGAAAGGGAGTTAACAAGAGTTATATTTCATGGTGTTTTGCATTTATTGGGTTATAAAGATAAAAGTGATACAGAGCAAAAAGAAATGCGTGGGAAAGAAGATTTTTATTTAAATTTGTTCTTATAAAACTTTATTTGTTTAATGTTTTATTTTTTTGGGTTTCTGAAAAATGGAGTCCTGATATTAGTGTATCATATAATCAGCAAGAATGTTTGATAGTTACGATGTAATTGTTGTTGGTGGAGGGCATGCCGGGTGTGAAGCAGCTGCTTCAGCAGCCAAATTGGGATCAAAAGTATTACTTATTACATTGAATTTGAGCACTATAGCTCAGATGTCATGTAATCCTTCGATAGGCGGAATTGCAAAAGGACAGATAGTAAGAGAGATAGATGCACTTGGTGGTTATACTGGTATTATTACAGATATTACAATGGTTCAGTTCAGGATGCTCAACAGGAGTAAGGGTCCTGCAATGTGGAGTCCAAGGGCACAAAGCGACAGGAACTATTTCTCATCCGAATGGATAAATACATTGATATCTATACCTAACGTTCATTTATGGCAAGATAATGTTCAACAATTGATTATTAAAGACAACACTGTAAAAGGCGTTAGGACTGTATTAGGAATTGAAATTTTTTCTAAAGCTGTAATATTAACTTCAGGAACTTTTTTGGGGGGAATTATTCATATAGGGGAAAAACAAATTATTGGAGGAAGGCTTGGGGAGTCGAATAGCGTTGGAATTTCAGAACAACTAAAGGGATTTGGAATTGAAGTTGAGAGGATGAAAACGGGTACTCCTGTGAGGGTTGATGGTCGTTCAATTAATTTTAGTGCCATGATTGAACAGCCGGGAGATGAGTTTCCTGGAAAATTTAGTTATACAAAAACTCCTGAATTAAAGAAACAAAAGAGTTGCTATTTAACATATACAAGCAACGAGGTTCATGACATATTAAGGGAAGGGTTTAGTAAATCTCCATTGTTTCAGGGAAGGATAAAAGGAAGAGGACCTAGGTATTGTCCCAGTATTGAAGATAAAATAGAGCGGTTTTCAGATAAGGACAGGCATCAGTTATTTATTGAGCCTGAGGGATGGAATTCAAATGAGTTTTATGTAAACGGCTTTTCATCTTCATTACCAGAAGATATTCAATACAAGGCTTTAAAAAGGATAAG
Organism: uncultured Bacteroidales bacterium; assembly: GCA_964387795.1. Lineage (GTDB taxonomy): Bacteria > Bacteroidota > Bacteroidia > Bacteroidales > UBA7960 > CAYLYP01. Next base: position 14,500 of record CAYLYP010000075.1, read on the forward strand.
TGGTTTTGAAAATGCAAGGATAATTAAACCAGGTTATGCAATAGAGTATGATTATTTTCCGCCAGTTCAGCTTGATTTTACATTAGAGTCAAGAATAATTAGAAATTTATTTTTTGCAGGACAGGTTAACGGAACAACAGGTTATGAGGAAGCAGCCTGCCAGGGTTTAATGGCAGGAATCAATGCCCATTTAAAAATCAATGAACAGCCTCCTTTTATATTAAAGCGGTCTGAAGCTTATATTGGTGTTCTTATAGATGATTTAATTACAAAAGGAACGAATGAGCCTTATAGGATGTTTACTTCGAGGGCAGAGTATCGTTTATTGTTACGGCAGGATAATGCAGATTCGAGGTTAACGCGGAAGGGTTTTGAATTAGGTTTGGCGTCAAAGGAAAGAATTGAAGCATTGGATGAAAAGGAAAAGTTAATACGCGATATAAGATCATTCATTAATAGCTTTTCACTTCAGGCAGATGAAATAAATTCGTATTTGATAGAAAAGGGGACAAGTGCGATTAATAAGAAAACATGTTTATATCAGCTTTTATTAAGGCCACAGGTTAGTTTGGTAGAATTAATTGGATGTAATTCAAAGGTATCTGGTTTTTTTGATGAGTTAAAGCAGAAGGATAATTTAAAAGATGCAATTGAATCTGCTGAGATATTAATTAAGTATGATGGTTATTTTGAAAAGGAGCAGGAAATGGTAGACAAGATACAGAGATTTGAAGACATTGAATTAAAAGAAGATTTTGATTATAGTTCATTATTGGCCATTTCTTTTGAAGGGAGGGAAAAGCTAAACAGGGTTAAGCCAAGGACAATAGGGCAGGCTTCAAGGATTAGTGGAATTTCACCAGCAGATATTAGTGTATTGTTGGTTTTTCTAGGTAGGTAATTTTTTGTTTCACGTGAAACAATTATTCGCTCTTTGATTTAATTATGAAAAGCTTATGT
>CAYLYP010000076.1:0-15413 GCA_964387795.1 uncultured Bacteroidales bacterium
CATTGTAAATGATATGCATCCTGCTTGTTAAGTGTTTTTCAGCAGACCCTATTTAATTGTTCTGATTTATTAATTCTTTTATTATTATTACTTTCCTGGAACTGTTTAGCAACATACTTCAGGGAATAATTTACTTTTCTTTATCATGAAAATTAGGAAATCAGGGATTTATGATAATAGCAATTTGATTTATTTCGAATTATTGGAGAAAGAACAAATGGATGATAATATCCTGACAAAAATCGAAATGTGTGTCTTGTTTCATCATTATTTTACCTTTGAAATAATAGCTTATTAATATTTTTAAAGTTAATTTTGTTGCTCATAAATGCCTTTGGCCCTGCAAGGGAGAAGGCAATATTTTTGTGTACCGGAACACTTAAGTCAATTGGTTTTAAATCAGATATCCCTTTTCGACAGGGGACTAAAAACAATAAAAAGATGCAGCAAATGAAATCTAAAGTTGACGTTTTGCTTGGTCTCCAATGGGGTGACGAAGGAAAAGGAAAAATTGTTGATGTGTTGACCCCAAACTATGATGTTGTTGCCCGTTTTCAGGGAGGCCCAAATGCAGGGCATACACTTGAGTTTCATGGTAAGAAATATGTATTGCACACCATTCCTTCAGGGATTTTTCATGAGCGTACATTAAATTTAATTGGAAATGGTGTTGTATTGGATCCTGTAATTTTTCAAAATGAAATACTTTCTTTAGGTCTTGATAGTAAAACGCTTAAAAATAATCTATTGATATCGCGTAAGGCTCATATTATTTTGCCTTCGCACCGCTTATTGGATGCAGCAAATGAGGCATCAAAAGGTAATAATAAAATTGGATCAACCCTTAAGGGCATAGGACCTGCCTATACAGATAAGATTGCCCGTTGTGGCATTAGGGTAGGGGATATTGAGCACCCATCCTTCAAGGCAAGATATGAACAGCTTAAAGAATCACACTTGCGGCAGGTAGCTGCATTGGGATTTGATTATAGCAACCATCAGCTTGATAAACTATCATTTAATGAATATGAAGCAAAATGGTTTGAAGGTATTGAGGCTTTAAGAAAAATGAACCTTGTTGATGGAGAAATATTTATCAACCAATGCCTTGATAAAGGCCTTAAAGTTCTTGCTGAAGGGGCACAGGGCTCTTTGTTGGATGTTGATTTTGGCTCCTATCCTTTTGTAACAAGTAGTAATACTGTGGCTGCGGGGGCTTGCTCCGGCCTTGGAATTGCCCCTTCGGCTGTTGGAAGGGTGTTCGGGATTTTTAAAGCATACTGCACCCGTGTTGGAAGTGGCCCTTTCCCTACTGAGTTGTTTGATGCTGACGGTGAAGCAATGCGCAAGGAAGGGAATGAGTTTGGTTCTACTACAGGTAGGCCCAGAAGGTGCGGATGGCTCGATCTCCCAGCCCTTAAATATTCAATCATGCTCAATGGGGTTACTTCTTTATTTATGACTAAGGCTGATGTGCTTAGTATTTTTGACCAGATTAATGTTTGTACCTCATATCGGTTTAATGGACAGGATACCTCAATAATACCTTTTAATGCTAATCCTGAAGATATTGAGCTTGTTTGGGAACAAAAACCTGGCTGGAAGGTTGATTTGAAACCCATTAAGGACATTGTTAATATACCTGTCCAACTTAAGGATTACATCCAATTTGTTGAAAAGTATACCGGGGTTTCTATTGATATCGTTTCTATTGGGGCCGACAGGGAACAAACCCTTATTTCCAGACCTTTGTTCTGATTCATTTAAGTATGATTCTTTTTTTATTCCAATTATTTGTTATTTAAAACAATTTTAAATAACTTTGTGGTATTGAAATGCCTGAAATTTTCATATTGTAAAAAATGAGGACCCTGCTTAAATATGCGATACTTGCTGTCTGGATTCCTATATGGTTTTTTCCATTAGGGACTATGAGTATGTACCGCCATATATGTAATAGTTCTCAAACGGTAACTTATACTACTGAAAATGAAAATGATTGCTGTGGTGAAAGTTGTGGCTTAGCTAATTCTGATAAACAATCCTCTTGCTGTAATCATTCAACAGAAATTGTTCCGGCACCTTGTTGTGAATATGAACCTCTTGAGCTGTCTGAAATTAATATCTTTAATTATGGCAGCAGGGATATTAAAATATTGCCTCTTTCAGCTATTGCCCCTGAACCTTCAGGGGTAATAGAATCTCCCCTCAGAGATAATTTATCACAAATATTTCTTACCCAACTAAAAGCACCTCCATTATTGTATGGGAGGCAATTGCTTATTATGACCCATCAGTTAAAGATTGCATTGCAAGCGTAACAGGGAACACCTGTTTTATAATCAAAAATCATCTTTTGTCTAATCAATTGGTTTTGCCGTTTTGTTTTTAAAGCGGGCAGGGCTAATTAAAACGTTGTGCAATGAAAAAAATAATCAAAATTAGTGGTCTCATAATATCAATGTTTCTATTGATATTTAGTGGGCATAAAGCTCAGGGACAGGACAATAAAAACGAAATACTTAGCCAGACTATTAAAGTATATGGCAATTGCGGGATGTGTAAAAAGCGTATCGAAAATGCAGCCTGGGGAAAAGGCGTAAAGGAAGTTTCATGGGATCAGGAGACTATGATGTTGACTGTTAAATATGTGACTGCAAAAACAAGCATTGAGGTAATTGAAGACCGTGTTGTTAAAGCTGGCCATGATACTGATAATAAGCTTACCGATGAAAAGACCTATAATAACCTTCATCAATGCTGCAAATATGAGCGCAATAGTAAAGCCTTCAAAAAATGAAAAGGCTATATTTCTTGGCACAGCTGTTTTTAATAACAGCTTTGCCAGTTCAATTGTTTGCCCAGAAAGCTATTGACGGTCAGGTTTTTTCCTCTCAGAACAAACAAGGCAGGCTAATTGAAGAAAGCCTTCCCGGGGTAAATATTTTCTGGGCAGGGACAACAAAAGGAACTGTTACAAATGCTGAAGGGAAATTTGAATTGCAAAGACCTTCAGGCTTAATGGATATGAAACTGGTAGCCAGCTTTGTAGGATATATCAATGATACTATTGATATTGAGGATGAATCAGTCCCTATCCGTATTGTCTTAAGCCAGGTTAAAGAACTTCAGGAAGTTGTGATTTCTGAACGTGCTTCAGGTAGTCATATTTCCCGGATGGAACCCATACTTACCAATGTAATTACCAAAAATGAGCTTCAAAAGGCTGCTTGTTGTAACCTCTCCGAGAGCTTTGAAACAAATGCTTCGGTGGATGTTTCTTATAGTGATGCCGTTTCCGGGGCTAAACAAATTCAATTGCTCGGACTGGCTGGAATCTATAGCCAGTTGATGACAGAGAATATCCCTTCTGTTAGGGGATTGGCCCAACCTTTTGGCCTTAGCTATATTCCAGGGCCATGGATGGATGCTATTCAGGTTTCAAAAGGTGCTGCTGCTGTTGTAAATGGTTATGAGTCAATCACTGGCCAGATAAATGTTGAGCTTAAGAAGCCAGAGAATACTGAGAAGTTTTTCCTGAATGCCTATGCAAATGACCTGGCACGTATGGAAAGCAGTATTACTTCTGGTGTTAAGATTAGCGATGATTTTTATGGGATGGTATTATTGCACGGTGAACTGGCTCCCCTTGCCTTTGATCACAACCATGATGGCTTTATGGACCACCCGGTGATGAAAAAATACAATCTGGTCAATCGCTACAAGTATAATTACCATGGGGTTTGGGAATCAATGTTTGGCTTTAAGCTCATGGAAGAAGAACGTATTGGGGGGCAGATGGGTTTTGAAAATGAACCCGAAAACAATACTTCTTCTTTGTTTGGCTTTAATTCTGATACCAAAAGGTTTGAAGCCTTTGCCAAAAATGGTTTCTTTTTTAAAAACCGTCAGGCAACAAGTCTTGGGACAATAGTTAATTTTTCTCATCATGACCTTGATAGTAAATATGGGCAAAGAATGTATGATGCCACTCAGGATGCTGTTTATGTGAACCTGATTTTTGAAACACCTCTCGATCAGGCTATGTTTCATAAATTGAATGCCGGCTTGAGTTATTCTTTTGATCGTTATGAAGAAACCCTTGCTGATTCGGCTTTTAAACGTGATGAGTCTGTGCCTGGCATTTTTGCCCAATATACTTTTAATAATCCATCTGAGACCTTTACACTCATTGCAGGCGTAAGGGGTGACTGGCATAACATTTATGGATTGTTTGTTACTCCAAGATTGCATTTTAAATACAAGGCTTTACATAACACCACTATCCGCGGCTCTATTGGAAAAGGCTACAGGGCTCCTGCACTGATTGCCGAGAACCTGCCTTTATTGGTCAGCTCAAGAAAAATGGTCTTTAGCAATGATATTGCTCCTGAACAAGCCTGGAATTATGGCTTGAGCATCAGCCAGCATTTCGAACTTGGAAATCGTGAAGCTTCTTTTACTGTCGAGGCTTATCGCACTGATTTCATCAATCAGGTCATCATTGACCTCGATTCCCGTTTCGATAGGGCGTATTTTGGCAACCTTGATGGAAAAAGCTTCTCAAATAGTATTCAGGCTGAACTGAACCTTGAACCTATAAGGCAACTTGATGTCACCCTGGCTTATAGGATGTCGGATGTCAAACAAACAGTAAACGGGAAGTTGGAGAAAAAGCCTTTTGTGAATGCTTATAAAGGATTGGTATCTCTTTCATATCTGACTTTGAACAAAAGGTGGCAGTTTGACTTTACCTCCCAGTTTAACGGTAAAGCCCGCATCCCTGATACTTCACTTTATCCTGAACAGTATCAATTGGATGAATACTCTCCGGCTTACACAATCATCAACGCCCAGATTACCCATAAGTTTAAAGCAATGGATATTTATCTTGGTGCCGAAAACATTACAGGCTTTACCCAAAAGCATCCTGTATTGGCTTATGATGACCCTTATGGTCCTTATTTTGATGCTTCAATGATTTGGGGACCTATCACTGGCAGGATGTTTTACCTGGGATTAAGATATCATGTCCTGTAAAAACGTACTTGCTTTTTTTCTAAATCCCCTGCATACTTATGTTCAGGGGATTTTTTTTGTTTCCTGAATGACCGAAATATGTTTAAAGCCCTGTTTTTATTGTTATCTCCCTTGCTTTCGTTTTATTTTGTTTAATGATATGTGATCATTAATTATATATTAAAAATATTTCATAAGATTAATTGCTTTGGGATAAAGTATGGGTTTCATAGATAATAAAAAACATATTTTATCTACAATATATCAGAAAAATTGTATTTCTTTGTAATTCAATTAATATGAATACGAATGAATCAGGAATACCCGGATTTTTTTGCACGTTTTTACGATTTAATATATCACCAGTTAAGAAACGGGATAGATAATAATTTTTTTCTTAACGAAGTCAAAAACAACAAAGGCAAAACCCTTGAGATTGGGGTAGGCACAGGACGTTTTTTTATTGATGCATTAAAATACGATGCTGATGTGTATGGGATTGATATCAGCAATTCAATGATTGAAGTATTAAAGAATAAACTTAATAATGATCAATACCTTAGGGTAAGCAACCAAAGCATTATTGATTTTTCATTTGATTTTAAATTCGACCTTATTATTGCACCTTTCAGGGTTATCATGCACATTATTAAAAAAGAAGACCAATTGGCTGCATTGAACAATGTCTGTAAACATCTAAATCCTGGTGGGCGGTTTATTTTTGATGCTTTTATCCCTGATTTAAATCAACTGATTCATGGAATCGATAACAAAGTTGATTTTGAAGGGGAATATGATAAAGGGACGAAAGTGAGAAGAATCGTTTCAACAAACCCTGATTTAATCAATCAATTGATTAATGTTACTTTTCGCCTGGAATGGAATGAAGGTGATAAGCTTAAATCTGAAGCATGGGACATGGCTCTAAGGTTCTTTTTTAGATTTGAACTGGAACACCTTGTCGAACGTTCTGATTTCTCTTCCTATAAAATCCTTGGGGATTATAGTGGTAACGAATTAAATGCTTCTTCTAAGGAATTTATTGTGGTTTGTCAAAAGTAAAACTACTGGGCTTTGTATTTTGGAAGGATTATTTTCGACTCTGATATTTGTTGTTGATTTTTTTTATCAATAAAAAAAAGATTAAAACATTTTTGATAAATGAAAAACACCTTCGATAAAAAATGAAATACAGCTTAATAACAATACATTTTTTATTGCTTTTCCTTAACCTGCCTGGTTTTGCGAATGACGAAAAGAACCTGTTGCAAGAATGGATTAACAATGTGGATGGAATTCATTCTGCCACTTATTTTTCAACCAGATTGGGATTTGCTCCGGGAGATAGTATCCCTTCAATAGTTAACGAGAGGTTTGTCAGAATGCTTTCAAACCCCAATGATCTTTTTTTAAAATCGTCGTTCGTTTGTTTTGATAAAGACGATACAACAAAGGCTAATTATTATTATGATGGTGATATAAGGGTTAGGATAAACCATCAGGATAAAACTTTTGAAATGGATGATTTTAAAAATAACCCTTTGCCTTTTAGGGCTATTGATCCCCCTTTCTTTATTAAAGCAAAAGCTATTCTTTCGTTTTGCATTCAGGAGAATGAAAATAAATCCGTAGTTATTGAAGACCATGGTGATTCTTTATTATTAAAACTTATTGTGTTTGACAAGATTGTTGAATTTATTGGGAGCTATGTTGATATTCGTAATGGCGAAGAGTATCTGCCTCCCATCTGTTCTAAATATGAAATATGGTTTCATAAAACTGATAACCTTCCATACTGCATTAAAAGGGACATGCCCCATGATGTCAGTCTTGAGTATTGCCGGAATATAAAAACCAATGGTTTTGAATCTTTGGATTTTGATATTCAAAAATATCTTTCTAATGGGTTCAATGAACTGGAAAAAAAACCTAAGATTGATAATGTGCCTGATTTATTAAATTGCCCGGCACCTGATTGGGCACTTGAAGATATTGAAGGTCATTCGTATTCTTTAGCTGATTTTAAGTCAAAGGTGCTTTTAATTCAGTTCTCAAGCATTAGTTGTGGCCCTTGCCAACAATCCGTTGGTTTTATGAAACAACTGAGTATTGAATATGATGATGAAGATTTTGAATTGGTTGCTTTTGAAAGTTGGAACCCTAATCCTGCCGCTTTAAGGAGTTATGTAACAAGAAATCAAATTGGGTATAAATTCCTGATTTCTTCAACATCAATTACAAATGCCTATCAAATTCAGGCAGTCCCTGTTTTTTTTGTATTGGATGAAAACAGGATTGTTAGGAAAATAATCAGGGGTTATAGCAAAGGAAATACAGACAAAGAAATTAGATCATCAATTAATGCTTTGTTGCAATAGCACAATTAATGTTTTCTGTTTTTACTGAGAATATACTACAAATCCAAAGCTATAAAACATCAATTTTCGCAGTAAAAAGAGGCTGGCTTAATAAATAGCCTGTTTGATGCTTTTCAAACGTTTTAACTTCGTGTTTAGTATTGTTGGGGCACTTGTTTTTATTGAGATATTTGCTTCCCGCACCCTGTTTCAATATTTTTTTTAAACATCTTGAAAGCTGAATTTGATTATTTTTGCAATGGATTTACCCGGATTTTTAATTTGAAATCATTGGGGAATCCCCCTTCAATCACAAAACAGATTGTTTGAATTTTAAAAAAGCATTATTTATGAAACGTATTGGATTGTTACTGATTTCTGTTTTTATTTTGGCTGGCTGCAATCAAAAGCCTGTTTTTAAAGAGACCCGCAGCTTTAATAATGCTGCTTGGAATCGTTTTGCGGTTCAGTCTTATCAGATTGAAAAGATAACCGTTGGCGAACAATATGATGTTTTTTTAATCCTCGAATGTATCCCATCCAAAATGAATGAAAAAGGCTTATGGGCCAATCTTACTTTTTTTTCACCGGAAGATGAAATGAGGGCTATGGATATTAACCTTAAAATGTTTGACAATTCTGGAAACCCTACAGTGGAAGTTAAGGACGATAAAGCTGTTTATCGGATTCAGGTTATCACAGGGATAAGTTTTAGCAGTCCCGGACCTTATCGCTTTGAAGTGATGCCTGTGTCAAGCAAGTATGATATAACAGGTATTGAAGGGATTACAGTTGAGATGTTTAAACATAAGAAACGGGAATAGCACAAACGATGGAACACCCGCTAAACAGGTATTATGATAAAATCCAGCCCATCATTAAAAGCCTTCCCGACAGTCCGGGGGTTTATAGGTATTATGATGAGCAGGGTCAAATAATATATGTTGGCAAGGCAAAGAGTTTAAAAAAGCGGGTATCCTCTTATTTTAACAGGGATGCCCAGCATTCGGGCAAGATCAGGGTGCTTGTGGGAAAAATAGCAGATATTCAGGTTATTGTCGTGGATACTGAGATGGATGCCTTATTACTTGAAAATAACCTGATAAAAAAGTATCAGCCCCGTTATAATGCATTATTGAAAGATGACAAGACCTTCCCCTGGATTTGTATTAAAAACGAAGCATTCCCAAGGATTTTTTCAACAAGGAACCATATCCGCGATGGAAGCAGGTATTATGGCCCTTATGCCTCGGGAAAAATGATGCATGCTTTGCTTGAGTTAATCAGGCATCTTTTTCAATACCGAACATGCCGTCTTCAATTAAGCCCTGAAAATATTAAAGCGGGTAAATTTAAAGTCTGTCTTGAATACCATATTGGTAACTGCAAAGGGCCGTGCGAGGGGCTTCAAAGCGCTGAAGATTATGAACAAACAATAAGCCAGATTGTCGATATCCTTAAGGGGAACCTCTCATCTGTCACCCAACAACTAAAGGAAATAATGGCTTCTTTGGCTTCTGGTCTTGAGTTTGAAAAAGCCCAGTTGGTAAAAGAAAAAATTGGGCTGTTGGAAAACTACCAGAGCAAATCGCTTGTGGTCCATCCTTCAATCCACAATGTGGATGTTTTTTCTTTTTATCAGGACAGTTCAAGTGCGTATGTTAATTTCATGAAGGTTGTAAGTGGCGCCATTGTTCAATCTCATACAATGGAGTATCGGAAGAAACTTGATGAAACGGAAGTGGAGATTTTAGAAATGGCCATTGGTGAGTTAAGGCATCGCACGGTCTCGCATGCAAGGGAAGTGTTGCTGGCTTTTGATATTGAGCTTGAGATACCGGGAGTTGAGTTTGTAGTGCCCTTGAAGGGCGATAAGAAAAAACTGCTTGAGCTATCTGAAAGAAATGCAAAATATTTCCACATGGAGAAGCAAAAGCAAAAAGACCTTGTCGATCCTGAAAGACATACCAAACGCATCCTTGAACGTATGCAGTCAGATTTGCATTTGCAATCCCCTCCCATACATATTGAGTGTTTTGATAATAGCAATACCCAGGGGGCCTATCCCGTTGCTGCATTAGTTGTTTTTAAAAATGCCAGGGCAAGCAAAAAGGATTACAGGCATTTTAATATTAAAACCGTTGAAGGGCCCAATGACTTTGCTTCAATGGAAGAAGTGGTTTATCGAAGGTATAAACGAATGATGGATGAAAACCAGGAACTGCCAAACCTGGTTATCGTGGATGGGGGAAAAGGCCAGTTGAGCAGTGCGCTCCTGGCATTCGAGAAACTCTCAATAAGGGGCAAAGTGCCAATTATCGGTATTGCCAAAAGGTTGGAAGAAATCTATTTTCCTGGCGATACACTTCCTTTATATCTTGATAAAAAGTCAGAAACGCTAAAAGTCATCCAACAGTTGAGGGATGAAGCGCATCGTTTTGGGATTACACATCATCGAAAACGCCGCCAAAAAGGCAGTATGTCTTCTATATTGGATGATATTCAGGGTATAGGGCCCAAGACAAAACAAAGCCTTCTTGAACAATTTCATTCTGTGGCCGGAATTGAGAAAGCTTCACTTGATGAGCTCGAAAAAACTATTGGTAAGGCCAAAGCAATAATTATTTTTGATTTTTTCTCAAAAAAAAAAGGTTAAGCCCTTGAAAGGCTTAACCTGAAGTGAGGTTCAACGACAGCCTGTCATTGCCAGGCGAGTTTGCGGGTTTCGTCTTTATTAGCCTCACAAAGCTTGTCATAATAGCTATTGAGTATCCGTGAAGTCATTGGAAGATAATAAGTGTAGAAAAAAGAATTTCTATTACTTTGATCTTGTAAATCAAGGAGCATCATCTCAAAATATTTACCCCCTTTAAACCTTATAAACCTTGCTGGTATTGGATTATCAGAAAAGTCCAATGCAAAGTAATAAAAGAGATTGGTTTTGTAATCCTCAATGGCTGCCGGGAATTTTGAAGGGATATTATACCTGCTCAATATCGAGTCCCCTTTAGTATTTGGATAAATGTTGTTCCATGAGATAATCTGGTTTTTACTATCTGTTGGGAAAGTTATATCAAACCAAAAAGGATAATCTATGCGTTCCACAACTCCGAATTTTTGTGCAATAGCTGCTTCTGTAGTAACCTCGGGCAGAGCTTTGTTTAGGTGGCGTTGCTCTTCAAGAATTGCAATCGTATTGTCTTCATGCACAAATACAATACCTGATCCTTTAAAATCCCAGGTGTTATTGTGTTGTTGTTTGTATAAGTGGATTACCCAACGTGGCAGGTCCGGATTGTTTATTGTGTCCAATGATTTAAAATACCTGCCTGTCCATCCGCTCCATTGAACACCCAGCATCGTTTCTGCCTTTGTTCTTATATCTGTTGGGGTAGGTGATGCAAAAAAATTAAATTCTGATATTACCATCTTATTTTGACTTACCATTTTCTCAATGAACTGCAAGTCCATGGAGTCCAATCCACCATATACCTTTTCGCTATGCTCTGTTTGATTGGTGTCCCTGTACCATTCATTATAATAAATGCCATAGGTATCTGTAAAAAAGGCCATGTCATAATGCTTGCTCATTGAATCAAGCTCTTCTTCTGTCTTACGGCTTAAATCTTTGATTTTGTATTTTTTATCCTGTAGTGGAAAAAAACCAAAATAGTCTTTCTCAACAACATAAAACTCCCCATCTGGTTTTACAAACTTCTTATGTGCCATTACCCAATTCAATGATCGGTGTTCCATACCTTCACCTGTGAGCACTGTTTTGTCCATGATAAATACATTCATCGGTTTCTCAGGGGTTAGGTGCCAGGCCAACCATAACATAAATGGGAAAACCACAAAAATCACAAATAGTATTATCAGGGCAATGTAACGCTTTTTCATGGTTGAAATCAATTGGTGGTTTTTAGTACTCTTTTTTATTTTTCTTTGCTTATTTAGGACAAATGGATATTTTTCAGTCAATCCATACTTATTTATCCCGCTTTGATATTTTATACTCATAATTGATTTTTAGGGTTTCACTTTTCTTTATTAAAATTCAGTGGGTTATAGGCACATTGCCATTACTTTTTGTGAAGATCTATCTGTTTTGCTTTGTTATGTTTTTGTAATGCTTTTATTAATTATTTGTTAAATATATTGAAATACAAAATGTTAGCATTATTAAGCTTTGTTTATGCCCAAGAAAAAACATGTATATTTGCATTCAAAACGAATGCATTTTTTTTGTTTTTTATCCATAAGTAAAATTGCTCTTTTTTCTGCATTTTAACAAAGATTAACATTTAGCAGCTTGTAAATTATGGGACAAATGATTTCAGGTGATTTTAAGATCCTTCTCGTCGATGATGAAAATGATATCCTCGAGTTTGTTAGCTATAACCTTAAAAAAGAAGGTTATCAGGTATATACCTGTAATAATGGAAAGGATGCTATTAACTTAGCCATCGAACTTGAACCCCACTTAATTATCCTAGATGTGATGATGCCCCAGATGGACGGGATGGAAACCTGCATGGAGCTTAGGACAATAAAAAAATTGGATAAAACCCTGATTGCTTTCTTAACTGCCCGTAATGAGGATTATTCCCAACTGGCTGGTTTCAATGCCGGGGCTGATGATTACATCTCAAAACCCATCAAGCCTTCACTCCTGGTGAGCAGGGTAAAGGCTTTGCTCAGAAGGGCTTCGGGCGATAGTGCCCCTTCGGAAGCAATGGAGCTTGGTAATCTTGTTATCGATAAGGAACGCTATATTGTGATTTTTAATAATATTGAAATAACTTTACCAAAAAAAGAATTTGAATTGTTGAGCCTGCTTGCGTCAAAACCCAATAAAGTATTTACCCGTGATGAGATTTTCTCTAAAGTTTGGGGCGACAATGTTATTGTTGGTGACCGCACTATTGATGTCCATGTCAGAAAACTCAGGGAAAAAATTGGAATTGATAATATTAAGACCATTAAAGGCGTTGGTTATAAATATGAGGTATAATCCTTAAAAATCTTTTTGTATGGCTGAGATGAATAATATGACCCCTAAAAAGCTTGCTTTTGCAGCATCAGGCCTTTTAACAATATTTTCTTTGGTTGTTTTTGTGCTGCTCGGCAAAATCTTTGTGCATCAAATTGCCTGGGAAGTTATTCTCCCTGCCCATATTTTGCTCTTTGTCGGTTCTGTATTGCTTTACAGGTATTTTCTTGATAGGTTTATTTATCAGAAAATCAAACTGATATATAAAAGCATCCACGATATGAAAGTCCCTAAAGAACAGAAAAAAAAGAAAATGGAACTTAAGGGCGATATTATTAACCAGACACAGGAACAGGTAAGCGAATGGGCTAAGGATAAGGCAAAAGAAATCAATGAGTTAAAAAAACTTGAAACATATAGGCGGGAGTTTTTGGGCAATGTTTCACATGAACTAAAAACCCCTGTTTTCCATATTCAGGGTTATGTATTGACCCTGCTTGATGGTGGCCTTGATGATCCTGAAATAAACCGTAAATATCTTCAGAGATGTGAGCAAAGCATCAACCGTATGATTTCAATTATTGAAGATCTGGAATCAATCTCAAAGCTTGAATCAGGTGAACTTAAGCTCAGGTTCTCACATTTTGACGTCGTCGAACTTGTTGACGAAGTAATGGAATTGACTGAAATATCTGCTCAAAAAAAGGGGATTAAGGTTTATTTTGCGCAGGAATATGATCCGGTTTTTGTGCATGCCGACAGGCACCTGATCCAACAGGTATTAGTGAACCTTATTATGAACTCTATCAAACATGGTGCTGAAAACGGAACTACCAAAATCAGCTTTTTTGACATGGCTGACAATGTGCTTATTGAAGTTACTGATAGCGGGGCAGGTATCCCAAGAGAAGATTTTCCAAGGATTTTTGAACGCTTCTATCGGGGCGATAAAAGCCGTTCGCGCTCAGATGATGAGGGAGGTAGTGGCCTGGGACTTGCTATTGTTAAACATATTCTGGAAGCCCATGCCCAATCAATAAATGTGAGAAGCACAATTGGGGTTGGAAGCACTTTCGCTTTTACCCTTAGGAAGGGGGGACGCCCACACCATTCGTCCGGACAGTAATTACAATCTCTTCATAGCCAAGTAAAAGGAAGAAATTTGTAAGGACTATTATTGCTGAGTCCTCACTCTTTTCGAGTATCCCGTTTTCTAATGCGGTTTGCTTAATCTTTTCAATTCCAAGCTTGTGCCCTTCCAGGGTTTCATCAACACTCCAATTTCCAGTCTCATAAAACACCTCTAAGTCCTGAGGGTTTGATATCACTTCAATAATCTGTGGCGGGGGCAGTTCAAACCTTATTTGCTTCCCATTGGTATATATATCAGATGTATCTGATTGAGATAAATCAAATCCGGAAATTACCCTGGCTTTAACGATTATTACCTGTTCCATTTGTTCCAGGATCGAATTCCCATAACCGGGCATGAGTGCCCCACCGCTTAATATGGCCTTGCTTATGGCTTTTTTTACAGTTGGCTCTTTTTTCTCCCTTACAACTATTGTTTCATCATAATAGGTGATACTTAATAATTTGGCAATTTTATTGATTTGGGTAATGAGGGTGGTGGTAGGCTCCATCTCTAATCGGTTTGGTGTGAAGAAACCTTTAAACCCGGGCATTTTGATATACAATGCCAGCCCAATCAGGAAAATGATGAGCGGGATGATAAACCATGGACTCAGCAATATGCGGCGAACTATACGTTTCATTTGTAAATAATTTCTTTGTTAATGATTGGATGTAATCCCATGATTGCTAACTAAGGTGTTGTTAATATTTCTTTTGCAAACATGTTTGTTTCTCAATTTCTCTTGCTTACATTATTTAATTCCTGTTGAACCTCAGTTTTTCAGGGAGGCTTTATTCAACGCTAAAGTCTTTCAATGCTTTGCTTTCTTCTTTATAATGGATCCATACCTGTTCAAATCCCATCTGCTTAAGCCAAACCTGAAAAAACAGGCTTGTGTTTTCTTTGGCTGTTTCTAAAATCCCCATCTGTGGTATTTGACCCCTGATTTCTTTTTCGGCTTCCCGTAGCAGGGTATTTACCTCTTCCGAACTAAATTTGTCCCTCAATCCGCTCACCCTGACATATTCTGTTTTTAAGCCATCCGGCGGCATGTTAAATGTCAATATCTCCGGATCGGGCAACTGTATCTCTATGCTTTTGCCCTGAATCCTGACATCCTCTTCATTTAGCTTTTTTAAATCAACACCTGCTTTTATTGTTGCATGGGCTGAAAGGATGATCTTTCGCTCCCCCCACTTATACCAATCAGCTTCATGCGATGCTTTTATAATTTTATTAACTTCATACTCAACCGTTGCCATTTGCCCCATTTCCTTAATCTGTAATGCCAGATCACTTTCTTTTGGATACTTGTTTATGTTGCACCCTCCCAAAAACAATAAAAATGTTATGAAAGGGACAATAAACAATATCCGGACTATGGGGTTACCAATTTGAAGTATAATGTTATTCATCCGTAAATAATTTTATGGTTAAGGTTGGATGGAGCTCTATGTTTGCTAAGCTTGCCGAAGCCACCATAGAACCTGAAAGCATGTTCGTTTTATTTGACATTGATTTCATGAAACCATTGATCCCTAACAAATTTAATCTAAGTTTAGTTGATTTAATATCATTTTATTAAGTTTTTTCTATTCACATTTTTTCTGCTCCCTTTTACCTGAACCTATGACGGGATGCAGGTTTAGCCAGGAAACGTTATGGCAATACTTAATTGTTAATTTGCAGCCATTATGGATCAGATGCATTTTTACAAAAATCCAATACGAAAAACAAGGATTATCTAATTTGACATCATATCTGATTTGGTTCCCGGATATACCATGTTAAGGGTTGAGTCGGGGTTGAGTCGGGGTTGAGTCGGGTTTGAGTCGGGTTCAACCCGGCTCAAACCCGCCTCAAACCCGCTTTAACTCCGCTTTAAGTATGGCCATGACAATAAGAGGGA
>CAYLYP010000077.1:0-15175 GCA_964387795.1 uncultured Bacteroidales bacterium
GAGTATGTCGTCGCCAACTTTTATTCTGAAGCCCCTCAAAAGAGGGGCTTTTTTTATGTAATTATATGAAGTGCTTTTAATTTAACTGCTATTCTTATTCTTTGCTTTTTTTCTTTATTATTGTATTTTTATTTTTTCTTAAGCCCCCAATATTAAAAACAAAACTAATAATGGTAAGATGAATGATATTGATACAATAACAAAAGCTTTGATTGACTTTCGGAATGAAAGAGACTGGGAACAGTTCCATAACCCAAAGGATCTTGCATTAGCCCTTTCAATTGAAGCTGCTGAGTTAAACGAGATATTTCTTTGGAAAAGCAGCAGCGAGGGCGATGTTGAACGGATTAAAGAGGAATTGGCTGATGTTTTGGCTTATAGTTTTATGATTGCCCATAGGTTTAATCTTGATATTAAAGAAATAATGATGGATAAGATTAAGAAGAATGGTGAAAAGTATCCTGTTGAAAAATCCAGGGGAAATGCTTTGAAATATAATAAGCTATAATAAAAGAACTGAACAATAGATAAATAAAAAAGGCGCCATTTGGCGCCTTTTTTATAATTCAAATTATCTTAACAAGTTCTTATTTTGAGAAATCCTGTTCTGATAAACGTTTGTAATTATTATACCTCCATTTTGCATTTTCCTCAGCTACTTTGAAAAGTACTTCTGCATCCTGAGGGAAGGCTTGTTTTAAGGAGCTATAACGCACTTCATTGCTTAGGAAGTCCTGGAATTTACTCCAATCTGGTTCTTTCGAATCTAATTGGAATGGATTTTTTCCTTCAGCTTCAAGCATTGGGTTAAAGCGATATAAGTGCCAGTAACCTGCTTCAACTGCTTTCTTTCCTTCTTCCTGGGTCTTGCCCATTCCTGCGCGAAGACCATGGTTGATACAAGGAGCGTATGCAATAATGAGCGATGGGCCAGGATAAGCTTCTGCTTCACGTATTGCTTTCAGGTATTGGCTTTGACTTGAACCCATTGCAACCTGAGCTACATATACATAACCATAAGTAGTGGCCATGAGCCCAAGATCTTTTTTACGAACCCTCTTACCTGAGGCAGCAAATTTTGCAATAGCACCTGCAGGGGTTGATTTTGATGCTTGTCCACCTGTGTTTGAATATACTTCGGTATCCATAACAAGGATATTCACATCTTCACCAGAGGCAATAACATGGTCAAGGCCACCATATCCGATATCATAAGCCCAACCATCGCCACCGAAGATCCATACTGATTTTTTTACAAGATATTGTTTTAAATCAAGGATTTCTTTTGCAATTGGATCTTTTTCTTTTTCTAAACGGGCAACAACTTTTGCTGATGCAGATTTTGATTTTTCACCATCTTTCATGCAGTCAAGCCATTCTTTCATTGCTTCTTTGGTTTCAGCAGACATTCCACCATTTAATGCAGTGTTCATTAAACGTGCAATACGGCTGCGGAATTTTGTTACACCTGTTGCCATACCAAGACCATACTCAGCATTGTCTTCAAATAATGAATTTGCCCATGCCGGACCAAATCCTTCTTTATTTGCACAATATGGAGTTGCAGGAGCTGATCCGCCATAAATGGATGAACATCCGGTTGCATTGGCTACCATCATCCTTTCACCATACAATTGGGTAATCAGTTTGATATATGGGGTTTCGCCACAACCTGCACATGCTCCGCTAAACTCAAATAAAGGCTGGGCAAACTGGCTGTTTTTAACCGATTGGTCTTTTGCAAGTAGAGTATCTTTGTATGAAACATGTTTTGAGAAATAATCCCAACGTTTGCTTTCTTCAAGTTGTGATTCGAAATTTTTCATCACAAGAGCCTTACCAGGGGCCGGACATACATCAGCACAGTTGCCGCATCCTGTACAATCAAGAGGGCTAACTTGCATACGGTATTTAAAACCAGCTGTTTTTCCTTTTGTTTCCTGGGTCATTGTTCCTGCAGGAGCATTTTTCATCTCTTCTTCACTGATGAGGAATGGACGAATAGCTGCGTGAGGGCAAACATAAGAACACTGGTTACATTGAATACAGTTTTCAACCTGCCATTCTGGAACATGAACTGCAATACCTCGTTTTTCATATGCTGTTGTGCCAGCAGGGAAGGTGCCGTCTTCACGGTTCAGGAATGCACTTACAGGAAGATCGTCTCCCTTGAGTGAATTGATTGGGAACATCACATTACGGATAAAATCAGGAACATCTGATTCATCTGTGGCTGGTTTTACTGTAATATTTTTCCATTCAGATGGAACTGCTACTTCTATAACTTCTGTTCCTTTATCAATAGCAGCGTAGTTCATATTAACAACAGCCTCACCTTTTCTTCCATAGCTTTTATAAATAGCAGCTTTCATCTGCTTTTCAGCCAGTTCGTAAGGTATTACGCCTGTGAGTTTAAAGAATGCAGCCTGCATGATGGTGTTGGTGCGGTTGCCCAAACCTATGCTATCTGCAATCTCGGTAGCATTAATGATATAAAACTTAATCTCATTCTCTGCCATATATTTTTTCATGTGGTCAGGAAGGCGATCCATGGTTTCTGCTTTGCTCCAGATAGAATTCAACAGGAAGATACCGCCTTTTTTCAAGCCCTTAAGCATATCATATTTTTCAAGATATGATGGAACATGGCAGGCTACAAAATCAGCATTGTTTACCAGATAAGGTGAACGGATTGGGCTATCTCCAAAACGAAGGTGAGAAACAGTGATACCACCTGATTTCTTAGAGTCATATGAGAAATACCCCTGTGCATATTTATTGGTGTTGTCACCAATGATTTTGATAGAGTTTTTATTTGCTCCAACAGTACCATCAGAACCTAATCCATAAAATTTAGCAGCATAATTGCCTTTTGGTGCTACATCGATATCTTTTCCAATTGGTAAAGATTTAAAAGTAACATCGTCAACAATACCAACGGTGAACTGATTCTTTGGTTCAGCCATTTTAAGGTTGTCATAAACAGCAACAATATGTGCAGGAACAGTATCTTTTGAACTTAAGCCATAACGCCCGCCTACAACGATAGGGGCATTAGCCTTTCCATAGAACATTTCCCTGATATCAAGGTAAAGAGGATCACCATTTGCTCCGGGTTCTTTTGTACGATCCAATACAGCGATACGTTTTACTGATTTTGGAAGCACATTGAGCAAATATTTTACTGAGAATGGGCGATACAGATGAACAGAGATAAGACCTACTTTTTCTCCCTGTGACATCTTATAATCAATTACTTCTTTAATAGTTTCAGTGATTGAGCCCATTGCAATAATAATATTCTCTGCGTCAGGGGCACCATAATAGGTAAATGGTTTATATTCGCGACCTGTCAAGGCAGAGATTTTCTGCATATAATCAGCTACAATTTCAGGAACAGCATCATAGAAGCGGTTTGCAGCTTCTCTTGATTGGAAATAGATATCCGGGTTTTGTGCTGTACCACGGGTAACCGGGTGTTCTGGATTTAATGCACG
The DNA here is from genome assembly GCA_964387795.1 of uncultured Bacteroidales bacterium. Classification (GTDB taxonomy): domain Bacteria; phylum Bacteroidota; class Bacteroidia; order Bacteroidales; family UBA7960; genus CAYLYP01. The sequence continues at coordinate 3,498 of CAYLYP010000077.1, forward strand.
GTCACGGAATTCCTGTAATGCTTTGAAATCAAGCAATTTTACAAGATCATCCTGATCACATAATTCAACTTTTTGAATTTCGTGAGAAGTACGGAACCCATCAAAGAAATGTAGGAATGGAACCCTTGATTTGATGGCTGCTAGGTGTGCGATAGGAGCCAAATCCATGATTTCCTGAACACTACCTGTTGCAAGCATTGCAAAACCTGTCTGGCGGGCACTCATTACATCGCTATGGTCTCCAAAAATTGATAGCGCCTGTGCTGCAAGGCTACGGGCTGATACATGAAATACTCCGGGAAGCAATTCCCCGGCGATTTTATACATATTGGGGATCATCAGTAACAGACCCTGAGAAGCAGTGTAGGTGGTTGTTAAAGCCCCTGATTGGAGGGAACCATGTACTGCACCTGCTGCCCCAGCCTCTGATTGCATCTCTACTAACTTAACTTCTTCACCGAAAATATTCTTACGACCGTTGGCTGCCCACTCATCTACATTTTCGGCCATGTTTGATGATGGAGTGATGGGATAGATGGCTGCAACTTCGCTAAACATGTAGGCTACATGAGAAGCTGCATAGTTTCCGTCACAGGTAACGAATTTTTTCTGTTTTGTCATACTATTTTTTTTTTAAAATATCTTATTTCAAGCCACTTAGCCTGTTGGTTTTAGCCACTGCAAAATTAGCAATTTATTTCCTTAAAAAACAGTAATCCCCGTAATTTATAAACAGTATAAGTAAGAGAAAAACCGGCGCTTTGCTTAATTGACTGAGTATTTGAGTTGTTAATCAAAAAACATCCAGCTTAATCCAAATTTAAATGCCGGGCTTGGAATCGGATAATTTGCAATTGGGAATACGAGTTTATTATTTGGTAAAAATCCTAACACATCCTGGAATTTTACAAAAAACCTCGTCCTTTTAATTTTTGCAGTGAGAAATGGATCCAGGAAAATATGCTGTTCGCTCATGTCACTGTCATGGTTATAAAATACCCTGGACACCGGATTAAAGCCCATCGGTGAGTAAGGGGTATTATAATTCATCTCTAAGCCTATTTGTGTCAACAGGCTTCCTTTGAAAAGTTTAATGTTTGCAAGGACTGAAATATTTGCTAATAATTCGGGAAGCCTTTCAAATTTATCTGATGACACATATTGATAAATTACCAAGCTGTTAAATTCCAATGCTTTCCAATTGAAATGGTTTTCAATAAAGGGGCCTATGATGTTTACCATGCCTTCATTTTGCTCAGGGAAAGCAAGATTATTAAAGAATATTGGTTTATTTATTAGATAATAACTAAGCCCTAATTTTTGTCTTTTATAAAATGCTTGTGCGCGAAAAGCAAGGCTTGTTGTCTGATCAAAATTGTTTTCCCAGAAATATGTATTGCTGTAAAACCTGGATGCATAATAGGGTGCATGTTCGCCGCTAAGCTTTAAATCACCTTCAAGCCTAATATTTGAAGAGGCTTTACCAAACATGATGCCTCCTTCAATTTTGTAATCATTGTCGTAATAACCCCCTTTTATCAATTCTGCATAAGCTTTAAGGCTTAGGGGGAGTTCAGGGTCGGTGGCAAGGCTGCCTCCCTGGACAAAACAATTGAAACGGTCGCTTTTTCTTTGTCCTCTTAACGTGTCATTAATGAAGACCATCTCTTTGTCTGTATTGATGTCATACAGGCGTGAGCTTATAAAAACCGAAAATGTTAATGGAAACTTCCTCTTTGAGGTCTTCAATGGAAGGTATGAATAACTGATTGTGTTTTCAAGATAAAATACCCTTGTTGAATCTAAAGTAGAAACCGTGTCCCTGATTGAAAAATCACTATATTTTATGGGCTTGTCTGAATTCTCAAATATTGAAGATCTCCTGCTGAGCTCCAGTGTATGGCTGAATTTCCCCAGATTGATAAAGCGGGATTGGTCCAGTGTGTCTTTTGCTTCAGTATAAAATCCGGTCAGATAGGAATGTCTGAGCTTTAAGCCCCTGTCCCTGTAGCGGCTTTCTGCATTGTAATAAAGGATGCTGTCCACTCTCTGGTCATCTATAAAACCTTCAACATTTGTCAAACCACCACTCTCATGGTTAAGGAGCTTGTTGGTATATAGCACCAATAATGCCTGATATTTTTTGTTGTTTGATAAAAAATCACCTGTAAAAAGGAAACCATTGTTAATTACTGCATTGCGGTTGTAATAACCGGGTGAGTTGGCTACCATGTATTTAAATCCAATATGCACATTTTTATGGATTCTTTGGGCATGCTGGAAATAAAAAAGCTGCTCACTGCTTGCACCATTTGAATAAAATAATTCTGTGAATGGCGATAGAGGGCGATAAAATGTCACAGGGGCATTTCCCAATGCATAATCATGGTGTGTATTTGGAATGAGTTCTTTTTTTGAATCCTGCCAGGGATTGTACCATAGGCTTCTTGATGCCAGACCAACATTCCCTCTGTTAACAATGAAAGGATACCTTTTTGAATTGTATTCATACCTTTGAAATGAATATAAGGTGGTATCAACGATTCTTTGTTTTGTTAAAAATGGATTCTCAATATCTGCTTCAAAAAAATAGGGGACTTTGGGTACTGGTATTATTGAATCCTTTTTCTCTTCTTTAGTCTCCTGTCCTTCCTGGCTTCGCTGACGGCTCATCTCTTCCTGTGAATATAAGGAAGTACTCATACTCACTGCAGTTAAAAAAAATAAGGGGAGGAAGATTTTTTTCATCCGTGAATGATTTTTTCGTTTAAGGTCGGATGGAGCTCCATGTTTGCTGTTTTCATTGGTGTTGGGATTTGATTCGCAAACATGTTCGGTTCATCCGTGAATGATTTTTTCGTTTAAGGTCGGATGGAGCTCCATGTTTGCTGTTTTCATTGGTGTTGGGATTTGATTTGCAAACATGTTCGGTTCATCCGTGAATGATTTTTTCGTTTAAGGTCGGATGGAACTCCATGTTTGCTGTTTAAACCGGTGGCTGAGCTTGCCGAAGCCACCGTAATTCTTTCGCAAACATGTTTGTTTCATGTAGTATTGTCTGTTAAGCCTTTTCCTGATATTTAAGTCCCAAAATTACACTTTTAAAATGAATTCCTGAACCTTCTTCTTTATTCAATTTTGTTCTTATCGCGGAAATGATTGTTTTATTTCTCTTTTTAATTTGTGCAAAACTGCTTGCTTTGACTTTTTCCATAAATAAAATATCGGTTAAAGTCGGATAGAACTCCATGTTTGCTATTTTAGAAAGGTGACTGAGCCTGTCGAAGAACCGGTGGCTGAGCCTGCCGAAGCCACAGTATTTAATCTGCAAACATGCTTGTTCCATATTTGATAATACCTGCATGATTTATTTCTCATTGTTTCATCATACGATAACGGGCTTTTTAATGCTTTTATTATATTTTCTGTCTTTCCATTTTGAATATGCAATAATCATAATTTTGGTTTTTGTTTAAGATTTATTTTGTTATTTTTTTGGACTGTTTTTTAAGTGTTTGATGATTTTTTACGTTTTTTAATGTGATTTTTTATGCTATTTTATATGGGTGTATTCTTTCGATAAAACATTGTTTAAATTGTATTTGAGTACCAAGATTAATCATTTATAAAAAAAATTATGCAATAATATATGTGTATATGTTTTAAATTTCTACTTTTGGAAATTCTTACAAAAATCATCCATAAATATTTTTATTTATGGTCGGAAGGGACTCCCTGTTTACTATTTTAATTGGTTTTCTGTTTAATTCGCACACATTATCATTACCTTAAAAACATGAACCAGAAAGTGAAAGAAATAACAAAGCAACAAAATGTTTCAAGGCTTCGTAAGCTTGATGATGAAATTTGGAAACCATTGGATTTTACAGATAAGAAATATGAGATAAGCAATTATGGAAGGATAAAAAGCTTTTGTTTTGATAAGAAAAATGGCCGTATCATTCGTTGCCGGAATGTTGGGGGCTTTATGGTTGTAGATATGATTGTGAAAGAGCGCAGGCATCATTTTTGTGTTCATAAGCTTACGGCAGAAACCTTCCTTCCACCACCTGAAGAAGGACAAACAGTAGTAATCCATCTTGATTGGAACAAAAAGAATAATTACTTTAAAAATCTATGTTGGGTAAGCAAGGAGGAAAGTTATAAGCGTATGCATGCCCGTTTGTCGGAGAACCGTCAGAAATCTGGAAAAAGGGTCACCAACTCCCGCCTGAAAAATGCAGATATTATGGTATTGAAGGAAATGCTCCAAAAGGGGGTGAAACAAAAAGTCATTGCAAAACTGTTCCGCATCAGCGAAATGCAGGTTACCCGAATTAAAAGAGGGGAAAACTGGGCTGATGTGGTGCCTTCAAATCAGGGATTGTGATATGGTTCGTTCCTTATAATTGTAAAAGCCCTGTATAGTTGCTCTGTGAAGAACAGGCGAACCATCTGGTGCGAAAAGGTCATCTTCGATAATGAAATCTTATCATGCGATGCCTGATAGGATTTCTCGGAGAACCCATAAGCTCCCCCAACCACAAACATCAGATGTCGGATGCCGCTATTCATCCTTTTTTGCAAATAAGCCGAAAAGGATACCGAACTGTGTTCTGTTCCATTTTCATCTAGCAGTATTATATAATCGGCCTGCTGAAAATACTTCTCAAGCAGTTTGAATTCCTCTTCCTTAAATCTTGTGCCCTGCCATCCCCTGGTCTTTTTTAGCTCCGGGATTTCAATAATCTGAAAACTATTGTAATGATTGATCCGTTCACTGAAAATATGGATGCCTTCTGTTAAATACTTTTCTTCTGTTTTCCCTATGCATACAAGGCTGATCTTCATCTGATGCTGATTTTATTTCCTGTTATCCTAAATGCTAAATTTGGTGTTTTTATGATTTAAATGCTGTTGATTGGCATTGGTGCAAAATTAGTTTTATGACGCTGATTTTTATCTGATAATTTGAAAAAAAAATGAATTGACTCATTTTGCTTGTAATGCTATAGATAGGCTGTATTGGATCCACAAATTGCATAAATTTAAAGAATTACACAAAATTGCTTTTATCTATCTGGATCAGTTTTTTTTCTTTTTATTTGACTTTTATTTGTTTCAGATAATGGAGATTAGCTGATTCAAAAACATCTGCCTGAATTTGTAAAGCTCAATAATTGACCCCAAACTTGCCATGTTGTTTTTTATTGTGTAACTTCGCATCAAAAGACTGTTAAAAAAGCATAAGCATTTTGAGTGCTAAAAAAACGCCATGAATATTTTTCTTTTGTTGATTTAATGCTCCTTTTTAAAATAATGCTTTTTTATGAATAAGTTAAATAGCCTTTTTTTTGAATTTGTGGAACATTAATTGTTATTTGGTTATAAAGGAAAGCCGGTTTTTTCCGGAATTCGATTTTTAATGAATTTGATGTATTTGGGCAGAAAACAAATGAAATGTTCATGATGTTTTAAACTCAAAAAAACAAACAAAGATGAACACAAAAAACAATTTTGAATCAACAGCCTGTCAGGCCAGTGCCGGAAACATGAAACGAAATACAATGTCATTGGTCATCATGACCAAAGTGCTTGCCATTATGGTCGTTTTTCTGTTTCAATTGCCTGCAAAGGTTTCAGCACAGGAAGTATCAGAATCTGTAAGGAATGGCATTGTTTATGCAGTTCAAAATGCAAGTGCCAGTGAATTAGCTAAGTATTTTGGAAATAATATCGAATTAAGCCTGCCCGGTAATGAGGGGACTTATAGTAAAAGTCAGGCTGAAATTATATTAAAAGCTTTTTTTTCAAAGAATGCTGTTAGTGGTTTTACCCTCAACCATGAGGGTGCCAGCCGCGATGGTTCAGCGTATTTAATTGGAACTTATAAAACTATCGGAAAGAAAAGTTTCAGGACTTATCTTCTTTTGAAAAAAGTAAATGGGAACTATCTCCTGCATCAGGTCCAGTTCCAGGAATCCCGTAATTAATAATCGTATATATGACTCTTGATGAAATAATTTTAAGTGCCCTCAGCGAAGATATTGGTGATGGCGATCATACCTCCTTGGCTACAATCCCTCAATCTGCCAATGGAAGGGCACATTTACTTGTTAAGGAAAGTGGCATCCTGGCAGGGATGGAAGTAGCACAGGCTGTTTTTAAAGCAGTAAACCCTGAAATACTTTTTAAGCCACTGCTCAAAGATGGCACTGCTGTTGAGCCTGGCATGATTGCTTTTGAAGTTAACGGCCCTTCACGTGACCTGCTCTCTGCCGAGCGCCTGGCACTTAACTTCATGCAGCGCATGAGTGGCATTGCTACCAAAACAAACTATTTTGTTAAAATGGTGGAAGGCACTGGTGCTGTGATCCTTGATACCCGAAAAACTACCCCAAACTTCCGCCTCATTGAAAAATGGGCTGTCCGTATCGGTGGCGGACAAAATCACAGAACAGGATTATACGATATGATCCTTATCAAGGACAATCATGTTGATTTTGCCGGTGGTATTGTCAATGCAATCTCTAATACCCTTGAGTATCTTAAGAAAAATAATAAATCCCTTCCTGTTGAGATTGAGGTGCGAAACCTTGCTGAACTAAAGCAGGTGCTCGACTTCGGTGGGGTAAACAGGATAATGCTTGATAACTTCCCGCTCGACAGGCTTAAGGAAGCAATAAAAATGGTTGGTGGCCAATATGAAACAGAAGCCAGCGGTGGTATTACCGAAACTACTTTAAGAAGTATTGCCGAAACAGGGGTTAATTTTATCTCTGTAGGCGCACTGACACATCATATCAAAAGTCTCGACCTAAGCCTTAAAGCTTTTTAAGCTGATTTTTTTGGCCTTGATTTTTATTTCAATATAGCCCATCTTTCTCATACAGGAAGGTGGGCTGTTTTTTTTTGTTTATTGTTTTAATGACTTTTTTGTTAAACTGTTTTTTTATGCCTCTTAATAATTATTCCAACAGGCTTATTTTACAATTATCCTGTCTGAATAAAAGGCAGCATTCCTGAAAAAAGCTGTCATAATATAAACCCCGGGCCGAAGGGATGAAATGTTAAGCCTGGTGTTTGAGCCCTCCGAAACCTGAATGTGTTCTTTAATGATACATTGTCCTGATAGATTTGTGATTTTTAGGCTTATCTGATCATCAGGGCAGTTGTTGAAGCGTATATTTACAAAGTCATTGGCGGGTTGGGGAAAGATTGAAATACCAGGTAGTTGATTGTCGTTATCATTTATTGCAGTGCCTGGGTCTTTTTCAAAAATGGCTTTTAGATAAGTGTCGCTTTCTAACTGAATGTTTAATCGTGTATCCTTAGAACTGATGTCCCCTTCCCATTTTACAAAACGGTAGCCTGGTTTAGTTATTGCAGTTATATCAATAGGAAGGCTTTCGTAATAAACCCCTTCCCAGGGATAGGTATTTGCTCCAATGCCCGGACTGCCTTTCTTTAATTCTATTGTATTAATTTTCAAATAACCCATGCCGGGATCATTAACATCAAGTGTGATATTGAAGGTATATGGTTCAAATCCATAGTATTGTGCAATATGGCCTAAATAATTTGAAGGACGTTGTTCTATGAAATTTCGGGCATAGTTGAGGTCGTTTTCCCAGATTGAAGCTGAACTTCCCCATTTTTCAAATTGCCTGTACATATCAATGCCAATTCCATTTGCAAGGCTGTCAAAATGCTGAAGCGTAAACGATGGCTTAAGTCCTGAATTAAGTAAATCCAATGATCTAATGATGAAATGATATTTGAAGTTTTCATTGTCCATCAGGTTTCTCAGCAACCATGTGTAATCATCATCGCCCCAACCACCCCATTGCATGGCAAATGTAAAGAAATCGAATTCTGGTTCACCTACCGCGAATGTCCTGTATGTACCAAGGGCATAATCGGTATCCCATAAAACCCATTTCCATTTTCCACCTGTAGCCTTTGGCCTCCAGAATTTAATGTTATTATTGCACCAATCCTGGTTGCCTATAAGGATTTCAGTAATCTGATAGTCAATAAAATTATCAATATCAATCCAGTTCTTAATAATGCCATAATTCTGTTTAACCGACATATCATTGTTGATCACAAAGGCCTTCATGTTTTCAAAGTCCTGCCAATCGCCACATATCGTTTTCTGGATACCCGGCTCGGCATAGTCATATTCCAAAAAGTCGATTTCATCTGCTTCGTAACCATAATTGTCCTTCATATAATACTCATCCTGACGTTCCCTGAGATTATAAATGCCCCAGTAGTTCCCATTAATAAAAACATGAACAGCTTTGTATGCTGAACATGCATAATCAGGGTTCAGGTTTTGATATATCGAATGGACGTATGCATCCCTTATCTGGGTCTTTCTTATCTGGGCACCATCATTTCCCCCATTGCGCAGGATCAACCTTTTGAAATGGCATATATCCTTATTTTCAAATATTTTGTAATCAATACTTTCTGTTCCATATTCATCCCTTGCATATAAACGTAGTGATTTTTGAGCGCGGTTGTCGGGCGAATGGATTTTAACCCCTGCATCAAGCTGAAATGCCGTAAAGCCTTCTTTGTCAAAATATTCGATATGAATTGGCCTTTCTTCCCCTGAGTTATAATGTTGATATATCCCGCTCTCGCCCCAAAAATTTTCAGGCTCAGTAACCAGCGACACGACGTCAAGGTTAAGGTTTTCATTTATTAAATACGTTTGTGTGATTATAATGCCCGGAACCTCTCCTGGCCTTATCACCCTTGCCCTTACACAGATTGTTTGTTCAATGTTGATCGGGTCTGAAAAACAATCTGAATCTATATCCGGAACAGAACCATCAGTAGTATAGTAAATCCCTCCCTCTCCGTCCTCAGTTGAAAGGATTACTGATACAGGCTCTTCGTATTGCCCGCCTTGTACTGAAAAACAAGCTTGTGGTGAGAAGCCTTCAAAAGCCTCTGTATTGTTGGCCATACCAGGTGTGGGGTCGCTAAAGAAATACCAGCTGATCGTGTTATCAGGGATTCTGCCCATGCTCATATCCTGAGGCAGTGCCTGGTTATAGCTTTTGTCTATGATGGTATGTCCATTGCTGTGGACCAGAAAAATGGTTTCACCGGATGCTTTTATACTGAAGTTTGTATGAATTTCACCGTTTTCACAAACCTTGTCTTTGCCCGATGCCCATATTATAAGGTACTCGCCCGGCATTATTGCCCGGTTGGGGAATTCCCACTTATTAAGGTTGTTGGGCTTGTCGGACAAAAACAAACCTTCCAGCTCTATGACATCTGTACCATAATTGTATAACTCTACCCAATCGCTGTAGTCCCCATCAAAATCTGCAATGCAACTGATGTTTGAAGACTGTATTTCGTTAATAAGCAATGATTGGGCATTGGCCATTATGCCAGAAAAATAAGCAGTTAGTAGTAATATGATAATGAAATGCTTATTCATTTGTTTATGTTTTTTAAGCCATCCAATCACTGTTGAATCGGGCATTTATGCTTTAATCGTTAGGCTTGTACCTATGAAAATAGCCAATTGTATTTATTTAAATGTGTTTGAAGGTTTCTTATGGCGCGTTTCGTCTGTTTGTGATGTTTTGTTTAAGGTAGGATGTAACCCTATGCTTGGTGCTTTTATTCGCATTTGTTTTGGTTTTGAACCTGTAAACAAATTTTGTTCATATTGCAAAGATATATATGGAATAGATGTAAAAACAAGTAATCCAATTGGATTATTTTAATTTGTTCATAAAAATCATTAAAGAATCAGTGCAATGTAAAATGATGTAAAGCAGTGCTGTTCTAAAACATAAATATTTTTTATTTTCTTATGTGACTACAAATTTCCCAATTCATCATATTAATCCAAACACCCTTCCAGTATAAAAATCAGTTATCAACCTGATACCATGGTAAGGGTTGAGCCGGGGTTGAGCCGGGGTTGAGCCGGGGTTGAGTCGGGTTTGAGTCGGGTTCAACCCGGCCTAACCCCGCTTCAACCCCGCTTCAAGCTATACCATGATATTGGGTTGACAACATCGTGTTTATACCTGGAAAAACACATTGTAATTGGGTAAAGTATTGAAAAACAATGCTGTAATTAGGGAGTGTGGGCTTTAGGTGTGATTTTATCAGGTAATGAATTGGAATAGATATTTATTTGGAAGCTTATAGGTTTTCTATTATGACCCTAAAAAGCAGTTTACATTTATTAACACATCGAATATTGTGTATGCAAAAGAAAATCAATTATATACACGTAGGGTATTGTTAAGGAATATTAAAATTAACTTAATTAATGTTAATAAAAATCACTTAATAAGCTGAAAATCAATATCATGGATAGGTCACGGTATTACCAAGGATATACCAAGGTCTTATCAGGTTCAGTATCGTCCATGTGGATAGTGGAGAAGTAGTGGAGAAGGTATTAAGTTATTGACGATTTACGATTTACGAATTACGATTTACGATTGACGAATTACGATTAGAAATACAGATTAACGGTTTTGAAATGCCGGAAGGGGGAACATTGAATGTGCATTCATCTCCCCCCTGTATTTGTATTTCAATTTGCTCATTTGCTCATTCGCTAATTTGCTCATTTTTTTTGTCTTCGCCCAACGTCACCGGTCGCAATCTGTGGGATTTCTCAGTCGCAGGGTCATTGAAAAGGCTTTTGTGTTTTGATAATTGGCATTTGGCCGTTTAATGACATGACCCCGCTCCTTCGAAATGACAAGCATTGGCTTAGGTAGAAGGTCTGGTTTTTTTATCCACAGATTCACTCAAATGGATCCACAAATTGCACAAATTAAACGAATTACACAAATTAATCAACATTATAATCATCGTCCCAATTATTGAAATCGAAAATCTGTATTTCAATTCGTCAATCGTACATCGTCAATCGTAAATTGTCAAATGTGAGAATTAGCAAATTGAAATACAAGATCATTGGTGATACTACATTATAATCATCATCCCAATTATTGAAATCGTAAACCTGTATTTCAATTCGTAAATCGTACATCGTCAATCGTAAATTGTTACATTGTAAATGGTTTGTTTTTTATTTAAAAATAAATTAATTTAGGTGGCAAATATTTCATCCTGGTAGGTTCATTGTTAATTATACCGAATGTTCAGGACAATACTTTAACAATGTGACTGAGAGGGCGGAGCTGTAGGCGGAGGGGAGGGATTTGGAAGTTGTTATGGATTGATAGACTATGGAATATGGTATTTGAAAAAGGGTGTAATGTATGGGGGGGTAAATGGGTCATTTTGGTAATAGATCAGAAAAAACCATGAAATAATCACATACGTTATGGGAAAAAGCATTCAAAAAAATAAAAGTCTGTTTGATGATTTATAGAAAAAAAAGGTATTTTTGTTTGCATGTTTTGTATGACGGCTGTCATACATATACGACCAATAAACGAGTTGTGTTTCATGCTAAAGAGCGACATGCCAACGCACATTTGGCATATTTATAAGCTCCAACCCACAAGCTGAAGCTTCAGCTTATAAAAGAGCCAAATTTTTGCCAACGCACCCAAGATTGATTATTTTTGTAAAATGATAGAGTTAAAAGAAAAACATAAAACACCTTCTGAATTTGCTGAGTTTATCGGACTTGAATACGCATGCTCTAC
>CAYLYP010000078.1:0-7957 GCA_964387795.1 uncultured Bacteroidales bacterium
CTCGCGACCCCGACCTTGGCAAGGTCGTGCTCTACCAACTGAGCTATTTCCGCATTGTCATTGTTGTCAAATTTCGAGTGCAAATATACAGCGATTTTTTAAACCTGCAAGCACTCCTGAAAAAAAAATATCATTTTTTTTGCCTTCAAATGGCCGTCAATGCTACATGAATATATTAGCAGGCTGTTTTTCAATTGTTTTTGTATTTGTTCATCCTGCCCTTTTTCTATGATTTTTGTATTAAAACAGCATACGATAATTCATCAATGGTTCTCTACCTTAAATGATAAATGTATTTCTTTTTTTTATACAAAGGTTTGAACACCTTATTTTTATTTATGGCTTTTGATGCTACAACTACTGTTATTATGGAATTATTGGAACCTGGACTTTTTTAGTGCTGTCAGCTTATTGTTCAAAACCATTTACAGATAAAAGGTAATTAATCCCTGCCTTTTCTTTATTGCATCCATGTGAAGTAGTTTTATGCCTTGCTGCGTTATTTCCTTTTACATCAAAATGCAAGTATTCCCTTGGACTATGAATTTGAAAAACGGTCAACAAGATTTAATCCCTCAGTGAAAATAGCTTGAATGGCTTTTGCCTTGGTATGGTAACCTGTTGTTTTTGTTGTGTATTGACGGACAACAAATACCTCAACATCATTTTGCAATTTAAATTCCTTTATGATGTTCTTAGGTGGGGCATACTGTTCTGAAAGTGAATGAAGCCCAAAGCCTTTTTTGGTAACCAGCACCACATAAAAATAAGGATATGGGGCACCATTTACAACATTCATTGATATCTGGGCATACATCCCTAAAAATCCTTCTTTTTCTTTTTCAGGTAAAACTTTTATTTTAATATCCTGGGGGATCGCTTTAGCTGTTTCGTTTTCTCCCTTTAAATAAACAAGGTGCTCTAACTGAAAACTTTTAAGTTGTTTGCTAAAAGATGAGACCAGCTCAGTCAGAATATTGATTTTTTGCACGAGTATGGGTGTTGTAAATATTCTCCTTACCCCAGTAAACCAATGAGGGATGATAAGTAGCAGGATATTGATGGCCAGGATAACGAAAACCTTATTATAGTTTATTATTCCGGCAACACCCAGGATAACAGCAAGAAGGAACACCAGCAGGAAAACTAAGAAACCAGCACCATTGGTAATGTCGAGCAGGCTTTTGTCCCAGATTTTCATCTTTCGGTGAATCTCAATAATATTTTGAACCTGTTCAGGGCTCACGCGTTCCCACTTCTCATAAGGATTGTATTTTCCAAATTTAAGGCGGTTGTCAAAACCTTTAACTAAAGTGAGGAGGTTCCCTGCCAGCACAAGAATAGCCCCGGGCAGGATATTAAAACTATAATACTGAATAACAAGGCCTCCTATTATAAGTGCCAGGCTTAAGATGATCCTGAGGCTGTATGGAATCGGTTTAAAAAGCAAAAACACCAGTGTCCCGCGTTCTGATTTCATATTATGGTCTGCCATCGTTGATTGTATTTTCAGTTATAAACAATTGTTCCAATTCATCGTGCCCCATGTTTCTCCAGTATAAAGGGCAGGCCCCGTTGCAGAGATGAAAATGCTCACACTCGCGACATATTGATGGGGCAAATTCCTTATTCCTGAAATAACGGGCTTCTTTCTGGTTCCAAACCTTATCAAAGCTGTGCCTGGAAAGGTTGCCTACAGGCTGGTCGTATGAGGCACAAGGAAGGATGTCCCCGTTTGGAGCTACAGAAATCAAACCATCACAGGCAGCGCATCCCTTATTGCCAAGCCCATGAGTGATGGTATTGAACATACAAAGGGGCAGGGGCGAATACCACATAAATTCAACCTCCTGCTTTTTACTATTCTCTATGATAGCCTGCAATGGCTCTTTCATCCTGCTGTAATACAGTTTGAGGGATTCATTTTTCAGGACACTTCCAGAGGGGATCATCATATTCATACTGAACTTTTTTAGGCCCAGTATGTTTTTCACAAAATAAGGGAACATTGATGCCTGATGCAGGTTGGCACCATTGAGGGTTGTATTGCTATGAACATGGATACCCTGGCTTTTAAAATGATGAACTGCCTGCACTGATTTTTCAAATGCCCCATGCATGCCCACCAAAGTATCATGCACCTCTTCGTCACAACCTTCAAGGCTGATTTGTGCTGAATCAAGTCCTGCTGCCACTAACTCAATGGCTTTTTCCTTATTCACCAATGTGCCATTGCTGATCAGGTTTACCCTCATATCAAGACTTTTGGCATAGCTGATAAGCTCAGGCAAATCTTTCCTTAATACCGGTTCCCCTCCGGTAAAACTTATTGAAGGCACCTTTGCCTCCATTGCAATTTTTTGGATAAGTGTTTTTAAACCGTTAGTTGGAAGTTCCTTGTCGCTGTTGATTGGGTTTGTGCCTGTATTACACCCTGCATAGCAAAAAGCACATTTTAAGTTACACCTATATGTGATTGCCAGTTCAGATAAAATAGGCAATTGCGAAAAAGCACCCTCAAAAGGCCTGGAGCTTATGGCCGGGTTGCAGCTAAAAAGCCCTGAATCCCCTTCAACAGAGTTTTTAATGGCTATGAGGAACTGATATATCTGTAAGCTCTTTTGGTCATCAGCCCCTAATGATCCCAACAGTTCATCAATGCTGGTTCCCTCAAGCAACGATTTAAGGATCAATGCCCCTGTTTTGTTTAGTTTCTGAACCTCATTGGGACGTTTGATAAGCAATAAGTCCTCCATCCTTACAAAAAGATAAGGTTTTACTTTTCGAAAGTATTCATCAACCCACGAGAAATCAATTTGCATCAGATAAGGATTTTAATGTGAACCACCACTCACACAGGCTGAGTGGCAAGCGGAGTGACAAGCCGAATGACAGGCTGAGTGGCAGGCCGAGTGACATGCTGAATGGCAGGCATTATGACAGGCATTATGGCAGACATTCAGGTTCGAAACTAAATCAGTCGGGATATGCGAAATTACAATATGATCAGTATCAATAGGGATTGCAGGGGCAAGATTGTAAGGTTGCTCCTCAAGCCTTTCATTATAATAATAGGGAGTATGAAAGCGGAACCAATAATACCAGGCATTTTGCCTGTAATAATCATCCTGGGCTTCCTCAGCAGGAACCGCTTTCCCCGATTCTTTCTGTTTGGCTTCATACCATTTTGAGATGGTATCCCGATAATGGGCTTTGGTAGCTTCAACATCAGCATCCCAGGCTTTATCACGGATATTCTGGACTGCCATGTTCATCAGGCTTTCAAGTTCTTCCTGTGACAGCTCACCATCATCAGATAAGGATTCAAAAAGCTTTTTCTCATAAACATTCATTACAGTATAATCCGGCTCTTTTATTTTTTTTACTTTCAATGGATTATTGCTTATTAGGCTGAAATAACCCTCATTGATGTATGTATTCACAAGTGCACTAACGATGTTTTTTATCGGGAATCCCAAATAAAAAGCAACTTCAATAAGGCTAAGATTGGTACAAACCTTTCCTGTTTTCTGGAATGTTGATAATTCCAGTTGGGGAGGTGTCCAGTCGAGCTGATCCCAGCTAATACCACCCAACTCTTTCTTTGCTTTCAATGCAGAACGCTGTTTGAAAAACATAAGGGCAACAAACACCACCAAAAGAATTGCCAGTCCTGCAAAAAGGTTTTCACGATTATTGGGCGTAGCCCTTTGTTTTAAAACATTATTGCTTTCATCAGTGCCAATAACATTTGCGCTAAAGCCCAAAGCGGCAGTATCAAACCATGATGCCGGCATGTATAGCTGCACGCGCGGATTGAACCTGTATCCGGGATTCTCTTTATAAAAGATCCCCTGAAGGCGCCCGGCAGGACCTATCATATAGTCGATCATATACTTCTCATTCACCCATGGCTCAGTCATTATAAGGCTGTCGGCATAAACCTTTTCCCTTACCTGTTCTGTAAAAGTGGGATTAAAAGGAAAGAGGATCCTTAAGGCATAATGCTCCTGGTCATCAGATTCATCCCACTCAGAAGGTGACCAGTTAAAAACAACAAGGTCTTTGCCTGCTTCGCTTGTTGTTGAAGTAACATATCCGGCATTGCCAAGATGCGTAGAAAACATAAAGACGTATGTAAGCATTCCATCCGATACCGATTGCCCGTCAGCCAGCACAATGTCATAAATCCCGTCACCCATCGGGGTGATTGATAGCTTATACTCCTTCCCATTATCGTCAACAGCAAAACAATTGTCATCAAAAGCATCAATTTGTAACCTGTCATTTCCCCCAAAATAAAACCCATGAAAGTCAGGTTCTATAATTTCATACCGAACGGCGTATCTGATAACAGCCGAAGCATCTGCATGCAAATCCACGTCTGCTTCAATAAATACAACCCGTCCTTTGCCAGCTATAGCTGCCCCGGCAACAAACAATAACAGTATAAATATCTTCAGGCTTTTCATCAGTTGGAGATTTTTTATTTTACGACCGGATGTAAGTCCTGGTCTGCAATTTTGATTTGTTTTGATGGATTATTCTCTAACATGTTCAATTGATTGGCGTTTATGTTTTGTTCGCAAACATGTCCAAACCATAAGCATCAAAATCAGATTGTAAAACTAAGTATAATATTTTAGCTATCAAAAATTAATAAAAACAATGCTCTCGCTACCGTTTTCCGAACACTCCCAAGCAGGTTGGCTATTATTTAAAATCCTCTTTATCCCAAAACCTATCTTTATCAAAGAGCTATCATGTCAATAGTTAAGTCGGGTTTGAACCGGGCTTGAGCCGCTTTCAACCCGGTTCAAACCCGGCTCAAACCCGCCTCAACCCCGGCTCAAACCCGGCTCAACCCTTAACTTGGTGTTGTGAATATTTATCTGGTTTAATGACAAGCACAAAACATAATCCGGGTTTCAAATCCTGATGATGCTTGCTTTCTCAAATAAAAAATCTGGTTTTATTTATGACTCCCATTTTAAATATCCCTTGTTAATTATGTTGGAATAAATAAAGAAGACTATCTTTGCCGGGATGAATGAAGAATGCTTGCTTTTCTTATTGATCCAGAGGCTTATTATATCAAAAAACGGGTGATAAAACAACCCCACATTTTAATCTTTAAAAGTATTATTTGTTAAAAAAGATGATAAACAAACTATTTGCAGATTGGACAAACCGCATCTTATTGCTGATAGTCCTCCTTTTAGGGTTTTATGTGATTTTCAGGGGAATTTCCCTTTCATTCACCCATGATGAGAGTTTAAGTTTTTCAATAATACAGGGGAATACTTCCCTTAAACAAACGGCGAACCACCATGCTTTGAACACCATGCTTATGGATGTGTGTTTTAAGCTGTTCGGCTCTCAGGAATGGGCATTAAGGCTTCCAAATATCATTGCATTTTTTATTTATAGCCTTGCTGCTTTCCTTGTCACCAACCTCATCACTGAAAAGACAATCAGGGTATTTGCTTTTGTGGTATTGCTTTTTAATCCTTTTTTACTTGATTTCTTTTCCCTGGCAAGGGGTTATGGGATTTCAAATTCATGTATCCTACTGGCATTTTATTTTTTGCTCAGGCATAATGTCAGGGATCAAAAGCTTTCTATTCTAAATATTGATTTTTTACTTTGCATGTTAAGTGCAACAGCTTCTATGTTCTCTATTTTATCAAGTATCAATATCTATATTGCCCTGTTAGGAATATTCGTGATAAGGTATATGATTTTTTTTCTAAAAAACAGGCAAAGCTGGAATCGCGGCATTTTATTGTCCTGTGTTATTTTTTTTCTTGCTTTGGTGCCATTGTATTTTGGAGTTGAAACGCTGTTAGTCTTAAAGGACAATAATGAACTATACTATGGAAGCAATAGTTTAATCAGTTCTATTAATGCTTTGATCTATGCCTCCATGTATCATGATTTTCCCCCGAAGTGGGTTTCAATTTCATTGAGATATGCCATTTTGGCTATCTTTCTCATATCATTTGTATTTCTTGTTTTTTATAAAAAAAGATCAGAAAGATTTTTACTGATTAGCTGTTTAAACATATTGGTTGTAATTGGATTTTTTATTGAACATTACTTCTTTGATGCAAAATATCCCCAAAACCGGACTGCATTGATGTTTATCCCAATGATTGCATGTCAGGCCATGTTCCTTTTTAATGAGATCAATACAGCAAAATTTAAATGGGTCAATGTGTTTATAAAAATGATTTCAGTTTTTGCTATTATCCTGTTAAGCTATAATTTAATTATCAATCTGAATCTTAAAAAAACCCTGTTATGGTCTTATGATGCGAGCACAAAGGAAGTAGCAATGCTTATCGATTATCATTCAAAGGGATTAAACAGGAAGGCGGTCATTAGTAACAGGTGGCTTTTTGAACCCACTTTGAATTATTATATTACTAGCCGTGAACTTAATATTGAGCCTGCAAGCCGTAACCCTCTCAACTGCGGGGCAGATTTTATTCTAGATTTTAACCCCAATTGCCCCGATGTAACTTATGATACGCTTCTGTTTAATAATGATAACGGAGTTGTTTTATTGAAGAAACGGTAATAATGGATTGCACCTTTCTTTAATATCAGACCAATACTGAATACGCCATTTTTTTCAAAATGACATTGAACAATCTGATATCCCTATCATATTCAAATGCATTTTGATTGTTTATTTAAACCCTGTGTTTAAAATACCTTACTATCTTCCTCCTGATAGAATCCTTAATGGTTTAAACTTCCGGGTAATGAGAAAAATAATGTATGAAAACGCCAGTCCGATAAGAATTTGTACTACTACATTTAAATATACATTTGGGACAAAGGCA
Source organism: uncultured Bacteroidales bacterium (assembly GCA_964387795.1). Classification (GTDB taxonomy): domain Bacteria; phylum Bacteroidota; class Bacteroidia; order Bacteroidales; family UBA7960; genus CAYLYP01. The sequence goes on from CAYLYP010000078.1 coordinate 6,852, forward strand.
TTAACAACTGGCAGGGTGGCTACAATTATTGGGGCGTGATACAAATGAAGAAGATATGTATAACCCCCTGTTTTAAAGAATTTGATAGGCAAGTCAATTAAACTGACAAACAAAAAGACTGAGAAAAAATATTTTGCGTAATCAGCAAGGAATATAAAAGCAGCAATGCATAACACCAATGAAACTGAGACCTGATATAACTTAGGGATCCTGGAGCCCAGCATGCCAAACAAATAGCCAAAAGCAAACATGAATAAAATATCAAAACGTAGCATCAGCTTCCCAAATACAAGTAATGGGAGGATAATAAAAATCATCTTCCAGTTTCTCCTGAAAATAAATTCTATTAAAACAAAAACCACAAACAAGTCCCTGATGAAATATGTTGGAGGATTAACCGGAGGGCTGTTTAACGAAAGAAAACCTTCTGTTATTAATGTATAGTCAAAATTCAGGCGGTTTAAAACATCAATATTGAATAAGTTAAGGACTAATGCAGGCACCATTACAGCCACATTAGCAATAATGTATGGTATTAACAGACTATGTAGTTTCTTTTTGAACAAATTGGTTTTACTTCTTGTCACTGTAAAAAAGAGATATCCTGAAACGATTGAAAGGATAACAGTGCCAAATAAAGGCACTTCTTCAAGTATAAAATACATAAACCCATCCTCAAACTCATGCAGGGTATGTGTAAATGTTATTAAAACAACAGCGAGAAACCTTATCAGTTCAATACTTTGTTTCATAAGTAATAGATAGGAAATGTATTTTTAGTTTTTTTGATGTGCAAAATTAAAAATTTAATGTTTAAAACATTCCAGCTACTAAATAATTAGCAAACATATTATTCCCATTAACAAATGTAATCAACAAATCCTTTAAAGATAAAGCGCATTCAATAAAGATTCTAAACAATCTAACTTATTGCCAACGATACACAAAAACTAATTTAAGCAGTATAAACAGAGCCCTATCTTACATCTGACCATTAACGAATAAACTTTTTGCCGTGAAATGATTATTTCTTACAAATCCCTGATCTCCCCTTCCGATAATCCTGTTTCCCGGATGATATCGCTTATGGGTTCACCATATTTTTT
>CAYLYP010000078.1:8057-14942 GCA_964387795.1 uncultured Bacteroidales bacterium
CACCATATTTTTTCATCCTGGCTGCCAGCTTAAGCATCGCTTCCCGCTCACGATGCTTGGCCTCTTCTTTTTGTTTTCGCTCCTCTTCTTTTTGTTTTCGTTCTTCTTCAATAAGGGGCAGGTATTTCTTTTCGGCTTTCATTTCCCCTTCAAGAATAGCGGTTTCAAATACATTTTCATTGACACGCCTGTTTTTAATAAACTGGTCGTAAGATTCCTTATCTGAGGGGGACAACTGATCACGGAGGAGGCGTTCCCTTGCTTCAGCTAAGCCTTTTGCCCTGAACTCGTTTTTTATCTCACTGTTCTTCAGGAAATATATCCACTCATCAAGGCTGTCTTTCGCATAATCATTAAAGTTGTTTACCTTCAGGATATAGTAGGTGCAAAAAATATCGGATACCTGGTTTACAGGATATATCTTTTTCTGGGCATTGTTCAATTGCAACAGGCTATGGGTGTGCAGGCCATGGAATTCTGTCTGTCCCATATACACATAATCATCCCCTTGCCCAAGATTGAAATATACAATGTTGACCGAATAAATCTTTTTAATTTTCCCATAGTCATCGCCTTCATACAGGTATTCGGTGGTTAGCTTGGCCTGCCCGTAATTCATACGATGGAAATAATCGTTCTCGTTTTCATTCTGGACTTCAATCAGCACCAGTTCTTCCTTTGAGTTTTTTACAAGGATATCTATCCTGTTGTATTTATCGTGCTCGCTGTCCTTATTGCCCTCGCTCTCCAGTATTTCGGTTATATGTATGTCCTCCTTGAGCAATACAGACAGGAAGCCTTCCAATATTACATAGTTGGCCTTATTGCGGAGCAGGCGTTTCATTGCCCAATCAAACCGGATATGCTTGCTCATGGTATAGGGTGTTTTAACAAAAATACAAAATTAACAGCATTAAAAAATTCTTACATATCCCTGATCTCCTCTTCCGATAATCCTGTTTCCCGGATGATATCGCTTATGGGTTCACCATATTTTTTCATCCTGGCTGCCAGCTTAAGCATCGCTTCCCGCTCACGATGTTTAGCTTCTTCAATAAGGGGCAGGTATTTCTTTTCTGCCTTCATTTCCCCTTCAAGGATAGCGGTTTCAAATACATTTTCATTGACACGCCTGTTTTTAATAAACTGGTCGTAAGATTCCTTATCTGAGGGGGACAACTGATCACGGAGGAGGCGTTCCCTTGCTTCAGCTAAGCCTTTTGCCCTGAACTCGTTTTTTATCTCACTGTTCTTCAGGAAATATATCCACTCATCAAGGCTATCTTTCGCATAATCATTAAAGTTGTTTACCTTCAGGATATAATAGGTGCAAAAAATATCGGATACCTGGTTTACAGGATAAATCTTTTTCTGGGCATTGTTCAATTGCAACAGGCTATGGGTATGCAGTCCATGGAATTCTGTCTGTCCCATATATACATAATCATCCCCTTGACCCAGATTGAAATATACAATGTTGACCGAGTAAATCTTTTTAATTTTACCATAATCATCCCCTTCATACAGGTATTCGGTGGTTAGCTTGGCCTGCCCGTAATTCATACGGTGGAAATAATCGTTCTCGTTTTCATTCTGGACTTCAATCAGCACCAGTTCTTCCTTTGAGTTTTTTACAAGGATATCTATCCTGTTGTATTTATCGTGCTCGCTGTCCTTATTGCCCTCGCTCTCCAGTATTTCGGTTATATGTATGTCCTCCTTGAGCAATACAGACAGGAAGCCTTCCAATATTACATAGTTGGCCTTATTGCGGAGCAGGCGTTTCATTGCCCAATCAAACCGGATATGCTTGCTCATGGTATAGGGTGTTTTAACAAAAATACAAAATTAAAGATTTCTTTTTGCTGATTTCCTGAACTTTATTTACTTTAGCCCCAACGTTCTTTGAAGGGTCACGAACACCTTGATGCCTTTGGCCTTATCAATGCCAATGCCCGTATGTATGAGCCTTCAACTGGCCGTTTCCTCATGAAAGTGAACTGTGGGATAATAAAGGGTGAAATTTGTGGAGCAACCCTTTAAATATAAATGGGACAAATACACGTGGTCAATATTTTGATTACAGAAACCCAAATCAAGTTTATCCCTTAGATGAATTAAGGCTAAGTGCTACATGGCTTGACTTAGCAAGCTGGCTTTTATTACCAGTAGGAGGTATAATTGGGATCGGTTTAATTAACACAGGTATTTATAACAGATAAATCTTAAAATATGAAACAACTGCTTATTTCAATAATTTGTTTGATGCTAATATCATCAACTTGTGAAAGGAACGAGGATTGTCATTCCTATGTTAATTTCATAAACCATTCTGAGAAAAATGTAATTTTTGCTCTTCGTTTTATAAATATAGAAGGTAATTGCATTCTTAATGGAGAGCAAGTAATGAAAAAGGAAAGTTACGATTTTCGACCATATAATTCCTGTATTGAGGATAACTTAGATAGTAATACGCCATTGGACATCTACATAGTAGATAGTGATAAATATAACGAACCAGGTGTTTTTTATGACTGTGATTCAATTCCAATTAAAAATATAATTTTAAAGCAATATTCGTTGACTCTGGAAGATTTAGAAAATAGTGATTTTTCGCTAACTTATCCATAAAACAAAAGCCGTGCATCCCGGCTTTTGTTTTATAATGTAGCACCCTTTCCCCGAATGAAGTCTTTACCCTCCATTTCCTTATTTTATAAAACAGATAACCAATATCCTGGGTTCCCCATGATTCCTTTTTGGCCTAAGCAATGCATTTGCTTCAGCATCCAATCAAACCCGCAGATGATTGTCTTGCAGTAATTGGCAAAAAATCAAAGATAATCCTTTGCTGATTTCCTGAACTTTATTTACTTTAGCCCCTACGTTCTTTGAAGGGGCACGAACACCTTGATGCCTTTGGCCTTATCAATGCCAATGCCCGTATGTATGAGCCTTCAACTGGCCGTTTCCTCTCACCAGACCCCTACGTCCAGTCATATGAAAACGATGGAACGCCATTTCAATATTTAGGACTTGCCGGAGGTACAGACCACTATCGTACAGCATCAGTAACACTCGGTTATAATGATTTTACAATTGGCATGTTATTATTTACTGGGCATAGAGATTATGATAAAAACGATTACTCTGATCCTGATAATTATCCATACGGAATGGTTTCAAATCCTGAGATTAGTAAATATAATGCTGGTATTTTATATGCAGGATATGGAAATATGAGAGTAGGCTGAAACCATGATACTATCAGACATGTATTTCAAAATCAATTTGCTCATGGTATTATTCAAAAACAGCCTTGGATCCCCAGAAAGAATTGGCCAAACCAGCCATATTTTGTGTATGGAACATATAATCCTTTTACAAATTGGTAAAAACAAGACATGAAAAATTCAATAATATTTATTTTAATATTAGTTGCCCTATCAAGTGGCACATGTAGTATGGATAATTTACAAATTGAGCGTAAGAATTATTCAGGTACTAACCTAAGAATAGATGGTGTTTTTTACAACAAACCTGAGAAAGCCCATTTTTTTTTATATCGAAACGGGGTATTTTTCGATGGTGGTACTGGTTTTAATGGCTCAATTAGTGAATTAAAAGAGTTTTACTCTAACAATGAAAACTTTAGCACCGCTTATGAATTACCTTACAGATGGGGTGTTTTTATTATTGAAAATGATGAAATATTAATCGAAAAATGGGTTTCAAGTGATGCCTTTGGAAGATATACAACTACAAAGTATAGTGGTATAATAATAAACGACACTGCTTTACTGTTAAATCACCCAATTGGTACCGATACTTTTTATTTTCAAAAATTTTCTCCTAAACCTGATAGCACGAATACTTTTATAGATTAAGTTGGAAAAGCTGGGCAACCCTGCTTTTTTATTATAATACTGTAGTATTTTTAAGTTTAATTGATAATAGCTCCATCAATTACTGAAAGGATATGTCTTTTCTCCAGTACCTTCCAATTGGAGCAAAAACACTAAATTTATTATTCATGATTATACAAGTATAAAATAGCTACCAAACCTTTGCGGTAAAAAATCTTTAACAGCAAAGACCATTTCCCTGAACATTATTCTCCAACCGCATTCTATGGGATTTCTCAGTAGCAGGGTCAATAAACCACCTTTGGGGTTTTGATTAATGCCTTTCTATCGTTTTATTATCTTGCCCTGCTCCTTCGAAATGACGGTTCCCGCTGCAAGAGGGAGGGGTGGGAGGAAAGGCGGCGCAGCCGCCTTTCCTCCCACCCCTTTTTTTTTAAGATTGAACGGCGTCATCTCGAATCCCTTACGCTAGGGTTATTTGAAATGGAACCTGGAAAATCAGCTGCACCGTTTATTCATAGTCCGCAGGGGTGAGAGATCCCACCGGATGCGACCGGTGATACGGGACAGGGAAACAATTGTCAATTGAAACGAACATATTTGCGAATCAAATACAGTGGCTTCGGCAAGCTCCGCCACCGTAGCACCTGCAAGCTCTGGTAGGGTGACTGAGCCTGTCGAAAAAGGTGACTGAGCCTGTCGAAGTCACTTTTCTTAAATAGCAAACATGGGGTTTCATCCGACCTTAACCAACAAATTATTTACGGATGATACATTAGTTGAAGTATATCCTTTATTAAAATCCTATCATGATTTAAGCCCGGGTAAGTATATGATATATCTTTTTTATGCATTTAATGGGTGTGTCATCCAAACTCCTTCAATATCTTATTTTTGGGATGCCAATAAGCCTAAAGACAATCAGATTTTTAAGGGAGTCATCTTCTCAAATAAGGTACCGTTGATTGTAAAATAAATTGAGGGATGTGTTTATAAAATTTTTCCATCAGGATCAAGTATCTTTGTAAAGGTATTCAGGATTTGTATCAATGGATTCATAAACATAAAGCTATGGGCAATAAGAAAGTTGTTGTTTTAAGTGGTGCCGGGATCAGTGCTGAGAGCGGTATCAAGACTTTTAGGGACAGTGATGGCTTATGGGAAAACCATAATGTTAATGATGTGGCTACGCCCCAGGCCTGGAAACGCAATCCTGAGCTTGTCCAGCAGTTTTATAATGAAAGGCGGAAGCAATTAAGCGAGGTAAAGCCCAATGATGCCCATTATGCCTTGGTGAAGCTTGAGGAGAAATACGACGTTCAGGTTATTACCCAAAATGTGGATGACCTCCATGAAAGGGCTGGTTCATCAAAGGTGCTGCACCTCCATGGGGAGCTTAAGAAAGCCAGGAGCACAAAAGACGAAAACCTGATTTATGATATTAAGGGTTGGGAGTTGAAAATGGGCGATCTTTGCGAGAAAGGTTCACAGCTACGGCCTCATATTGTATGGTTTGGGGAAGCAGTGCCAATGATCGATACCGCAGCCCTCCTGTCGTCAAAAGCCGATATCTTTATTGTGGTAGGAACCTCTTTAAATGTTTATCCGGCAGCCGGACTTGTTGACTTTGTGGTTAAGGGAAACCCAATATACCTTATCGACCCCAATGCACATTCATTCTACCGTTTTTCAAACCTTACCATCCTTAAGGAAAAGGCAGGCACTGCATTGCCCCAACTTGTTGAAAAGCTGCTCAAAGAAGCATGAACCATTAACGTTTAATAAAAAAGCCTGAACGGATACTATGACATCCTTTCAGGCTTTTTTTATTTTAGTCGTCCCATCCCAGCCAGGTTTCGATATCCCTTCGTTCCTTTTTGGTAGGGCGCCCTGTTCCCCTATCACGTATTACAAACCTTTTTGATGCAAAGACTTCAGGTTTGCTTAGCTCTTCTGGTGGGGTAAGGTCTTCCATATAGGTGGCAACCAACTTGGGGCCTACCCTCGAATGGGGCACATCAATCACTTTAACAGTCCTTTTTATTGGACCCTGCTGGACAACGATAGTCATCCCTTTTTGCACGTCGCGTGAGGGCTTTATTGGATCTCCCTCAACTTTTACTTTCCCTGCCCGACATGCATCCGTTGCAAGGGTGCGGGTCTTAAACAACCTTACACACCACAACCATTTATCAATCCTTAAAACAGATTCTTCCATCCGAAAAATTATTTCTGCCTGAAATAGATCTTTATGGGAACTCCCGAAAAGTTATAGTTCTCCCTTAATTTGTTTTCCAAAAACCTTTTATATGGCTCTTTAACATATTGCGGAAGGTTGCAAAAAAAGACAAATGAAGGATATTTCAAAGGCAATTGGGTAACATACTTAATCTTAACAAATTTCCCCTTTGTAGCAGGTGGGGGATAGTTTTCAATCAGGGGTTGGAAAAACTCATTAAGCTGTGAGGTAATTATCCTCCTGCTTTTGTTCTGATACACCTCAACAGCCGTTTCCATGGCTTTAAAGATACGTTGTTTTGAAATTACCGAGGTAAAGATAATTGGCACATCAGTAAATGGGGCAATACGTTCTTTAAGCTGGTTTTCAAATGTTTTCATTGTGTTATTGCCTTTCTCAACGAGATCCCATTTGTTGATCAAAATCACAACCCCCTTATTGTTCCGGGTAATAAGGCTGAGGATATTTAAATCCTGCGCCTGTATCCCCTCAGTGGCATCCACCATCAGGATACAAACATCAGCGCTCTCTATTGACCTTACCGACCTAAGTGTAGAGTAGAACTCAATGTTTTCGTTCACTTTCCCTTTTTTCCTAAGCCCGGCGGTATCTACAAGAAAAAAGTCAAAACCAAAGGCATTATAACGGGTATAAATACTATCGCGGGTAGTGCCTGCTACATTGGTAACAATGCTCCTTTCGTTGCCGATCAGTGCATTGACAAGTGAAGATTTTCCAACATTGGGCCTTCCAACAACAGCAAATTTGGGCAGGTCAAGC
>CAYLYP010000079.1:0-14209 GCA_964387795.1 uncultured Bacteroidales bacterium
TGCTTTCGCATAAGTTTGCATCTATTACAGTGTAGCTATAAGTACCTGCCAAAAGTGTTAGAGGATATTCGTTGCCGGTCATTTCACCAACATATTCGCCATTTGAATAAACGCTATAAGGTGCAGTGCCGCCTTCAGCTGTAATAACTGCTGAGGTTTCTCCTCCATTACATGCGATGCTTCCAAATGAATAACCTGCTACCAATAATTCTGGTTGGCTGATACCAAATTCAACTGATGCTTCGCATCCGTTTTCATCTATTACCATCCAGCTATATTCGCCAGCGCTTACTGGTAATGTAATAGCTCCGTCAACGAGTTGTCCAAGTGATGTTGCACCGTCAAACAATTCGTAAGGGGTAGTGCCGCCTTCAGCTGTTACTACAACTTCAGTCTGGTCACCATTGCATAAAATTGTTCCAAAGTTATATCCTGTTGTTAGGGCTTCTGGTTCGGTAACTACAAAATCAACTGATGCTTCGCATCCGTTTTCATCTATTACCATCCAGTTATATTCGCCTTCTCCAACTGATAATGTAATAGTCCCTTCAACCATTTGTCCAAGTGATGTTTCACCGTTGAACAGTTCGTAAGGTGCAGTGCCGCCTAATGCATTTACTGTAACATCAGCCTGGCCACCATTACATAAGATTTCTCCAACTATTTCTTCTGTTTCGAGAAGTGCTGGTTCGATGATAGTAAATGATAATGCTACTTCGCAACCATTGGCATCTCTTACAGTCCAGTTATAGTCACCTGCTGTAACAGCATGTGAAATGCTTCCATCAACAATTTCCCCTATTAAGGTCTCACCATCATATAGGTTGATTGGCAGTGTGCCACCTGTTGCTGTTACTGTTGCTATTGTTTCTTCTCCATTGCAAAGAACATTGGTATATTCAAGTCCAACTTCCAATGCAAGAGGTTGGGTAATTTCAACTTCAACTTCAAATAAACATTCGTTGGCATCAACTACATTGTAGTTATACAAACCAGCCAAAACACCATTAAATGTATAATTGTTTCCTTCTAACTGAGCAATCAGGGTTTCACCATTATAAATTGAATAAGGTGCAGTGCCACCACTAACTGTTAAATTCAAATCAGTTGAATTGCCATTGCAAAGGATAGGTTCAAATCCTGTTTCAACAAAAAGAGCTGCAGGTTCAGTAATGGTTATACATTCTGTATAAACACAACCATTAACATCAACAAATGTTACCTGATATACTCCTGGAGCTAAACCAGAGAAAGTAGTTGGATAGCTTTTCAGTGAAGATTCACAATCACCAGGAACATCACAACCTACCAACAAACAAAGGTGGGCAAATCCTGAACCAGGACTTACTACTTCAACCTGGATACTTCCATTGTTCAAACCAAAGCAAGTTACATTTGTTGAAGTGATATTAAGGATGATTTGAGGAGGATTATTAATAATAATCTCTTCTGTTGTTGCTACACACTCGTTTTCATCAATTACTGTCACGGTATAAGTACCGGCAGGAAGATTTTCGAAAATGCCATTTTCCTGGAAATTAACACCGTCAATGCTATAAGCAAGAACTCCGGTGCCACCGTTGGCAACTACTGTTATTACGCCTGCTGAATCACCATAGCATAAAGGATCTGTAGCATTTACTTCTCCGATAACGATTAATTCAGGTTCTGTAATGTTAACATTAACAATAGCTTCGCAACTATTTACATCAGAAACAGTCCAGCTATAATTGCCTGCGCCAAGGCCTGCAACAATGGTATTCTCTTCAAATGAAGCAACTAATGTTTCTCCATCATATAATGAATACATTCCTGTTCCACCCTGAGCAGATATAGTTACATCGGTAGTATTACCATTACAAAGGATCTCATTAAAAGTAAATGATGCGATTAATGAATCAGGCTGTGTAATTTCAAATGATACTTCATCTGCACATCCATTTTCATCTTTCACAATCCAGTTATAATTACCAGCACCAAGACCGGCAACAATAGTATTCTCTTCAAATGAAGCAACTAAAGCGTCCCCATTATATAATGAATACATACCTGTTCCACCCTGTGCAGATACAGTTACATCGGTAGTGCCGCCATAACATGCGATAGGATCAAAAGCTTTATCAGCTTCAAGTAATGTTGGCTGTGTGATTTCGAATGCAATCTGTGATTCGCAACCATTGGCATCAACAACAGTCCAGCTATAAGTGCCTACTGTTAAATCGCCAACTTCAACCAGACCATCAAATGACCCAACTACTACGAGTTCGCCATTCATAATTTTATAAGGAGCGGTGCCACCTGCTGCGTTTACAGTAGCAAAAGTAGAGCCTCCAAAGCAAAGAATGCTTCCGGTTTGAACACCTGAAGTCAGTTCTGTAGGTTCAGTAATTGTAAAATCTACAACAACATCACCACAATTATTAGCTTCGCTTACTGTTACACTATAGCTTCCAGCCAAAAGGCCTTCAATAGTATAAGTATTAACATCCTGCTCAAGAGTAACGGTATTACCAGCCCAACTTAAAGTATAAGGCATTGTGCCACCATTAATAGTAATTGTTGCACTGCCTTCATAACCATTGCAAAGTGCATTTATTGGAGTTGCAGAAGCTTCAAGAGGAAGTGGTTCGGTAACAACAATACAAATTTCATATTCACATTCACCTTTTACAAGTCTGTAAGTATATTCTCCAGCTGTTAAGCCTCCTGCCATAAAGAATCCAGGATTGCTTTTTAAGTTAGGAACAGTGCAATCTTCACATTGTGGTTCGCAACCAAAAAGTAAACATTGTGTATCGTAAGGTTTCTCAATTCCGGTTACCCAAATAGAGATTGAACCATCATCACCACCAGGACAGCTTACATGTGATACAACTACCTCAATTTCGGGGGTAGGACATGGAGCAGGTTCTGGTTCAAAAGTACGTAAAGAGATATTGTCAAAACCAAAATCATTGCCTGATTGAATTTTTGTAATCTCTTTAAAGGTAATTTTTGCAGTGCTTGCACTTGCATTTTCCCACATAATAATATGTTTTTCCCATATATTATTTGTGTTGGATGCAGGAGCAATAATGTCTCCCTGAACCAATACATCATTAATATATAAAGAAAGATTTGCTGAAGGATTGCCATTAAGGTTGTTCAGCATAAATGAGAATTCATATACTTTTCCGGGCTCAACTGATACAGTTTGTTCCCATGCGGTTGCATTGCCAGCGCCATAAGTAGCATTGGTATGCCCGTTTAAAAGCATATAATTCTGTCCTTCAAAAGCAGTGCCTTTGAAGCCAGTGTGATAATCACCACCATAATATCCAACACCGTAAGTTCCTTCAGGAACCATTGTATTGGTACCAGGTGTCTGGTAATTGTACTCAGTCAAAAAGCCTGAGTTGCCTTCTTCAAAACCGCCGTTTACGATCAATTCAGGACCATAAACACCGTTTTTCAGAACGCTTGTTTTAGTTGTCACCACTTGAGCCATCATCGTATTGCAACACAATGAGAGCAGAAGGACGAAAACCAACACAGAAAAATGTTTCAAGTGTTTCATAAGGTTTTAATTAGAGATTTTGTTTTGCATCAAATGTTTGATTCTTTAAAAAAAATAACAAAAAAGAATCCTCGTTGGGGAGGGGGAAGAATTCAAAACGCTTTTTGATTAAACTGTATATCATCCTTTTAGTCGATATTTTTGTTTTCTTGGGGCGTCTTTTTATATTTTGTGTAAAATTATCCTGCCTTTTTTGTTTAAACAATCGGGACTTTCACATATTTTTTTGTACGGATATATACCTAGTTAATCCTTGGGTTGATTTTGTTTAACCACTGTAAATCAATATTTGAGAGATACAAAACCATTAATATTTGTTTTTTTTCGTATTAAAAATATTTTATCTAACCATTACAATTTTGAATATTTAGCCTTATGAAGCTTTTTCTTATCCCAATCAACTCATTAATTATACATACCAACATCCGGTTTCATACTGAATAAATCACCCAGGCCCTGCGGGAAAACATATTATAAGCAGGATGGCTACCATTTAAAATCACCTTAATCCCAAAACCTATCCTCTTCATAGAGCTATCATGTTCATAGTTGAGCCGGACTTAAAGCGGACTTAAAGCGGACTTAAAGCGGGCTTGAGCCGCTTTCAACCCGGTTCAAACCCGCCTCAAACCCGCCTCAAACCCGGCTCAACCCCGGCTCAACCTATACCATGGTATGGCATTGATAGTATCCTGTTAAGGCCATGGAAAAGCCTCAATAATTATGTAATACGCTATTGTTCAACGCATTAATGACAAATATAGGGACAAACGATTGGGGAACAGCTAATGTTGTAGGGGCAGGTATTTTTCAAAAAACCTATGTCAACCTGCTTACTATTGATGTTTTATAATCGACCCCCTCAATTTGGAAGCGGTCAACTTTAAACTGATTGGTATCAAGATATTGTTCAATAAAAGGCAATTCAGGGGCATAATGAAAACTACCTCCTGTTTTTAAGGATTTAAGGATTCCCATGTATTTTTTCCCATACTCAAGATAATTTCCGTCTTCTCTTAAATGATGATGCCAAAAATGATTTGAAAAACCAAGATTGCTCACTATTGTTCCCCATTTTTCAATGCCATAGTCATATTCCAGCCAGTCGGATTGCTCAAGGTTTCTATCTGTAAAGGAAAACCTGTCAATACCATAAGCATCAAATCCCTGCCTTAATAAATACTTAACAAGGTTTGCTTCCTTACCACATCCGATATCCAGAATTGGCCCCATCAATTTGGGTTCATCAATTTTCAATATGAGAATCTGTAATTTCTCACCATATTCAGAACAGGCAATGGGTTTAATATCATTATCTGCAGAGGTATATAAACGCTCTGCAAAAGGGTTGCTTTCTTTCAACCAGCGCTTCAGGTTTAAATAGTGGGTTGAGGAGATTATATCAACAGGCTTGTCTTTTGTTTTTATATGATAAAACAATTCACAATAAATTTTCCTAAGTGCTTCTTTAGCCTCGGTGTTAAAAGCATAATACTGGTTTACCCTTGCAAACTCTTCAAGCGCTTTCTCAGTTGCGTAATCAATAAGGACTTTTTCTAAGTCGGGTGATAGATAATCGAAATCAGATATTGACTTTATTGTATCATCAATAAAGCTTAATGACAAAGCTTTTTCATCAGGAAAAAGGTTCTTTCCCTTATTTGATTCAATTTGTTTATCAATACGCTTGCGATATTTGTCTTTTTGCATCAACACCCATATTTAAAGTAAAAAAGAATGGAATGACAAATTACGGTCTAAAGGAAGTAACACCCTATAATTACTATATGTAGGATATTGATTTATAAAACAAAAATTGCTTTGCAGAAATCATCAAAACTTCACCACAAACTCAACAACAAATTTATTATCAGTATTTTCAATGTTTGATTCATAAAAGTATTGTTCATAGTTGAGCCTGATGTCATTTAAAAAAGGTTTATTCAGGCTAAAGGTCAAGCCACCAGTAATCCTTGATCGAGCAACATCCGATTTAATATTTCCACTATCGTCAAACCTCACATTATCAGTCATTATATCATAACGGAGTACCGGGGATATCTTTCTGAGGTGCTTTGCGCTTTCTGTAAAGATATTATATGAAGCAAAAGCAAAAAATCCCTGTGTTGGATTATATGTATTATCCTGATAGGTTTTATAAAAAACTTCTGTTTCAAGGTGCAGCTTATAAAACTCAATCCATGCACCCGCATTGAACAAATTCATCCTCAAATCAGTTGGGCAAATAGAATTGACATTGGCAAACAGCTCCATATTTGAAAAGGGTTTAAGCTTGAGCCTGGCCACATAGCTCATTTCGTCAGGTTTTCTCCAGGTCTTTTGGTTGTATAATCCGGTGCCATTATAAATTCCGGCTGAGAAATCAAAGGGGATGCTTATTGAATTGATAAAATCGATAGTAAAACCCACATCACGAAGCCCTGTAAGTTGTTTGCCGATAAACGAACGATTGGCAAAATACAGTTGGTGTGGAGAACGTAGGTTATCGGTGCTAAAAGGAATTTTTTGCTGGCCTACTGTCAGCCTTAACCAATCAAGAGGCTGGATGCGTATATAGGCATCAAGCATACGTGTCACCCCTTCATCCGACAAATCTATTTCAGCTTTATAAGAGGTGATGGTACTCAGCTTTCCATTCACGCTAAAGCGGGCATTTCTCACCTGAAAACGATGCTCATTTTCATTTGTGTTATACTCATATTTTGCCCTTATTGATCCCTCAATATTGGGTTTATATAAGGTGTCAGCCTGTCCGGCAAAAGCAATAACAGATAAAAACAAAGGCAAAATGATGATAAGTATTCTGGGCATCGTCAGTTTATTTTTGTTTAAAACCTACGCATTATAATGAAAAACGATGCGAAGTTATAAAAAATAGGGGTATTAAAACAAAGTCCTTCCCCCAAACAATAATAAACAAATATACCAGTTATATCCAGAATTCAACAGCTCTCTGATCTGAACCTAAACAGTTGGATTTTTTAAAAAAACAATCTGACAAAATAATAATTCGTGCAACATTACGTTTTATAAACAAGGCAAGCAATTGATTTTTTTTTATCAGTGCTGAGAGTTGCAATATATGTTTATTAAATTTGTTATGATATTGCCGTACAAGGATGATGTCAATTAAATAAAACAATGATGAAGGTATTACAAAAAACACTGTCGCATTTAAGCAAATCAAAAAGGATAAGCTACAGCTTGCTGTTCCTGTCAGTTTTCTTAATGGCTTTCAATTCATATTCGCAGGAAATTCCCATTGGGCAATGGAGGGCACATTTACCTTTTCACAGCCTTACTTCGATAGCCAGGCTTGGAAATGTTATTTATGGGGCGAATGCATCAGGTTTGCTTTATTATGACGGAAACGATAACAGCCTGAACCGGATGACCAAGGTGGAAGGGCTCTCTGATGTTGACATCAGTATTATCTGTGCTTCGGAAGAAAAAAACCTGCTTGTCATTGCTTATGAAAATGGCAATATTGACATCCTTAAAGACGGATATGTCTTTAATATCCCAGACATTAAACGGGCAAACATCCTGGGCAGCAAAACCATTCACAATATAAGGCTTTCGGGTGATTATGCCTACCTTTCAACAGGCTTTGGCATCGTAAAATTTGACCTAAATGAATACCTTATCCGGGAGAGTTATTACTTTGGGGCAGAAGGTCAATACATTACCACTTATGATGCAGTGCTTACCCCTGAATTTTTATACGCAGCAACAGAAAGTGGCATATACAGGGTTTCATTGGATGTAAACATGGCAGATTACACTAAATGGGAAGCTGTCCCAGGATTGCCTTACCCTAATGCCACATACAATGCTATTGAATATTTTGCAGGCCATCTGTTTACAAACCTCCACATCGAATCCCTTTATAACAGCGATACGATGTTTGTTTTTGATGGCAATAACTGGGATTATTTTTCCAAAGAAAGCATTACATCTGCTAAACATTTAAGAACTTACAACGATACTCTTGTAGTAACATTTAACGGTGGGATTGATTTTTTTGATCAAAACCTTTCTTTTTTGTTCCGAATTTATGAATACCAGGATTATGAAGAGTATCCGGAGCCCCATGATGCCTTAATTGATCAAGACAATTATGTCTGGATTGCAGATGGGAAGCTGGGACTTGTGAAAACAAAAGTATGGAACCCGTATATTAATTTCGTTACAGAAGGACCCCTTTTGGCTTTTGCTTATGACATGAGCATGGGAAACAGAACGATTTGGGTTGCCACAGGGGGCACAACAGGTCCTTTTCATAATCAATACAGGACACTGGGAGTAATGAAATATAAAGATTACAAATGGGAAGCATACCACAAGACTTTAATCCCTGGCCTTGATACTGTTTTTGACTTTGTCCATGTATGTATTGACCCTTCAAATCCCGACAGGGCCTATGGCTCAACCTGGGGACAGGGTGTTTATGTTTTCAACCAGGATGGAATAGAAACAGTATATGACCATACAAATTCAAGCCTTCAGAAAAGGGCATCTGTTAATGACCATGTACGTGTTGGAGGCAGTGCCTTCGACAAATCAGGAAACCTATGGGTAAGCAATTCAGAGACAGAGAGGCCTGTTTCAGTTCGTACACCGGATGGACAATGGATTTCCTTTGGCACCGATGGAAAAGTTCCCTCAAATACTATTATGAGTAAAATAATGGTTGATTCATATAACCAGAAGTGGGTCATATTAGGAAAAGGTTTTGGTATCCTGGTATTAAAAGAATCAGGTTTTGACACCCCAAATGATGTGGATGCCCGTGTGCTGACAGCTATCGAGAACCAGGGAGGCCTTCCTTCATCATCGGTTTATGCCATTGTTGAAGATTTGGACAACAATATCTGGATAGGTACCGATAAGGGGGCAACTGTTATTTATAACCCACAGGCCGTAACCAATGGCAATGCTGTAAATGCACAACAGATTTTAGTAGAGCTGGGAGGGTTTTATGGCCCCTTGCTTGAAAGTGAACTTGTTACTTGCATTGCTGTTGACGGGGCTAATAAAAAATGGTTTGGAACAGAACGTTCAGGTGTGTTTTTAATGTCATCCGACGGAAGGACACTCATCCAAAATTTCAATGCAGAAAACAGCCCTCTCCTTTCAAACAATGTCACATCTATTGTTATTGATGACATAAGCGGGGAGGTTTATTTCGGAACAGACAAAGGCATAATATCATACAGAGGTATTGCAACCAAAGCAGGATCAGATTTCAAAGATGTTATGGCATTTCCAAATCCGGTCAGGGAAGATTATTATGGCCCCATTGCCATAAAAGGCCTTGTGCGTGATGCTAATGTTAAAATAACAGATATTTCAGGGAACCTTGTTTTTGAAACCATTGCTGAAGGTGGTCAGGCAATTTGGGATGGCAAAAAGCTTAATGGCCAGCGCCCTGCAAGTGGGGTCTATCTGGTTTTTGTATCAAATGATGATGGAAGCCAAACCATAGTTACCAAGATCCTCTTCGTCAATTAATGTCTTCGACAATCAATGATCCAAAAGACAAGAGGCATTGTTGTTCATCATTTCAGGTACTCGGAGACAAGCATTATTGCCCGAATCTATACCGAGGACTTTGGGATGCAATCCTTTTTGATACCAGGGGTAAAGAAAAGCAGGAGCGGGATGAAATCAGCCTTTTTCCAGTCGCTCACCCCCCTCGATATGGTTATTTATATAAAACCACAAGGACATTTGCAACGCATCAGGGAGATTAAAATGTCTTATGTCCTGAATGACATCCCTTATGAGCCACGCAAGACAAGCATCGCTATCTTTTTATCAGAAATGATCCTGCATTCATTAAAGGAACAGGAAGCCAACCCTGTTTTGTTTGAGTTCCTTAGCAAATCAGTCCTTTATCTTGACCAAACACAAGGCCGCATTGCAGATTTTCATCTTGTATTTTTATTGCAATTGACCAAATACTTAGGCTTTGCCCCACAAACAGGATTCTCAGTTTCTACTCCCTATTTCAATTTAAGGGAAGGGGGGTTCCAGTCGGTTTTTGAACCTTATAACTCCATTGATAAAGAACTAAGCCGATACCTAAACGATTTGGCTTCAATGACCTATACCGACCTTGAGGTATTTGCAATGCCTCAGAAATATCGCATTCCATTGCTTAGGGCAGTCATAGATTTTTATAAAACCCACCTGGAGGGTTTTTCCGAAATCAAATCGCTGGCCATACTTGAGATGCTAAACGATTGAGCTTTAATTTGCCTGAGCCTTTTTCTCTTCTTCTGCAACCATATACTCTGCATCAATTCGGATCATATCATCAAGGCTGATATTTCTTTCTTTAGCTTTTTTCTCAATATTTTTAAACCAATCCTGGTTTTGCCTGATTTGAGACTCATATTCTAACCTCCTTAATTCGCGTTGATTCGTAATTTCTTTCCGTTCAGGAATTCTGTATAAAGTACACCACGCAGTGTTTTGTTTAAAGGATTTTACTTCTTCAAGATGAAATTGATTTCTGATTGAATCAAACGGAGCTTCATATTCCACAACGCTGAATATACAATATTCAACCTCCGGATCAAGATTTTTGTGCATATTGAAAAATGGTTTTTGAGGATTGTTAAGGTATCCGGCATAAGGGCTTGTCATGCTTGTCCTCATGAGAAAATGAGCAAGGATATGATCATGGTGCATCTGGGCATCCTCGCAATAGTGTGTCATTTGCTGAAAAACACTTACCACATCCTCAAAGCCCCTGTCCACATCCCCATGTCCATTTTTCTTATAAGTGCTATTGGCCATAGCCACTACCGGTATTATTACAGCAATGGCAAACAATACTTTTTTGTTTTCAAAAGCACGGTAGATAAACATTGAGGTAAGGATTGCGAATGGGGGCATCATACAAAGCAGGTACCTGCTTGATAAAAAGTTAAGTGAACTAAATATAATAAAGCCAACAATGAAAATAGAAAACAACAAGACAATGCGCTTTTCCATTGGCTTTAATGCCTGTTTCTTAATAACATAAAGCGCAATAACCGAAACAACAAGGCTCAATAAAAGGTAGGCCCTTCCTTCCCCAATGAAGAAATATTGGATGATGCCGTTTAGCTTATCAAGAATTACCGCTTTGCTAAACGACATAAAACCCACATGTACCGGTGATAAAAACCACCCATGCATTATTTTTTGGATAATAAAATATATGCTGGCAACAAGAATAGGCAGTCCGGCATAAACAATCCTTAAGAAACGCTTTGCCAAACCCATTTCCTGCTTACTGCTTTTGCCAAAGAAATCAATAAGCGATAACAGCCCAACCGAAGCAATGGCAACCAGGCCGCTTTCTTTTGTCAACAACAACATTGACCCGGAAATAATATATAACAAATGCTTATCCTTAAGCCAAAAGTAAAAAGACCCAATTGTAAGCAGTGTCATTTGAACTTCCAATACAAGAAATGATGACTGGACATAGAAGACAGACATCACAGCAACAAACAATGCTGCAACAATACCTACAGATTTAGAAACAAGTTTTTTTCCGGTCCCATAAACAGCAAATAACAAAGCCACAGAAAGAAGCATTGGAAAGGACTTTACTGCAATCAATGAAGTGCCAAACACCTTCATCCACAAAGCAGCAAGGAAATAAAACAATAATGGGTGCCCTTTTGAAAGTTCAGTATCTATGGCATCAGGCAGCAATTGAGGCCCGTTTTCATACATTGCAAATACAGCATGGCTAAAAGGATAAGCTTCATCCCAATAATAAGGGATATTTAAATGAGGAAGTTTTAGTATGACCAAAATAATGCCCATCAGGCCAATATACACCCAGCCCGGTATCTTTTCTATAGTTGCTTTCAGATTGCTTTCTTTCATTTCTGTTGCTATATTATTTAAACAAAACTATTGATTTTGTGCAGTTTATCTGCCTCAATTCCTTGAAGCTAATTTTTTACAATAATACAAACAAAAATGTATTCATTTTATTGTTTTTTAAAATAGTATTATTGCTATGCATAGGTGCAGGATTAAAATATATCTTGAGCGTTTTAATTATTGGGTAAGGGGAGTTTGAACAATTGACTTATTCAAATTTAAGATTACAGGATTTTTTTAACAAAGGAATTTTTTAATTACCCATCTATGCATTTTTTTTAATAATGATTTGGCGTTTTCAGAAATAAAAAAGATATTGCACTGTTAATTATTCGTAATCAAGCATTAAAATTTATCGCTATGAAGATGCTATTAATAATTTCTACACTCTTCTTACTAAGCTTCAACAACATTGTAAACCCGGATGAAGAAAAAGTTTTTTATGAAGTCAGGTATGAATTAAAATACCAGCCTGATTCAACTGATAATAAAACAATTAAAACTGAAGACATGTTGCTCTTTATCGGAAAAGAAAAAAGCATGTTTTTAAGCTATCTGGAATATTATAGCGATTCAGTCTTTAAGTCTTATAAAGGTTTGGAACCAAGGATCAGGAACAAAAAGACAATTGAAAACCGAAAAGGATTTTCAGCATTCAAATTTTATATCTATAAAGATTACAATCAGAAGATGATTAACAACTATCATTGGATTTTTGGCGATATGTATAATTTTGATGAGAATGTCCAGGATTTCAAATGGGAAATATTCAATGAGTTTGAGGATTACCATGGTTATAACTGCCAGAAAGCCAGCACCTATTATGGGGGAAGGCAATGGGAGGTATGGTTTACAAAGGATATCCCAATCAGTGATGGGCCTTATAAGTTTTCGGGGCTTCCCGGTCTTATATTAAAAGCAAGGGACAGCAGAAACCACTATGTATTTGAATTGGTGCATGTAAAAAATGCCGAAGACTATAAGACCATTTATCTAGGTAATTATAGTTTGCTTCATGTGAATAGATGCCAATATCTTAATGCCCTGAAGCACCATCAGGAAAATTTGGCAGCTACTATTACTGCAGGGACTGTAAATGGCGACCCACAAAAGATCCAGGAGATTGTTGAAAGGGAAAAGAGAAAAAACAATCCAATAGAACTTAAATGTGATTAATGCTTATCTTTTTAATGATTCATTCATTTTTTATTATTCCTCATGTAGGAATAATGAATAAAATAAATACATTTGAGGCTATTATGGGAGATAATTTACATGTAATTGTAAATAATTCCAGTGTTTGTATTTGTATTTGCTATTTAGCTTACATTTATCGTTTTTTTTGATTTGTAGTATTAATAACAAATGAATTTTTTGAACATGAAAATAATAAAATCAGGCATACTTTTTTTTCTTTGTTTGTTTATCCATAGTTTGACCTTAGCGGATCATAATAAGGTTATTTTTGAAGTCAGGTATGAACTAAAATACCAGCCTGATTCAACTGATAATAAGATTATTAATTCAGAAGACATGCTTTTATGGATAGGAATGAACAAAAGCATGTTTTTTCCCTACCTTACCTATGATAGCGACTCCGTTTGGAATACATTTGAGGGGCTAGATATAATAAGTCGAAATGAAAGATCGTCTGAAATCGAAAAAGGAATTTCACGGTTTAAGTTTTATATATACAAAGAGTATAGCTCAGGAAATATTGACAACTATCATCATATATTTGGTGATACCTATAATTTTAATGAAAGCATGAATGATTTTAAATGGGAAATGCACAATGAGTTTGAAGATTATCATGGATATAACTGCCAGAAAGCAAGCACCTATTTTGGGGGCAGGCAATGGGAGGTATGGTTTACAAAAGAAATCCCAATCAGCGATGGCCCATATAAGTTTTCGGGGCTTCCCGGCCTTATATTAAAAGCAAGGGACACAAGAAACCACTATGTATTTGAACTGGTGCATATAAAAAATGCAGAATCCTATAAAAATATATATTTGCCAGATTACAGACCATTTAAAGTAACACCCTGCCAATATTTCAGGGCATTAAAACATCATCAGGAAAATTTTGCAGCGACAGTTGCAGCCGGAACAATTAATCTGGATCCTCAAAAGTTACAGGAAATCGTTGAGAGATTTAAAAAAAGAAACAATATGATAGAACTTAAATGTGATTAAGATTTGTTTCTCAAATGATTCATCTAATTAAAACAAAAACACCTGGAAAGTTGAGATTAAAATGAATATATTTGAGATATTTTTAAGAATATTATTGTATGTATTTTGCAAAATACCTCTACAAAATGTAATTTTTATTGTTAAATAATTTGGAATTGTCGTTTTTTTTTTGATTTGTCGTGTTATTAATAACAATCAAATTTTTTAACACAAAAATTTAATAAAATGAGAAAATTTTTATTTACTGCTGCAATCCTTTTTGGCTTGCAATTAGGATTTTCGGATGCGCCTAAAGCTGCACCTGATGGGAATGGTAATTGTTTGCCAAGCTATATTGCTGTATTTTGTGGTCAAACCTGCGTAGTAGATGGATGTACACATGAAGATCAAGAAGAGTGTGCAGATGACTGGAAGGAAATTCATTGTGGAACTGCAGTTAATGGCTAGTAATTACATAAGGGGGATCATTCCCCCTTTTAAAACTATTTGAACATGAAAATAATAAAATCAGGCATACTTTTTTTTCTTTGTTTGTTTATC
>CAYLYP010000080.1:0-1326 GCA_964387795.1 uncultured Bacteroidales bacterium
ACCCTTGCATATCCCCTGAGCCCAAACACCTCCCAGCACTTTTCACAGAGGGTTTTCAGCCTTTCAAGAAGGGGTTTGTCATCATCAGTAAACTCAAAGCTCCTGACGGTATGGGTATATTCAAAAGAGTCTTCCACCCATTTGGCCCTATAGCCAACAATCTTAGGAGTATCTTTAGGGAAGTCGATAAAGCGGATCTCGGCAGCAGGCATCACTTCTACCCCATTCTTTCCACCCAGGAGGGTAATGTTAAACTCACGGCCTTCAATGTATTCCTCAGCAAAATATAATCCCCCCGCCTTCTGCCTGAAAAGAAATTCATCCCTAAGCCCGTTCACATCCTCAAAAACAAGCTTTTTTGATTCATCCAGGCCAACAGAAGCATGTTCCCATACCGACTTGACAAGATACCGTTTCCCATCAAGGCCCGACAAGCGGTCAAGTTCTTTGAACTCAAGCAGTGCCGGGGTTTTAATCCCTGTAGCAAACATCAATTGTTTGGCAACAATTTTATTGGAAGTGGTATAAATAGCCTGGGCAGGGCAACCGCTGTAAGGTATTGCCAGATGTTCGAACCAATAAGGGGCAATATGTATCATCCGCCCATCGCCATGCAAAGTTTCAACAAGGTTGAAAATAAATTCAGGTTTATGTTCCTTTACGGCATTCAAAAGTTCGTTGATGTCATCCGGGAAAGGAAGGATTAACGGCTGAAAGCCGAGGGCAGTGAGCCCATTGGCAACATGTTCGGCCTCATCCAAAACGTCAAGTTCATCAGGGCCGGCATCAGGAAGGATGCTACTATGGTAAATGATTACAATTCTTTTCAACGGAGCAAAGAGTTAATATTGTTATCAATAGCATGGTCATTAATACCTATGCGTTTCAGGGCAGTTTGCATGATCATGGCAATAAGCTGAAGGTAAGAAATCCCTTTCATCCTTGCCAGGATTGGCAAATCGCTATGGATAGGGTTAAGCCCTGCCAAAGGGTTTACTTCAATAAAGTGGGCAATTTCATTATCATCAAAACGCACATCCACCCTTCCCCCATCACGGCAGCCAAGGGCTTTCCAGGCATCAAGGGCAGTCTTGCTGCATTTTTGTTCAATATGTTCCGGGACTTGTTTGTATTCCACCATTTTCTCATATTCCGCTTTATGGGCAAAGGAATAGAATGCTTCATCCTCACCCTGCTTAAATGAAACCTCCATCATCCCAAGCACCCTTGCTTCGGCCCCATTACCAATGATGCCAACAGTATATTCCTTTCCACTTAAATAAGTCTCAACAAGGACAGGTTCATTGAAAAGCTCAAGGCGTTTTA
>CAYLYP010000080.1:1426-6815 GCA_964387795.1 uncultured Bacteroidales bacterium
GCCCATTACCCTGTTCACGTAACTCCCCTCCTGCACAATAAGCCTTGGCAACCTAAGGCTACCAATCATTATCCCGTTTAACTCCAAATCTTTTGAACTCACATTCCTGCTTTCGGCAGGGTTTCCTTTTGCATTATCAAGACTAAATGGGACAAGAAGGTAAGCGGGTTTAAAATTCCTTATAAAACTGATACAGGCAGCAAAGGCCAAACGAAAGCCCTTTCCATTTGTGTTTTTGGATAATTGGAAATTATGGTAATATCCATATTCGGGGCTTTCGCCAGGTTCATCATTAAAACTACATAAAAAAGGGGAAACATAGCCCGGAAGACCATGTATGCCAAGCGTCAGCACATCATTTCGCTGGTAAAAGAAATCCTGTTGGCCATTGCCAAAATAAAAATCAATATCCGGTATTTCAACTTTACCAATACAAAAAACACTCATGATTAACGGAGCTTTGCCTATTGAAGGATGTTTCTCGTTTACTATCTGTAAGATTATTAGAATTACTAAACTGAGGATTGACATTCAAGGTCTTGTCCTGTTCTATCAAAGCCAGCTCAATACATTCCTGTCCCTGTTAATAATCAGGCTGACGAGGAATAAGCTGATTACCATCCGGAGTACAAACCTGATAAAGTATATATAAAGAATGATATGCCCTACTGGAAATCATGGCATCCGGTGACTGTAATTGATTGTTAAAAGAAAAGAAGTCAGGAACAGAAATTGTAAAACAATCCTGCCAAAGTGTATCAAAAGTTATATCAAAAAGAAAATAAGAAAAAGATGTTTTAATAAATGCCCCGGATAAATGATTTAAACTCCGGTTTGTTTCAATAAAATTATTAAAGTATAAAGGATTATCAGATAATAAATTAGTCAATGACAAACCACTGGGAGGTTCGTCATTTTCATTCATTTCAGAGCCAGCTACCTGGCTTAACACATTTTCCTGTATTTCCTGAGTTGTAATCATATAGAAAACGAAGGCTGTTTTTTAATGTTTTTCAAACAAAATGATTTTAGAAACAATTGAAAATCAATGCATTCAAACGCCCATTTAATTTCATTTTATTGCCAGCAATAATACGCTTTTTTTAAACATATTCATTCATTTTAAAAATATTTTATCACAAAAATTATCATTTTAACATTCTGATATCCAATGATTTATACTTTAAGCCCTTTCCAAAAAATATATCTCATTCATTAGCACACACTTACGACAATAGAATTATAACAAAAGCATCAATTTATTCCATGAAATCAGATTTCAATAGTATTATTATTCATTCGGGATTGGTTTATGGTTGAATAGATTTGTCACCCCTTTGATCTTATGTTGTGATTGTTGAATCATGTTTACTATAGACCTTTCATCCCTTTGGGATTAGGTTATAATTGAATGATTATATTTTCTATTCACCAGGCTTTATGATCAGGCAGTAAAAGGTTTTGGCCACAAAGAAAGCGAAGAACACAAAGTCTGTTTCTTTGGCTAATATCACCAATTGCATTTGATAAGAACCACCACCCTTATAGAATCATTTGAACAATTTTAGCACCAGGAACAACTGGAACACCTATAACTATTTGATCCATTTGATAAATCAGTGTATTCATTTGGGTTCATCTGTGTATTCATTTGGGTTCATCTGTTGACAAAAAACAAAAGCCCTGCTTCCAAACAAAGAAGCAGGGCTTAAAATATCTAACAGCTAAAGCATTTATTTTTTGTTACGGCGGAAATATTCCTGAGAAACAAAAGATGCAACATCATCAGCATAGGTATTCATACCAAATCCGGCATCATAGCCAAGTTCTTTGGCCAGTTCGTGGCTAATACGGGGACCACCGCAGCACAGTATAGTTTTATTGCGCAATCCTTCAGCTTCGAGCATTTCAACAAGCTCAACAAGGTTTTGGATATGCACATCCTTTTGGGTAACTGTTTGGGAAACGAGCAAAGCATCCGCTTTAAGTTCAATAGCTTTGGCGATGAACTCATCATTTGGCACCTGGCTGCCAAGGTTATATGCTTCAAAGCCTTCGTAACGTTCCAAGCCATAGTGTCCGGCATAACCCTTCATGTTCATAATAGCATCAATGCCCACTGTATGGGCATCAGTACCGGTGCTGGCACCAACCACAACGAGTTTACGTCCGATGTTTTCCTTAATAAACTCATCCGTCTGGTGCATATCCCAGGTTGTTGCTTCCACTTTAGGCACATGGATTGTAGTAAAGTCAACTGTATGGACGCAACTTCCATAGCAATTGAAAAAGGTAAAACCTTCAGTAAGTTCTTTATAAAAAACCACCTGAGGGTTTTCAAAACCCATCTTTTTCATCAGTTGTTTAGCCGCTTCGATAGCTTCATTACCACAGGGAACAGGCAAGGTAAAACTGACCTGGGTCTTCCCGTCATTCATGGTATCGCCATAAGGCTTTATATTTTTGAGGTCAAGCGTGGTATCAAATTCGCGAGCCTCCATTGAGTATAATCCTCCGCTCATAGTCTTGGTCTTTAATTCGTTTTACCTGCGATTTTTCATTAATTCTACGAAAGGGTTTGAATAGTTTGCCCCGCGTTCAACAACGCCAGCAAGGCCTTTCCCTCCGTTCTTAGGCCGTTTGACGGCTGCAAACTTCCCTTGTTCAAGGGCATTGAACAATCCATCCTTTTGAAGGACTTCGAGCAGTTCAACAGCCTGGTTCAATACCTCTTTTGCCCTGTTGCGGATAATACCGTTTTCTTTATATTCCACTTCGTCGCCAATATTTTTCATGTTTCCAAAAATATACTTGGCATTTTCGATGGCAAGATAACGGTCAGACATAAAAGGAGTATGAATTGCTTCGGTCATCATTCCCAACAGTTGAATTCCCTGCCCTGTCCAGATAGCAATCTGATTAAAAAGGGCATCCTGGATATGACCACGGAACACGTTTCCAGTCATAAACTTGGTAGGGGGCATATATTTAAGCGGGGCTTTAGGAAAAATCTCACGGGTCATCTGGGCCTGAGCCAATTCATAAAGGAAGCCGTTTTCCATTTCGGGGTTCATCTCAAAGGCATGGCCAAGTCCCATTTGTTCTTCAGGGATACCTGCGACAAAGGCAAGCTGTTCATTGATCAAATCAGAAGCCAAAACGGTATAGGCTTCATCAAATGCATCAGCAGTAGTAAGGTAATTATCCTCACCTGTATTGATAATTATACCTGCGTAACCGTTAATGATCCTTGAGAAATACTGGTCAATAAGGGTACGTTGCATATTAATGTCCCTGAAAAGGATACCATAGAGGGCATCATTAAGCATTACATCAAGGCCTTCAAAGGCACCCATAACAGCTATCTCGGGCATACAGAGGCCGGAGCAATAATTGCAGAGGCGGATATACCTGCCCACTTCTTCGCCCACCTCATCCAGTGCTTTACGCATGATGCGGAAGTTCTCCTGGGTAGCAAAGGTGCCGCCAAAGCCTTCGGTAGTAGCCCCAAAAGGTACATAATCGAGCAGGCTCTGTCCGGTAGTCCTGATAACAGCAATAATATCTGCACCCTGACGGGCAGCAGCTTCAGCCTGGACAACATCTTCGTAAATGTTTCCGGTAGCTACGATAACGTAGATATAAGGCTTAGAACCTTCACCGATTGTGTTCAGGTAATCCTGGCGACGTGCCCTGCGTGCTTTAATCCTATCAAGGCTTGCATTGACAATAGGCATAATTGCTGCATCAATTTTATCCTTAGGATGAACAGGAAGGGCTGTCAGGTCGAGTTTGCCCTGAGCAAGCTGTTCAGCAATTGCCTGTGGGTTTAATTTTGTTTCAACAATAGCATTTCCAATGTAGAATATAACGCCCTGGTTCAGGACACCTTTGTCCTTTAAAGAATCAACCAAAATGTTGGGAAGGGGAACAGCGTTTTCATCAATGCCATCAATACCCAACAAACGACAGAGGGTTCGTTCGACAGCTACGGTTGTATAGTTTTCAACAAAGGCCTGAACGTCATCAGCAATATTTTTTGCGATGCCCTTAGCATAGTCAACCTTTTTGAAATCGAGACCTAACTTGCTTTTCTGCATATCTGTAATCGAAGTTTATTGTTTTTTTTCAAGTTTTATTCAATCTTTTTCAGCATATATTTCGAAGCCTCCGAAATAAGGCCATTGTCAACCCCAAGTATTTGAGCAATCCTAAGGGCTTCGTGAGGGGCATCAGAACCATCGTCTTCGATGAGCGAATAGTCGATGAAATCCCCAATATTTTGCACAGTGATAGAAGTGCTTTCACTTTGTTCGATAAAGCCTTTAACACGTAATTTGCGGCAAGGGCTTATCAAACCACTATAATGGGTAGTGATGACCGAAAGGGCCATGCACCCGTTTAAAATATTGGCCACAGCATTTACTATAGCCCTACCCTCAGCAGGGTTTGTAGTCCTGGCCAGCTCATCAATCAATATCAGGAGCCTGTTCTGTTTCTTAGCCTGTTTTACAATATTGTCAACTTTCAACATCTCGGCAGCAAAGGAAGACAAACCGGAAAGCTCAGATTGCTCATCAGCAATACTGAACAGGATCTGGTCTACCAAAACAATTTTAGCATCAAGTGCCGGGATAAAAAAACCAAACTGGCACAATGCCTGGCTAAGGGCCAAAGTCTTTAACAATACTGTCTTCCCTGCCATATTAGCCCCTGTAATAATGCAGGAACCCTGATAAACATCAACATCAAGTGGCTGATACCTCCTGACCTGAGAATCGAGCAAATCCTTTAACTGAGGATAAAACAATCCTTTATAGGAAGTAAAATCAGCACAAATATCCGGCAAAATTAATTGAAATTGTATTGATTGTTTGGCTTTTGCAAATAAAATATCAATATTCGCCAATTCATGCAAAGCAATGTTCAAATCATCAGTAAAGCCAAATAGTGCTTCAGTGAGCTTTTGCCTTACATCATCTTCAATTTCAGTAATTTGACCACGTAAGTCATCAGATTGTTTCTGAAGCTGGTTTAAAAGCTGCCCATCATTATTTACCAGGGCATCTTCAATAGAAAACTCAATCCCGGCAAGTTTTTTTCTTAGGTCACCAAGACCAGGTGCAAAATGGCTGCTGATATAAAAAGAAGGGACACGGCTACCTTCGGGGTCAAGTAAAGAGATGACCGCCTGAAGGTCAGGAATTAGGTGAGATAAGAACTCCATTGGCCTTAACATATCCCTGATTTCATCTGCCATTAAAGCAAAGCTTTTTATTTCAAACAGCTCAATATCATTAAGGGTTACCCTTTTTTGGATATGTTTTATTGTGCCTGCTATATCCCTTAGCTGTGAAAACTTTATTGAAACCTTATTGAGGATTTTTTT
>CAYLYP010000080.1:6915-14196 GCA_964387795.1 uncultured Bacteroidales bacterium
TTTCAAACAATGTGTATCGGGAGGCCCTGACAGCATGACCTTATCAGAACTAATGGCACGTGCAACAACCAGACGCCCTAAAGAAGTATGGATGTTTGTTACATCGAGGATTTCAGAGGTGATCTTTCGTTGAAGGTAATGCTTCTCAGAGGTGATAAAAACCATTCCCTCATAGACCTTTATTTCAGGCTTATGGGTATTGGTAACCATATCAACACGTTCACCATCCACACCAATAGAAGTAAGGGCAATCTTTTTATCCAGGTCTTTGAGCCTTCCCAGGACATAATTCAGACATTCCGTCTTGCCGGTATTCTTTTCAAGACCAACAATGGAAAGGCTTTTATACTGGATTAGGTCATCAACAAATGGCATTTTGACATTACCCTCATTTCAAGGTTATAAAACAAAAAAAAAGGAAAATTGCACCGGAAAGACCGGTGCAATTTATCATTTTAATTATTTATGGTGATTCCTCTTTTTACGTGTGAGGTTTTCAGGCTCAATAGAAAGCTGGTCCCCATGCATCAATCCGGCAATACCATCTTCGACCGGGCGCTTCTTACAATCTTCGCACTGGCACTCATTTTTATAATCAGTTGGCTCAGTGTAAGTGGTAATCACACCTTCAAAATTGCGAAGGATAATCCTGCCCGGCATTTGAGAAATGACATACTGGGGCATCACAGGAGTTTTTCCGCCACCACCAGGAGCATCAACAACAAATGTTGGAACAGCATAACCAGAAGTATGTCCCCTTAAACTTTCAATGATTTCGATCCCTTTAGAAACAGGGGTCCTGAAATGTTCAAGGCCCATAGAGAGGTCACATTGATAGATATAATAAGGGCGGACACGCATCATCACAAGATTGTGAACCAATTTCTTCATGATAAATGGGCAGTCATTCACCCCACGAAGCAATACAGACTGGTTTCCAAGAGGGACACCGGCATCAGCTAATCTGGCACAGGCTTCAATACTCTCGGGAGTAACTTCATTTGAGTGGTTAAAATGGGTATTTAACCAAACAGGGTGATATTTCTTCAGCATATTCACCAAATCATGGGTAATACGTTGAGGAAGGACAACCGGGGTACGGCTACCAATGCGGATAATTTCAACATGAGGTATAGCACGAAGCCTGGAGATTATATCCTCTAACACTTTATCGCTCACAAGAAGTGCATCGCCCCCTGATAATAATACATCCCTTACTTCAGGATGATTTGCAATATATTCAATCCCTTTATCAATGTTATCCTTAGGGGTTGCAGCATCCTTTTGTCCGGCAAACCTTCTACGGGTGCAATGTCTGCAATACATAGAACACATGTCTGTAATCAGGAATAGTACCCGATCGGGATAGCGGTGTGTGAGCCCGGGAACCGGTGAATCACCATCTTCGTGAAGAGGGTCAAGCAAATCAGCAGGAGAGACATGGGTCTCGGCGGCTGAAGGGATTGCTTGTTTTCTTACAGGACAGTTAGGGTTATTGGGATCAATAAGTGAAAGGTAGTATGGAGTAATTGCCATACGCAATGTCTGGAGCGATTTTCGAATGCCTTCCTCCTCTTCTGTCGTAAGATTGATGAATTTCTTCAACTCATCAATGGTTTCGATACGATTGCGGACTTGCCATTTCCAATCATTCCACTCGTTATCTGTTACGTTTGGAAAAAATTCCTTACGTCGGCTTTTATTCTCGGTGTTAAACATAAAGCTTGTTAAATAAATTTCGAATGTCTTCCGATTCTCTAATAATGCTTAGCGTAAGGTCGGCATGCCCCTTGGCATAACCATTTCCAACAATCAAATGGATATCCTTTCCAACACCTTCAGCACCAAGGGCAGCCTTGGTAAATGAAGTTGCCATGGAGAAGAAATAAACACAGCCACTATCTTTTGTTACAAGGATAGATGTCATTTCTGTAGAAGGGACATTGACGTTATTAATAGTAACATCACATCCCTGCTCACCGGTAATTGCAATTACCTTATTATACACATCCATCACATCAGTTGCATCAGCAACAATAACATGTGTTGCAAGTTTCATGTCGATAATACGTTGGGCATTCGATTGAGAATACTCAACAACTATCACTTTACCTGTAGGGCCAGCATTTTTCATTGCCTGATAGCAACATAAAACGCCGGATTTACCGCCACCACCAATGATACAAACGGTATTGCCTTTTTTAACGAGGCGTTCGACCTGAGCAGGTGCTCCGGCAACATCGAGTGCAGCCAGAGCAAGTTTTTCAGGGATATCATTAGGTAAAACAGCATAAATCCCACTTGCAAAAAGTATCGCCTGTGCTTCCACATCAACCTGGTCGTTATGGAAGTTTACACTAAGAACCTTGGATATTTTCAAGGGAGTTAATGAGAGGGAAACAAGAGTAGCAATTGTATCACCAACGTGCAACTTTTTATCGGGGAAGTTGGGGCCTATTTCTTTAACAGTCCCAATCAACATACCACCCGAGCCGGTAACGGGGTTTTGCATTTTACCACGTTCGTTGACAATAGATACAATCATCTCCTCCATAGCCTGAATGTTACCATGGCAGGCAGCTTTGATCTGTGTAAAGCTGGCTGAATCAATATTGAGCGTTTTTACATCGATAAGTATTTCATTATCGTAAATGCTCATTGTGTTATCCAGCTTTAAGGCAGGTTGAGGCAATGTTCCTTTAGGCTCAAGAACTCTGTGGGTTCCAAATCTGCAACCTTTCTTCATTCAAAAAGATCAATTAGTTAATGAATTACGAAAGATTATAATTATGCATATAATTCAGTGAAAACCTTGCGCAGGGATTCACATTCGCGAAGTATCTGGAGGGTAATTTCAGCATGGCCCCTTGTGTATCCGTTACCAACAATCATAGTAACATCGCTGCCAACGCCTTCAGCGCCCAAAGCTGCTTTAGTAAAGCTTGTTGCCATCGAGAAGAAATAAACAAGGCCATCATTTTTAGTGCAAAGGATACTTGTCATTTCAGTATCAGGGACATTCACATTGTTGATAGTAATATCAGCCATTTCGCCATTAGTCAGTTCGCTGATTTTTTCAACCATTCCAACAGGGTCATTGGCATTTCCTGCAAATACGACATCACAAAAACCTAATTTTTCAAGACGTTCGGTAGATTTCTGGCTGTGGCACATACCAATAACCTTACCTGTTACGCCAACACGTTTTTTAGCTTCATAGCAGCAAAGCATACCTGATTTACCACCTGCACCGATAATTAATACGATGTCACCAGGTTTGCAAAGTTTAGCTGTTTGAGCAGGGGCACCAGCCACATCCAAAGCAGATAAAGCCAGTTTCTCAGGCATATCAGCAGGGATTTTGGCATAAATACCAGTTTCAAAAAGAATTGCTTTACCATCAATATCCACCTGGTCAACATCAGCACGGATTTCTTTAATTTTATCAATGCGCAATGGAGTAAGTGACAATGATACAAGTGTAGCAATTTTATCACCCACTTTAAGGTCAGTTTTTCCAATCAGGGCATCCCCAATTTTCTCAACAGTACCAAGCAGCATACCGCCTGAGCCAGTCCATGGATTACGATGTTTCCCTTGTTTGGCAACAATGTCCATCATAATCTCAGCGATCTTTTTGTGGTCACCATTGGCACGTGCTTCAATATCAGTAAAAGAAGCAGAGTCAATGTTAAGTGTTTGAACATCGATAAGGATCTCATTATCATAGATCTCATCCATGTTGTTATCAATTTTATTTGCAGGTTGTGGCAAAACACCCTTAGGCTCAATTACCCTATGGGTGCCAAATTTGTTACCTTTTTTCATATAGTTTGTTGAGTTGATTTGTTATTGATTGTTTATTTTAATCCAAGTATTACACGTGCTTCAGCAGAAGTAGCAACATCACGTCCTAATTCTTTAGCCAAACGGACTACTCTTGCAACAAGCTCTCCATTTGATTTTGCAAGCACTCCCTTGTCAAGGAAAAGGTTATCCTCAAAACCTACCCTTACATGTCCACCCATCACGATAGCAGGGGCAGCAAGGCTAAACTCATTACGACCAATACCGGTGGCAGTCCATGTTGAACCGGCAGGTATGGCATTCACCAGCCAAACAAGGTTACCAACAGTAGCAGATGTACAACCAGGAACACCCAATACAAAGTTGAATTGCATAGGGGCACCAGGTACCTGGCCTTTTCTGGCCATGTTGAGGATTGTATCTAAGTGGCCCATTTCGAAGCACTCATACTCAGGTTTGATATGATTTTCGATCATACGTTTACCAAAAGCACGCATCATGGGCATTGTATTTTCAAATACTTCATCGCCAAAGTTGCAGGTACCACAATCAAGAGTAGCCATTTCTATAGGCAATTCAGTAGGTTGAAGGCGTTCTTCAGCAGTCATGCCAACAGCACCACCTGTTGAAGGGATAATAATAACATCAGGGCAAACTTTAAGGATTGCATCTATACATTCCTTGAAACGGGCTTTATCCTGGGTTGGAGTGCCATCATCCCTGCGCACATGTAGGTGAACAATAGCTGCACCAGCATCAACTGCCGACTTGGCTTCCCTGACAATCTCCTCAACAGTATAAGGCACTGCAGGATTCTGTTCTTTTGTTACCTCTGCGCCACAAATAGCTGCGGTAATAATTAATTTATCCATGGTATCTTGCTTTATTTACGTTGACAATTTTTAGGGACCACACAGGTGCCACTGGCACGGCAAACGACTATTGGTTCTGCCAACAGGTCGGCTGCTGAATCAGAAATATCAGGACGGGGCACAATAACTTTTCTTGCCTCAAATGTCATCTTTCTGGATGAATTTCCAACATTTGTTATCTCACCGGTTGCTTCAATAAAATCACCGGCATAAACGGGTGCCATAAACTCAACAGCATCATAAGCTTTGAAAAGCCCTTCGTCACCATCATTTCTGATTAACAATTCAGTAGCTACATCACCAAAAAGCTGGAGCATCTTAGCCCCATCAACCAGGTTTCCGCCATAATGAGCATCATGTGAGCTCATCCTTACCCTTATCAATACTTTACTTTGATCCATATCTCGATTCTTTGATTATTTTTTCACTATATGAGTTACAAATACAGATTGTGTCCTAACGTTTTCAGGTTCAATCTGACCAACTTCTACAATCTCTTCGGGCTCTACAATAACAACATCAGCAGCAGTAGCCATGATTGGGTTAAAATTCTGGGTAGAACCTTTATAAACCAAATTACCAATAGTATCAGAAATGCTGGCGCCAAGCAATGCGATATCAGCATGCAGGGGCATTTCTAAGATATAATCCTTACCATCAACCTTAATGATTTGCTTGCCTTCCTCTACGATTGTGCCAATCCCGGTAGGGGTAAGAAAACCACCAATACCGGCACCAGCGCACCTGATACGTTCAGCCAGGGTTCCCTGAGGGTTGAACTCAATCGTAATCTCTTTATTGTTTAATTGTTCAATGGTACAAGGATTTGTCCCAATATGAGAAGTAATAACTTTTTTCACCTTTTTATTTGCAATAAGCAAACCAATGCCCTTATCAGGGAAACCTGTATCATTACATATTATCGTCAAGTTTTTAACATCTGATTCAACAATTTTTGCGATGATGCTGTTAGGACTGCCAACAGCCAAAAAACCACCTATCATGACAGTCATGCCATCTTTAACCATTGATACAGCCTGATCAACTGAAATAAACTTATTCTTCATGTTTAAATTCCTTTAAATTAGAAACTTTAGCTAATGACCTTACAGAACAGTATTATTTTTTTTCTGTTTGTCAGTTAAGCATCATTATTTCAAATAAATAAAAAAGACAATGCTCAACCCGTGCAAATATACAATATAATTCATAAACACTTATGAAAACAACCAGCCAAAATTTTTGACATCAAAACAGCGGGGCTGAAAATATCAATGGTATGATATTATGAAAGATATCCAAAAAAAAATATATGCAAAGCCCCGGGATTTCTCCCAGGGCTTTGCATATATATCAAATTAATGTTGTTTTTTTAAGCGCTCGTTAAGTTGTTTCACAATCAATTTAGCATCACCAACAATGCCCAGGTCTGCCACCTGAAAGATTGGGGCATATTTGTCCTTATTGATTGCAACAATATAACCGGATTCTTCCATCCCAGCAAGGTGTTGGATAGCACCAGAAATACCGACAGCAAAATACAGATCAGGCCTAACTGTTTTACCGGTTTGTCCAACCTGCCTGTCATGAGGGAAAACTCCTGCATCAACTACTGCTCTTGATGCAGATACCTGAGCATTAAGCGTTTCAGCAAGATTGCTAACAGCATTGATCCCTTCTTCGCTACACATACCCCTGCCACAGGAGATTAATATCTTAGCCTCGCTAATGTCAACCATTTCGCTTTTCTCTTTCACGCTGCTAAGCAGTTTTACCCTAAACTTGTCTTTATTAAAAGGTACTTCAAGCTTAATAACTTCGCCTTTTCTGTTTACATCAGCCAACAGGCTTTTCATCACGCCAGGGCGAACGGTACTCATCTGAGGGCGGTGTTCTTTACATACAATGGTAGCCATCAGGTTGCCCCCAAAAGCAGGGCGTGTCATAAGAAATTCCTTTTCCTCTGATATTTCAAGTTTAGTACAATCAGCAGTCAGTCCTGTTCCAAGACGTGCAGAAATACGTGGGCCAAGATCCCTGCCAATAGTAGTTGCTCCAAACATCATGATATTTGGAAGGTATGTTTTTGTAATATGACAGACTGCCTGTGCATAAGGTTCTGTCAGGTAATCGTTCAGTTCTGGGGCATCGGCACAAAGCACAACATCAGCACCATGTGCAATCAGCATGCCTGCTTTATCGGCTACATTGTGGCCAAGGAGCATCGCATACACCTTATCGTTTAACTGATCGGCCAAATCGCGGGCTTTCCCAATAAGCTCCAATGATACATTTTGAATCTCGCCTTTGCGTTGTTCAACAAAAACAAAAACGCCTTTATATGCAGATAATTCCATCATGGTCTGAATTAAATAATAAATTTTTCTTTGAGTTTGCTCATAATGATGCCTGTTGCTTCGTTGGCATCAACTTCATAAAGCTCGCCAGCAGCCTTAACACCACGTGAGAATGCTTTGTGGACCCGTGTAGGGGAACCTTTTAAACCAAGTTTGCTCTCTTCAACATCAATTTGTTCAAATCCCCAAACTTCAACTTCTTTTTTATAGGACTCAATAATCCCGTTAACAGACATATAACGTGG
>CAYLYP010000081.1:0-14190 GCA_964387795.1 uncultured Bacteroidales bacterium
ATAAAATCAAGCATTTTTATCTTAATGCTTAACTAAACGACATTGATTTACGATTTACGAGTGACGATTTAGCGATTGACGATTTACGATTTACGAGTGACGATTAAGCGATTTACGATTTACGATTTGCGAGTGACGATTAAGCGATTGACGAATGACGATGTACGATTTACGATTTACGTAGGCATTCACCACCCAACCGATTTATTGAAACCGTAAATTTGTATTTATAATCGTCAATCGTACTTCGTAAATCGTAAATCCTAGATTGTTGTCAATCGTAAATTAATGTAATATCTTAATTGGATTAAGTAATGTTGACATAATAAAGAATATGTTTTATGGCTATTTTCCTGCTTTTTTTTGATTGTATTTCAGTTATTATAAAAGTATCTATATGTAATAACTATTTATGGATAATTGGATTATTTTTAGATTGAACGGACTGTAATACAGATAATAGAATCATTGTAAAGTGCTGTGAATTAATTAACAACAAATGAATTTAGAAGAAATCTAAATAAATATATTAAATATATGGTAATCAATATTATAAATTAAATAAATGAATCTTTATTAAGTATAAAGGCAAGAAAATCAATTAGTTGAAATAAATTAAAAAAAAAGTAGATAGATTAAATGGGTATTAAATTTGTTTCTAATTTTGCATGGCCTATTAAAACTAGGAAATAGGCGAATTAGGCAAAATCAATCCCTAAAAAAATGTTTAATCAGGTAGTTATTTTATCAGTTGTTACCCTGGGAGCAGTGGGAACATTATCGGCAGTAATCCTTTACCTTATCGCCCAGAAGTTTAAAGTTATTGAAGACCCTCGCATTGATCAGGTTGCAGAGTTGTTGCCCGGAGCCAATTGTGGTGGTTGTGGCTTAGCTGGTTGCAGGAATATGGCCGAGGAGATAGTAAAAAGAGAAAACCTTGAAGGGCTGAATTGTCCTCCGGGAGGTAATGCCGTTATGAAGAGCATTGCATCCTTGCTTGGATTGGAGGTTGAAGAGCAGGAACCTATGATTGCTGTATTAAGGTGCTCAGGGTCGAGGGAAAATGCCCCGGTTAAAGTTGAATATGATGGGGTTAAAACCTGTGCATTTGCCCATAGTTTGTTCTCAGGTGAATCAGGTTGCCCTCATGGATGTATTGGCCTTGGTGATTGTGTTGTGTCCTGTACTTTTGGTGCAATGTCAATTGATCCGGTTACAGGGCTCCCGGTAATAAGCGATGAGAAATGCGTGGCATGTGGGGCATGTGTAAAGGCTTGTCCAAGAAGTATTATTGAATTGCGCAAAAAAGGCAAGAAAGACCGTCGGATTTTTGTTTCATGTATCAATGAAGAAAAAGGGGGGATTGCCCGTAAGAATTGCCAGGTTGCATGTATTGGTTGTGGAAAATGCGTTAAGGAGTGTAAGTTTGAAGCTATTGAACTTAAGAATAACCTGGCATATATCGATTTCAACAAATGTACATTATGCCGCAAGTGTGTTGAGGTATGCCCGACACAGGCAATACATGAATTGAATTTCCCGCCAAGGAAAGTTAAAACAGAAGAAACCCAGGCAGAAGCCTAGAGACATAAAGTATTATTACAAATTGTAAAACCAAAGTGGAGGTAGCCCCTTGAAGACCTTTAAATTAGGTGGAGTTCACCCGGAAGAAAACAAGATAAGCGAAAATCAGCCAATTGAAGCGCTTGGTCTTCCAAAGACAGTATTTATTCCGATAAGCCAACATCTTGGAGTGCCGGCCAAGCCTTTAGTTGATAAAGGTGCCAAAGTAAAAACCGGTCAGCTTATAGCAAGCGGCGATGGGTTTATATCGGCAAATGTGCATTCTTCAGTTTCGGGAACGGTGTCAAAGATTGATGAAGTTGTTGATGCCAGTGGATATAAGCGGAAAGCAATTTTCATTGATGTAGAAGGCGATGAATGGGAGGAAGGAATTGATCGCAGCGATGTCCTTAAAAAAGAATGCAGGCTTTCAGCTGAGGAAATCATTAAGAAAGTAAATGAGCAGGGTATTGTTGGACTTGGTGGTGCAACCTTTCCTTCTCATGTAAAACTTATGGTGCCCAAAGGAAAAAAGGCTGATTATCTGATTATAAATGGAGTGGAATGCGAACCATATCTGACCGCCGATCACAGGTTGATGCTTGAAAAGACAGAAGAAATTATGGTGGGCATAAGCATCCAGATGAAAGCCCTTGATGTAAAAAAAGCCCTTATAGGTATTGAGAACAATAAGCCGGATGCCATTAGTAAGATGTCGGCAGCAGCTTCAAAATATGCAGGCATAGAAGTTCATCCCTTAAAAGTGAAATATCCACAGGGGGGTGAAAAACAATTGATAAAGGCTTTGATAAACCGTGAAGTCCCAAGTGGAAAACTCCCGATAGAAGTTGGGTGTGTTGTTCATAATGTGGGTACTTCCTTTGCGGTATATGAAGCAGTCCAAAAAAACAAACCCCTTTTTGAAAGGGTAGTTACCGTTACAGGTAAAAAGCTTAGTAAGCCATCAAACTTCCTGGTAAGGATAGGAACCCCTGTTTCAGCATTGATTGATGCTGCTGGCGGGCTTCCTGAAACAACCGGGAAAGTAGTGAATGGTGGCCCCATGATGGGCAAAGCATTGAGCAACCTTGATGCACCTGTAGTAAAAGGCACAAGCGGTATCATTGCATTTGAGGAAGAGATTTCAAAAAGGACAGCCCAGATGAACTGCATCCGTTGCGCACGCTGCACGCAGGTTTGCCCTCTTGGCCTTGAACCTTATCTTTTGGCTTTACTGTCGGCCAAACAGGATTGGGAAGCATGTGAGAAAAACAGGATTATGGATTGTATGGAATGTGGCTCTTGTCATTATACCTGCCCATCAGGTCGGCCTTTGCTTGACCAGATAAGGGTAGGTAAATCCAAAACAGGCCAGATGATTCGTAATCGGGCAAAATAATTTTAGATAAATAGGAAAAATAACAATAAACTGCTGAATTAAAGGGATATGAAAATATTAACCGTATCGGGTTCACCCCATGTTCATGCCCCGCAAACCGTAAGTAAGATAATGTATGGAGTGGTAATCTCATTGATTCCTGCCATGCTAGTATCGTTTTATTTTTTTGGTTTGCAGGCTATCCTTGTAACAATGGTTGCAGTGATATCATGCCTGGGTTTTGAGTATTTGTTTCAATATGTGCTTCAGGGAAAAAACTTTGGGCGCCCCTATTCCATTTTTGATGGATCGGGAATGATTACAGGTATATTGCTTGCATTTAATGTTCCTTCCAATATCCCATTATGGATGGTTGTCGTTGGTTCATTGGTGGCAATAGGAATAGGCAAGATGACTTTTGGCGGGCTTGGGAAAAACGTGTTTAACCCTGCACTGGTAGGTAGGGTTTTTATGTTGATTTCATTCCCGGTTCAGATGACAAGGTGGCCTGTACCTACAAAATTCAGCACTGCATTAACAGATGTAATCACTGGTCCCACACCTCTTGCAATTATTAAAGAAGGGATAAAAAAAGGGGACAGCCTTGATTCGTTGATGTCACAGGTACCTGATTATGTAAACCTTTTAATGGGCAATATGGGTGGTTCGCTAGGCGAGATTTCAGCCATTGCGATAATTATCGGAGGCTTATATATGCTTATCCGTAGGATTATCACCTGGCATATCCCTGTTGCGTTTTTGGGTTCTGCAGCTATATTTTCAGGTATTCTTTGGCTTGTTGATCCTACTATATATGTAGATCCTGCATTCCATCTTCTCACAGGTGGTATGATGCTTGGTGCTGTATATATGGCAACAGATATGGTGACATCGCCAATGGCGAAAAGCGGACAATTGATATTTGGGGCTGGTTGTGGATTGCTCACAATAACAATCAGGGTATTTGGGGCATATCCCGAAGGTGTTTCTTTTGCAATACTTATCATGAATGCGTTTGTGCCCCTAATAAAT
Organism: uncultured Bacteroidales bacterium; assembly: GCA_964387795.1. GTDB lineage: Bacteria > Bacteroidota > Bacteroidia > Bacteroidales > UBA7960 > CAYLYP01. Next base: position 3,974 of record CAYLYP010000081.1, read on the forward strand.
AGGAGTTTTAAACCTAAGCATTTTGGGGAGGAGGTTAAAAATGGCTAAAAAAGAATCGAGCTTTATAAATATGGTTCTCACCTTATTGGTGATAACAGTAGTGTCTGCCTTTGCACTTGGCAGTGTGTATAATATTACACTGGAACCAATAGCACAGAGCAAGCAAAAGGCAAAGCAGGATGCTATTGCATTGGTAGTCCCTGCTTTTGATAAACTGGAAACAAAGAAGGTAATGCCGGAAAATGGGGTAGATTCATTGGAAATGAATTATGCCTATAAAGCAGGTGAACTTGTTGGAATAGCTGTAGAAACCTATACAGATAATGGTTTTGGTGGGCGCATCAGGGCAATGGTTGGTTTTGACCCCAATGGAGTCATTATTGATGTTGTTCACTTAGAACATAAAGAAACTCCCGGATTGGGGGATAAGATTGATAAGAGCAAAAATCCATGGAGCAACCAGTTTAGGGGTTTTGATCCTGCTTCAAAACAGTTGAAGGTTAAAAAGGACGGGGGAGACGTGGATGCAATTACAGCAGCAACAATTTCTTCAAGGGCATATTGCGATGCTATTGAAAGGGCATATCAAAGTGTTAAGAAAGAAGGAGGGAACCAATAATGAACCAATTTAAGAATTTTACCAAAGGGCTTTTAAAAGAGAATCCAGTATTTGTTCTTTTATTAGGATGCTGCCCGACATTAGGAGTCACTACTTCAGCAATCAATGGGGTAGGTATGGGTTTAGCAACTACCTTTGTATTGGTAATGTCGAATATTGTAATTTCTTTAGTAAAAAACTTCATCCCTGATAAGGTAAGGATCCCTTCATTTATTGTAATCATTGCATCTTTTGTTACAATAGTACAATTAGTGATGGAGGCTTTTGTCCCTGCTTTATATGCAAGCCTTGGGCTGTTTATCCCTTTGATTGTTGTGAATTGTATTGTTTTGGGCAGGGCAGAGGCTTTTGCATCAAAAAATACTGTTTTCTCTTCAATGATTGATGGGTTAGGAATGGGATTTGGTTTTACCTTTGCGCTAACTTTACTGGGAACAGTCAGGGAGTTGCTTGGCAACTACTCTATATTCGGATATAAGTTTATTCCTACAGACGGCATTTTGGTCTTTGTTTTAGCACCAGGAGCCTTCTTTGGATTGGGCTTTTTGATTGCAATCATCAAATCTTTGAGAAAAACGGCTTAAAAAATTAGGATATGGAGTACATTATTATTATAATTGCAGGAGTATTTGTAAATAATATCGTTCTTGCACAGTTTTTAGGCATCTGCCCATTTTTAGGGGTGAGCTCAAAAGTCAGCACTTCTGTCGGAATGTCAGGAGCAGTGGTCTTTGTAATGACTTTGGCAACAATAGTAACCTATCTTGTATATACGTATGTATTGTTGCCTTTCGACATTGGCTACCTGCAGACAATTTCGTATATTCTGGTTATTGCTGCTTTGGTACAGATGGTGGAAATCATTTTGAAGAAGTTAAGCCCATCGCTTTATCAGGCTTTAGGGATTTTTCTCCCACTTATCACCACTAATTGTGCGGTATTGGGTGTTGCCATTTTAACCATTCAGAAGAATTATAACCTTCTTGAAGGTGTTGTATTTACAATTGCAACTGCAGTAGGATTTGGCTTGGCTATCATTCTATTTGCAGGTATCCGCGAACATCTTGATTTGGTTGAAGTCCCTAAAGGAATGAGGGGCGCACCTATATCACTGATTGTTGCAGGCATCATGGCATTAGCATTTATGGGCTTTGCAGGATTGGTTTAATAATGAACTGAACGAATTTAAGATAATGCGTGCCTTTGTTGGCTCTGAGGCATGCAGTTTTTGATATGGTAGAAATACCATAACAGTTGGTTTTAGGGTTTGGGTGTCAGGAAGAAATTCCTGGCACTTTTTTTATGTTCTTTTTATTGACAAAGAAAAGAATGACCGAATATATTATTGACTTATTATTTAAATTAAAACGATTTAGATTTATATCAGAAATTGGATTATCATATAGAAATAATCTTGTGTGTTTGGCTTGTTTTAAGTTAAAGACAATTGGAATTAATGATGATTCATTGAAACGGAGGTTATAAATTAAAAAGATTATCAAAGGCCAGGGCTTCCCTAATGAGAGAAATAGATTTGTGTATATCTGGGAGAAGATAATGGAAAGCTTATTAGTTGATCATTCATACGGGTAAAATACAAAACAATTAAAACTACATGTGTTATGAACAAGGATCAGTAGTATTTCATTTTGATATGGATTACCTTCACTTCCTGATTATTTATTTGAAAGCTGAAATTTTTAAATCTGGGTCTTTTTAAACCACTATGTTCATATTGTGAAAAGCCGATACCTTCATCGGGGATAAAAAAGCTATAATCCATTTTGCAGTTTTCGTTTTCATCATCTAAGATTGCAATACCATAGATGCCCTGGCTGAGCTCTATTATTGTTTTTAATTCCCCGTTTTTGATTTTCGATTTTGATATGCATTTTTTTATAAACGGGGTATCGTCCTCAAAGCTTTTCTGGTCTTTAAATATCCCTATTTGTACAGCTCCTTTTTGGTTTTTAAAACCATTGATCCTGATATCAAGAGTCTGGGCTGATAGGGATCCGATGCAAGCCAAAAGGAGGAGAGAAGAAATGAAAATGTTAATGATTGAAAACCGCATGGTCTTTATTATTAAAAGAGAAAGCCTCCTGAACAAAAAAAATGGGGAATAGTCTGGTTCAGGAAGGCTTTCAGGGTTAATGGTTATTTTTCGAGCATTGCAGGGGTGAAATTGCTCTCAGGTAAATTTGAGCCTATCTGGAATTTATCAGTAATCATGATAGACTTTCTGCCATTTTGTTCATTTTTCATTTCCATGTAAAATGAAAAATACTTACCACTGCTTTGTTTTTTATAATCTTTCAGGATCTGGGTTCTTTGGAGTTTTCCATCTTTATCAAAAAACTCCATCTTATGGGTCAGGAAGGTTCCTTTTTCGATGTACATGATTTTTTTGTGATATCCGTTTTCCTGTGCAATAGCCTGATTTTTACAGCTCATCTCAATTTTATGGCAGTCTTTGCCTTCAATGGTTGTGCTGCCAAGCATTTTATAGTCAAACTGGTTTTTATCAGGTTTGCTCATATCTGCATTTGTAAACTCTGATCCCATAAAGCTTTTGCCTTTTTCAGTGCTGACGATACGTCTTGTTTTTCTAAGTGCAGGCATATAAATCCACATGTCATCATTGGAGTCCTCATTATCAAAAATGAGCATTGCAGTGCCCTGTACATCAGCAGGGGCAGTGAATTTGATAAGACGTTTTGAGGTTTTGCCGAATTTACGGCTGGCAGTGCTTACCTGTCTAATCCTTTCGCGCCCCTTGGCATCAATGATTTTTAATGTCGAAAGCATCTCCATGGATTCCATATCAATGGATGATTGTGAATTATCAACAATTTCAATGGCCGATTGGGCTTTTATTTCCGGAAACAGAAAGAGAAACAGGCATGTTATGATCAGGAATTTTTTCATTGTTGTTTTTAGTTTATTTGTTTATACTTTTTTGAGGATGTTGTACTTTTTTTATTCTTTAATTGCTTCAGCAATATGGTTGCCTTTCAGAAGGAACTTTGGTTTTGCCAATGTGCAAATAGCCGGCATTAATAATAATGCACATATTAAGCACAGGGCGAGAGAGAGGATAATAAGAAATGCAAATGTCTGGAGATAAGGGAACTGAGAAAAGAACAATACAGAAAACCCAAGCATTACCGAAAAAGCATTGATGGTAATGCCTCTTCCCGTTGTTGTAAGGGCTGTAAATATTGCTGTAGGGTAGTCTTTCTTATTTGCGAGTTCTGTTTTGATGCGCCAGAAGAGGTGTATTGTATAATCCACACCAACACCTATAGAAATTGAAGAAAGCAGGGCTGTTACAATGTTAAGTTCAATCCCCATCCATCCCATAAGGCCAAACATGCTTATTATTGCAAAAAACAATGGGATTGAACCAATAAGTCCAGCCCTTAAACTTCTGAATATCAACATCAATAATATGGATATGGCAAGCATTGCAAACAAAAGGGAATAGTTTTGACCGGTAACTATGCTATCCGACATTTCCTTTTCCAAAAGGCAATATCCACCTACTGTGTAAAGGGCAGGGTCTTTGGCTGTGAGATTGGTGATGAAGTCAATGAGTTGGTTTAGCTCTTTCATTGAATGTGCCTGAAACTGGATGTTCATAATGGCATGTTCGTATGTGAAATCAACAAAGTTCTCAAGGTCTTCAGGGTCACCGCTCATTGTATATAATTCAAGATATTGTGCAACAGCTTCTCGGCTATCGGGTATCACGCCATATAGGGGATCATTTGGGTCGTTAAGTGCTTTGCCCATAATCCTGAGCATGGTAGCAATAGAGGTTACACTTCCTGTTTGAGGTCGTTTTTCGATTTCTTTTTCGTAAAAATCCATTCTCTTCAGGATTTCCGGGTCTTTGATATCACCTTTAAAAACAAGTGATATTTGCCTTGTTCCCCCAAAATGTTCGTTAGAGATTTTTAAAGCCTTGTTATATGGATGGCTTTCGGGCATGACCTCATTGTTATCGGGTGAGATTCTAAAGAATTGAAATCCTGAGGCTGCGATAATTAAGAAGGAAACAAAAATAAATATCACATGCCAGGGTTTCTTAGTAGCAAAAGCGGCAGGTTTTCTTAAGAATGAGTTTTCTTCAATGGATTTTTCTGAAGAGAAACTCTTATGGACTTTGCCTTTCTTCATTATTGATAATATTGCAGGGATGAATGAGAGGCTCATCCACAAAGCAAATCCTACCCCTAATCCACTTATAACCCCCATCTGGCTGGCAGGGATCATTGTGTGGGCAACCAAACCGAGTATCCCAACAATAGTGGTTAGCCCGGTAAGGATAATAGGGGCTTTTAATTTATTATAGACTTCAAGGATTATTTCCTTTTTAGTAAATTCGGGATGTCTGGCCAATACTTCCTGGTAACGGGCAATGATGTGTACTCCGTAGTTGTTGGCTATTGCAATCATCATAATAGGGATGATAATACCCACAAGGCTTAAATCCCAACCCATTACCGGAAGTAAAGCCAATGAAACCAGGGTGGAGAGAACTACCACGAGCATAGGCAACCAAACACCCCGTTTTTCCCTAAATGAGATAAACAGAAAACTTATCATTAAGATTAGGCCTATTGGTAGCAATATTAAAAAATCCCTGGTTATTTTTTCATTAGATTCAACTCTTAAATAAGGCAAGCCAAACAGATGTGCCTGTTCAGGCCCCTCGTTTATTGTTATGGCATGCTGTGCATTGCGGACTGCTTCTTTGTCATCAATCCCTTCTTTGACAGTAATAATAAATAATGCATATTTAAAATCATCAGAAACGAAAAGCTTATAGGCAAGTTCATTTTCTTTAAGCGATTTTCTCAAAGCCTCTGTTTCTTCCTTATTTGAAGGGATTTCCGGGATGGCAGGGTCAACGAGCATCATTCCTTCTTCACCCCTGATATTTTTTGTGCCAAATAATGACATCACATCTGAAAAGCTATTACTGGCCTCCAAAGTATCATCAATGGCCTCGATTCGTTTCAGGGTTTCAGGATTAAGCACATCATCGGCTTCCAATACAATCATCATCATCTCATCCTTCCCGAAGATAGCTTCAATCTTTTTTTGATTAATTTTTGAAGATAGCGTTTCGGGAAAATAGGCATTCAGGTCGGAATTCACTTTTATCCTAAGCAAAAGGATTAATGAAATAACCGCCAGAATGATGGGAGTGCTTATGAGCAGGGTTTTATACCTGAAAATAAAAAGTTCTTTCTTCATAAAAATGTTTTTTTGATCATGGGAATGAAGACTAATTAAAAGCTAATTTTTAGCTCAGCGAAAGCACCATTCAGAATTTTTGAGGCATAGTAAAATGTGGAACCATCTTTGCCCGACATCCATGACCCGCCCAAAGAAGCTGAAAGTGCATCTGAGATACGCCATTGGATTTTAGGCCTTAACATAGTCTCTTCGGATGTGAAATTGTAATAGCTTGTAAGCTCTAACTGGATTGTTTCATACCTAAGATTTTTGGTTATTGTTAACGAAGCGGCATGGTTCATTTCTTCCTGTTGCCCAAATATTTTTCTGTTAAAGCTTTCACTTTCAAAGAGCACCATCTCATTTGCATAATTAAACACTTCAAGAGGGTTTAATGGATTTTGCAAAACGGGTGTGTTCAGTTCTTTGAAGTCCATTGTATATTTTCCAATATACTGTCCGATGAAAGTAAAACCCTTGATGGTCTTTTCCAGTCCTGCAACATAAAAAGCATTTGGATTAGGGATGTGCATATTGTCCTCATAATCCTTTGTAATATTATAAGCTGCTTCGGCTCTAAGGATCCAACTGCCAAGAGGTATGGCAAAGTCAGCACCTATACTAGTTTTTTTGTATGATTCAGGGGTGTAGGTAATGATGGGAGTGCCGGTTGACAGGTCAATATTGCTGGTGCGGAATCCAAAGAATGTATCATAACCCCTAAATCCTGAGAAGGAGAACCCTATAACAGGGAAATCGAAGTTAAGCCTGGCGGCATAAGATATGTTGTCGAAATTTGTAACAGGCAATGCCATATCGGTAAAACTGGCATTTGGGTTGATTGCAAACAAATCATAGCGATAAACGGATGGCTCATAATAAGGGATGATAGCCAAATCAAGATCCGTAAAATCGGTAATCCTGTATTTAGCCCTAAGCATGAAATTTGACATTTTTTGGTCATCCGGTTCACTGCTTAAAAAGAAATAATTGTTAGGGGTAAGATTATTAGTTGGATTAAACCCATCAGCTCTTCCCCAGCTTACAATCTGCTGGCCTAAAAGCACATCAAGTTTTTCACCGGTATATCCGGCATAAGCTTCCTTCAGGTCGAAAATGCTTTGTCTTTTATCAAATTCAATTCCTTTGCGAAAGCGGACATCAGCAAAAAGAAAAAGATGTGAACTATTTAGCCTGGTTTGTAATGCCATTTCACCAAACATGGCCCCGTAATCAAAATCTTCGCCTCCTGCCATCATTGAACCTCTTACATATCCATTTATTTTCAATGGATTTTTTTCAACCCCTTCCTCAGCAGATGTGCTTTGCTCAAACAATCCCTGACCCATACCGGCAAATGATGTTGAAATGAACACCATTCCCAGTATTAAATTCTTTTTTAACCACATAATATTCTGTTTAAGATTTAAAAAACGTTAATTGCACATATTGTTTTTGATGTCTGTCTGTTTTGCAATATTACGCTTTATTGAAGGCTTTTGAGTGCAGCTTTTTTTAAATAGACTTCCAGATTTTAAAAGTTGGACTTGCTACAACTATCGATAATTCTAATAAACTGCTTTGATAAAATAGCTCATTACTAACTATATGCTATTGACTAATGCCTAATAGGGGGTATGACAATACAATATTCTAACCACATTTCTGGGCATTCACCTGCAACAGGAAAAGGATACTATATTTTATCCGTAAATAATTTTTGTTTAAGGTCGGATGGAACTCCATGTTTGCTATTTTCATTGGTGTCTGTGTTTAATTCGCAAACATGTTCGTTTCACCAGGGATGGGTTTTTTATTAATGCCCATTCATCCAGGGAGACCCATTCAGGGTTTATATTAATTTGGCTAAAGCCAATGATTTTATTGGCGTTTCATATTAAAAAATGGGCTGAAGCCCATTCCTATTCAAACAATGGATTTTCTAAATGATATGCCTCCGTATAAATAACTGGGTTGAAGCCTGTTTCTATTGAGAATAATAAATTGCCTACCCACCAAAACCTTTCCATCCATCTGCTCCAATGCACCTATCCTTTCCCCACATCTTTTGAATTGCCCTATTTGAGACCCTTATGTGCTTTGGTGAGAGAGGCTTCCTCATCGGGCAAGGCTGGTGAGGAGGCGACTTGATAAGTTCAACCTTGGTTTATTCGCTAACGCTCATTAGCTGGCGCAATATGCAGTAGCGTGCAAATTGCATGAAGGCCTTTTATGGAACATTATTATTAGAGGGAATCTATAATCCTGTCTATTTCCATTCCGATTCTATCAATTTCCATGGCATATTTGTCTGTATCCTCGGATATGGCTTTTACAAAGATATCATTAAGCTGTATCCTTAAATCACAATATTTCAGTAGTTTCTTATTCTGCTCAAGTAATTCCGTCGGTAAGTTCTCAATGGAGTTTAATCTACTTACAATTTCCTTATTTTCTTTCCATAAAACAATCCCGTTATTTAATTCCTTAATCAGGTATTGAGGTTCACCTGTTTCAATCACATTAAAAACTGCAAGCGATTGGTTTTCATTTTTAGCGAATTTTGCTATCTCAGTATCGTAAGTTTTTGCATCAAAGTCAGGCTTAGATAGATCCCCTGCAATAAAAGCTGTCCCTGCAATCATTACAAGTATAATCACCATAAAAATCGCTCCAATACCAGTTGCTTTCCACCCGCTATAAAATTTGCCGCCTGATTCTTTATGTTCCTTTATCCATTGTCCTTGAATTTTTTACTACGATCAAATAAATTATCCCAGTATAAATTGCTGGTATAATTGCATTGGGAATTTTATCAATTATATGTTCAGGTATCGAAAATATTCCTGCAAAAATCAAGAGAGTCGAAATGATTCCAATTATAAAAGCTTTCTTGCCTTTCTCCAATTGGTTGTATGATTCATAGTTTTTTTTAACTAAATATCCCGCGGCTGCAGGTCCGCCAAAATAAGTTGCAATTGCAATCGCTCTTTGAGAAAATAGTTTTTTTGTTTCTTCCATCCAATTATTCGTTTATGATTGTAGTATCGTTCATTTTAATTATGCCCAATGTCTGGGATATTATTCTCCGTTTTTCCCCCACAAAAATATCAAAAAAGCAATAAATAAAAAATGTTTTAGATCCCAGAGGGAAGCACTTTCTGGAAACCTGATCCTTCTCTTCTGAACTTTTAATACAATTACCCACCGAAACCTACCCATCCATCTGCATCAAAGCACCTATCCTTTCCCCACATCTTTTGAACCGCCCTATTCGTGACCCTTGGGTGCTTTGGCGTGAAGGGCTTCCTTATCGGGTAGGGCAGGTGAGGCGGCTACTCGGTTATTGGCTGTATCTTATTTTCTTATGAGGATGTTATATTTCAGTCTTAACCTTTTTGTTGGTTCTTCTTGGTCTAAGTGAATTCTGTTTTTTTGTTTCTTTTTTCTTTTTGAAAAATTCACTTAAAGCGTTTTCTTCAGAACTTGTTAAAGGCTCTTGACTTCCAATAAAATCCACATCCAATTCTTTTTTCCTTGTTCTCATTCTTATTGGTTTTTAAAATATCTGTCAATTAGCTTAAGCGCAGCTTGCGTTTCAATAATCATTAATCTGCCACCAAAATGAATGGCACCTAATGTTTCTTCGTAGTGTTTAATAAGTTGACTTTTTGAGACAAAGGCTATATTTCCTTCATGTCCCCTTTGAAATGAAAGTTTACAGGCAAATGCAACTAAATTTCCTGGTACACCTGAATACATTTTTGTCTTGCCTTTGTTAAATGGTGCGCTTTCAATTAGATGCATGTAAACGTGGTCAGACTTAACTTGCACGCTCAATAATCCTTGAATTATATCTGGATTATTAACGATAGTCAATTTATATAATTCTCTTTCTGGTTGTTTAAATTCTGTTAGCCAATTAAATACCCAACCATTTTTCTTTGTGGTCAATTTTATGTTTTCTCTTGTAACAACAGAAATTTCTGTCGGGAAACTATCACCAGTCACAATGTTTTCAATTGAATTAGTGAGTTTATCGATAACGAAATCTAATCCGATGTTTGTCCTTTTTGTCATACTACAAATATACGAAAAAATGCTGTAGGATTTCCCAAAAAGGCAATGCCTGAGCGGTAATCTGGCATCTATCTGCATCATAGCACCTATCCTTTCCCAACATCTTTTGAACCGCACTATTCGATACACATATGTGCTTTGGCGTGAGAGGCTTCCTTAACGGGTAGGGCAGGTGAGGCGACTAATCAATTAGTTAACCTGGGGTTATTCGCTATCGCTCATTAGCTGGTGCTTCATGCCGGGTCGTGTTGACTAGATGAAGCCCTATTTA
>CAYLYP010000082.1:0-14011 GCA_964387795.1 uncultured Bacteroidales bacterium
CCCTATTATTTGTTTATGAAGTCATGGATGAAGCATTATTTTAACCTACAGTACATGTCTTATGAAAGTATTGATCTGGTTGCCATGTTGTTGGGTATTGGAACAAATCCTGTCCCTTTATATTCAAATGTTGAAAATGGTTTTGGGCTGGTTGCAGCTTATAGTCAGGTATGTTATCAAACAGAATTAATAGATTTAAGAAAATGCAAAAAATAGCACTGTTGTTTATATGTTTGTGTTTTGGAAGCCTGTCATTAAGGGCTCAGTTCACAGTGAATGGCTTTTTAAAAGACAGCCTTAGTGGGGAACGAATTATAGGGGCGAATATTTTCACCCTTCATCCCCAAAGGGGGACAGTAAGCAATGCTTATGGTTATTATAGTTTTGGGCTTTCAACCGAAACAGATTCAGTTGAGATATTTTTTTCGTGTGTTGGTTATGAAAGCATAAGTTATGTAATAAGTTCAAAGTCAGATCTAAGGCTTGATGTTAATTTATCACCAGGTTTAATGCTCAATGAAGTAAGTGTTTCGTCATCTGCAATGAAAGACAAGCCGTTAAGTAGTGTTTTGCAAATGCCGATGAAAAGTATCAACACAATGCCAAAGCTATTGGGGGAAGCAGATATGATGCGGGTGTTCCAGCTTATGCCAGGTGTTACTGCCGGGCAAGAAGGGACAAGCGGTTTAAATGTAAGAGGAGGGAGCCCGGATCAAAACTTAATCTTGTTGGATGATGTCCCGCTCTATAATGTGAACCATATTGCCGGGTTCATATCAGTTTTTAACCCTGATGCCCTTAATTCAGTCTCGCTGTATAAAGGTGGGTTTGGTGCTCAATATGGGGGGCGGGTTTCATCGGTAATGGATGTAAGGATGAAAGAAGGCAACCAAACAGAAAGAAATGGTTTTGCATCCATTGGATTGCTTGCATCAAAACTGAGTTGGGAAACGCCATTAATAAAAGGAAAATCATCATTGATAATTTCAATAAGACGAAGTTTGTTTGATTTGGTTACAAGAGCTTATTTATTAATGCATTATAATAAAGACCATACTTCTGCGGGTTATTATATCATTGATTTTAATGCAAAAGCAAATTATAAAATATCCAACAAAGATCATTTATTCCTAAGCTTTTACTCAGGTCGCGACCGTCTATTTGTTAATCAAAGGGAAAGTGACTCTTATGATAATAAGTACAAGGCCAAAGGTGAACGGCATACCCAGTGGGGGAACCAAATGGCTGCAATACGTTGGAACCATATTTATAACAATAAAATATTTTCTAATACGACCTTTGGTTATACCCGTTTCTATTATGATATATCCTCAAAGATTGAAAGGAAAACTGTTGAAACCCCAGAGCAAAAGACAAAAGCAACGTTAGGCTTTGATTCAAATATTTCAGATGTATTTTTAAAGAACGATTTTGATTATTACAGATCAGATAAGCAAAAGATTAAACTGGGAGCAAGCTTGTCCTATAGAAGGTTTAACCCATCAGACAATTATTCAACTTTTAGTCGTGATAATACAACTCTTTCAGACATTAATCAAGAATCTCAAAAATACAATGCTTTTGAAATAGTGGCGTATATTCAGGATGAGCATAAGCCGGTAGATTACCTGACTGCATCTTATGGATTAAGATTGTCTTCGTTTTTTATTGATAACAAAGCCTTTTGTTATGCTGAGCCCCGATTGGGCATTTCCATAAACCCATTTCAAAATGTCTCGTTTAAGGCAACATATTCATATATGATACAGCCAGTTCATTTGTTATCAAATTCAGGGGTGGGGCTTCCAGCCGATTTGTGGGTGCCAGCAACAAAAAGTGCTCCCCCTGAATATGCGCATCAGCTTGTTCTGGGCAGTACTTTTAAAATTCCATTTATTGAATTTTTAGATTTTGGTGTTGAGGCATATTATAAAACGATGGGCAATCTTATCGAATATAAAGATGCAGTAAGCCTTTATAGCGGTCCAGGCGAATGGCAGGATAAAATTGAAGCAGGAGGGAAGGGTACTGCTTATGGGCTTGAATTTTTTATTGAAAAAAAAACAGGAAAAAACACGGGATGGATTTCATACACATTGTCAGAAAGTGTCAGGCAATTTGATAACATTAACAATGCAAAGAAATATCCTTATGTGTACAGTCATCCCCATGATTTATCAATTGTTTTGTCCCGAAAAATACGTTCATCTGTAACGCTGACTTTGGTATGGGTTTACAATTCAGGCAATAATATTACAGTGCCGGACATGAAAAACATTGTTATCTCAGAACAATCCGGCTTTAATACCTATGACTACCTTTCCCCCGGCTTTATCTATTCAGTAAGCCACATTTATCCGGAGAAGAATAATTTCCGAATGCCATCATATCATCGTTTGGATGTGTCATTAAGCTTTGAAAAAAAGAGAAAAGGGAAAAAGGCGATATTAAGCTTAGATGTTTATAATGCCTATTGCCGGTTGAACCCATACTATTTATATTTTAAAAAAGAGCAAAATGGTAAAATCTCTTTATGGAGCTTTACGCCTTTCCCAATAATACCTTCAATTTCATATAGCTTCGCATTTTAATGATTTAATGTGAAGCAGAAATCCCAAAAAGAATATTGAATGGATAATATCTGCCAGGAGGTTTGGATAATAAGATAAAAAATGCTTATTATTGTAACGGATTTGCCCTAAATCATTGATAAAAACCACCTAAACAAATTAAACATGAGAAAATTTTTATTCATTTTAATTGGCATAAGCATGATGTTTGCAGGCTGTAAAAACAAGGATGCCCAGACGACGGACAATCCTTTTCTGAAACCCTATGGTACCCCATTTGATGTACCACCATTTCATCTGATAACCGAAGACCATTATCTTCCGGCTTATGAAGAGGGGATGAAGCAACATAATGCAGATATTGAAGCCATTGTTAATAATACAGAAGCAGCATCATTTGAGAACACAATTGTAGCTTATGACAATTCAGGAGAGCTATTGCGCAATGTCAGCATTGTATTTGGAGGTGTTAATGGTGCAGAGACCAATCCCCGCCTACAGGAGATTGCAAGGGAGATTACCCCAAAAATTACAGCTCATTATGATGCCATCAGGCTAAATGAAAAGCTCTTTGCCCGTATTAAGGATGTATATGACCAAAAGGAAAATCTGAACCTTGACATAGAACAAAAGCGCGTTGTCGAAAAGATTTATCGCGATTTTACACGTAATGGTGCAGCTCTTCCAGCAGAGAAACGCGAACAGCTTAAAAAAATAAATGAAAGACTGGCTATGGTTTCCCTTCAGTTGGGTGAAAACCTCTTAGCTGAAACAAATGATTTTAAAATTGTTATTGATAAAAAAGAAGACCTTGCCGGTTTACCCGAAAGTGTGGTCTCTGCTGCCGAACAGGAAGCTAAAAATGCCAATATGGAAGGCAAGTGGGTCTTTACAGTTCAGAAGCCCAGCATGCTGCCATTCCTTCAGTTTGCTGAAAACAGGGCATTGCGCGAAAAGCTCTATAAGGGCTATTATATGAGGGGTGACAATGATAACGACCATGACAACAAAGCTCTTTTTGCCGAGTTGATAAAACTAAGGGATGACAGGTCTAAACTGCTTGGCTATAAAAACTATGCAGCTTTTGCTATTGATGATAATATGGCTAAGACTCCGGAGGCAGTATATGAATTCCTTCAAAGGGTATGGGCTCCTGCACTCGAAGTAGCCAAAAGTGACCTGGCAGAGATGCAGAAGATTGCTGATAGTGAAGGTGCTGATTTTAAGCTTCAGTCATGGGACTGGTGGTATTATAACGAGAAACTTCGCAAACAGAAGTTTGACCTTGATGAAGATGAGTTAAGGCCTTATTTCAGTGCCAAAGGTGTGAGGGAAGGGATTTTTATGCTTGCCAACAAGCTTTATGGTTTACAATTCAAAGCCAATAAAGATATTCCTGTTTATCATCCCGAGGTAGAGGCTTTTGAGGTAATGGAAGCCGATAGCAGCCATTTGGGTGTATTGATGATTGACCTGCATCCACGGCCTGGTAAAAGGGGTGGTGCATGGTGTGGAACTTATCGCCCTGGTAGCTACGTAGATGGCAAAAAAGTTGCCCCAATCGTTACCATTGTATGTAATTTTACACGCCCTGTCGGGGATAAACCAGCTTTATTGAGCTGGGACGAAACAACTACCTTATTCCATGAGTTTGGACATGGTTTGCATAACCTTTTTGCCGATGGACATTATCGCCGTACCAGTCGTGATGTGCCCCGTGACTTTGTTGAATTGCCATCCCAGGTTCTTGAAAACTGGGCAGGAGAGCCAGAGATGCTTAAGAAATATGCACTTCATTATGAAACAGGCGAACCTATTCCTGATGAACTTATCCAAAAGATGCAAAACAGTGCACAGTTTAATCAGGGCTTTATCACTGTTGAATATATCGCAGCCTGTCTGCTCGATCTTGATTATCATACCATGGATGTAAGTGGTAATCTTGATATCAGGGCAATAGAAAAAGCTTCACTGGAAAAAATGGGACTGATAGATGAAATCCTGCCACGTTATCGCACAACTTATTTCAGCCATATTTTCAGTGGTGGTTACGCTGCCGGATATTATGTCTATTTATGGGCAGGTGTTTTGGATTCAGATGCCTTTGATGCGTTCAAATTAAGTGGGGACATCTTTAATCCTGAGCTGGCTGCAAAATTCAGACAGCATATCCTTGCGCAAAATGCAATGGGAGAAGGTATGGATCAATACTTGAAATTCCGTGGTCAGGAACCTTCTATTGACCCTTTGTTAAAGCGTCGTGGGTTGAAATAACCTAATCATATATAATTAAACAAAAAAGAGGGGGCATAGCCCCCTCTTTTTTGTTTAATCTGTATTGTTTTACTTTTTCATTATCCTGCCCAAAAACGACATGCCCAATTCTGCAATGTCATCCATCACATTCCCATCATTGTCGCTATCCAACAATTGGTTGATTACGCTTTGGGATTTTGGGGATTCTGACTTCTCAGTATTTAAAAAAGAATTTAATAGGGAAGAAATACCGCCTTCACTGCTTTGAGCGTTCTTCTTTCCAAGAAATCCCATCACTATAGGTGCTGCAATTTCTAAAATCTTACCTGCTGATTCCCCACTGATTCCAGCATCCTTACTAATATACGTAGCAACATTTTGTTGTTTGTTTCCAAGTACATGTTTTAATATTCCTGCACCATTGGCAGAGGCAGGATTGTTGAGAAAACCTCCAAGGTTATCAATCAGGCTCCCGTCATGGTCTCTTGATAAGGCTTGTTGTAATGATGAAGCCCCTTCCTGGCTAGAACTGTTTTTAGCCAAAGCATTCATTAAAATGGGCACTGCACTCGCTAAAGCACTCCTGGCCTGTGTTGGGGAGGCATTTGCCTTACTGCCTATGGCCTGTAATGAATTGTCATCGAACTGTGACATTATTGAATTGAGCAAATTTTCCATATTTGTGTTTTTTGATATTGTTGAATTTATTAAAACCTTTTGTTGTAGAGAAACATTCTTAGTTATTGAATAAGAATGTTTTAGCGTTTGTTTTGTTTTGTATCCCTTCGTTTTTTAAAATCTTTAGTGCTTTTACTAATCATTTGATTGATTTTTCTTTTAATCGTCTATAAATTTAATTAAAAAATAACTAATTACAAATAAATCCTATATTATTATGGATAAAAGCAAGGTGATGCCGGATTGTGGGTTTAGTGCTTCCAAGGTGATATTAAACAAAGAAGCTCATTTCTTTTGGAATGTTGATGATCGATATTACTTATAAATTTTCACAAAAAAATATTTAAAGATTAATTGAAAAATATTTTAAATCAATGATATATATGGGTTTTAACTAATGGACAGGCTTTTGTTGCCTTCAGATATATCTTAATAGATGGGGTGAATAGGATAGGATTTTGGGGCAAACAATGCTAATTTTGCAATGAGAAAACAGATTCCAAAAGGGCATATTATGATTTTGAAAAAAATGATTTATTGCTGTTTTTGAATAAATTATAACGTTTGAATTAAAGTAAATATTTATGGAACAAGAGCGTTCGCATATTGCATTGGGGACAGAAAATGTTTGGAAATTATTGCTGCAATATGCCATCCCTTCAGTGATTGCAATGATAGCCTCATCCCTATATAATATAACCGATAGTATCTTTATTGGATTGGGAGTAGGGCCATTGGCTATATCCGGCCTTGCAATCACATTTCCGTTAATGAACCTGGCGGTTGCTTTTGGAGCTTTGGTGGGAGTAGGGGCTTCTACCCTGATGTCGTTAAGGCTTGGGCAAAAAGACTATGATTCGGCCAACAAGATATTGGGCAATGTCTTTGTATTAAACCTTATCATTGGAATTGCCTATACCATTTTGGTACTGGCATTTCTTGATCCAATTCTATATTTTTTTGGGGCAAGCAGCGATACCATTCCTTATGCCCGTGAATATATGGTTGTAATTACACTTGGGAATGTGATTACACATATTTATTTTGGATTAAATGCTTTGCTCAGGGCAACAGGAAAGCCAAAAATCTCAATGATGGCTACAATATATTCTGTAATAATCAATGCCATATTAACTCCACTGTTTATCTATCAGTTTGGGATGGGGATAAAAGGTGCAGCTATTGCTACAGTGATTTCACAGCTTGTTATGCTGGTCTGGCAGGTTTCGATATTTACAAATAAAAAGGAATTTATCCATTTAAAGAGAAGCTCCCTAAGGCTAAAGAAAAAGATTGTCCTGGATTCTTTTTCAATTGGATTGGCTCCATTTATGATGCACTCAGTGGGTTGTGTAGTTATCATAATTATTAACCAAAGCCTAATAAAACATGGGGGCGACCTGGCAGTGGGTGCTTATGGGATTATAAACAGGGTAATGGGCTTGTTCCCTATGGTGGTCTTAGGCCTAACCCAGGGAATGCAGCCCATTGTGGGATATAACTATGGTGCCGGGCAAATGGGAAGGGCATACACCGCTTTAAAGCATACGATAATTCTTGCAACAGGGGTAATGACATTGGGTTTCTTAATAAGTGAACTCTTTCCCCGTGCTGTGGCTTCTCTCTTTACGCACGACAAGGAATTGCAGGATCTTGTTGTGCCGGGTATGCGCATCGTCCTTGCAATGTTCCCCATCGTGGGCTTTCAAATGGTAACATCCAACTTCTTTCAAAGTATCGGTAAGGCAGGTAAGGCAATCTTTATGTCACTGACACGTCAGGTATTGTTCCTGTTGCCCTGTTTGTTGATATTTCCTCCTTTATTTGGTGTAAATGGGGTTTGGTACAGTATGCCAATATCAGATTTTCTGGCAAGCATGGTTTCAGCATATTTGTTGTTTGACCATTATCGAAAATCAAAAAATATGCTTTAAATTTGATTAAGCCTAAAAAGATAACATCATGAACGATAACATTGTTTTAACAATCGGAAGGCAAAATGGGAGCGGAGGACGACAGATTGGTGAAGCATTAGCCATAAAACTGGGCTTTTCCTTTTATGACAAAGAGCTTATCCATGAAGCTTCAAAACAAAGTGGGCTGAATAAAGAGTTTTTTGAACATATCGACGAGAAAGCCAGCTATTCCCTTTTTGGTGGATTCTTTGGGACCCATTCACCTATGATGGAAGATGTTTACTCAGGCTATTACCTGAGCAATGAATCTTTGTTTACGATTCAAAGCAATGCAATCCGAAGCCTGGCAGATCAGAAATCCTGCGTTTTTGTAGGCCGCTGTGCCGATTATGTCCTTAAGGACTATCCGCAATGCCTGAATATTTTCATTTGTGGGGATATTGAAGACAGGATCAAAAGGATATCAGACAACTATCAAATACCCCTTCAGAAAGCTAAAGAAACCATCGAAAAGATGGATAAAAAAAGGGCTGGGTATTATAATTATTTTAGCAATAAGGCATGGGGCGCAGCAAGTTCATACCATCTATGCATCAACTCTTCATATCTGGGTATTGAAGGTTCAGTTAATCTGATTCATCAAATGATAAAAGAGAAGTTTGGGTGTTAGCAAATTAGCAAATTAAAATGCAAATGAGAGAATTAGCAAATAATCAAAGCGAATGAGCATTGCAATGGTAATGCAAAATGCCAAATGCCAATTGTTTCCCTGACCCATATCACCGGTCGCATCCGATGGGATCTCTTACCTCTGCGGACTATTAATAGCAGGGAGGCTAATTTCATTGATTCTACTTCTAATAACATTATCGCAGGGGATTCGAGATGACGTCATTCAATCATACATAAAGGGGAAAAAAGCAGGGGAGGCGCAGCCTCCCCTGCTTTTTTCCCCCTCCCTTTTCCCAGGTAAACGTCATTTCGATGGAGCAGGGTAAGGTAATAAAACAGTAGAATGGAAATTATTAAACAACAAAAGGCCATTCAATGTCCCTGCGATTGAGAAATCCCACAGGATGGGGCTGGTGATATTGAGTTAATGAGAAGCGAATTAGCAAATTAAAATACAAAGTATAGATAATGAAACTTTTTTGTAGATTGTTTATTTGAGATAATTATGAATGTTACTTATCTTTATTCCAAATTACGATTCAAATGCCTGCTCTCAGATATGTAATCAATTGATTATTTTGTTTTCATGAATAGAAAACCTGAGTGAAATGTTAAGAAAATCACCCAGAAGGTTTGAGGTGAGTAGAATGTGAGAATTAAAATCAAATTTTATAGCTTTAAGATTATCAATTACAAAGTTGTAATATTAATTGAAAATTAAAATAATACAACTATAAAGTTGATAAATTAAAAATTAATATTTAACTTTATAACGGATTTAAATATGGCATCCAGAGAAGAAGTTGGAACCTACTTAAAGGAGTTAAAGGTGAAAATTGAAATATTTGGCATATTGTTTCTTGATGATCGGGGCAAGAACCAACAAACACTGCATGATTTAGAAATTTCACCACTTAAACGTAAAGAAATAATCCATTCATTAAAGGTTGAGGATTATTCATTTGGTCCTGTTGAAGAAAAGATGCTTGGCATCATGCCTTTATGGATTTTTGGTAAACTTGTAAACAGAAAAGAAGTTTACATAAAGATAAGCATGGGATTGGAAAACAATTGTGCAGTATGTATTTCTTTTCATATAGCTGAACATCCTTTGAATTACCCATTAAAAAAATGACACAATAAGATGAACTTGTTTGCGATTAAAAAAATCAATCAAAACAGGAAACGTTTAGTCCCATTTGACCATTAAACTAAAATTTATTTAAAGATGAAAAGTCCAGTTACAGGGAAAGAAATGAAGATAATAAAGGAGTGGAGAATTATGAACTTTCGCAAAGAAGGGTTCAGGGTGTTATTTCATGTATACCGATGTGAAGATACAGGGACACAATTTGAGGATGAGGAATTTGCACAATTGAACTACAATCAATTGGTAAACCAATACAGGGAAAAATATAATATCCCATTTCCCGAACAAATTATTTCAATTCGTGAGAAATATAAACTGTCAGCAGTAAAAATGTCTGAGATTTTGGGTTTTGGTGCAAATGTTTATCGTCAATATGAAGGAGGGGAGGTACCAAATCAATCAAATGCCAAATTAATACAATTGGCCAACAACCCTTATGAATTTAAAAGATTGGTTGACTATTGCACAACTCTTGACCAGAAGTTTGTCGAAAAGATTCATAAAACAATTGATAATTTAATTGAAGGGCAGAAAAAGCAGTTGTTTGAAAAGAATATTGAAGCTTATTTTTTTGGAACATCCCTGCCCCAAAGACTAACGGGGTATAAAGTTCCTGATATTAAGAAATTCACTGAGATGGTGGTGTTCTTTACTAAGAGGCTTCAACCCTGGAAAACGAAATTGAATAAGCTTATGTTTTATGCGGATTTTCTTATGTATAAACATACTTGCTTTTCAATGAGTGGTATGCAGTATCGTGCAATACCTATGGGGCCTGTTCCCAATAATTTTAATAGTATATATGAATATTTGGCTCAAAAGGAAGAATTTGATATTTATGAAATCAATTTTACTGACAGTATAACAGGCGAGCAGTTTAAGCCAAATCCCAACAAGGCTTTTAACATAGAATTATTTAATGAAACGGAATTGAAGATTTTAGAATTCGTGGCAGAAAGTTTCAAAGATACATCAACAAAAGATATCATTGAAATAAGCCATAACGAACAGGCCTGGATCGAAAACAAATCAGAGAAGAAAATGATAGACTATAATTATGGCTTTGATTTGAATTTGAGCATTAAATAGTAAGATATCCTGTTAAAGATTTTTAAAAGTATAAAGGCCTTATAAATAAGTTTTGTTCCATTGCTGGTTCAAATTAAGTATATGGTTTTCCTTAAACAGTTTTGAATATTTGATGATATTACGGTTTTAATTGGCTTTTATTTAGATTATAACATCATTAAACAGCAAGCTTGTTATGAAAAAATAATATAGCTTTGTCTGGACTAAAAGGATAGTCATAAAGAATAAGGATGTTTATCAAGGCCCTTAAAGCAAAAGATATGAAAACACTAAGCACATTCGCATTAATTACCCTTTTTATAACTTCAGTGTGCTTTTCGCAGGAAAACCCTTTAAAAG
Organism: uncultured Bacteroidales bacterium; assembly: GCA_964387795.1. GTDB lineage: Bacteria > Bacteroidota > Bacteroidia > Bacteroidales > UBA7960 > CAYLYP01. The sequence goes on from CAYLYP010000082.1 coordinate 10,671, forward strand.
AACAGGCATTGCAAGCATTTAAAAGCGAGCATTATAATGAGGCAATAGCACTTATGGAAAAAGCACTTATTGGATCCCCTAATGATGCTGAAATATATTACTATCTTGGATGGTTTAATCATTACAGGGCTTATGATAGTCGTCCATCAAAGGGTTACGATCATTCTGCTTCAGAACAGATATTTAAATATCTGGACAAAGCACTGGAGCTAAACCCTGATTATGGGGATGCAAAATATTTCTATGGGGCACAATGCAGTGGCAATGCTTTTCTGGCAATGCAAAATTATGATGCGGGTAAATTGAAGTATTGCTATCAGCGTGCTCATGAAAAAGGGGCTTATCCTAGTTGGCTGAAAGAATTTGGAAAGAATATGTTGATGAGCTGTGAACCGAATACCATATTGTTTACGGGAGGAAATGCAGATTTCGATGTTTGTTCATATCTTCAGTTATGTGAAAATTTAAGGAAAGATATTACAATTATCCCAATTGGGAATATTGACAGGCCATGGTATGTTGAATTTCTTAAAAATGGCCTGAAAGATTGCGTTAGAAAAATTGACATTCATTTAACTGACGCACAAATAATGGATATTCACCCATTTAAATGGGATACCACAATTGTTTCAATCCAAGTGTCCCCAACAGACATAGAACAATATAACCTGGCTGACACCTTTGAACTTAAATGGGAAGTTTGCCCTGATTTGTTTTCTGAGCGTATGCATTCCAAAATAGAAGGTGAAATTGCCAAAGCACGTACCTATCTTAGCCCACAGAGGGCAATTCTCATCCAGATCGTTGAGGATAATTATAATAAACGACCCATTTATTTCTCAAATTTTGCCTCACCAACATTTTATGGTGGCTTAGATGATTATTTTCAATATTGTGGTTTGGTTTCAAAACTACTGCCATTTAAACCCGGTGAAAGTAATTATGAAGTTAATAAAACCATACTTGAATTGCTCATCAGGCCAGAGAACATGAGTGACTACAAAACCATCAGGAAAGATGACCTGCCCCGTATTTCAGGATTAATAATGTCAGGGTATTCAAATGCTTTTTTAACTTTAGGAAATATCTATAAAGAATCAGGAGAACCCAACGAGGCAAAATCATTGATCAAGGCCTATGAGGAATATATGAAAGTGGACTTTGATGCAGATTTTGAAACCTTGATTTTAAATGAATTAAAAAAGTAAAGCCTTTTTAGCATTCATCTATTATTGAATAGATGCAAATCAATTAGAGCCCCGATATGAAATGATTAAAGGCCGGGCAAGGGTAATTGCCTCCGGGATTGATTAAATACCTTATGAGGCTTTAAATGGGTTTGTTTGGGTTGTTTTTTCACGAAGATGATGGGATTATTTTAACCAAAACTTATTACCTTTTTCCTGATACCAGGAAAAAGGTAATAATTCACCTATTATGATCAGGCTTTGTAAATTTTGCCCTTAAAAAACTTCCCAGGCGAGATGTGTGATAGTATAGCAAAGGAATAATCCAAAGGCTTACAAGGGTACCTGCAGTCATTCCGCCCAGCATAGAGATGGAAAGGGGCAATTGCAATTTGGCTCCCATATCACTTCCCAACATTTGTGGCAAAAGGGCTATAACAGTAACAAGGGCTGTCATCACAATGGGTTTTAACCTTCGCCTTCCTCCTTCGTGTATTGCATCTATCAAGGAGTATCCTTCCTTTCGTAATTGATTGATTGTATCGATTTTGAGTATTGAGTCATTAATGATTATCCCACCCATAACAACAAAGCCAATGAGCGACATGGCATTGATTGAGTTTCCCGCAATCCATAAAAACAGCATTGCAAATGCCAGATCTATGGGTATCTCAGTAAGCACGATAAGAGGGGTGCTCAGGGATTCGAATTGTGCAGCCAGTATAAAATACAGCAATAATACAGAGATGATTAATATGCCAATCATTTCGGTAATCAGCTTTCTGTTCTTAAAATAGCTGCCTGAAAAACCTAACTCCATGCCTGGATACTTCTTTACAATCTCCTTCGATTTTTCTATTGCATAGGCTGTTGTCCGGGCATTTCCCTCCAGATTTACAGGCACAAAAACACCTTCACGCCCACCATATATTGTTCTGTAATCATTTATGATGCTTGTTCTGATAAGCTTGTTCACGGGAATTTGTATCCCGTTTTTATTCTTTACATATAGCGAATTCATGGCTTTATTTACTGTCAGGGGTTCTGACCCTATTACAATAGGGATAAACCTGTCATCAGCTTTAAGGTTATCAACAAAATAATTATTAAATGAAGCTTTTAGAACATTGGCAAGGGTGTTATAATCAATTTCATACAAAAAGAGCATTTCAGGCAGGACTTCAAAGATGTATTGGCTCCGTTGAGGGATATCGGTTTGCAGGCCTTTTACCTCACGGCTTAACTCTGAATGTATTGCTTCAAGCTTTTCAAGTTCAGGTGGCGCATCACTGCTTTGTGCCCTAAGGCGTAAGGTGAGGTTACTTTCTTTGCCTGAAAATATTTTTGCAAATGGGTTTTCAGGAGGGCTAAATTCAAAAAATGCATTTGGGTTATGTTTCTTCAGATTCAGCGTAATTACTTGCTTTAAAGAATCAAGCAGGGCAGGGGACTGTGTTTTAAAATACAAAACTGCTTCACTGGCGCTCATATCAAGTTCACGATTGAGCACAAACTGCTGTTCGCCTATGAAGGCATTGGATTGTTGAATCAAACCTTCCCCTGTTTTAAGTAATTCTAACGAACGTTTTGAATTTTCATCCACATGGATGTTTTCGTTCCAGTCGATGCTAAGGACGGTTTCATTTTGCGGGATTTCGGGCAACTGGCGCTTCTCCATAAAATAAAATGCTGCCCCGCCTCCCAGGATGATGAGCAAAAGGAAAAAAGTGGTGGCTTTTTGGTGACGGAAAATAAAATCAAATCCTGAAACATAAGATTGCTCCAGATCAAATAGCTTAAGCTTGGAAAGGAAAGGGATTTCTTCGTTTTTGTGTGCTTTTCGATGTGCCAGGTGAAAGATTGTAGGTGTCAGGGTAATGGATACAAGGAGCGAAACACCCTGCCCGATAACTATTGCAATGGCCTGATCATAAAAGAGTGCCCCCGCTATACCACTAAGAAATATCAATGGGACGAAGACAGCGCAGGATGTTAATGTAGCGGCAATCATTGGTGCTATCACTTCATGGGTTCCCCCGGAGATGGCCTGGATGAGATTAGCCCCTCTTTGCTGATGTTGAATGATATTATCAATGACAACAATGGAATTATCAATCATCATTCCTACTCCAAGTATTAATCCTGATAGGGAAA
>CAYLYP010000083.1:0-13925 GCA_964387795.1 uncultured Bacteroidales bacterium
ATTGAAAATGGTGTTCCTTTTGTAATCACAGAAACCACAACCTTTACTGCAACTGTAACAGGTGAATGTGGCACAGTAAGCGAAAGTGTAACCGTAACAGTTAATCCATTACCATTGGTAAGCTGTCCTGAGAATATCACAATTGGTGTGTTGGCAAATCCTATTACATTAGGCGGTGCAACACCAGAGGGTGGTATCTATGAAGGAACAGGAATTGAAGATGGAGTATTTAACCCTGCAATAGCCGGAGTTGGAACTCATGAAATTACTTACACTTATCAAAGTGAAGAAGGATGTATAAATGTTTGCGAATTTGAAATCAATGTGATTTCAATGCCAAACTTTAGTTGTATCCCATCATTTGCAGTATGTGGCAATGATGAAGCATTTGAAATTGAACAGCCTTCATATACAGGTGGCACTTATTCAGGTCAGGGAGTTGAAAACAACATTTTTGACCCACAATCAGTTGAGGCAGGTATCTATGATATTCATTATACCTTCGTTGATGAGTTTGGATATGTTTATGGATGTGACTTCACAATAACAGTGAATGCAGCACCAGAAGTAAGCCTTAACGCATTTGCCCCGATATGCTCAGGAGACGAAGCTATTGTTCTTACAGGAGGAATTCCTGAAGGTGGTATCTATAGCGGGACAGGTGTTGAGAATGGTATTTTCAACCCAGCAATAGCAGGAGTTGGGACACATGAGATTACATACACTTACACAGATGCTAATGGTTGTTCAGACAATGCAACAGCACAGATAGAAGTTCTTGAATCACTATGCTTTGATGTAGAAGTAGAAAATGTAAGTTGTTTTGGAGAAGAAGACGGAAGCATTAAAGTAATCTTTACATGTGGTCCTCCGGTTCAGGTATGCGTTGATGTTATTGGTGGAGACAAGTGTGCCCCAGCTAATAAAACAGGATTCGCATTCTTTGGCGGATTAGCTCCTGGAACTTATGTAATTTATTTCACAGCACCTAATGGATGTGTATCTACCCAAACAGTAGTTATCACACAGCCTGATGAGATTGTAATAAATATTGAAGAAGTATCCCCAATGTGCAGCAATGCAGCACCTGTAGCCTTGATAGCAACTCCAGAAGGAGGTATCTTTACAGGAACGGGAGTTGAAGGAAATCTCTTTAACCCTGAGATGGCAGTTGTTGGTGACAATGTAATAACCTATACCTATACAGATGCGTATGGATGCATTGGTTCATCAGATCTTATCATCACAGTATTGGAAGCTCCTGTTGTAACAATAGAGCCAATAGGCCCATTCTGTGAAGACGGTGCAATTGTAAGCCTTGTAGGTTCACCAGAAGGTGGTTTATTCAGTGGAAATGGAGTATCAGGAAACACTTTTGATCCATCATTGGCACAGCTTGGTGAAAACACAATTACTTACATTTATGAAGCTAAAAACGGATGTATAGGAGAAGCTTCAGTAATTGTAAGTGTTTATCCAAGAATAGATGTAACGCTTAATGATTTTGCACCGGTATGTAGCAATGAAGAGGCATTTGCCCTGACAGGCGGATACCCTGAAGGTGGAGTTTATTCAGGTGTTGGCGTAGTTGATGGCATGTTTGATCCATCAATATCAGGCGCAGGTATCTTTGAAATAACCTATACCTATGATGATCCTAATGGATGTGGTGGTTTTGCTACCTCAACAATAGAGGTTTATCAGACCGTATGTGTTGAAGTAACCCATACAGATGTAACATGTTTTGGAGAAGATAATGGAACCATTACCGTAAACATTACATGTGGCACCGCAGTAAATATCTGTCTAGATATAGAAGAAGGACAGAACTGTGAAGAAGTAGGAAAATCATCGAATGTATTTTATGGTGGATTAGCACCCGGCAATTATATTGTATATGTTACAGATGTCAACGGTTGTCTGGTTTCCGTTCCTGTAACAATTGCAGAGCCTGAGGAGTTGGTTGTTCAAGTGGAGGGCACCAATCCGTTATGTAATGGACAAGTAGGAAGTGCAACCGTAACAGTAACCGGAGGAACAGGAACTTATAGTTTTGATTGGGGAGGAGCAGATCCCAATGCATTGTTAGCCGGTAATTATCAGGTTGTAGTAACAGATGAAAATGGATGTTCTGCTAGTGGTAATGTTACCATCACAGAACCCCAGGAATTATTGGTAAATGTAGATGTTCAGGAAATGACATGTTCAAATGCCAATGATGCAGTTGTTACTGTAACTGTAGAAGGTGGCACACCTGACTATGAAATCTGTATGATTCTCGTAGGTCAAGGCACAGACTGTCTTGAAGGACAGAGCATAACAGAACCAATGGTGGGAATGACATTCCCAGGCCTGCAACCGGGTGTTTATTCATTAAGTATTATTGATGCGAATGGTTGTTCATACGAACAGGAAATCACAATCAATACTATTGATGAGTTAGTAGCTGATGTAGTAGTTAATCAACCTGCTTGTTTTGGAGAAACCGGCAGCGCAGTAATCAATGTTGCAGGTGGCACTGAGCCTTATACCATCCATGCAGAAGGTCTTGACCTGAATGCATTGACTGATGGTACTTATGAGATCATGATCACAGATGCACATGATTGCTTTACAACAGTTAGTTTTACAATTGTATCTCCGGAAGAACTGGTTGCCAACCCGGTTGTAACAAATGTTAGTTGTCATGGTGGCAATAATGGTTCAGTTGTATTGAATGTAAGTGGAGGAAGCGGAGAATACACATACGAATTGTTTGGTTTAGACCTGAACAATCTTGAAGCAGGAGATTATATGATTGTTGTATATGATGCCAACAATTGCAGCCTGCCAGTATCATTCGTAATAGAAGAACCTGAAATGCTAACACTTAGCCTTCAGTCAGGTGAAATCCTTTGCTATGGTGAAACAACAAATATTACCAGTCTGGTAGGCGGTGGTATTGCACCATATACATACTCATGGAATACTGGATCTGTAAGTGCAGATTTGGAAAATGTAGGTGGTGGCGAATATGCGTTAACAGTAGTTGATGCAAATGGTTGCCAGGAAGAAGCAAGCATTACAGTAATTGAGCCAGAAGAGCTGGTTATAACTGCAGAGATATTCCATCCTGAAGCATTTGGTGAGGACAATGGAGCAATTGAAACAGTAGTAACTGGTGGCACCCAGCCATATCAGTATCTATGGAGCAATGGAAGTACCACACCTTCACTTTATGACCTGGTAGCAGGTACATATACCTTAAGTGTAACAGATGCAAACAATTGTATGGCATTTGGAGAATACACACTTGTTGATCCTGAACTTGTAATAGACCTTTCAGTAGTTAAGACAGTGAATTATGCTGTAGCAGATTCAGGCAGGGTAATTACCTTCACCGTTGTATTAACAAACAATCATCCATTTGCAACTGCAGAAAATGTTGTTCTGAATGATGTAATGGATGAAGTATTTGAATACAAAAGCCACAGTGTTTCAATGGGCAGCTTTGATGCGACATCATTTGTATGGAATATCCCAGCACTGGCAGCACAGACATCAGCAACATTATCAATTGATGTTGTAATTCATGGTTGTGGTGTAAATAGTATCTGTATCGTATCAAGTTCAATTCCTGATCCAGATATGAGCAATAACTGTAGTTCAGTAGGAGCTTGTATTAAAGAATCGTCAGGTGGTGGCGGTGGTGGTATTGAAAGTAATGGCAATATGGCAAGTAAAATTTCATTGCGCAATTACAGAAATACAGTAAGCGGTAACTTCATTGAAAAGGCAGCCCGTCGTAGCCAACAGAGCAAGTTTGCAATGGCAGATGTATTAACCGGTCAGTTGAAGTCAGCAAGTATCAACGAGCAAAGTGTAAGTGGAATAACTCAGTTTATTCCTGAGGAAGGTCCAGCAAATACTGAAGCTTATGTAACAACCCCTGCTGATTTGATTGGTATTACCAATGCAAATGAAATATTCTCAGTTGACTATCTACAGAGTGATAATTCAAGAAGGGCAACTATCCTGGCAATGGTAACCGATCCTGGTGTAGTATATGACCATACAAAAGTGATTTGCGACCGTTTAGCAGGAGCACGCCTTGAAAAAGGAAGTTATGTAAACATCAAAGGCCGTCAGTTTATCATGAGCCAGTTAGTTCATCAGAATGGTGAAGTTGACTTTGCAGTAAGCTTCGTAGCATTCCGTGATAACAACACCTTTGTAGTGGACAATCAGTGGATTAATGAAGATTATTCAACTAGCGGTAATGATGATGTATTTAACTTCCAGGTATGGAGTGTTACACCACAATACACAATCAGCCTTGTTGAAGAAATCCTTGATGGAATGAAGAATGCAGGTACACTTCAATTTGTTGACAACAATCCTGTAATGCCTGAGCTTTATGTTCGTGAAGGTTATTACAGAAATGGGACAATGCACCTGACAGTTGTAAACAAATCTACTTCCAGAAAAATGACAGTTAAAGGAAGTAAGGCAGATGTTGAAGATGGATCAAGGAACCAGTTCCAGATGCAGATAGATTTACCTGAAGGAGAAGTCATTGATGTTGAAGTTCCGGTTGGTTATGTATTTGATGCCGGATTTACCTTAAAAGGAGACCAATCCATAGGACGTGATATGCTTTATTTCGCAGATGGCGCATGGGGATTCGATTATGAAGAGTTTGGAGCATTTGTAAATGACTTCACTACCCAGGCAGTTGAAGAAGCATCACCTGAATATGCATACGGTGTTGAAAGGAATGCTCAAATCTCAGGAAGGGTAACAACATACGCATCCTTATATCGTAGCCTTAATACCCGTAGGCAAGGTGAAAACCTGAGTGATTATGATGAACTGGTATTTACTGCAAATGGTAAAGGCCGTGTAGAAGTAATTCTTGCAAAAGACGGAATTCATAATTGGTCAGAACAGTATCGTCAGAGCATAGAGCTTTCATCTTCAAATGAAACCTATACACTTAAGTTTAATGACTTTACAAACAAATCAGGACAAAAAGGTTTTAGCCCTGAAGATGTGAAGACTATTATTTTCAATGTTCTTGGAAATGGAAGTGCATCAAGTGATTTTGAAATGAATGTATCAAATGTATATTTTGGTAATTCATTGGAATCTGCTTCAGGAGATGGAATCTTTATCCCTGTATATCCTAACCCATTCACACGTTCAGCAAATATTGAGTTTGGTGTAACACGTGATACTCAGGTTAAAGTTGAAGTTCTAAATATCTATGGTCAGGTAGTTGATGTAATTGCCAATGAAAGTATGACCCAGGGATATTATAAGCTTACCTGGACACCTGTTGATGACAAATCTGGTGTTTATTTATTCAGGATAAGCATTGGAAATGATACATACACCAGCAAGGTTGTTTATCAAAAATAAGCTTTCAGATAATGGAAACATAAAGCAGCCGATGGAAATTCCATCGGCTGCTTTTTTTTGTTATTCATGGCATAATAAAAAATAAAAACGTGAGTTGTTATTCAAGGGGATAAACTAAAATGGATTGTTTATCTTTGCATCATTAATTTCTCATAAGATTTATGGATAAGTCATTGTATTTCATTAATATGACAAAAGCAAAGGGGAGCGAATTGCAATCATGCTTAAAATATTCCCTAATCCTGATTGTGATATTGCTCAGTTCGGTAATAGTAAACGGACAATCAAAAACAGCAAATTTTGGTTTTCAGATAGAACCAATTATTCCAAACAAGCTTTTTCGTATTGAGGAGCAGATATACAATGAAAGCGGGGTAAACATTTCGATTACACCTAATCCGGGTGTAAGTTATGGAGGCGTAGTTCAGTTTGGGCTGAATAAGCATTTTGCACTTGAAACAGGGATGAATTATTTGCGCAGGTCGTTTACAATAGGAGTTGATGATAATGGGTTTAAAAAGGATTTGACATTTGTTGCAGATAATTTTGAAGTTCCATTATCAATTATCTATTACATTCGTTTAGGTGAAAAGCTATATATGGGGCATTCGGTAGGTATTTCTTTTCAATTATTGCCAAGTAGTTTATATAGCCGGGATACGGGGGATCCTGCAATGGGAGAACCTGAATATGATTTGGAACAAGTTTCTGTGAGGAGGTATTGGGTAGTGCCTGCATTTAAAGGAAGTTTTGGATTTGAATACAGGACAGAAAAAAAAGGATATTTTTTCGTGGGTCCTGTTTATCATTTATTCACACCCTTATATTATTCCAGAGTGAATTATTCGAGTAATACGACCGATGTATTAGGAATGAAGATAGATGCAATTGGAGATTATTTTGGACTGGTATTCAGATATAGTTTTCCCCCAAGTATTCTGAAAAAAAAGGAGAAAAAGCCATAAGCTTATAATAAAACATCATTAGTCAAGTCCATTTTCAACAGCAAAATTAACCAAAGCGGCAAGGTTTTTCAGATTAAGTTTTTTAAGTATATTTTTCCTGTGATTGTTGACAGTATGGAAACTGATATCAAGTTTTTCTGCAATTTCTTTGGATTTAAACCCATTTGCAAATAATTTCACAATCTGCCGTTCCCTTTGGGAAATGAGTCCTACCTGTTGGGCATTGATCTTTCTGAACTTTTCCTTAGAGATGTTTTTTAAATTCTTATCATAACTCAAATTACCAGTTAGATCCTGGATAACACTAATGACATTCATTTCAGGATTATTGTGGTTTTTATTAAATAAACGGCTTGTATTCATGACCCATCTGTATTTTCCATCTGAATCTTTGATGCTGTAAATGGCCGAAAAGGTGTTATTTCTATTAACTTTGAAAAACTCCTTCATTTCTGCTAATAGATTTTGGTCTTCAGGATGATGGGCATCAATAAGTTTTTGGGCTGAGTAATCCTTCTTATTGTATTTGTAACCAAGAATCCTTTCATCAGCATTGTTTATATATAACAATTCGTAATTGTCAAAGTTCATAATTAATATGATAGCACCCACAGTAGAAAAAATCTTTTCATAAAAGCTGATTTTTTCTTTTAAAACTTTTTCGTTTTTAATGTATTTTTCTATTTCCCGGATGTGTTTTTGGTCTATTATTTTGTTTGGTTCAGGCAATACATTGGTTTGTTTTTTGCCAATACTATTTACTGAAGCTTTTTTGGAAGAAGGTAAATCCTTATCGGATTTTTTTTTTGAATAAAGGCTGCCCGGATATTTGTTTTTATTTTCCATTTTTATTAAGTCCTATATCAGTGGATTATTGGATGAAAGGATTAATAGCCAAATGAATGAATAGCAATGCAAAAGCTCTTTCTGTTTCATTTTTTCCAAGTCAGGTAACAAATAATAAAACTATTGGTTTTATCATTGTTTATCCTGTTTTCAAGCTACCTTTTTTTAATCCTCAGCAAATATATAAATAATATGAGACTATATGCATATTCTTCGCAGTTCTTATTGTTTTTCATGCATAAGTAGGGTATTTATATTAGAAAAACAGATTAGATTAAATGGTTTTATTTGCTTTGGAGGATATACTGTTACAAAACTAATTGGTTTCTGATTTGGGATTGTTTCCTGGTAGTTTATTGAATCAGAAAGGATGAAATTTTAAAAATTGTTTGATATGGAAAGCATTCACTTCTTTTTAACTAAAGAATTAATGTTTTTATTAAATTTGTTGCTTGAAGGAGCAAATCTGAATTATGCCTTTTTTGAGATTTGGCATTATTATACAATTAGATGGTAATCAGATGTCTGTTTAAAGATATCTGAAAGTTGATTTTTTTGTAATAATCGTATTCTAAAAGTTTTTTGAGCAAAAGAAAATCAAAAGAAATGAAGAAAATATTGAGTTTTTTGGTGTTGTTTAGTATATGTATTTCTTTCCTTTCATGTAGGGAGAACGGTCAAAAGTCAAATACAGTGGAAAAAGCAGTGGAATCAAAAGATAAAAGAGTAATCCCTGAATTCAATGCCGATTCAGCTTATTATTATATTGAGAGGCAGGTTGCTTTTGGTCCAAGAGTTCCAAATACAAAAGCACATAAGGAATGTGCTGAATTTTTAATCAATTCATTAAATAGATTTGCTGATACTGTAATAATTCAAAAGGCTATTTTACAAGCATTTGATGGCACAAAACTTAATGCACAAAATATAATTGGAGTTTTTCAGCCAGAGAAGAAAAAACGTATATTGCTATGTGCCCATTGGGATAGCAGGCCATTTGCTGATTATGATCCCAATCCTGATAATTTCTTAAAACCCATTCCCGGAGCAAATGATGGGGCATCAGGTGTGGGTGTCTTAATGGAAATTGCCCGCCTGATTTCTATAACAAAACCTGAGCTTGGAATAGATATCATTTTCTTTGATGCAGAAGATTATGGGCAGCATGAAAAGGTTGATATTCAAAAAGAAGATACCTGGTGTTTGGGCTCACAATACTGGTCTAAGAATCCACACAAGCCTGATTATTATGCAAAATATGGGATACTGCTTGATATGGTGGGTGCAGAGAACGCTGTTTTTGGGAAAGAAGGCTATTCATTATATTTTGCACCAACAGTTGTCAGAAAGGTTTGGAAAACAGCCCAAAGAATAGGCTATTCAAAGTTTTTTGTTGATCAGGAAACAGATTATATAACTGATGACCATTATTATGTGAACAGTATTCGAAATATCCCTTGTATTGATATTATTCATTACGATCCTCAGACAAACCATCGTTTCTTTCCGTATTGGCATACATTGAAAGACAATATGGATGCAATAAGTAAGGAAACACTCAAGGCAGTTGGGCAAACGCTTATAACAGTTATCATTGAAGAATAAGCTGTTATTTATATATTTAACAGAAAATCAATAATCAGAAAAAGGGTATCAGATATTGGGAGGCTAAGGATTGTATTAATAATGCCAACGCCAGCCTGTATCTGATACCCTTCTGTATTAAGATAATTCAATTAAAGGTTGTTTGCCAGGTTAGCCAATTCAGACCTTTCACCTTTTTCAAGCCTGACATGGGCATAAATAGCATTATTCTTAACCTTATCAATTAGATATGAAAGTCCATTACTTTGTGCATCAAGGTAAGGGGTATCAATCTGGTAAATATCACCTGTGAAAATCATTTTTGTGTTTTCACCAGCCCTTGTAATAATTGTTTTTACTTCATGAGGGGTAAGGTTTTGTGCCTCGTCGATGATAAAGATAATATTTGAAAGGCTCCTCCCTCTGATATATGCCAGTGGGGCAATTACAATTTTTTCATTTTCAAGTGCATCTTTTATATTTTTAAATTCCTTATCCTTTTCCCTGTATTGTGTTTGGATGAACTTAAGGTTATCAAACAAAGGCTCCATATATGGGCTAATCTTTGAACTTATATCACCGGGGAGGAACCCGATATCACGATTACTAAGGGGCACAATCGGCCTTGCCACATATAACTGTTCATAAAGCCGCCTTTGTTCAAGCGCACCAGCTAAAGCAAGGAGGGTTTTTCCTGTTCCAGCTACTCCCTGAAGTGTTACAAGTTTAACATCAGGATTCATGATGGCGTGAAGGGCAAAGACCTGCTCAGCATTTCTTGGTGTAATCTTTTGGACTGTTCTTTTATCGATGCGCTCGATAAGCCTGGTTAATGGATTATAATAAGCAAGGACAGAGTTCTGGCCATCACTAAGGATAAAGTATTCGTTAGGAATAGGATTTTCAAGGCCAATTGCTTCTGCTTCAATAACACCAGTTTGATAAAGAATGTCAATGATTGCTTTGTCAACGGTACTTATTTCCTGTTTCCCTGAATATAGTTCTTCAATATTTTTGATCTTACCAGTTTCAAAATCTTCAGCAGGGATATCAAGTGATTTTGCTTTTAAGCGAAGGTTGATATCCTTAGAAACAAGAACGACCTTGCGGTTTGGGTATTCTTCTTTAAGATATAAAGCGCTATTCAAAATACGGTGGTCGGGCTTATCTTCACCAAAAACCTGACAAGCATCAATGTCTTTTGCCTTGTTCATGATAACCTTAATCTTACCACCTTTTTCATTTTCCAGTGGAATCCAATCCTGTAAAGAAGCATTCAGTGAAAGCCTGTCAAGGATTCGGGTGAATTCCCTTGCTTCAAAGTTTTTGGTATCATTTCCTTTCTTAAACTGGTCAAGTTCTTCAAGAACGGTAATTGGTATTGCCACATCGTTCTCTTCAAAACTGTTTATTGAGTTATGGTTATAGATAATCACTGAGGTATCAACAACAAAAATTTTTGGTTCTTTGTGAGGAGTTGATATTTTTTTTGTTGTTTTAGCTGCCTTTTCAAGGGAGCTTTTTTTTGAAGATTTATTTTTTACTTCCATGTTCGTATGTATTAAATTTCTTTACTAAAATGGATATGTATAAAAATAAGAAACATTGCATTCAAATTATTAAGTATAGCAAGGTTTTTTGTAATATTTTTATTTTGTTAAATATCAATTAGTTAATTCATTTTTTTCGTCAATTTTAAATTTTCAAGGTGGGCATAAATCATTGAAGTTTGCCGATTATCGTATCAGGGATGAAAAAAGAGGAAAGAAAAACAATAGTTACAAAAGCAAAATTTCAACATGAAAAAAGGGATTTAAATAATAAAAAAAATACTTCAACGTTGTTTGATAAAAGAATAACAAATGAAAATTGAAAGAAATTCATTTATATTTTAATTTTTTTGTATTTTAGCAGCTCGAAAACCCAACAAAAAAAAGCATATTGGAGAGATGGCCGAGTGGTCGAAGGCGCACGCCTGGAAAGTGTGTATACGCCAAAAGCGTATCAAGGGTTCGAATCCCTTTCTCTCCGCCAGGATTAACCTGTAAACATTTTAAATCTGAATTTTTAACGTAAAAATCAAAACCAATAAGAAAGACTATGAAAAAATTATTTGTCTTTTTAACCGTAGCAGGAATGCTCACATTTGGTGCAGCATCTTCACTTAGCGCTCAGGACAAAACCGAAGGAACGCAGATAGAAGCTACACAGAATGATTCAGTGGCTGATGCATCTAAAACTGACTCGAATGTGGAAACAGATGCTAATTTACCTACAGACAATACAGCAAGTGCTGAAGGTGAAGAAAAAAGTTTTCATTATATTTTAAAAGAAAAATTCATTGAAGGTGGTGCTGAGTTTATGGCAACTATCCTTCTTTGTTTAATTATTGGCCTTGGTCTTTGTATTGAAAGGATTATTTACCTTAACATGTCAACAACCAACACCAAAAAGCTTTTAGATAAAATGGAAGAAGCTCTTAATACGGGTGGAATTGATGCAGCTAAAGAAGTTTGCCGCAATACACGTGGACCTGTAGCAAGCATTTTTTACCAGGGACTTGACAGACACAATGAAGGCCTTGAAATGGTTGAAAAATCAATCGTTTCTTATGGTGGTGTTATGATGGGCCGTCTTGAATCTAACCTTACCTGGATATCTCTTTTTATTGCCCTTGCTCCTATGCTTGGATTTATGGGTACTGTAATTGGTATGATTGGTGCTTTTGATGATATCGCTGCTGCTGGTGATATTTCCCCAACAGTTGTTGCTGGTGGTATCAAAGTTGCTCTTTTAACTACAGTATTTGGTCTTATTGTTGCTATTATCCTTCAGATTTTTTACAACTATATCACTGCAAAAATTGATAGCCTTGTAAATGCAATGGAAGACGCAACCATTTCCTTCATGGATATTTTGATGAAATTCAAAAAATAATAAAAAGTATCAAAATGAACGACACTATTATTAATATCGGAATTTACCTTACTTATGTGCTGCTTGGTATTTGCGTTCTGGTAGCTTTGGTATTTCCACTTGTTCAACTGGTCACTAATTTCAGTAAAGCAAAAACTGCTGTATTTGGAATTTTAGGGCTAGCCATAATTGTTGTTCTCGGGTATCTCTTCTCTTCAACTGAGGTAAGCGAGGTAGCAATAAAAATGGGAGTGGGACCTAATGGAGTAAGGTTAATCGGTGCTGGTATGATTACTACCTATATCCTTATGGGTATTGCTTTGTTAGCTGCAATATTGTCAACAGTTACTAAACAATTTAAATAGGATAGTATCATGGCCAGAAGAATGTCCCAAGAAATAAATGCAAGTTCAATGGCGGATATTGCTTTCCTTTTGCTAATCTTCTTCCTCGTTACCACTACCATGGACGTGGATTCAGGTTTGCTAAGGGTACTTCCTCCTCCAATTGATCCCAATGCAACACCTCCTCCACCTATTAAAGAACGTAATGTTTTTGTGGTATTGGTGAATGCTCAAAATCAGATTATGGTTGAAGGGCAACCTGGCTCTATTGCTACACTAAGACAACAAACCAGGGAATTCTTACTCAACCCTAATAACAATCCCGACCTTTCTGAAAGAGAAATGAAAACTGTTGAAAACCTTGGAGATTTGATGGTTTCCAAAGGGGTAATTTCCTTACAGAATGACAGAAGTACGTCTTACGAGACATATATAGCTGTTCAAAATGAACTGGCGGCTGCAATAAATGAAATCAGAAATGAAGTTTCACGGGAATTCTTAGGCAAGAAATTTGATGAGCTTAAGGACGAGTATTTGATAAAAGCCGTCCGTGATGCTGTGCCAATGGCTATTTCTGAGGCTGAACCCAAAGACATTACAAAAAGAAAATAATATGGGAAGATTTGTAAAAGAAAAATCAAAAGGAACTCCAGCTATTTCTACAGCTTCCTTACCTGACATTATTTTCATGTTGCTATTTTTCTTTATGGTATCAACAACTATGAGAGAAACAACATTATTTGTTAAGGTTAGTGCACCACCTGCTTCAGAAGTTCAGAAACTGGAACGGAAGTCCTTGGTTAGCTATATTTATGTTGGTGTTCCACTAAAAACTCAATTGGGAACTGAACCTCGTATCCAGCTTAATGATGTTTTTGCATCTGTTGTTGATATTTCTCAATTTATTGCACAGGAAAGAGAAGCAAGGCAGGAAGCTGAAAGACCATTACTCACTACTTCATTGAAAGTGGATAAGGAGACAAAAATGGGTATCGTAACAGATATTAAGCAGGAACTTCGCAAACTGAATGCACTAAAGATCAACTATTCAAGTCGTAAAGGCGAAGTTGAAAAAAAATAGTCTTTCAACTATTTATTAAAAAAAAGGAAGCCAATGGCTTCCTTTTTTTGTTTTTAGTCTGTTGTTATTAGAATTGGTCTTAGTTTATTATGCTTTATGCCTATTTGCCACATAAAATTCCAATCACTATTATGGATAAGATATATTGTTTGTTTAATACAAAATTTATTTTTCTGTGTCGAGATATAATTAATATGTGCCTTAAATAGTACTCAATTTAAATGATTTTTAATAAATAGTATTGGTTTGTAATTTGAAGTTTTCATTTTGTCCTTTTTAGTAATTGTGGTGTTATGAAGATTAAAGTGTTTTTTTTTATGAATAATATTTAAATATGTTATCGTAAAAAAAATTCAAACACCTATAAATGCTAAGCATTTAGAATTATTCAAATATTTGTGATATACCTTTAATTGGAATTTTGGTTTATCAAGTATAGCTTGATATATTTAAAATGAAAAGTTTTTGTAATTCATTTTTAGGATATGATTGAAGATAGCCTGCTTTTTTATAACTTTACCGGGTTTTTTTTGAATGATTTAAACTATTGAATACCATGCTTAGAACACATACATGCGGAGAATTAAGACTGGCAGATGCCGGTAAAAATGTAAGCCTGTGCGGATGGGTACAACGTTCGCGCGACCTTGGAGGGATGACTTTTATTGATTTACGCGACCGTTATGGCATCACCCAATTGGCTTTTAATATGGAAACTGAGGCTGATTTATGCCGACAGGCAAGAGAGCTTGGCCGTGAATTTGTTATCAGGGTGGATGGCATGGTAGC
>CAYLYP010000084.1:0-13700 GCA_964387795.1 uncultured Bacteroidales bacterium
ACGAAGCAGATGATGCCTTAAAGACTAACGCAAACAAGATGCAAACATATTAGCACCAAAGGAAATAAATCCATGCACTCATTATGATAAAATGACATTGTAAATGATATGCATCCTGCTTGTTAAGTGTTTTTCAGCAGACCCTAAGCAGCTATTGCCTTTATTTTTACATAATAATCCTCTAATAATAAATAAATATCAAGCTATTAATCCGATTAACACCAAAATCAATAACAGTGTTCGTTCTCTGCTTCCATTTTTTTTATATCCTTCAAAAAACAGGAAACCATAACTTGAGGTATTAGCAAAAGCATAAATCATCAACGAATAAGTACATAAGCCACATTTTGCTTTTTTCGGGAAAGCTCGTTGTTTCGCTTTTTGAACGATAATACGCCAATGATTTCATTCAATTTGCGATTAATTCATTTTAGGTTTGAATACCAAAACGTAAAATTTCAAGCCCATAATTGTATAAACTGATGTTAAAATGAGGTTTAACTGCACAAGTTTTTATATATTTGCCACGGTCTATAAAAAAATCAAAAGACAAACATAAACCATAAGATTATATAACAATCCAATCAAAAACACTTCCCTAATGGAAAAATACCAAAAGCTAAACAATATAATCGGGTGGGGCGTTTTTGCCATTTCCCTGATTGTTTACACGCTCACCTTAGAGCCGACTGCAAGTTTCTGGGATTGTGGCGAATTTATTGCCACCGCTTTTAAATTACAGGTTGGTCACCCTCCCGGAGCCCCTCTGTTCCAGATGTTAGGGAGGTTCTTCTCTTTATTTGCTTTTGGTGACACTTCAAAAGTCGCATACATGATCAACTTCATGTCTGCCCTTTCAAGTGCATTTACAATATTGTTCCTTTACTGGTCAATAACACTATTAGCAAAAAAAATAGCAACAGCTAACGGCAAAATGGACCAAACCAAAATGCTTACCATTTTGGGCAGTGGTATTGTTGGTGCATTGGCTTATACTTTCTCTGATTCATTCTGGTTTTCTGCCGTTGAAGCTGAGGTATATGCAATGTCATCTTTTTCAACTGCTTTTGTTTTCTGGGCAATATTAAAATGGGAAAGCCAGTATGACAGGAAGGATAACCTGAAGTGGCTTGTGATGATTGCTTATGTGATGGGTTTATCAATTGGCGTCCACTTATTGAACCTTTTAACAATACCGGCAATCGTATTTGTGTTTTATTTTAAAAAATTCAAACCTTCTTTCCGGGGGATTATTGTTGCTGGTGTTATTTCAATCCTTTTACTGGCTTTGGTCCAGAACATCATTATCCCAGGAGTTGTTAAATTTGACTGGTGGTTTGAAAAATTCTTTGTCAATTCATTGGGATTGCCTTTCCATACAGGGACTATCGTGTATTTCATCCTTTTGATTGGTGGTATCGTTTGGGGCTTGATGTACACTCAAAAGCATAAAAAAGTTATTGCCAATACCGTTATTTTATGCTTCACCTTTCTCATTATAGGTTATTCATCTTTTATGATGCTTGTCATCCGTTCAAATGCCAATACCCCGATAAACGAAAACACACCTAAGGATGCCTTGGGCTTATCTGCATATCTTGCACGTGAACAATATGGTGATTGGCCATTATTAAAAGGACCTTATTATAACGCACCTGTGATTGATGCAAAAGATGGCAACCCTGTTTATAACAAAGACCATGAGACTGGGAAATATGTGATTACAAACCCTCGCACAGCTTTAATCCCCATTTATGATCCTGAGTTTACAACTATTTTCCCGCGTATGCACTCTGGCCGTGAAGAAAGCCACGTAAGTGCTTACAAGCAATGGGGAAAAGTTAAAGGCAGGCCTATTGAGTTTACAGGACCTGATGGAAAAACACAGATTATTGAAAAACCCACATTTGGCGAAAACCTAAGGTTCTTCTTCTCTTACCAGGTTGGGCACATGTATATGAGATATTTCATGTGGAACTTCGCTGGCAGACAAAATGACATTCAAGGCCATGGTGGCATTACAGAAGGCAACTGGCTATCTGGTATCAACTTCATCGACCAGATATTTCTTGGTCCAAGGTACAATGTGCCTGACCATATCAAAAACAACCCCGGACATAACAAATTCTATATGTTGCCACTCATCCTGGGGCTCATTGGATTTTTCTTTCATGTGAAGAGAAACTATAAAGATACAATTGTTGTGGGATTATTGTTTATCTTAACAGGTTTGGCCATTATTGTTTATCTTAACCAAACACCCTATCAGCCCAGGGAAAGGGATTATGCTTATGCTGCCTCTTTCTATGCTTTTGCTATCTGGATTGGACTTGGTGTTATGGCTATTTCTGATGCCATTAGTAAATATTTAAAAGGCAAGCTGGCCCCAATATTGACTACAATCGTTACCCTGGCCCTTGTCCCTGGTATCATGGCTGCAGAAGGATGGGACGACCATGACCGCTCAAATCGTTATACGGCCCGCGATATTGCATCAAACTATCTTGAGTCCTGCGCCCCCAATGCTATTATTTTCACAAATGGTGACAACGACACCTTCCCGCTCTGGTATGTCCAGGAGGTTGAAAATATGAGGCCTGATATTAAAATCGTTAACCTGAGCCTTTTGAATACCGACTGGTACATTGATTATATGATCAGGCATAAAACCTACGATGCAGAGCCCCTTCCTTTCACTATGAAGCCTATCCAATACCGTGACGGGACGCGTGATATGGTTTATATGATTGAAAATGAAAATATTACCGGATATACAAACCTCATGGATGTAATCCAGTTTGTGGCCAGTGATAACATCAGGACTAAAGTTCCGACACAAAGAGGACCCGAAGACTATCTGCCAACCAAAAAGTTGTCTTTGCCTGTTGACTCTGCTAAAGTTGTTGCCAATGGAACTGTTGCCCCTGAAGATGCCCACCTGATAGTTAAAAATGTGGAATGGAAAATCGACAGGTATGGCCTTCAGAAAAATCACCTCATGGCACTTGACTTTTTGGCTACCAACAACTGGGACCGCCCTGTATATTTTGCTATCACAACCGGTGGCGATAGCTACCTCGGACTTGAGGAATACTTCCAGCTTGAAGGTATGGCTTATCGCCTTGTACCTATTAAACACACAAACGAAGATGGACAGATTGGAAGAATAAATACTTCTATTTTGTACAACAACGTTATGAACAAGTTCAAATGGGGCAATATGAACCAGGATGGCGTTTATATGAATGAAGACAATATCCGCCTTTCAACAAACATTAAAAATGTATTTGCCCGCCTAGCACTTGCACTCATTAGTGAAAATAAAAACGATTCTGCAATTGCTGTGCTTGACAAAGCTATTGAAATGATGCCTGAAAACAAGATGCCTTTCAATTATTACAACCTCTTGATGGCAGAAGCTTACTATAAGACTGGGGCTTTTGATAAAGGAAATGCAATTATTGAAAGAATGATTGATGTGAATGCTGAAAGCCTCGCTTATTATTTCACTTTCCCTTCACGCTTTGCCGGTTCAATTAATTATGAAAAACAAACCGCTTTGTTAATGCTTCAAAGGATTGTCCAGATTACTGATGAATACAAACAGGAAGAACAAGCAAACCTTGCTTCTGAATTCTTTGATATGTATTATCAAAAATACATGGGAAAATAATTCCCTGAAAAATTCAGCTTCTGTTTTAAATAATAACAAAATGCGCCTCTGTTTTAAATCCGGATGGCGCATTTTTTTATGTCTTTTTTAAATAATTACCCAAATATATGTTTCATGTCTTTTTTTTATATTTATTTGTTTTATTGATAATTACGTATTTCCTTCTTATATGTTTTTCTATCATGGCATAAAATAAATTGAACAATTGAAAGCATAATTCCCTAAATTTCAGTAAGCTTTTTGTCAAGTAAAAAATATTTTGTAAATTTGCACTGCAAAATATCAGCCAAATTCTGATAGGGGGCAATTCGCTCCCTATTTTGTTAAGAGCACTTTGATAAATGATAACAAAAGAAACCATACAATCATTAGCAGAATCTTTTCTTCAGGGAAGCGATAAATTCCTTATCGAAGTAAAAGTTTCAAAAAACAATAATATCCATGTGTCTATTGACGGTGACAATGGTGTTATGATTGATGATTGCATTAAATTAAGCCGACATATTGAATCAAATCTCGACAGGGATGTTGAAGATTTTGAACTGGAGGTATCATCAGCCGGGGCCAGCCATCCCCTTATTTATCAACGTCAGTATCCAAGACATATTGGAAGGACTCTTAATGTTGAATTAACTGATGACCGAACAATCAATGGCGCCCTTGTTAGCGTCAATGATAAAGGAATTGAAATACAACCTGCAGCACCTAAGAAGAAAAAACAGCCTGTTCCCGAACCGGTTATGTTTATTCAGTGGGATGCCATCAGGGAAGCGAAAATTGAAATTGCATTTAAATAAAAATATTGCTTTAAACTGTTTAACCTTTACACGAACAAATGGACAGTATAAATCTGGTTGAGTCGTTTTCGGAGTTCAAGGAATTCAAAAATATCGATAGGGCCACAATGATGGTTATTCTTGAAGATGTCTTCAGGAATATGCTTATTAAAAAACATGGCAGCTCTGATAATTTTGA
Organism: uncultured Bacteroidales bacterium; assembly: GCA_964387795.1. GTDB lineage: Bacteria > Bacteroidota > Bacteroidia > Bacteroidales > UBA7960 > CAYLYP01. Next base: position 4,649 of record CAYLYP010000084.1, read on the forward strand.
TATCATTGTCAACATCGACAAAGGCGACCTTGAAGTTTGGCATAACAGGACCATCGTTGAAGATGGAGAGGTCTCTGATCCCAGCGCTGAAATAGCTTACTCTGAAGCCATTAAAATTGAACCCGACTTTGAGATTGGCGAAGAAGTATCCGAGCCTGTTAAAATGGCTGACTTCGGTAGAAGGGAAATTCTTGCCATCAGACAAAACCTCGCAAGCAAAATCCTTGAATTGGAAAAGGATTCTATCTATAAAAAATACCAGGACAGGGTTGGTGAGATTATGACTGTGGAAGTCTATCAGGTTTGGAAAAAAGAAATTATGTGTATTGATGATGAGGGCATTGAACTTGTTATGCCCCGCTCTGAACAAATACCCAGCGATTTCTACCGCAAAGGCGACAGCCTGAGAGCTGTTGTTTCCAAAGTTGAAATCCGTAATAACAACCCCGTCATTATCCTTTCACGCACCTCTCCCGTATTTCTGGAACGCTTGTTTGAACAGGAAGTCCCTGAAGTATTTGACGGTTTGATTACAATTAAAAAGATTGTAAGGATACCCGGTGAAAGGGCTAAGGTTGCTGTTGAATCTTATGACGACCGTATCGACCCCGTTGGAGCATGTGTGGGCATGAAAGGCTCACGTATCCATGGAATCGTGAAAGAGCTGAGAAATGAAAATATTGACGTGATTAACTTCACTACAAATCCCAACCTCTTTATCACCCGTGCACTTAGCCCTGCTAAAATATCATCAATAAGTATTGACAACAAAACCATGCGCGCTGATGTCTTTCTGAAACCCGACCAGGTTTCGCTTGCCATTGGCAAAGGGGGTTTTAACATCAGGCTTGCCGGTCAACTTACCGGTTACGAGATTGATGTCTATAGGGATACCGATATATCTGACAGCGAAGATGTCGCTTTGGATGAATTCTCTGACGAAATCGAATCCTGGATTATTGATGAATTTAAAGCTGTTGGCTGCGATACCGCTAAAAGCGTTTTAAGCTATAGCGTGGATGACCTTGTGAAACGTACCGACCTTGAAGAGGAAACTATCAGGGACGTGATCCGTATACTTAGAGCAGAATTTGAATAAAAAAAAACTTCACTATCTTTGAAGCTATTTTTCTCACAGGCATGGTTTTTAATCGAAAAACACCTAAAACTTAATATGACAGAAGGCACAAAAACAACACTTAGACTAAGTAAGGTTGCCAAAGAATTTAATATTGGGATCAATACAATTGTTGATTTCCTTGCAAAAAAAGGACATCCCATTGATTCCAATCCGAATTCAAAGGTAACTCCGGAGGCTTATTTTCTTCTCACAAAAGAATTTCAATCCGAAAAAAGCCTGAAGGAGGAAACCAAAAAGGTTGGCCTTAACCTTGCAAAACGTGAAACGATTACCATCGAGGATGCAAGGGAAGAAGGTGTTGAAGGTAATTCAGACGATTTTGATGATGAGGACAGGGATGAAACCCCATCTAAAGAAATCACAGGTAAAAACGATAAAGGGCTTTTGGAAGATGCTGCCCCAGCTCCTGTTGTGGAAAAAATCCCGGAGGTATCCCTGCCCGGTCCAAAGGTCGTAGGCAAAATAGATATCTCTGATTCAAAACCTAAAAAAGAAACTTTGCCTTCTGAAACTGTTGAGAAAGAATCCAAAGAAATACAGGCTGAGACCATTGTTAATGAGTTAGTTACAAAACAGGAACCTGTACAAGTTCAGGAAATAGTGAAGGAATCCCCAAAGGTGGATAGTCCTCAAGCTGTTCAGGAACCAGCATCCGAAACTAAGCAGGAAGTGCCTGCTGAACAGGCAGATGAAAAAACAAGCTCTGAAGCCGCCGGACCAAAAATTCTTGGTAAAGTTGACCTTGACAAGCTGAACCCGCAACATAAAGAAAAAACTCAGGAGAAAGCTCCTATTGCAGATAACCAGGCTCAGCCCAGGACAGAAAAAAATGAACAGGCACAGCCTAAGCATAAAGAAGCTCCTTCTCATGATGCCGGGAAAGAAAAACATGCCCATAAAGCGGACAACAAACCCCATCATAATGAAAAGAAACAGGAGCATCCTGCTCATAAAGAGAATGCCCCTGTTCAACATCAACCTAAAAAACAAGAAGTAACCACGCCCCCATTGCAGGAAACATCAACTATCGCCCCACCGGCCAAAACAGAACCTGATATATTTAAAACTCAGGTAAGAAAACTTGAAGGTCCTACTATATTAGGTAAAATTGATCTGCCTGACCCTCGTGACCATAGCAAAAAACCTGTGGCCTCGTCAAGTGACCCCAATAAAGCCAAAAAGAAAAAACGCAAGCGTATTAAAAAAGATAAGGCTGAAGGCGGTCAGAATGGCCAGGGAACTGAAAACAAAACCCAAGGCCAGGGTCAACACCAGGGACGCCCTAACGGGGACAAAAACCAGCAGGGACAACAAAAGCAACAGCATCCCCAGGGTAGTGGCGAAACAAAAGAACAAAGAGAAGAACGCCAAAAGAAAGCCCAACAGCAGGCTGCCCAGAAAAATAAAAAATGGGAGAAAAAAGAAGCTGCAAAGGTTGAACTTACTGAGGAAGAAATCAGTAAACAGATTAAGGAAACCCTTGCCCGTCTTAGCGGTACCGGAAAATCTAAAACTTCCAAACACCGTAAGCATAAAAGAGAAATCCTCCAGCAACACAGAATGGAGGAGATGGAACAGTCTCAAATCGATCAGCAAATATTAAAGGTAACGGAATTTGTTTCGGCAAATGAACTTGCCACAATGATGAACGTTACTGTTAACGAGATCATCTCTACCTGTATGAGCCTTGGTTTGTTTGTTTCAATTAACCAACGACTTGATGCTGAAACAATTACCATTGTTGCTTCCGAATTTGGCTACGAAGTTGAATTTGTTAGTATTGATGCTCAGGACTTAATTGAAGAAGAAGTAGACGAGGTAGAAGACCTTATCGACCGCGCCCCTATCGTTACTGTTATGGGCCACGTTGACCATGGTAAAACCTCATTGCTCGACCGTATCCGTCACACAAATGTGATCAAGGGCGAAGCAGGTGGTATTACCCAGCACATTGGTGCATACCAGGTTGTCCTCGAAAACGGAAAAACTATTTCTTTCTTAGATACCCCTGGTCACGAAGCATTTACTGCAATGCGTGCCAGAGGTGCTAAAATTACGGACGTGGCTATCATTGTTGTAGCTGCAGATGATAACGTGATGCCTCAGACTATTGAAGCTATCAACCATGCGCATGCTGCCAATGTTCCTATTGTCATTGCCATCAACAAAATTGATAAGAATAATGCCAATCCCGAAAAGGTTAAAGAAGAACTTGCCAAAATAAACGTTCTTGTTGAAGATTGGGGTGGTAAATATCAATCACAGGAAATATCTGCCAAATCAGGCATCAACATTGATAAGCTGCTCGAGAAAGTACTCCTTGAAGCTGAATTCCTTAACCTGAAAGCAAACCCAAGAAAAAAAGCTACTGGTACTATCATCGAATCTTCCCTTGACAAAGGTCGTGGCTACCTGGCTACCTTGCTTGTCCAATCCGGAACAATGAAATTAGGTGATACGCTCGTTGCCGGAACAGTTTATGGCAAAATTAAAGCCATGTTCAACGAAAGGAACCAACGTATCAAAGAAGCCGGCCCTTCAACACCTGTTCAGATCTTAGGTCTTAACGGCGCCCCTACTGCCGGTGATACTTTCAACGTAATGACAAGCGAACAGGAAGCCAAATCTATAGCTGCAAAACGTCAGCAGTTATTAAGGGAACAGGGCTTACGTACCCAGAAACATATTACCCTTGATGAAATCGGGCGTCGTATTGCTATCGGAGACTTTAAAGAGCTTAACATCATCGTTAAAGGTGACGTGGACGGCTCTGTTGAAGCTTTGAGCGATTCATTGTTAAAACTATCTACTCCTGAAGTCCAGGTTAATATTATCCACAAAGCTGTTGGTTCTATAACCGAAGGCGATGTGCTCCTTGCCAGTGCTTCCAATGCTATCATAGTGGGATTCCAGGTTAGGCCTTCCTCTTCTGCACGCAAACTGGCCGAACAGGAACAAATTGATATCCGTATTTACTCTATTATCTATAACGCCATCAATGAAATCAAATCGGCTATTGAAGGTATGCTCTCTCCCGAAATTGAAGAGAAAATTACTGCCAATATCGAGATCCGCGAAGTGTTCAAAATTACTAAAGTGGGTTCTGTTGCCGGATGTATGGTGCTTGATGGAAAGATTACCCGAAACTCTCATGTCAGGGTCATCCGCGATGGTATTGTTGTTTATACCGGATACCTGGGCTCTCTCAAACGTTTCAAAGATGATGCCAAGGAAGTTGCTTCAGGTTATGAATGCGGCTTAAACATTGACCGTTTCAATGATATCAAAGTCGGTGACATCATCGAAGCTTTTGAAACTATTGAAATTGCACGTAAACTTGATTAATGTTTTTTATCATTATATTAAAAAGCTGCCCTTCCCGGCAGCTTTTTTTTTGTCCCCCCATAATATTATTCTGTTTTATTACTTCTCCCTTCCCCATTTTTTTGTAATTTCATACTGGTAAAAAATAATTTTTAAAATCCTAAAAAATCAATTTTTCAGGGATGGGAACAGCTTATTTTTTGTCCCATCCGGATTAAAAAAACAATAATATGGTTGGTTTAAAAGTAAATATTCAAAAAGCTGACAAATGGGTCAGCCGTGACGAATTGTCACAGTTACAAGCAGCATTTGAAAAGGCACAGGATCAAATCACTCATAAAACCGGTAAAGGGAATGACTTTCTGGGTTGGATTGATTTGCCCGATACCGATAAAGCCCTGCTGGAATCTATCACTGCTGATGCAAATGAACTGGCTGCCAAATCCGAAATCATTGTTGTTATTGGTATTGGGGGCTCTTACCTTGGTGCAAGGGCAGTGATTGATGCTTTAAACAATCCGTTCAATCATCTTTTGGATTCCGGGGATGGCAAAAAACCTGTCATCATCTATGCCGGTAACCAGATTAGTGAAGAATACCATGCACAGCTCTTAAAACTCCTGGATAAGAAAAACTACAGCATTATCGTAATTTCAAAATCAGGGACTACAACTGAGCCTGCAATAGCATTCCGTTTGCTCAAAGCCCATATCGAAAAAAAATATGGCAGCGATGAAGCTCGTAAGCGTATTATTGCAATCACCGACAAATCCAAAGGTGCCCTTAGGACTTTGGCCGGTAAAGAAGGCTATAAGTCTTACGTTATTGCCGACAACGTAGGAGGCCGTTTTAGCGTCTTATCCCCTGTGGGGCTATTACCTATTGCCGCTGCCGGTTTCAATATAAACAGGCTCATCCAGGGAGCCCTTGCCATGAAAAAACTTGTAAGCTCCGAAACAGATGTCTTTAACAACCCTGCAGGCCTTTATGCTATTGCAAGAAATATCCTTTACCGCAAAGGGAAGACCAACGAAATACTTGCAGGATTTAACCCCCAACTGTCATACATCACTGAGTGGTGGAAACAACTTTATGGCGAAAGTGAAGGAAAAGATGGTAAAGGGATTTTCCCTGCCGGCTTGAACTTCTCTACCGACCTTCATTCGCTTGGGCAATATGTGCAGGATGGCCTGAGGAACATTTTCGAGACCATGGTCTCTGTCGATAAACCTTCGGATATGCTTACCATCCCCTTCGATAGCGAAAACCTTGATGGATTGAACTTTATCAGTGGCATGCGCATCAGCGAAGTGAACAAAATGGCCGAACTTGGTACCACCTTAGCCCATCTTGATGGTGGTGTCCCTGTGCTTTCCATATCAATACCCCAAATCGATGAATACAGCCTTGGCGAACTGATATTTTTCTTTGAATATGCCTGCGCTTTAAGCGGATATATCCTTGATGTGAACCCATTTGACCAACCCGGTGTTGAAGACTATAAAAACAATATGTTTGCTTTGCTTGGAAAACCAGGTTACGAAAAAAAATCTGAAGAAATCCGTAAACGCATTCATTAAAACGAAACCTGAGATATTTATGGTTTTTATATTTAAAAAAATCTTCTTGTGCAAGGCTTACGCAAAAAAGGTAAGCCTTGCATTTTTCTTTGCAGCCATACTGCACCCTTTTTGTGCTCTGGCACAAAACCAAAAGACAATACAACCGGTAATAAGGTCCATGGCCGACAGCACTATTATCGCTGATGCCCACATTTGTATTTACAGCAGGGCAACTTATCAGATCAATAATGACTTATACCTGGCCCCGGCATCAGCTTCTGACCCTGTTGTTTATAAATCCAACTTCAACAGCGAAGGGAAAGCTCTTATTGCACTTCCCGGACATCGCAGCGATGAACTTTTCAGGATAAAAGTATATGCCGATAATTTTGATACATTGCATATTACAATGATCAATGCATCGGATATCGAAGAGGCACTTTATAAAGTATTCCTCAACCCCAAAGTAATGCCAAATGACATATCCGAAATGCTTGTTGACCGGCAGCAGGAAATGAACATACCCCTTACTATTGAAAAAAGCATAGATGAATATATTTTTGATACTTATGATTTTTCCAAAAATGAACTTACATCATGCGATATTGAAATTCCCGAAAAGGTATATGTAAAAAACCTCTACAATGGCTATAATAACACATCCTGTTCCAATACCGGCATATTTACAGGATATATTGATTTTACAGAATACATTGCAGGGGTAATAAGCCGTGAGATGGGTGGCAGTTTTCATCCCGAAGCACTGAAAGCACAGGCTGTGGCTGCCCGTTCATATAGCCTTGCAAGGGTTCAAAAAGGTTTGCCTGCCAATTGCGGACAAGCTTATGGAACATCTGTGCCCCAGGTCTGCCTTGATGCTTCTCAACTGACATCGCAGCATGTGATGCTATATCAGAATACCGTGATCAATGCATCATATTCAGCACGCTGTAGTGGTATTTACACCCAAAACGCCCAGGAAGGGGTATGGAACCCCGCTTCTACATGTAATACAAGCGGAAACGCAGTACCATACCTTGTCAGCAGACCCTGCTCCGGCCATAAGGACTGTTCACAAACTTCAGAAAAGCCTTGTTGTGAAGTTAGTATCTCAACAAGCGGTCAAACGGGTTTTATCTATGGCCATGGCGTTGGAATGTGCCAAAGGGGCGCCCATGACTTTGCTTCGGCACCAAACAATAAAAAATGGGATGAAATACTTTACCAGTATTACTCCCATATCTGTATTTCTGCCCATGACAGCATTGGCGAAACGCCTGAAGAGCCTGCGCCCACCGATCCATGCCTCAACCCCGATAACACACGCAAAGTGCTTTGCAATATCAAGGTCAGCCCCATCCCTGCTACCAATATAATAAACATTTCTTTCGAAAACCCTTTACAAGCACAGGCATGGGCTTATATTACCGATTTCATCGGGCATAAACAGATCTATGACATAAGCCTTGGCAACAAAGTCGAAACAGAAGCTTCTATTAATGTTTCCCACTTGAAATATGGGATTTACCTCCTTGTGCTCTTCACTGAAGAAGCCAAATATTCCAGAAAAATTGTCATCATGAAATAGGGTCTGAACCATAATTCAAGCACGATATTCCTATGCCGAAAGGATCTCGGCAATGTTCTTAAGCTCCATATTAAAGGTCTTGTGATGTTTAATAGACTGGGCAAAAGGTGTGAAGACAATCTGTCGGCTCACCGAACCAACCATTACCCCCCTGCAACCTTCCACAATCCCTTTAACAGCCTGAAAACCCATTCCACTGGCGAGTATCCTGTCGAAAGCCGAAGGTGAACCTCCACGTTGTATATGCCCAAGAATAGAAACACGGGTATCATAATCGGGAAAACGTTCGTTGACAATCTTCTGCACTTCCATCGCACCACCAAATTCCGAACCCTCTGCAACAATCACAATGGCCGAGTTATCCCCCGATCCCATCCCCTTCTCAAGGGTACTTAGTAAATCTTCCACATAAGTCCTTGATTCAGGAATAAGGATTTTCTGGGCACCACAGGCTATTCCCCCTCTCAGGGCTATAAAACCGGCATCGCGCCCCATCACCTCAACAATAAACAGCCTGTCGTGCGAATAAGCCGTGTCCCTAAGCTTGTCCACAGCATCCATAACTGTGTTAACAGCCGTGTCGTAGCCAATAGTATAATCAGTGCCATAGAGGTCGTTGTCAATGGTGCCGGGCAATCCAATCACAGGGACGTTAAACTCACCCTCAAACAGGTCGGCCCCGGTAAAAGTACCGTCACCACCAATGACAATAAGTCCATCCAGACCATTTGCCTTAAAATTCTCATACGCAATTTTTCGTCCTTCGGGAGTTCTGAATTCCGGGCTGCGCGCACTCTTAAGTATCGTCCCGCCAAGCGGCAGGATATGATTTACGCTTTGTGCATCCAATGGCTTCATCAGGTTGTGTATCAAGCCATGATAGCCTTTGAAGATACCCATTACCCCGACATCAAAATGAATCCCTGCTTTAACAACTGCCCTGATAGCAGCATTCATACCTGGGGCATCCCCACCAGAGGTGAGCAGCCCGATTTTTTTTATTTCAACCATATTTCTAAAAATTAAGGTGCAAAGGTACTAAAAGATATAAGATTTTCAATCACCAATACCCCCTCCCCTATAAACATAAAAACACAACCCAATACACGCTTTTTGATGCCCTGCCCGGGCATTTCACAAAACCCCTGTCGGTAAAAATCCCTGCTTTCCATTGAATTTACCGGATTCCCGGCAATAAATCATGCCACCACCAAATGACCCTATCCACGACTTCACTATATCATCTCAATGGTTGAGCCGGGGTTGAGGCGGTGTTGAGCCGGGTTTGAGGCGGGTTTGAGGCGGGTTGAACCCGGCTCAAACCCGCTTTAAAACCGCTTTAAGTCCGGCTCAACCCTTAACATGGTATGAAGATGGTGAGAATTTACGATTCAATGTCGTTTAGTTAAGAAAAAATTACAATCGCTTGTAGTTCAT
>CAYLYP010000085.1:0-13473 GCA_964387795.1 uncultured Bacteroidales bacterium
AATGTCAATAAAATCAAGCATTTTTATCTTAATGCTTAACTAAACGACATTGAATTAAATATCCTGTAATAGTTTATCCTTATTACTGGTATTAATAGTTTGCTGAAAATCTTCCAATACCTTCCTGATTTCAATCAAAGCGTGGGCATCGTTAGCAATCAGCTCCCCGCCCCCTTTATTTTCAAGCTTCTCTGTAATTGCCCTGATTGATAGCCTGTTGATATCCTGACCGGGCTGATAACCTGATTCCTTGGGATGGTCTGTTACTGTCTCAGATAATATATGTAATTCTATAAGGTCATAAAGCACTTCCCTTAACAAACGAATAGGTATTTCAAGCTCCTGTGCAATCTGCGTAGCAGTAAGGGACACCTCGCCATCCTTAAACCGTTTAATAACCAAATGGCAAATATACAAAGAGATGAGCTTCCTGTTAAAAAAGCTCATGGTTTTGGCTTCACGGTCATATACATATTTCTCAACGTTCTGATAAGCAAAGGAAACCTCCGCCCCAAACAATACTATCAGCCAGCTTGTCTGTAACCATAAAAGGAGCAAAGGCACGGCAGCAAAGCTCCCATAAATGGCATTATACCTTGATACCCCAACCTGAAAATATATATAACCCCATTGGGCCAATTGGAACAAGGTGCCTGCAACAATCCCTGCCAATAATGCGCCCCCAAACCTTACATTCGTGTTGGGCATTACCACATAGATAAGTGTAAATAAAATCCAGACCAATACATAAGGCACCAACTGTACCAGGAACATCAGTACCGGACTGAAAAAACCTATCAGTTGAATATCTTCGCTGATGCGGGTAATCTGCGTTCCAAGAAATACCGTTGCCCCACTGGATAAGATTAAAAAGAATGGGGCAATAAACATCATTGAAAAGTAATCGCTAAACTTCCTTGATAAAGTCCTGCCCTTATGTATTTTCCAGATGGCATTAAATGAACCTTCAATATTGCTTAAAACATTCATCACTGCATAAACCAGCACAACAAAACCAACACCTGCTACCATACCTCCCCGTGCAGTCTCAAGCATTGACTTTGAAAAACTCATTATCCAGGTAAAGACTTCTTCCCTATTCGACAATGCTTTTTGCAACTCACTCTCAAGATAAGACTCCAGGCCAAAGCCCTTTGCAATACCAAAAGCAAGGGCAACTACCGGCACCATTGCAAACAGGGTATAATAGGTCAATGCCGATGCCCGCATCGACACTTTGTCCTCATTAAAGCCTTTCAATGCAAGCACGATGACCCGCAAATGTTTAATCAGAAATGACTTACGGGGTGTTAATTCCTTTGATGATAAACGCCACAAATCCCTCTCAAAAAAAATAATCCATTCGGAAATCCTTTTCTTTATCTCGGAAAAATTAATAACCGACCTTTTTTTCTTTGTCTGCTTATGTTCTTTCATCTGGCTTTACAATCTGATTCTCTTACTTAAACGAATGAAACTAAATTTAGTTTTCAAAATTCAATAAAAAAACCGGCTTCATAAGAAGCCGGTTTTTTTATTGAATTTGGGATAAATTATTTAATCACAAAAAAATCATCCTTAAGTCCCTGGTTCAATTTTACTTCCTTCACAATCATTTCAATTGTTACAGAACCCATTTCATTGACCACTTTAAATGGGAATTTCAACTTACCAACAAGCTGATAATCCAAATAATCAGTTATACCAGCTTCACTAACAACACGTGTCTTTAAACCACTTGCCACATCATAGTAATGAGTGCTTTCCTTACCTCCCGGATTGGTGATTTTTATCACATATTGATCAAGCCCGTTAATGGTTTCTATCCCTACAAGTTCAGCTTTAACACCATAGACATCATAGTAGAGTTCAAGGTTCAAAACAGCTTCCAGTTTAAAATCCTCAAGTTTATCAGCCGGGATTTCTTCACGTCCCATCATTGACTGGATAATTCCTTTCTGGCCATCAAACAATTGTTTTGAAACCACCATGTCCTGCATTTTTGTTTCAACAAGTAAGCGATCGGGCGATTTTTGATAAGATACAAATTCAAGGGTCATTCCCTGCACTGTAGCAGATGAACTCTGGGTCATATCCTTGATCTTTTTTAGCTGTTTTTTACCGCCAACAGCTTTGAAATAGGCTTCCAAAACATCCTGGGCTGTCATGCCGGCAGGGGCTGCTTTTACTTCTTTTGCTTTTTCTATTTTATTGCCTTCTGCATCATAGAACTGGATAACACCATCCATGGCAAGCTTTTTCAAGCTTTCTGCAACATCATCCGCTTTCCCTACGATGACAATATGACAATTCTCCGGCAGTAAGTATCTCTGGGCAGCCCTTCTAACATCTTCACTTGTAATAGCTTCAAGTTTACGAAGATAGTTTGCATAATAATCATCAGGAAGGTTATAACGTGCCTGGTTTAATGCAAAACGTGCAATGGTTTGAGGGCTTTCCAATGATAAGGCAAAATTACCCATCATAAAGTTTTTTATCCTTGCCAGTTCATCTGCCGGAACATCTTCATTTACCAGTCTGTTCATCTCTCCAAGGATCTCTACAACTGCACTATCGGTTACACTGTTCCTTACGTTTGTTGATGCTGTGAAACGCCCGATATTTTTATCAGGGCTTAAGGTAGAATAAGCACCATAAGTATAGGCATGCGTTTCCCTGAGGTTTTGATTTAACCTGAAAAATGCACCACCTAGGATAGTATTCATCACACTTGCTGCAATAGCATCTTCTGAACTGGGTTTAAAATCAATTGCATAAGATACATTGATGGCTGATTGCACTGCTGTTGGCCTGTCAACCAATGACACTTTCCTTACTGAAGGAACTTTTGGTGTCTGATAATTCATTACAGGTACATCGCCCGACTTCCATGAAGAAAAATACTTCTCCATAAGCGTTTTGGCCTCTGCCAATGTGATATCGCCAACAATTGCCATATAGGCGATGTTTGGCCTATAAAAACTATTGTAAAATGACTGACAGGCTTCAAGGCTTATATTGCCCACACTTGCTTCTGTCATTGATTCCCCATAAGGATGGGCATCTCCGTAAACAACTTTTTTGCTTACGATATCCATAATGGCATCAGCATTATTTTTTGAAGAGGCCAAGCCACTTATTGTCTGATTTTTCAAGCGATCCAACTCTTCCTGTTTGAAGTTTGCATTCAGGATTACATCCGACATGATCTCAAGCAGGGTCTCATTGTGCTTCTTTAAGCAGCTTGCATAAATCCCTGTCTCAGAAGTGCTCAATGTAGCTCCAATAAAATCAATAGCTTCATCAATTTGCACCTTGTTCCTGGTAGTTGTTGCTGACTTTATCATCTGTCCTGCAATGCTGGAAAAACCAGCATACTCGCCTTCCATAAAAGGCTCATAATCCAGAACCAATGAATAAGAAACCCTTGGTAGTTTATGGTTTTCAACAACAAAGACTTTAAGTCCGTTGTCAAGCACAAATGATTCAGCTTTGCCAAGTTGTATTACAGGTGCAGGACCTGCTTCAGGCCTTTTGCTCCTGTCTATTTGTGCAGATAAAAATATCGGTAAAAATATTAGAAACGATAATATCGTGATTCGTGTTTTCATTCTTATTGATCCTCCTTAATTAGTTTTTTGGCAAATAATACAATACAACGCGGTTCGAGGGCACAAGATACTTATTGGCTACCCTTACGATGTCTTCGCGACTGACTTTCATATAACGATCTATCTCAGTGTTGATGAGGTTTGCATCATTGTAGAAAGTTTTATAATTGCCAAGATTATCAGCAATACGATCCAAACTTGAATTCTGGAGGACAAAATTTGACTCTACGATATTACGGAGCTTTTGAAATTCCTGCTCACTTAAGCCTTCCTGCTGAACTTTAATAACTTCAGCGTTCATGGCATCTTCAAGGGTTTTTGCATCAACACCCATATTACAAATCCCAAATACAAGGAATAAGCCCGGATCTTCCAATGGGAAAGGGAATGCCATCACTCCCAAACCTTTTTGTTGTTGGTCAACAATGGATTTATTCATTCTTGAACTCTCCCCTGATGACAACAAGGTAGTAAGCATGTCAAGTGCATAAAAATCATCTGTGCCCTGTGCTGGCATTCTATAACCCTGAATAACAGCAGGCAGTTGGATCTGGTCAAAAATTGTATCCCTGACTTCGCCTGCCAAAGGAGGCTCTACAACATTAGGCCTTTTGATTTCTTTCTTGCCACTTGGAATACCACTAAAATACTTTTCAACAAGTGCTTTGGTTTTATCCTGGTCAATATCCCCGGCAATTACCAGCACAGCATTCTGTGGAACATAATAGGTGTCATGAAATTCAATAAATTCACCAAGGGTTGCCTGATCAATATATTGAACCGAGCCAATAGGCATCCAGTTATAAGGGTGAACAGAATAAGCCCTTTTAAAAGTCTCCTCCATGATTGAGCCATAAGGCCTGTTATCATAGCTCTGGCTTCTTTCTTCTTTCACTACGCCCCTTTGGGTTTCTACACCAATGCTGTCGATTTTTAAATGCATCAGACGTTCTGACTCCATCCACAATCCAAGTTCCAGCTGGTTGGAAGGCAATAATTCGTAATAAAAAGTCTTATCCATTGAGGTATAAGCATTAATACTGCCACCTGCACCCTGTGCAAGCTTAAAGTATTCACCCCTGGCAATGTTATCAGAACCTTCAAACATCAGGTGCTCCATAAAATGAGCAAAACCTGTGCGGTCTGATTTCTCATTCTTTGATCCCACATGATAGGTGATTGTTACTGCGACAATGGGTGTTGTATTGTCCTGGTGCATGATTACCTTCAGGCCATTGTCTAAAGTGAATTCCGTGAATTCAATGTTGCGCATCTGCGCATGCAGTGAAAATGACAGGCTCAATAAGGCTATCATCCATACTGCGATTCGAAATTGTTTCATACTAAAAATTAAAATGAAATTTAAAACAAGGTTAGTGAATTATTTTGGTAAAAATGTTCTTGTTATTAAAAACTCAACCATAGTTAAAATCAAGATCCAGCTTTTGTTTTAAAGTCTGAAGTTCAGGATTCTTTTCCAAAAGCTTCTGATATTTCTCTATAGGGGTATAAGCTTTCTTTTCGATAACTGTTTCAGAGATATGAATCTCTAAAGATATCTTAAAGTTATTAAGCTCTTTTCTTAAATAAGCCAGCAAATCTCTTTTTTGTTCATTAATATTCTCTGACTGAATAATATTGTCAACCAAAAAATCAACGACAAAGTTCTCTTTTAAGACAGGGGTTCTGCTTGTAAGCGTTACATAAAGGTTCATACAATCCTGTTCGAGCTTCTTTGCAAAATCATTCCAGGCTTTCTCAAGGCTTTCCTGCGAAAACTGATTTACAGGACCTGTCTCTTCTTCTGCTACTCCGGATTGTTCAGATTTTTTTTTTTCCTCTTCCGATGGAAGGTTTTGACTCTTAATCCCTGATATTGAAACTGTGCCTTGTTTCTTTATTACTACACCACTGGCTGGAACCACTGGCTTTGAAACCAGCTCAACAACAGGTGCAGGTATGGCAGCCTGGGCAAGCGGTGGTGTTGCCTGTATCTGGACTGTAGCAGCAGCAGGCTGGGACTGTGGTGGTACACTTGCCACCCTGGGTATTTCACCCTGACCTTTTGACGGGTCAAAGGATGTATTGAGCGAACATATCTGCAACATCCCCAGCTCAAGGGTAAGGCGCTTATTATTGGAATTCCTGTATTGGTTATCTGATTTGGTATTGATATCAAGGGCTTTTATTAAAAAACCTTCATTACATGCCGATGCTTGCTGAAGATACTTTTGCCTGATATTATCCCCTACCTCCAAAAGCTTTACGGTAGCCGGGTTTTTACAAACAAGCAGGTTTCTTAAATGCCCGCCATATCCTGAAATAAAATGACTGCCTTCAAAGCCTTTTGATATTACTTCATCAGTCAACAGCAATGTTTGGGTAATGTCATGCTGGAGCAAATAATCAGTAAGCTTGAAATAATAATCATAATCAAGGACGTTGAGGTTTTCAATAACGTCCTTATAAGTTATATTCTGACCGGCAAAGCTAACAATCTGGTCAAAAATAGACAAAGCATCACGTAAAGCCCCATCTGCTTTTTGGGCAATGATATGCAGCGCATCGTATTCGGCAGTAATGCCTTCACTGTCGGCAACATATTGAAGATGACGGGCAATATCTTCAATCGTGATACGTGAGAAATCAAATATCTGGCAGCGCGAAAGAATGGTAGGTATAATCTTATGCTTCTCAGTGGTTGCAAGGATAAATTTTGCATACGCAGGAGGTTCTTCAAGGGTTTTCAGAAATGCATTAAACGCACTTGAACTCAACATGTGGACCTCATCAATGATATACACCTTATACCTGCCCATCTGGGGAGGTATCCTCACTTGGTCAACAAGGCTGCGGATATCATCAACAGAGTTATTGGAAGCCGCATCCAGCTCATGGACATTAAAAGAACTTGAATTGTTGAACGAAACACAGGAAGGGCATTTGTCACATGCCTCCATATTTTCGGTAAGGTGTTCGCAGTTGATGGTCTTGGCAAAAATACGTGCACAGGTGGTCTTCCCTACCCCACGCGGGCCACAAAACAAAAAAGCATGCGCAAGGGTCTGATTGCGGATGGCATTTTTTAATGTATTTGTAATAGATTTCTGCCCTACTACCGTGTCGAAGGTAGCAGGCCTGTATTTCCGGGCCGAGACAACAAACGATTCCATTTCTGATACTTCCTTTGGGGTGGATTACAAATGTAAGCTTTTTTACTTTTCATTCTGAAAGGGCAGCTTACTTTTTCTATCGCCCTAACTAATACTTAGTATGAGTATGAATTCATACCTGGTTCTATTGCAGGCAAATACAGCCTCAGATACATTTGCCCTTAAAAACAAAACATATTTAAAACTATGCTAAAAAAAATTAAACTATTATCTACACTTAACATCTTTGTGTTTTTCAGTTTCAAAGCTTTCCTGCAAGATGTGCCCCATCTTAATTTTGGAGCTGACATCATGAGCCGCTACGTTTGGAGGGGCATCAACCTGGGCGGTGCAGGCCCCGGTATCCAGCCATGGTTGAAATACAATATCTCAAAGCCCGATAATGCCCACCAGTAATCAATCGGAGCATGGGAGGCATACACTATTGCCCCAACTACCAACCTGGAAATAGACCTTACGCTGTCTTATTCTTATAATAATATTGTCAGTGTTTCTGTTAGCGATTATTTCTTCCCTGAATATTTTGCCAATCCTACGCGCAACAAATACTTCAACTATAACAGCTATAGCACCTGCCATGTCTTTGAAGGGGGCATTGGCTTTAATGGAACAGATAACATTCCATTCACTTTGTTTTTTGGCATCAACTTTTATGGCAATGATGCCAGAAAGATAGATCAACAAGGGAATACAAATAAAATAGCCTACTCAAAATATATTGAATTGGGATACCATGCAAGTATTGAAAAGATTGATTTCAATGCTTTTATAGGCGCATCTATTGATAACCCTGATGAAAAGATAGGGGAAATGGGGTTTTATGGCAATACAAATCCCGGAATCATAAATCCGGGCATCAAAGACATCCTCTGCGATGTCCCCAGTACCCCATCTGTTCATTGAAAACTATTCCTTATCTCCCCTTTAGATTAGATTATAAATTTTTTCCAGCAATAACAAAAGAACACTTTTGGGTTAACTGTATGATCAAAATTTACCTGGCCAGGCATCATCGAACGATAAAAACAGCATTATCAACTCCACATCACGGTATAGGTTGAGCCGGGGTTGAGCCGGGGTTGAGCCGGGTTTGAACCGGGTTTGAACCGGGTTTGAACCGGGTTTGAACCGGGTTTAACCCGGCTCAAGCCCGATTCAAGTCCGGTTAAAAACCGTTTTAAGCCTTTCCATGGTATTTTGCGGTTAGCAGCTTGATAATGAATTGCCGTTCGGGGGTAAGCAAAAAGCTGCTTCTTAGGAACAAGCCTTTGAAGCAACACCAGATATACAGATATTTAATTGATTATAAATACATTGCATTAAATAATGCATCATAATTATTTTACAATTTCATTTATTTGGAGGTCAAATTACATTCGGATTCATAAAATAATGTTAATGATTATCTTTTTTTCTTTTTTTAAGCAGGAATAATATTAATTTTGCAGCGAGTTGTTTTTTTGTTCACAACTCAAGTGGTTATTGGTTAATTAAGTGCTCATGCACAATATTAGGCACAATTATTGTGTTGCAGAAAAGGCCGGAGATAAAAAAGGTAACGTATTTAATGTCGCTTCTTCATGTTGAAAATGTTAGCTTGGAACCTTGATTTTTATCTTTTGAAGTCGTAATACCTTTCTACACCTTTTATCCGGTTTGCATACGATATTGTCCAAAAGCCCTGCCATGGCAGGGCTTTTTTTATTGTACACATTTAAATCAAAGGCAAAGGCTGAATTATCAATTATCATCAAAACAACTTAAAGGACTGAAAAGCAGTTAAAACCCATCAGATTAAACCCAACAATTCAGGTAATATAAAAAAAAACAGGCACTCCCCCCAAAAAGGGAATGCCAATAAAGGTGTTTTTTCAATACTGCCTGAACAAATGATTTATAAAGAAGTGCCCGGTCAGATCAGAGATATTGTCCTGTTATGCTTTTCTTGTTCTTTTTAATCATTTCGGGTGTTCCCTCAGCAACAATCCGTCCCCCCCTTTCACCGCCTTCAGGTCCCATATCAATAATATGGTCTGCCACCTTGATCACATCAGTGTTATGTTCAATCACAAGAACTGTATTTCCTCTGTCAACAAGTCGGTTAAGCACATCCATTAAAACCCTTACATCCTCAAAATGCAAACCTGTTGTAGGTTCATCAAGGATATAAATTGTTTTTCCGGTATCGCGTTTACTAAGCTCAGATGCCAGTTTGACACGCTGCGCCTCGCCTCCCGAAAGTGTTGTGGAGTTTTGCCCAAGGGTGATATACCCGAGGCCCACATCCTGTAAGGTTTTTATTTTTTGAACGATAGAAGGAATATTTTCAAAAAACGATACTGCCTGGCTGATATTTAAATTTAGCACATCGTTAATCGACTTTCCTTTGAAGCGCACCTCAAGGGTTTCTCGGTTATATCTCTTCCCGTTACATGTTTCGCAAGGCACATATACATCGGGCAAAAAATTCATTTCTATGGCGCGGATGCCGGCCCCCTGGCATGTTTCGCAACGCCCGCCTTTCACATTGAAAGAAAAACGCCCGGGCTGATAGCCCCTGATCTGCGATTCGGGCAAAGAAGCAAACAATTTCCTGATATCATCAAACACCTTGGTATAGGTTGCAGGATTTGAGCGGGGTGTCCTGCCAATAGGTGACTGGTCGATTTCGATGACCTTATCCACATTCTTAATGCCTTCGATGCTTTCATAAGGCAGGGCTTGGGTTTCGCTCCTATAGAAATGATGGCTTAAAATGGGGTATAAAGTCTCATTGATAAGTGAAGACTTGCCGCTCCCTGAAACACCGGTAATGCAAATCAGTTTTCCAAGAGGCAGTGTTAGGTTTACCTTCTTAAGGTTGTTTCCACTAGCGCCCTTTAACTCGATTGTTTTTCCGTTTCCCGGCCTCCGGATTTCAGGGACAGGGATAGTTTTTTCATCACGGAGGTATTGCCCGGTAATGGTATCCGATAGCCGGATATCTTCAGGCCCTCCCTGGGCTGTAATCACCCCCCCATTGATACCGGCTCCCGGGCCAATATCAACCACATGATCTGCTGAAAGGATCATATCCCTGTCATGCTCTACCACAATAACAGAATTTCCCACATCCCTAAGGTCTTTTAAGGATTGTATCAACCGGTGGTTATCCCTCTGGTGAAGGCCAATACTTGGCTCATCAAGGATATATAAAACATTTGTAAGCTGAGACCCAATCTGTGTTGCAAGCCTGATACGCTGTGCCTCACCACCTGATAGGCTTCTGGCAGTGCGGAACAAACTCAGGTAATCCAATCCCACATCTAAAAGGAACTGTAGCCTGGTCTTAAGCTCCCTGATAATCTCATTCCCGATAGACAGTTTGCGTTTATCAAGGTTTTTTTCCATTTCCAGTAAGGTTGCCTTAAGGCTAAGCAGGTCCATTTCGGACAACTGGGCAATATTATAACCGCCAATACGGAAATGAAGGGATTCCTTTTTCAACCTATGTCCGTGGCATTCGGGGCAAAGCTTTTGTTTCATAAAGCTATCCGCCCATTTTTTTAATGAAACCGGGGCATTTTCATCAGCTTGCGAAGCCAGATAGTTTACCACTCCTTCAAAATTGAGGCTATAGGTATTTGTAACGCCAATGTTTTCGTTTTTTACTTTAAATACCTCATCAGAGCCATAAAGGATCGTATTAAGTGCCTCATCGCTAATGTCTTCTATTGGAGAATCAAGTGTAAAACCATATTTATACCCGATGGCTTCTATTTGACGAAAAATCCATGAGCCCTTATAAGGCCCAATAGCAGCTATGCCCCCATTGCGGATTGTCATAAGCCTGTTGGGTATAATCTTATCAATATCTGTTTCGCTTACCATGCCCAGGCCATTACAAACCGGGCATGCGCCATAAGGTGAGTTAAAGGAAAAAGAATTAGGTTCCGGTTCATCATAAGCAATGCCTGTGCTTGGGCACATGAGCGTACGGCTAAAATACCTGGGGTTATTGCCCGACTCGTCTAAAACATTGATAATCCCTTTACCGTGCTTGAAGGCCGTTTGTATGCTTTGCGAAAGGCGGTTCTCCTCCCCTGCTTTAATTAAAATCTTATCAATAACAATCTCAATATCATGAAGCTTATACCTGTCAACCTTCATGCCGGGTACTATCTCCCTGATCTGACCATCAACCCTTACCTTAAGGAAGCCCTGTTTTGCTATTTGTTCAAATTGTTCCCTGTAATGGCCTTTTCGGCCTTTGATGACCGGGGCAAGCAGATAAACTTTGGAGTTCAGGTAATTCTTGAAAATCAGGCCATGTATCTGCTCATCGGTATAGCGCACCATGAGCTCATTGGTCATATAGCTGTATGCATCGCCAATGCGGGCATATAACAATCGAAGGAAGTCGTATATCTCGGTAATAGTGCCAACAGTAGAGCGGGGATTT
Organism: uncultured Bacteroidales bacterium; assembly: GCA_964387795.1. Lineage (GTDB taxonomy): Bacteria > Bacteroidota > Bacteroidia > Bacteroidales > UBA7960 > CAYLYP01. Next base: position 11,226 of record CAYLYP010000085.1, read on the forward strand.
TTATTGGTGGTTTTTTGCTCAATACTTATAACAGGGCTAAGGCCGGTAATCTTATCCACATCAGGCCTCTCCAGCGTCCCCAGGAACTGGCGGGCATAAGCTGAAAAGGTTTCAATGTATCTCCTTTGGCCCTCGGCATAGATTGTATCAAAAGCAAGCGATGATTTGCCACTCCCGCTCAAACCAGTAATCACAACCAACTTATCACGGGGGATGATAAGATCCACATTGCGAAGGTTATGCTCTCTGGCACCACATATTTCAAGAACATCCTGTGAGGGAAGCTGTATCTCGGACATAGATATGAATTTCAATTTATCTGTCATTTTCAACACGGGAAGCATAAAAATAACAAAGCAGATGCCCCCCATCCAATACCAGGCCCCATCAAAGCCTTGATAGTCCCGGCTTGTATTTCTTAACAGCTAATAAACCAAAATTGTTGAATTGGTTTAAAAAATTGAGCAAAGGTAGTGAAAAATAAGCTAATTTGGGATAGCAGCCCCCAAACAGTCTACAAGCTATACTGCCTGAATATAGATACTGTCATTCAGCATTTTATACCAAGACATTGAAAACTATCAATAATGTTAAAAAAACAAATCAATCACAAAAGGATATAATACACCCCGCCATGATAATTTACAGTAATGGTTTTCAGATGTTTAACAAAAATAAAAAATTGACAGGTGTTTAAAATCATTTAAAGAATAAAGCAATGAATTTCAGCCTAAACGATATATGCTTATTAATCGTTTCGATGTTATCAAAACAAAAAACGCGCAGGGATGATTGATTAAAAAAAATCAGCAACGGTCTCTTTAAATATCACCATTTAGATGCTCCTGTTTCTGGATCAGGAATAAGGTATCAGCTTCATCATCAGGCAAAGGCTCACGTATTGTTGAACGGGGTATCTTTATCTCATACGACTTCTTCAACTTATTGGAAAGCGATGACTGACGAAGCCAGGGGTTCATGTATCGAAGGCCTTTATAATCAGTTCCCTGAAGGCGGGCAAAATCAACAAGGCTTGAAACAGGGGTATCAACATTTAGGGTAATACAATCAATGGGTTGATAAAGGTCTTTGTTCCGGAAATAAAAACCATGTCCCTTAGGATTTTCAAAAATACATTTAATGGCAAGGATGCGGAACACATACCTTGATGTTTCATCATTAAGCCAAAGCTGATAATAATCGTTGGCTTTCTGCGAACTCACCTGGCGTGACAAGCCAGCCCGCCCCATGTTATAAGCAGCGGCAGCCATTGTCCAGTTGCCAAACTGACGTTTCGACTCAAGAAGATATTTACAGGCAGCACGGGTAGCTTTTTCAACATGATAACGTTCATCCACTTCCTGGTTTACTTCCAGTCCCAGCTCTTTGGCTGTTGATTCGAGGATTTGCCAAAAGCCTACTGCCCCGGCAGGAGAGCTCACATTAATAAGCCCGCTTTCAATAAGTGCCAGATATTTAAAATCATCAGGTATGCCCTGCTCTTTCAGGATAGGCTCAATAAGGGGAAACCAGCGATTAGCCCTCTTGAAGAAAAGCATTGTCTGGCTTTGCCAGTAAGTATTAACCAATAGTTCCCTGTCCATGCGTTCATAAACATCATACTGTTCAAGGGGTACCCTTTCTCCGGCAAACAATAAGGTATCAGGGATATGGACAGAGAAAATACGATAGTTCTGTTCCATTGCCTGGCGATAATCCTCATCAGTATTTCTTACCCTTCCTGAGAAAACAAATAAAAAAACCGACACAACAACAGCCACTGCAATAGCTGCATACACAAAAAAGGATGATTTAAAACGCATAATTTCAACAAAAAAGTGATCAAGCCAATAAAAACAAAAGAAAAAGAACAGGAAAAACATCCCGTTGAACAAATATACAATATAAAAACTCAGGGATTATTAGTAAAAACCACGAGATTGAAAGAATCCAACAATTAACAGTAAAAATGCATCAATTATGAACGCAAAGCAGCACCATTTTTTCATAAAACATGGCGGGATATGAGCTAATTTTCGTAGATTTGTAAGCGGTTAAAAATAAACAACTTTTTAGGAGAAAGATATATGGACATTACCGGATTAAAGGAGCGCCACAAAACGCTCAAGGAATTTCATTATCAGGTTAAAGCCCTTGAGAGGGGATATACCGATAAGGTTCTATATGTGAACCTAAGTGATAACAACATCAAAGAAAAAGATGTCCCTGCCCTGATGAAGGAAAAATT
>CAYLYP010000086.1:0-5658 GCA_964387795.1 uncultured Bacteroidales bacterium
GGATGATTGGGATTAGCAATATCATGCTTATCGTTGTTAAAGAAAGGACCCGTGAAATAGGGATTCAAAGGGCCATCGGTGCAACCCCCTTTAATGTAATATCTCAAATCATGACCGAAAGTGTTTTCCTGACAGCAATCTCCGGATTGTTTGGCCTTTCCTTAGGGGTCTTTATCCTTGAACTTGTTAATAAATCCATTGCGGGAGCTGCCTCTGCAGAGACCCCTTTCAGGGATCCCGGTATTGATTTTAATATAGGCTTGCTCGCGTTGGCAATACTTGTGCTATCAGGCCTCTTTGCGGGGCTTATTCCTGCCCGTAGGGCGGTAAGCATAAAGCCTATTGATGCACTTAGAGACGAATAATAAAAACCCAAAACCATACTTCAAATGAAAAAGATTATTAAAATCCTGATTGGTGTAGTAATAGCGGCTTTGTTTATAGGGACTTTAGGTTTCCTGTATTCAAAATCAAAAGAAAAACCTGTGGTTTTTGAAACCCTTACACCTGTAAAAACCAATATCCTTAAAAAGACCGTGGCAACAGGTTCTATTGTCCCCCGAAAAGAGATAGAGATCAAGCCCCAGGTATCAGGGATTATTGAAGAGTTATATATTACAGAAGGCCAGCAGGTGAAAAAAGGACAGGTATTGGCTAAGGTGAAAATCATTCCCGATATGCTAAGCCTAAACAATGCTGAGTCAAGGGTAAACAGGGCCAAGATAGCCCTTGATGAAGCAAAGACAAATTTCCAGCGTCAGAAAAAACTTTATGAGAGCCAGTTGATAGCCCATTCGGAATATCTTAATTTTGAAGTGGCTTTAAAGACTGCTGAAGAAGAATATGATGCTTCACAGGTCAACCTTCAACTGGTCAGGGATGGTGTAAGCCAACGTATGGGAACAGCAACAAACACGCTCATCCGTTCAACAATTGATGGGATGGTGCTTGAAGTACCTGTTGAAATAGGAAACTCAGTTATCGAAAGCAATAATTTTAATGCAGGTACCACAATTGTTTCCATTGCTGACATGGGTGAAATGATTTTCAAAGGAAAGGTTGATGAATCAGAGGTGGGAAAAATCCATCAGGGGATGAACCTTATCCTGACCATTGGTGCCATTGAGGCTGATAAATTTGAGGCTGAACTTGAGCATATTTCCCCCAAAGGGAAAGAAGAAAATGGTGCTATTCAATTTGAAATTAAAGCTGCTGTAAAGCTTGATGAAAAGCATTTTATCAGGGCAGGTTACAGTGCAACAGCCGACATTGTTCTCGATAAAAGGGACAGTGTTCTTGCAATCCAGGAGGCATTGATTTTCTTTGAAAACGATTCTGCATTTGTTGAAGTAGAAACACAACCACAAGTCTTTGAAAAGCGCCTGATTAAAACCGGCCTTTCAGATGGAATCAATATTGAAGTGCTCTCCGGTATTGATGCAAATACTAAGATTAAAAAAAGAATTTAAACAAAATGTACTTGTGAATTTTTTTGAGAATAAACCGCTGATTTTTGCCTGGCATCATGAGGCGGTTTGTTTTAAAATTATCTTTGTAATGCTTTGAAATCGTGCTTTGGGAAAAGCACCTTATCCTGTTGGGGAAGTTAAAAGGATTTTACAACAGGAAATAGTGTCAATAAACCCAAAATCCACATTGTTGGATGAAATTCATTTGGCGACGATGTCAATAATACAGATATTCAAAGAGTTCACTACTTTCTCAAAGATTCTTAAGACATAAATTCATAATTGACAAACAACATGATAGAAGTAAACCAATTAAGTAAAGAGTTTAAACTAAGTCGAAAACAACAGCGTGAGAACGGCCTGAAAACCGATATCATTAAAGTGCTTGATAATGTTAGCTTTACTTGTCAGCCGGGACGGATATTCAGCCTTTTGGGGCCAAATGGTGCCGGGAAAACAACAACATTAAGGATTATTGCAACGATTTTAAATCCAAGTAGTGGTTCAGTTAAGGTATCGGGATATGATACTCTCAAAGATCCTGCACTGGTGCGTAAGTCTATTGGCTTTCTTACCGGGTCAACAGGATTGTATGAGAGATTGACCCCGGATGAAATTGTTACATATTTTGGCAGTTTGAACGGAATGGATAAGGATTTACTTGCAAGCCGCAAGAAAGAACTTTTTCAGATAATGGGGATTGATGAGTTTGCTGCCACCAGAATAGGTAAGCTGTCAACAGGGATGAAACAAAAAGTGAGCATTGCACGCACTATCATCCATGATCCTGATATTGTTGTTTTTGATGAGCCAACAAGCGGGCTTGATGTTATTACTGCCCAAAGTATTATTGAATTAATACAGGATTGCAAGAAACAAAACAAAACTGTTATTTTTTCGTCACATATCATGAGCGAAGTGGATTTGCTTTGTGATGACCTTGCTATAATCCATAAAGGCAAGATATTATATAACAATACCATGGAACACTTCAGGCAAAACATGACAACATCAAACCTTACTGAAGAGTTTATCAGGATTGTTTCAAACAATTAATCCCTGAAAACACCGCTGCGTATTCATGGCAATAAATGCCAATGAACACTGCTGAAGATAGTTTTTGGATCAAATAATCAAAATCATATTTGCCAGCCCATAACATGATCTTATCATGTCGGGCTTTTAAAAAAAAGACATAACATGAAACGGGCATGTTTGCGGATTAAGCATAATCAATATTGTAAATCACAAACATGGGGTTTCATTCGGTGAGTAAGGATGGTCAAAGCATTTTGCTTTGGGCCAACTGCTTACCGGTAACAAAAAAAAACAAAACACATGAAAAATATCATCCTCATTGCTAAAAAGGAAATCCTCGATACTTTCAGAGACAGGAGGAGCCTGGTTAAGATGGTGCTTGTGCCATTACTTGTTTTCCCGGTTTTAATGATTGTAATGACAAAGATTCAAACCATGGCGGATAAGAAAGACAAGGAAAAAACCCTTGAAGTTGGTTATTTTGAGCAGACAGCCCCAAATAAGCTTCTTTCTTTTTTAAGCCAATACGAAGGTTTTGAGCTAATTGCCTTAAAAGAAGACACTGAAAAATCAAAGGAACTATTAACCAATGACAGCCTTGATCTTGTAATTACATTTGCCGACAACTTCATCCAACAGGTGGATAGCTTATCAACAGGCAATATGAAGGTTTATTTCAGGTACAGTGCAACTGGCTTGCGCGACAGGCTGATAGCGGCTATTGATATCTGGGAAGAAAAGGAAATCTCCGATAGGCTTGCTTCCATTAATGTGGATCAGGCAGTTGTAAAACCTGTTGAAGTAGAAGAGGAAAACATAAGCAGCATGCAGGAAACAATAGGGAAACTCGCAGGAGGTATCATCCCTTATATCTTTATCCTGTTTTGCTTCACCGGCTGTATGTATCCTGCCATCGATCTGTTTACAGGCGAAAAAGAACATGGGACACTGGAAACACTGCTTATTACACCGGTTTCGCGTCTCGAAATATTATTTGGCAAGGTTATCGTAATCGTTTTATTAGGAGTGGTATCTGCATTGCTTTCGGTAGCAGGCTTGTTTGTTGCACTTCAAACCATAAAAGAGATACCTCAGGAGTTTATGCAAATGATTTTCTCATTCCTTGATGTGAAATTTATTGCGATGCTCTTCCTGATGCTGATCCCTATCAGTGTGTTTTTTGCTGGTATTATGGTGCCCCTTACAATCCAGGCCAAAACATACAAAGAGGCACAAAGTACACTTACCCCGCTGACTTTTGTTGTGATTTTGCCTGCGCTCATTGGACTGATGCCAATTTTTGAACTGAATATCCTAACCTCTCTTATCCCGATTGTGAATGTAGCCCTTGCTACCAAAGAAATCATTGCAGGAACGATTCAGCCTTTCCACTACATCCTTGTGGTTTCGTCATTGATGATCATTGCTTTTGCAAGTATTGCTTTCTGTGTCTCACAATTTGAGAAAGAGAAAAATGTACTTAGATAGGAAAAATGTTTGGTATCATTAAGTCTGACAATTAAAAGGGGAGCATTGTAATATTTGATGGTCATGTTTTTATGGTTATTATCATGAATTGCACTTGCCCCTTTGATGTATGGTCTTATTTGAATATACTTCAAAACAAATTACAGGAACCATAATATTCTGGTAGAATGGGATAATTTCAGATAAATGTAAAAAAATGTTTTGTCCCTGTTTGTTTTATCCGGATAAATCCCATTAATTTTACGGGCAGCCAAATATCAATTGGCTGCCCGTTTTTTTAATAAGATTTAAAAATTGAATTCATGAAAACTGTTTTTACTTTTTTGTTCCCGTTTTTGTTCCTGATTTTTGCAAGCTTTTCTCAGGCTTCATCAGCGAATACCACTTGTCTGGCATCAGGTGTTTCTGCAAAAGATACCATGCACATCAATGAAAATTATATTGTTGGGGCAAACGAAACCCTTGAATTGCCTGCCGGTAAGGTTGTTTATTTTCATGGACAATATTCCATTATTGTTCATGGTTTTATTAAAGCCATTGGTACTGCTGAAGCACCTGTTGTGTTTACAATGGCTGATACTACCGGCTTTCATGTGGACTCAATAGCTGATGGGGGATGGAAAGGCATCCGTATTTATAGTGCAAACACCAAGGCCGATTCTTCATTGTTCGAACACTGTGTCTTTGAATATGGTAAGGCATCAGGTGAAGGCGATTCATTACATGGGGGTGCTGTTTATGTGAATGGTTTTGAAACCTTAAGGTTCTCAAATTGCCTTTTTAGGAACAACTATTCAAGGCTAAATGGAGGTGCGGTATATATTATCAATGGAAAGGCTAAGCTTGACCATTGTACTTTTATCGGAAATAAATCCGGCAGGCTGGAAACGGCTCCCTATGGGTATGGTGGGGGATTAAACATCCATGCTTCGAAGGTAGATGTTTTTAATTGTACTTTTGAAAACAATATTTCTTCAGGTGTGGGCGGTGGATTAAGCTCCGACCAGGGGGATTTGCTTTTGGTCAGCTCTGTTTTTACAGGAAACTATAGCGGACTGGGTGGTGCGCTTGGTGTTATTAGGTCTGGCACCCTGCGACCTGTGATGAATTGCCTTTTTGCCAATAATAGCTGTGGTTTTTTTGGGGGTTCAGTGGCAATACTTACTGCTTCCCCTGTTTTTGTGAATAATACCGTTGTTTATAATAGTGGCATGTATGGTGGGGGTGTTTACCTGAATGATGGCAGCAAACCCTTAATGTATAATTGCATTATGGCACATAATACATCAATGGTCAATTACGGTGCCCAGATGCATATCTTTGAAGCTACCTGTGCACCGGTTATTCAAAACTGCTTGTTGCAAGGTGGTTTGTTTGGCGTTTATGGTTATGAAAATTACACATTTTCAGGTACCTATCGCGATAATTTAGATAGCATTCCTTTCCTTCTTATGACAGGTGATCATCCGTATCAATTATCGGACGATTCACCATGTATCAATTATGGCATCCAGGTCCCTGAATATTTTACCCTTCCATCTGTTGATATCATTGGCAATACACGCGTCCAGGGCTTTGCTGTGGACCTGGGGGCTTACGAATCCTCAAATTCAACAGCAATCCAGGCATTCAGTTCATCAATTGCTTGTTTTGTTGCCCCCAA
>CAYLYP010000086.1:5758-8867 GCA_964387795.1 uncultured Bacteroidales bacterium
GGGATAGGGATATTCCTTTTCCCCTGTTTTTTGTGTATAAAAGGTTTTGGCTTTGGAAGGTGCTCGAATTTTTCCGGGTTAGTGATATGGGTGTCAGGTATGCTTTTTATCAATTCTAAGAGCCTGCATGGGGCGAAATAATACATCGTGATGTGCAGGGTCTGGTGGGTGAGTTTATGCGGTTTAAGGGCTTCGTATTTGATCATTGCCCCCTGTGAGATTTTTAGCCAGTTATTAACTATCGGTATTGATAATAAATCATTGGGTTCGATGGGGCTCTTTGATTCATAACATGGAAAATCATACATGTCTTTCCAGACATCATCCTCTTTTCTTTGTCTGATGATAAATGAATTGTCTTCCGAACTGTGTTCTTTATTTTGAAAAACAAAATAATTCAAATACCTGTCGTAAGGTTTTTTCTTTGGTATTTTTACCGGAAGCATATCGGTGCATTTATGTTTCCATGCAAAGCACCATTGTGTTAAAGGGCAAACATTGCATTGTGGTTGTGGTTTGCAAATTAATGCACCCATTTCCATCATGGCCTGATTAAAGACAGAGGGTTTCTGGTTGACAATAAGTTCATTGGCAATACCAAGGATGAGCTTCTGCCCTTCAGTTGAATTAATAGCTTGTTGGACCCCATACAAGCGTGAAAGGAAGCGGGCAACATTGCCATCAAGCACTGGGAATGGCAGTTCAAAGGCAATGGAAGCAATAGCAGCAGCAGTATAGGGGCCGATGCCTTTTAAGCCAAGCAGTTTTTGATAGTCTTTTGGAAATCGGCCATTGTATTTATCAACAATTTCCTTTGCTGCCTGATGAAGGTTACGTGCCCTGCTATAATAACCAAGGCCTTGCCATAACCTAAGCACTTTTTCCTGTGTGGCTTCTGCCAGTTTGAATACATCAGGAAAAGATTCAATAAAACTGTAATAATAGTTAAGGCCTTGTTCAATCCTTGTTTGCTGGAGTATTATTTCCGAAATCCAGATTTTATAAGGGTCTTTTTCTCCTCGCCAGGGCAATTCGCGCTTATTTTCACTATACCAATCTATAAGATTTTTTATCATTTAAATATCTTGGAAATTTAAAATGTTTTTATAATGAGTTAATTGATTGAGGTAAAATTACATAATTTGTTTTTTACTAAAAAAAATAAAGTTATCTTTGCATCCCAATTTGAAAAATTAGGAACCAAATATAAAACGTTTAATACTATGACTAAAGCAGAAATCGTAGCCGAGATTGCTAACAAAACTGGCATTGAAAAAATTGCCGTTCAGTCCACCGTAGAAGCATTTATGACCACTGTTAAGAATTCATTGGCAAAAGGTGAGAATGTGTATCTTAGGGGATTCGGTAGTTTCATCATCAAGGAAAGAGCAGAGAAAACTGGTAGGAATATCAGCAAAAACACAACTATCATTATTCCCGCTCATTGCATTCCTTCATTCAAACCTGCAAAAGAGTTTGTTAGTGAAGTGAAAGAATCGGTTAAGAAATAATTTTGTTAACTTAGTTTGTAAACTTAAAAAATTAACCACTATGCCTAGCGGAAAGAAAAGAAAAAGACATAAGATGGCGACCCACAAGAGGAAAAAACGCCTAAGAAAAAACCGTCATAAAAAGAAATAAGCCTTTAGGCCATTTCTTAATGAGATAAAATTACATAATGCCAATAAGTGTGGTGTTATGTAATTTTGTTTCTGAACATAAAATTCTGAGAACCTGTTTACCTTCCAAACTATTCATTGCGCTAAAATGAATGTAGTTATTTTAAAAGCGTTTTAATTGTGAATAAAGAATTAATAATTGATTCAGGCCCTTCAGAGGTTATTGTAGCCCTTCAGGAAGATAAACAATTGGTTGAGCTTCAAAAGGAGAGAAAAAACAATAGCTATTCTGTTGGCGATATTTATTTGGGACGAGTCAAGAAGATCATTCCGGGTCTGAATGCTGCTTTTGTTGACGTTGGATATGAAAAAGACGCTTTTTTACATTATCTCGACCTGGGCCCTCAGATCAACTCTCTGAATAAATATACCAAAATGGCCATTGCTGGAAAGAGTGCAAACCTGGCCATGGATACTTTCCAACTGGAAAAAGAAATTGAGAAAACCGGGAAGATTACCCAGGTTCTTACCTCAAACCATCCCATTCTGGTTCAAATAGCAAAAGAACCAATATCTACTAAAGGACCCCGTATTACAAGTGAAATCTCACTTGCCGGGCGTTTTCTGGTGATGGTGCCTTTTTCTGACCGTATCTCTGTGTCCCAAAAAATTAAAGATGCAGAAGAACGTAACCGTCTTAAACGTTTAGTTCAGAGTATTAAGCCCAAAAACTTTGGGGTAATAATCCGTACGGTAGCCGAGAGTAAAATGGTTGCCGAACTGGATGCTGACCTTCAGTCTCTTGTTGAAAAGTGGAATTCTATCTGCGAAAAGCTCTATGGCGCTAAACCCCCTCAAATCATTATGGGGGAAATTAACAGGACTTCGGCCATCCTCAGGGATGTGCTCAATGAGTCTTTTAATGCCGTTTACGTCAACGACTCACTGATCTATGACGAACTCAAATCGTATGTGAAAACTATTGCCCCCGATAAGCTTGACATTGTTAAGTTATACAAGGGCAAAGTTCCTATTTTTGAGTACCTGGGTGTTGATAAACAGATTAAAGGTTCTTTTGGTAAAATTGTTTCTATCAAAGGTGGCGCTTATCTGATTATCGAACATACCGAAGCCTTGCATGTTATTGATGTGAACTCAGGCCACCGTATGAGCTCTGAAAACAACCAGGAAACAAATGCCCTGGATGTTAACCTGGAAGCTGCCGGTGAAATTGCCCGACAACTCAGGCTTAGGGATATGGGCGGGATTATTGTTATCGATTTTATTGATATGGTTGACCCTGTTAACCGTCGCAAACTCTATGAACGGATGAAAGAGGAAATGCGCAAGGACAGGGCCAAACACAATATCCTTCCTCCCAGCAAATTTGGTCTGGTTCAGATTACCCGTCAAAGGGTGCGTACCGAAACCAATGTTGAAATACTCGAAAAATGTCCTACCTGTGGAGGTTCAGGTGAAATAAAACCTTC
>CAYLYP010000086.1:8967-13312 GCA_964387795.1 uncultured Bacteroidales bacterium
CTGGCATTCCTTTCTTCAAAAGGATTTGAACCAAATCTGATATTGGATTGTTTGAAGTTAATAAAGCAATAAAAATTTGTAATCTTTCAGATCTATGACAATTGTTGAATCTATTAAAGATATTGAAAAGAGGCTTGATGCCCTGAGGAGGTTTCTTTGACCTGGACAGGCTTGCCATTCAGATAAAAGAAGAAGAAGAAAAAACAGAAGCACCTGATTTCTGGAACGACCCTAAAAAAGCTGAAACAAAGCTTAAGGAAATCAGGGACATGAAAAAATGGACTCAGGCTTTTGATCTGGCTTTAGCTGCTTATGAAGACCTGAAGGTTATCAATGACTTTTTTGAACAAAACGAAGCCGATGAAGATGAGGTGGGCCATCAGTTAAAATTGGCTGTTGACCTCACCGAAAAGCTTGAATTCAAAAGGATGCTCAGCAAAGATGAGGACAACCTTGATGCCATCGTCAATATTAATAGCGGGGCAGGGGGTACCGAAAGCCAGGATTGGGCTGAGATGCTTTTCAGGATGTACATGCGCTGGGCCGAGAAAAACGGCTATAAAGCCAATGTGCTTGATTATCAGGACGGCGATGTGGTAGGTATTAAGTCTGCTTCCATCGAAATTGTTGGCGAAAATGCTTTTGGCTACCTAAAAGGCGAAAGCGGGGTGCATCGTCTTGTAAGGCTTTCGCCATTCGATGCTGCCAATAAAAGGCACACATCATTTGCATCTGTTTATGCTTATCCCGTGGTTGACGATACCATTGAAATTGAAATAAACCCGGCAGACCTCTCTTGGGATACCTTCCGTTCGAGCGGGCCTGGCGGGCAAAATGTAAATAAGGTCGAGACTGCTGTCAGGGTGCGACATGCCCCTTCGGGTATCGTAGTCGAATGCCAGGAGACCCGTTCCCAGCTTCAAAACAGGGAGAAGGCAATGCAAATGTTGCGTTCGCAGCTATATGAAATCGAATTGCGCAAAAAGAATGAGATCCTTCAGGCAATCGAAGGCACAAAACGAAAAATTGAATGGGGCTCACAAATACGTAACTATGTGATGCATCCCTATAAACTTGTTAAAGACCTGAGGACAGGAATAGAGACCTCAGATGTTCAGGCTGTCATGGATGGCGACCTGGATGCATTTATTAAAGCATATCTGATTGAGTTCGGGTCTAATTGATAAAACCTTATGGCTATTGTTCCTCCCGTCCCCGATCGAATGCTAAAATTTATCAGAAAACACCACCTGCTTAGCCTGGCTACTGTCAGCCAGGCTAAGCCCTGGTGCTTCTCATGTTTCTATGCCTATTCGGAAACCGAAAACCTTTTTATCTTCACAACGGATATGCATACCCGTCATGCCCAAAACTTTGCCGATTGCAAGCTAGTATCTGGGACCATTGCCCTTGAAACAAAGCTCATTGGGATGATACAGGGTATTCAGCTTTCGGGTGAAGTATTTTTGCCCGAAGGGGAGCTGCTTGATAAAGTCAGGCTTTCATACCTTAAAAAGTTCCCTTTTGCAATTCTTGCCCAAACACCTTTATGGGCTGTGAAGCCTGATTATATGAAAATGACCGACAATAAACTGGGTTTTGGGAAAAAGCTCCATTGGCCTGCCCAGCCTTAATGGTTTTTTTGCGTTTTTATTCGTGTTATTTGCCAGTTCATTGATGTGTTTTATTTATCTTTGTGCCCTGGTTATAAAAATTTGCATTTTGAGGACTATTTTGAAACTTGTAATTACAGCTTAATTAACCTTCAGAAACCATTGGTTAATGTTTATTGATTCGGAAATATTTCTCCGGGGAGGTTTCTTATTATCATTTTAAAAACAAACTGCTCATATAAAAGCAGTTGATAAGTTGTAATTTAATTTCAAAAAATTTCGATCATGAGTATTAAAAAATCTCAGAATGTTATTGCCATAGCATTGGCAGTCCTTTTACTCGGCACATTATTGAACAGCGGGTATTTTTTCCTTGGGATATTAAAATTAAGTATAGGCAAATGGCTGGCCTTCAATGCTTGTTCGGTGGCCATTATCATATATTTGCTTTGTTTTGTATTGTTTAGGATAAGCAGGAAGGATTTTCTGCTTTCTGTGCCCCTGTTGCCCATGTATTATTATGGCACGATGGGCTTGTTTGTGATGCCCTGGGATACCGCCAATGCATTTGCACAGATTACACATATCCTCATTACAATCAATGTGGTTTGGATAATCTATCTGTTCCTGAAAGACAAAAAGTTTGAATCACTTGGCAAAGGCCTGCTTATCGGGATTTTGGTTTTTGTCCCAATGATTGCTTATATCCAGTCATTCGTCCGGATTTATATGGATGAGTTTTTGAAAGCTTTACAGAGCTTATAACATTAAAGCAGTCCTCCCTGAATTGCTCAGGGGGGACTGCTTTTTTTATATACTATTACCTGACAGGGATTGATAACTGTTGATGTCAGGAATAATAAGATCCTTCCTGTTTTATTTGTTATGTTTATATTTTACGAAGGGCCTGCTCAAAAGGCCTTTAACACATCAGGTGTTATCTATTGGCTCACAATAGTTTCCAAACAACCTTCCCCGATGTCCTGCATCCGGACACTTTTTCCCTTTATTCAGTTATAGTTGTAACATTTTCGCATAAAAACCTGTTATTCAAACGCTTTTATTTAATAAGCGGCAGGATTATTATGATTTGAAAGCAGATTTCTTAATTAACAGTATCATTTAATACCGATATTTTTCGACTTACTTCTCTCATTATATAGTATTTAAGGCTTTGCAATGCTATTTGAGAGGGGTCACTACCATATCATGTTAAGGGTTGAGCCGGACTTAAAGCGGTTTTAAACCGGGTTTGAGCCGCTTTCAACCCGGCCCAAACCCGACTCAACCCCGCTTTAACTCCGCTTTAACTCCGCTTTAACTTACTCTGTGATATATGCATGGTAGCAGTAGGGATAAATTCAATATTATCGCCACTAACGCGGCTATTGAGGCAGGGAGGGCTTAATTTTCTACAAATATCACCGCCGCTAACGCGGCTTTTCATTTGATCCAATATTTGGATTGACTTTGAAAGGGGGAATACATTTAAGCACCTGATTTGTATTCAGGTGCAACGCACCGATTATATTTGTAGCATGAAAAGGCTATGAAGGCCGAAAGGTGCAGCGCACCGGGAATATTGATTTTATTCGATGTTTTTTTGCAAATCGTTTCCATGGACAGGTAGCCATATCACCCCTTTGTGCCAGGATTATGGATTGTTGCCCTTTTTGTTCCACAGATTAACACAAATGAATGAATAGATTAACTCAAATTAACTAAATTGCACAAATTGAAATTCTATTAATTTTAGGATATAAAGCCTTTGCGACCTTTGCGGCATTGTGCCCTTTGAGTTAAAAAGACCTTTAACCGCAAAGAACGCAAAGCTTATCGCAAAGAACACAAAGTAAGAAAATCTGATAATCAGATGGAACAAAATTGCTTGTGAATGATACATAATATCAATAATAACCTCAGACATGGAGTTCCATTCAATTTAAAACAAAAAAATATTTGCAAATGAAAATCAATGCTTTTTCATTGATTTTATTAATTTCGCATTACGTTCTTTGAGCCGCTTCCATAAAAAACATTGTTGGTCAATTTGCCAATGGTGCTGTTACCGGGGCTTATGTGGAGATGTTTAATCATTTGGGGGGGAATATTGGTGATCAAGAGCCTGATGTTATTTCTGGACCAGCGGCAAAATGTTTACCTGATCCAAAACTATGTAAAAATGGCACAGTGGTTACTAGTTTAGGAAAAGATTATGTCCTGCATGATTGTAAGTGGTTGCAAATTATGACTATTGAGCAACATAAGGAATTTGTAGCTAATTACAATAATCCAAAGGGAGGAGTTCCTTTACCAAGAGAAGCTTTGGCAATTATGTCATATGAAAATGGCAGATGTGTTATGGCAGGTTTTAATAATGCATTGTATAATGGTAGTTCTGGAGCGACATTAGTTGAGTTTTTATTTATTGGAACTGTGAAGTATTCTATACCTGTCATTTTTTATAATTATGTTAGTGGAGCTTTTAACGAGTATAATTCCATCCAACAACGAATGGAAACACATGATTCAAACCTTGAATTTTATCAAAAAACCCTGAAGCCATGAAAAAAATAATAAAACTAATATTGGTTTTTATAATCTGCTATTTTACATTGTTGTTTTCAGCGGTGGATTATACAATTCAAAGTGTTAATGTTTCAACGGGAATTTATGTATTGTTTTTTAGTATTATTGGATTTTTAGTATTATTAGGTTTAAGGTATCTTTGG
>CAYLYP010000087.1:0-13299 GCA_964387795.1 uncultured Bacteroidales bacterium
GGATTCGAACCCCCGGTACCGTTTCCAGTACGACAGTTTAGCAAACTGTTGGTTTCAGCCACTCACCCACCTCTCCGTGAATGCGAGTGCAAAGATAGTTAATCAATTTATACTGACAAATTTTTTTTTCAAATTTGAAAAAAATTTTTTCTTTGCATACGCATTGTGCTCAATCTCAGTGGTAATAGAAGTTTCAGGAATTTATGGGATGATGTTCCTTGAATTTCTTCAATCGTTCTTCCAGTTGTGGGAACTGGGAGCGTTGAACCAGTGAAACACAAGCCCTTAGCCCTTCAAGGCGTTCGCTTCCGGTGATTGCAAGGGAAATTGCACTGATCCCATAATAAACAAGTTCTTCCAAAAGTTTTTCGCCAGAGTAGCCGGGATAAGAAATTGTGAAATAAAAACCATCGGCCAAAGGTTTGTCCTCATCTTTATCATAAACGATTTTAAACCCATGGTCGGTAAATAGTTTTTTCATGATTTTGGCCTTTTCACCATATTCCTTAACTTCTTCAACAAAGTTGAACCTGCCGTCGTTGGCTGCTTTTAAGATTGCAAGCAGGGCATATTGTGTCGAATGGGTTGTTCCAGAGCTCAATGCATAAACAGTCCCAAAAATCATAGCCCTTCCAAAGACATCAGAATTGTAAAAGCGAAGCAGTTCAGGGGCTTTGGTATCGAAGAGTGCATTGCTTATTACCATCATGCCAATACGTTGTCCGGCATAGCTAAATGCTTTGGAGCTTGAGATGAAAAGGATGTAGTTATCAGTATATTTAGAAACGGAAGGTTGGTAAGGAGGCTGCCCAGGTTTTGAAAGATCCTGGCGGAAATCCATTGCAAAATAGGCAAGGTCTTCCATTACAACTACATTATATTTGCTTGCTAATTCTCCGATGATTTTAAGTTCAGTTTCTGTGAAGCAGATCCAGGAAGGGTTGTTTGGGTTGGAATAAAGCATACCTGCAATATTTCCTTTTGAAAGTTTTTCTTCCAGTTTTGCCCTGAGTTTTTCACCTCTGTAATTATAAACATCGAAAGAATCGATTGGTAGTCCCTGGATTTTGCATTGTTGTTTATGGACAGGGAATCCGGGATCAAGGAAAAGGATTGTATCCTTACCTTTATACATACGTGTTATTGTCATGAAGGCTGCGTAACTTCCTTGCATAGAGCCAACAGTAGGGATACAGCCTCTTGGGTCAACATCCGTATTAAGGAACATTTTTACAAAGCGGCTGATTTCAATTTTCAGCTCAGGTAATCCATCAATTTCGGGATAGATAGCAGCTACTCCATTTTTTAAAGCCTGAATTTCAGCATCAATTCCAATCTGGCTGGCGGGAAGTCCCGGGATGCCCATTTCCATGCGAACGAATTTCTCTCCGCACGCTTTTTCAATATTATCCACAAGGCGTTTAATCTCGCGGATGGATGCTTTTCCTATACTGTTCAGGTTCATGGCTTTAACCTGATCCTGAACAATTTGAAAGTCGATGGGGGTGTCTTTCATTTTTATATCGTGTATTTGAGTATGATGATTGTTTGAGTTATTTTTGAGACTGCAAAGTACTAAAACAAAATTGATAAAAAAAACCAAACTATTTGGTATTTTAAGGCTTTTTGGGTTTAAAGCGTATTTGATTTTTGATATACTTCAATACTTGTCATATAGCGATTTTTATGTGGTTGAAAAACAATGTGTTATTTCCTTTTGCCAAATGTTTTTTTAAGTTTTATTTATCGGCATGTTTTTTCTAAATATACGCAATAAACATTTTGTTTGAGAAGAGGTATTAACAGAACACGGATGGTTTTTATACATGGAATTCAATCTTTAAAAAAACATGCAAATACCTTTTAAGTAACAGGCTTTGAATGATGAGAACTTAAACCTGCAGGTTTTGTATAGCTTTGTTTTTGAATGAGTATTTCTTTAAACGGAGATCTGATGTTATGTGTTTAAGTGTTAAATAGTTGTTGAATGATAAAATAATACAATTAAAAGTGTAAATTTATGTTATTATATTTAACTTTCGGTGGATATTTAAAGCATTAAAAAAGGGGATAAATCAAAGGACATTTCCATGGAAATTGAAATGAAATTAAAGGTATTGCTTGTTGAAGATGATCCTGCCCATGTAGCAATTATAAAGATAAGCCTTAAACAGGCAGGCTGTGATGTCGTGTGGTGCAATACCGGGAATGAGGCCATGGAATTGATTCAGAATGATGGGATTGGGATTTTTGATATCATCTTGCTTGATAATAACCTTCCGGATTTTACTGGTATTGAATTGCTGGTTGAAATGAATGCCCGGAATATTGATAAGCCAGTAATTTTTCTAACTGCTGACAGCAATATACAAACCGTTGTGGAGGTAATGCGACTTGGGGCAACGGACTTTTTGCTAAAATCAGAGTTTATGGGGCCAGAATTGGTGAAAATGATATCAAAGGTATATCGGATTTATAAATCGGTGAAGGAAAAGAAAAGATTTGAAAGTCAGCTAAGGAACAGCGAGGAAAGGTTTTCAAGGATTGTTGAAGTATTGCCCCAGATGTTAGCATATATTGATGCGGAATATTGCTATAGATTTGTTAACAGCAGTTTTGAATTGTTTTTTAAAACAAGCAATAAAGAAGTTTTTGGAAAAAAGATTGGCAATGTACTGGGTCAGGATGTGTTTGAAAAACGGAAGCCCTTTTATGAGTTGGCATTGCATGGTAAAAGCATTGAATTTGATGATGAATTGTTACTTGGGAGGGAGCATTATTATTTATCAGGCCATTTAATCCCTGAATATGATGATGAAGGTGTTATATGTGGATTTTATGAGATATTGTTGGATGTTTCAGATTATAGGAATTATGAGGAAAAGTTAAAATCAAGTGAAAAGAGGTTAAAGGATTTATTGGATGTTCTTCCTGTAATGGTATTACAAATGAATAAAGAATTGAAGTATGTATTTGTAAATAAGCAATATGAGAAGTATGTTAATAAGGTCAATTCTGATATTATTGGCAGGAAAGTATCAGATATCATTGGAGAAGAATCGTTTGCAATCATTCAGCCCTATATTAAAAAAGTATTGAAAGGGGAAGCGGTTCAATATACCCTTGATTATATTTTACAGGATGAAGGGCATAAATGTATTCAGGCTTCATTGGTTCCGAAGATTAGCGATAAGGGTAATATAGAAGGATATTATTCAGTTTTGAACGATATTACAGAGCTAAAGGAATATCAGAAAAAGCTTGAGGTATCGGAAGAAAGGTTTCGGACGATATTACAGCAATCATTAGATGGCTTGCTCATTTTTAACCAGGAAGGAGAAGTTCTGGTTTGGAACGATACTTTAAGCTCAATAACAGGGATAAGAAGTAAGGATGCTATTGGTTCAAAAATATATGATCTTGAGTATCAGATAATGGAATCAAGGAATAAAAACCCAGAGCATTATGAGCGTTTAAAGAAATATACTTCATTTTTGTTTAAAGATTTTGAGTATAGTTCTGATGCTATTTACAAAGAAGGATTAATAATACAGGTTGGGAGTAGTAAAAAGCTAACAGTTCAGTTTGAGACCTTTCCCATACGTACAACCGAAGGCTTATTGGTTGGGAGGGTTGTAAGGGATATAAGCGGAAAAGTTGAAACAGAAAAAGAGCTTAAAAAGCTAAATGAAAGGTTGTTGATGGCCAAACGGGCTGCCAACTTTGGGGTAATTGATTATGATCTAAGGAATAAAAAGCTGATTTGGGATGATGCAACCGTGCGTTTGTTAAACATAAGCGAGAATGGGGGAGATGAAAATCTTGAAAGCTTATTAAAGCAAGTTCATCATGATGATAAGGCATTGGTATTACAGGTGATACAGGATATCAAGGGGGGATCGTATTCAGAACAGATCACAGCACGCTTTAGTACGGTTGAAAAAATCTGTCGTCATGTAAAATTCTTTTTTAATGGGATACGTAATGGCAGGGCAGAGTTGGTAAGAATAGTAGGTGTAGTCATTGATGTGAGCAATGAGATTGAAAAGCTTGAGTTAAAGCAACAGGTTGAGATAGCAGAGAAGACAGCACATTTAAAGCAAGAGTTTTTGGCAAATATCAGTCATGAGATGCGAACCCCGATGAATGCAATTATGGGGATGACAAATTTCCTGTTAAGGACCCAGTTGAATGATTCGCAGGAAAGTTTTGCGAAATCGATTAAGGAGTCTTCAGAGAATTTGCTAAGTATCATTAATAATGTTCTTGATATATCAAAGATAGAGTCAGGTGTATTGACCTTGTTTCCTAAGTTATTTTCAATCAAAGACCTGGTAAGAAAGATTGATAATCTATTCAGGATTGAGGTAAGCCGAAAAAAGCTGTCATTGGATTTTGATACAGGAGAAGATGAAGCGTTATATTTTGAAGCAGATGAGAATAAGGTTGTTCAGGTTGTTTCAAACTATATATCAAATGCGATTAAGTTTACCGATAGGGGAGGGATAAGTGTTGATTTTCAGGTAGAAAAGATTGATAATGCAAAAGTTATCATAAAAATATCGGTTACTGACACAGGCATTGGCATCGCTGAAGAAGACCAGAAGAAGCTATTTTCAAAGTTTACCCAGCTTGATTCATCAATGACGCGCTCATATCAGGGAGCAGGCTTAGGACTTTCAATATGCAGGGAATTGGCACGTTTAATGGGAGGCGAAGCTGGCGTGGTCAGCCGTGAAGGATTGGGGAGCACATTCTGGTTTACATTTACAGGAAGCTTGGTTTTATCGGAACAAGACAGGGTGGAGAAAGAAGATTTTGTATCTTCGCATCAAATCCTTAATGGGATGAATGTTCTTGTAGTTGAAGACAGGTTCCTGAATTATAAAGTAATTTCAATGATGCTTGAATCAATGGGCTGTAAGTCAGTTATTGCCCAAAATGGCCAATTAGGCCTGGAAGCCTTTGAAAAGGAAGCTTTCGACCTGATATTAATGGATATTCAAATGCCTGTGATGGATGGACTAACAGCAGTAAAAGAACTGAGAAAAAGACATGACAATCTTCCACCGGTAGTTGCGTTAACAGCAAATGCCCTGGAGGGAGATGCTGATTATTTTATCTCTCAGGGGATGGATGATTATATTTCAAAGCCCGTTAAAGAAGATCTTTTAAAAGAAAAACTGCTTTTTTGGGCTGCTAAGAAAATGAAATAATGAAAGTGATGATATACAATAGTCATTAAACAAAACAATGATCAATGAAGAAGTATTTATTAATTTTCACCTTAGGGATGACAGGTATGGTTTTTAGCAATTCACTAGATGCACAGGATGGCCCTTCATATAAGCTGCCTCCCGAAGAAATAATTAAGCTTGTGGATGCCCCATCTACTCCTTCCATATACATTAGCCCTGATGGTGCAAGCATTGTTCTTGGAGAGAACAGGGGTTTGCCTTCCCTTGAAGAGATGGCAGCTGAAGAAGTAAGGCTTGGTGGGCTAAGGATAAACCCACTAACAAATGGGCCTTCCAAAGAGAGTTTTCATTCAGGTTTAGAAGTGATGGATGTCTCCGGTACTTTACAAAAGGCCGTTGAAGGCTTACCTGAAACCCCCAAAATCAATAAACTGAAATGGTCTTCGGATGGGAAATACCTTGCATTTTTAAACACTACTGACAGAGGTATCGAGTTATGGGTTTTGGAAATAGCAAGTACAAGAGCAACAAAGCTTTCCGGGGCTGTGGTGAACAATGCAATTGGGGATGCTTACCATTGGATATCAAATACCCATCAATTGATTTATTCTATAATAGATCCTGCAAGGGGAAATCTTCCACAGAAGCCCAAAATGGCATCCGGGCCAGTGATACAGGAGAATATGGGTAAAAAAGCAGCAAGCAGGACTTTTCAGGATTTGCTTAAAAACCCTTATGATGAAGCCCTGTTCGAATATTTTACTGTAAGCCAGTTGAAGCTTGTTGATGTTTCTGGACAACAACATGATATTGTTGACAAAGGGATTTTAGGATCGTTCAGCCCTTCGCCGGATGGGAAATATATTCTTGTCAGCAGGATAGAGAAACCATTTTCATATATCGTTCCATTTTACCGCTTTCCTGAAAGAATTGAAGTGTGGGATATTGAAGGAAAACTGATAAAAGTCATTTCAGAAATCCCTCTTACTGATAATATTCCCCAGGGAGCAGGAGCTGTTCAGAAAGGTCCCCGAAACTTTGACTGGCGTAATGATGCACCCTCAACATTATGTTGGGTTGAGGCATTGGATGAAGGTGATCCTGCTATAAAATCTGAATACAGGGATCAGTTATTTTTTCTGGCAACCCCTTTTACTGGTGCACCAACTGCCGGTTTAAAGCTTAATTTAAGGTTTTCAGGAATCCAATGGGGAACAGACCAGAATGCAATTATTACAGAATCATGGTGGAAGGATAGAAAACAGATTACGAGTTTTTTCAATCCCTCTGATTCTTCACAATCTAAAAGGGTGATTTTCGACCGTTCTTCAGAAGACAGGTATAATGACCCCGGTCGTTTTATTACCCGTATCAATGAGAATGGACAGTCAGTGCTAATGTTTGATAAAAAGGGCAGTAAGCTGTTCCTTTCAGGGAATGGGGCTTCCCCAAAAGGGAACCGCCCATTTGTTGATGAGTTTGAAATCAGGGATTTGAAAACAAAAAGAATATGGCAATCCGAAGATCCTTATTATGAATATCTTGTAAGGTTACTTGATCCTGACAAAGGGGTATTGATTACAAGGATGGAATCCCAAAACCAGCATCCGGATTATTATCTCAGGGAACTTAAAAAGAAAAAGCTTTCTCAGATAACACACCTGCCAGACCCATCTGAAGGTTTGAAAAATATTTCAAAACAGATTGTAAGCTATCAACGAGAAGATGGAATACCCTTGTCTGGAACATTGTATCTTCCTGAAGGTTTCCGGCCAGGTATTGATGCTCCGCTTCCTTTAATCCTTTGGGCATATCCCCAGGAGTTTAAAAGTGCAGATGCTGCAGGTCAGATGAACACCTCTCCCAATGCGTATATCAGGGTGGGGGCGTCTTCTGTTGTATTTTATGCAACCCAGGGCTATGCTGTATTGGATAATGCAAGTTTTCCTATCGTGGGTGAAGGGGAAACAGAGCCCAATGACTCCTTTATTGACCAGTTGGTACTCAATGCCTCTTCGGCTATTGATAAAATGGTTGAAATGAAGGTTGCTGATCCTTCACGGGTTGCAGTTTCCGGTCATAGTTATGGTGCCTTTATGACGGCTAACCTGTTAAGTCATTGTGATTTGTTTGCTGCCGGTATTGCCCGGAGTGGTGCTTATAACAGGACGCTTACACCTTTTGGCTTTCAAAGTGAGGAAAGGACATATTGGCAATCTCCTGAGGTATATTACAAGATGTCTCCTTTTAGTTATGCCCATCAGATGAAAACGCCCCTTTTGCTTATTCATGGAATTGATGATAATAACAGCGGGACATTTACAATGCAAAGCGAACGTTATTATGATGCTTTAAGAGGACAGGGAGCAACAGTAAGGTTGGTGCTCCTGCCCCATGAAAGTCATGGATATCGTGCCAGGGAATCTGTTTTGCACATGCATTGGGAAACCTTGCAATGGCTAAATCTATATGTAAAGGACAAAAAGTAATAAACTTTTCGAAAATCACATCTGTTAATAATACCAAATGTATTTGTTTCCCGAACCGCTTATTCACGGGGTATTGGTTAAGCGGTATAAGCGTTTTCTGGCTGATATCCTTCTTGACGATGGGAATGTGGTTACAGCCCATTGTACTAATTCAGGGAGTATGAAAAGCTGTTTGGAGGAAGGTGCTGAAGTATTTTTATCTAAAGCGAAAGACCCTGACAGGAAAACCCAATATACCTGGGAAATGATCCTAATCAATGGATTGTGGGTAGGTATCAATACGCTTATTCCTAACCTTATTGCATATCAGTGGATAAAGGCTGGACTGATCCCAGGACTGGAGGGCTATGATCTTATTAAAAGAGAGGTGAAATTTGAGGATAGCCGCTTTGATCTTTTTTTATCGAATTCAAAAGAACAATGTTTCGCAGAGGTGAAAAATGTAACTCTAAGGGAAGGTGAAGTAGCCATGTTTCCTGATGCAGTTACAACAAGGGGTTTAAAGCACCTTAAAGGGCTGATACGGGCAAAAGAAAAGGGTTTCAGGGCAGTGATGCTATATGTTGTTCAGCGTATGGATGTGAGTAGCTTTTCCCCTGCTTCACATATTGACCCTGAATATGCCAATGGCTTTGCAAAGGCTATGAAATCAGGAGTAGAAGTAATTCCCCTTCGGGTAAAGGTTTTGCCTCAGGGTATTGAAATATCAGAAGTTTTAGGCCTGCAATAACAAAAAAGCCTCAACAAAGGTTGAGGCTTTTTTGTTATAATGTGAAACAATACTATTTGTTCTTTCCCATCACAGCAGCCATTGCAAGTAATATGCCCAGTACAATGCCCAGGATAGCAGCAAACAATACCCTGTATTCAGGAGGTAGCAGAAATGTTATGGTATGGGCAGGTATCCAGAAAAAGGGGATTGTTTTCTTGAACACAAAACCCCACTGAACTTTCCAGTTTATTGATGCCATGATGTCCCCCATTTGTATAGGCTTAAACAAACCACTTATTGTCCCGCCATTTCTTTCAATATGGATGTCAGTGATTTTGTGTATTGTCATCATTACAGGAGCAAAAATTGTGTTCATAGTAGCACTGACAATGAATGCCGTAAGGATTTTTTGCCAGGGTAAGCCTTGAAGCGATAAAGCCTGGCTTGCTCCTTCCATACCAAGATATTCCAGGAATCTGGGCGCCCCTGTAGGGAAAATGATGAAAGACATTTGTATTGTTAAGCCAAGAACACCCCAGACAATTGCCCTGGGGATGATTCCAAATCCCTTTTGATTATAATTGCCGGTTTTAATCCTTAAACCGATTACTTCACCAAGAGTTGCCAATATGGCAAACTTAATGAAACTCATAATCATCCCATGCTCTAAGTTGAATTGTTTATAAAAACTTAATAAACCAGGAGAGATGAAGAATGGGGCGAAGAGCGCTATAATCCCAAGAATTAAAATAAAGTCCTTGCGTTTCATTGTATTGGGATTATTTTATTGTTTTACAATATTGATACGGGCATCAACAGCCACTACTTGTTTTTTGGAACCTAATAATGGGTTAAGGTCCATTTCAAATATTTCAGGGGCTGCATCAAGGAGGGCAGAGAGCCTGACAAGGTTTTCAGCAAACATATCAATATTAATGCCTTCCTGTCCTCTAACGCCTTCTAGTATTTTGAAGCTTTTAAGGCTATAAATCATTTTTAATGCTTCATCTTTGCTGATTGGTGAGAGTGCAGCCGAAACATCTTTTAGCACCTCAATAAAAATTCCTCCCATCCCGCATAATATCATGTGCCCGAATTTATCTTCTTTTTTTGCACCGGCAAATAATTCCATTCCGCTTAGCATGGGCTGGATTAATATTGCAGTAGTATCCTTTATTTTTATCATTCTTTCAAATTCAGAACGCACCTGGCTTGCTTCTTTAACATTTAGCACCACGCCTCCCACATCTGATTTATGAACCGGCCCTACAACTTTCATTACTACCGGCATGCCTAATTTCTCTGCTGCGACAACAGCTTCTTCAGCAGTTTTAACTACTGCTTCACCTGCCCTGTGAATGCCTGCTGCATCCAATAATTCCTGAACCTTTTGGGGAGGAAGGTATCCCTGCCCTGAACTATCAATTATACTTCGGATTTTCTTAATATCAATATCGGGGAGGTCAATGTGCTCAGGGACAGGTTTTGGTGTATGATACACTTTTGACAGTGCCCTTCCTAAAACTACTTCATCAGGGAAGTTTATCCAACCTTTAGAAAGGAATACTTCAACTTCTTCCCGTGCAGTTAGTGTAGATGGAAGTATTGGATAGATTGGCTTACGTGCAGTGCGCATCTTTTGGTCAAGTACTTCATATACATCAAATAGCGGGAAAAGCCCTGGAGTCCCAAAGATAACAGCCATCGCGTCAATGTTATCAAATTTCTTGTCCACATAATCAATGATTATACCTAGCTGCTCTGGAGTCCCGGTAGCAAGAAAGTCAATGGGATTGGCTACAGAAGAGCCCGGAAAGAGTTTGGTGAGCAATTCTTTTGCTTCAGGTCCTTCAATATGAGGGATTTCAAGCCCACCATTTGAGAGTGCATCTGTAAGCATAACTGCAGGTCCTCCAGCATGGGTGATGATTGCAATGTTTTTCCCTTTGAGTTCGGGATACATAAACACTGAAGCAACACTGATTAATTCTTCGCGCCCGTAACATCTTACAATACCTGCTTTTCTGAAAAGTGCATCCACAGCAACATCACTGCTTGCAAGGGCTCCTGTATGAGAAGAAGCAGCCCTGCTTCCTGCATCGGATGAACCTGCTTTAATGGCCGCTATTCTGCATCCTTTCCTTATCAATGAAGATGCGTGTTTTAATAACTTTTCAGGTTTTGATATGGTTTCAATATAAAGGATTTTCACATCACTGGAATGTTCCGGATTGTATGTTTCGTCCATATATTGAAGGATCTCTTCAACACCCATCTGGGCGCTATTTCCAACAGAAAAGACATTTGCAAAAGTGAGCCCTTTAGGAATGCCTGCTTCCATGATAAAACAGGCTGTTGCCCCTGAACCACTAATGAAATCACATCCTTTAGGATCTAATTTTGGTATTGGATAGGTGAATATACTATGATGGGTAGGGGTTAAGATACCAACACAGTTTGGGCCAATAAGTGAACCTCCTACACTATTAATTGTATCAACAATTTGTTTTTCAAGTTTTGCCCCTTCTGCACTCTCTTCGCTAAAACCTGCAGAGAGGATAATAAATGCCCGGGTCTGTTTTTGATGTGCAAGTATATCAACTGTTTCAGGAACAAAACGGGCGGCAATGGCAATAATCGCTAAATCAACCTGGGGAAGGTCCTGAGGATTTGAATAGCTTTTTATGCCCTGTACTTCGCTCTCTTTTAAATTTGTAACAAAAAGCTTCCCCTCAAAATTCCCATCAATAAGGTTTTTAAGGATTTTTCCACCTGGCTTGGTGATATCATTTGATCCGCCCACCACAACGATACTGCGGGGATTTATCAATTGCTCTGTTATCATTGGACAGTTTTTTGAATGTTAATATTTTAATAGATTGATTCACAGCCCTATTAGGGTTTGATGAAAATTTAAGCTAAAGTAACAAAAATCTTTGGGAGACAATGTAAAGAATCATCCCTGATTTCAAAAAGTAGTCATGTTTGTTCTTATAAAAGCCTATTTGCAGGCTTAACCTGAAATGCTTTTTTATAATGCAGAATTATAGCTTACTGTTCTTGTCTATAGAGGGTTATTTTTCAATGTTTTCAATTTTTATTATCTGTCCTCTCATGCAATTTAAACATGTGCATCCCATTTTGAATCACCTCTATCATCAACATCAGATAAGCTAATCCATGAATAAATAATTGCTTGTATTATATCTTTGGGAGGAGGTGTGCCTTTTTGCGCAAAGCCGGGCAATTTGTTAACCATCTCCTCTACTTCTTTTTCAGTAATATTGACTAAATCTGTATCCGGGTATTGAGCATTTAATAAATCAGCAATCTCGGAATATTCATTCCAGTTGAATTCTTTATTCATTCTTTAATAGTTTGTTTGTTTAAAGTTGGATGGAGCTTCATGTTTGCTATTTTTATTTGTGTTTGTGATTGTTTTTAATTTGCAAACATATTCGTTTCATTCTTGTAATTATAAATATCAGGTTACTGCAATTGTTCAATATTCATATACATTCCATGACAAATAATCTCAGCCCTGTCTTTGCTTTCATAATAGGGCATAAGGTCTTCACGTGCAAGTAAAGAAAAAATTTCAGTTTTTGAATTGTAAACAATGACTTCCTCATCATTACGGCCAATAAATATCATCCCTGGGCTATAATGTTCAAATAAATGATATTTTGAGTGGTATTGAATATTTTCAGTCAATAAGTCGGGTAATGAAAAACCATGTTCCCATAATGCATCCATTTTGACAGAGAATAGAAGGCACCCATTAAATGCCAGGCCGTCATGGATAAAGTATTCAATCCAGAAGTCATCGCTTTCGGGAAGAGGCAGTTGGTGCTTAATAAAGTTTTGTTTTAGTAGGTCAAGGTCTTCCTGTACCATTGCAGTTGCCAATGATTCGGGGTAATTTTGTTTCAGATAGTTGAATATTCGCAGCATCCTTTTTTTATTAAAAACTATACCTGGTTCTGATACCAAAAATAATTGTTTATTTGAATTTATCGTTCAATTAAAGTTATTTTTATGCTTCCGATATGAAATGAGCTTATTTGCAATTCTCATTAGCACATGTGTTCCATTCCCAAATAAATTCTTTTAATTGCATAAGTTTACTCATGAATGGATGGAGGTATCAGTATAAAAACGAAATTACTCAAAAATCTTTTGAAATATATTAAAAAAGAAAAAATATTTGAACTTGTTATTCTAATAAATGTGTAAGGATATTTATAATGAAATAGTTGTAATATTAAACACGGGGTTTTTTCGGTAGTATCTCAATTAGAATCCAAATGATTTGAGATTTATTTAGTTTTATAAATGCTAATAGCTAAAGCTTTTTAAAATTATTCATCAAAACAAGAACAGCATCCAGAGATGCTGTTCTTGTTTTGGGTGATCATATATAACAGATGAAAAAAATAATGGTTTTTTTCACCTTGTTCCCCAATATGTCCTTATTAAAAGGATAGGATTTTTAAGGCAGGATGCTGGCAAAAAAATTGATTAGTCGTCAATTAAAACAACGAGTTTCCCTTTTACCCTATGAGTTTCAAGATGCTTATGGGCTTCCTGGATTTCATTCAACGGGTAAACTTTTTCTATATGAGGGATAAGTTGATTTTGTTTCATCATATTTCCAAGCACCTCCAGATCAGAACCAGATGGATGAGTCATGATAATCCATGCCCGTTTGAACAAAAAACCATTAAGGCTCTGGCGGAATACAAGTCCTGGTGATGGATATGTACTAATAAAACAGCCATAGGTTTCAAGCATTTTATTAATCTTTCGATATGGAATGATTCCTACTGTATCAAAGATTACATGGAACTTTTCTTTATAATCCGAAACGGCTGTCTGATTATAATCAATAACTTTATCA